>NZ_QZVS01000002.1 GCF_003602235.1 Cryobacterium melibiosiphilum
TCGCCGGCGGCACCCAGGTCACCCCCGACGTGACCGCCCCGGTCACCGTCCAGGGCAACGCCATCAGCATCCTCGGCGACAGCACCTCCACCGAAACGACCGGTCGAACGGGAACACTCGGAACACTCGGGACCTCGACCACCGACGGAGAAGACAGCATCCTCGGCGGCACCCAGCTGTTCGGGACCTTCGGAGCTCCGGTCGCGGTGACCAATAACGCGATCAGCGTCATCGGCACCTCGTCGACGACGGGCCTCACTTCGGCCACCGGGACCACGGGGACTACTGGAACCACTGGCACCACCGGGACCACCGGGACCACCGGGACCACCGGCACCACCGGCACCACCGGCACCACTGGCACCACCGGGACCACCGAGACCACCGGCACTACGGGAACCACGGGAACCATTGGCACCACGGGAACCGTCGGCACCAGTGGCACCACCACCGGCTCGACGGGCGGCACCACGGCGACCGGAGGTTCAGTGACAACGGGAGTGACGGCATCCGTCGTCATCGGTTCGAGCACGGCCGCGGGAACCCTGGCCGGGTCTGGTGACGCCACCCTCGGCGGCAGCTCCACAGCCGCCGTCACGGTCACGTCGCTGGCTACAGCAGGATTTGAGGAGTCCCCGTTGCTGGCGGTGGCCCTGCTCCTCCCGCTGATGGGAATGGGCCTGCTGATGGGCGACCGGTTTCGCACCGTGCGGCTCTAGGCGACATTTGAGCGCTGCAACTTAGCACCCACGAACCGGGCGCGCCGGGCCATCTGGCACAGCGCGCTCGGTTTGGCGCGTCCGGAACTCTTTGTGTCGCCATGGCCGTGTCGCCAGGCGGCAAAGAATACTTGAAAGTTTTTTCTGGGGCGACTGGTTGAGGCGCTATTTGGCCCCGGTTCGGGGCGGGAATGTCAGAGGTTCAGTATTGACTAATGCTCATGAAGAAACCTGAAGAAGTACCCAATGAGGAGCCTGATGATGATGAGTACCCGTCTCCGGACCCGTTTGAGGCGGCGCGGCGGGCGTTGAAGCCGGGGATGGAGAGGTGCAACCGGTTTCTCGATGAGGTGGATGCGGCCGGTCGGTTGATGGCTCG
>NZ_QZVS01000003.1 GCF_003602235.1 Cryobacterium melibiosiphilum
TGGACGCCGTCGCCTGGCGCTGGCTGGTCAACGTCGCCGCACACACCCCGATCGTGGCCGGAATCGACGACTACGCGCTGGTGGACATCGACGACACGATCAAGGAAGTCCACGGGTATCAGAAGCAAGGCTCCGGCTACGGATACTCCGGAGTGCGCGGTTTGAACGCCCTGATCGGCATCGTCTCCACACCGAAAGCGGCACCGATCATCATCGGGTCCCGGCTGCGGAAAGGCGCGGCGGGTTCTCCGCGTGGCGCGGGAAAGTTCGTCGGGGATGTCCTCGCCACAGTAAAACGCCTCCGCAGCCAGACGGCCGCCGGCCTGGTGCTGCTGCGCGCGGACAGCGCGTTCTACGGCCACGCGGTCGTCGCCGCCGCGCACCGCGCTGGCGCGAAAGTCTCCATCACGGCCCGGATGGACCCGGCCGTGAAACGAGCTATCGGCACGATCACTGACGACCAATGGACGACGATCAACTACACCGACGCGATCCGGGACGAGGCCACCGGCGCGTGGATCTCGTCCGCCGAGGTCGCGGAAGTACCGTTCACCGCTTTCAGCTCACGCAAGAAAGCCGAACGCATCGTGGGGCGCCTGGTCGTGCGGAGGATCCCGGAACTGAATCAGAAAGCCACCGACGGGCAACCGACCCTGTTCGACACGCACCGGTTTCACGCGTTCTTCACCACCAGCGACCTGGACACCGTCACCGCTGACCAGACCCACCGGCAGCATGCCATCATCGAGCAGATCAACGCAGACCTAAAAGACAGCGCGCTGGCGCACCTGCCGTCAGGTGTGTTCACGGCCAACGCGGCGTGGCTCGTGCTGGCCACGATCGCGTTTAACCTTTCGCGCGCTGTTGGTTCCCTGGCTGGCGCCGAGCTGGGTAAAGCACGCAGCGGCACTATCCGTCGCAAACTCATCAGCATCCCCGCCCGGATCTCCACCTCGGCGCGCAAGATCACCCTGCACCTGCCAGCCAGCTGGCCGTGGGAATCCGGATGGACGGCCGCGTTCGCGGCGGCCTGCGGCCCGCCGCAACGCGCCGCCACCTAACCACCAGCCACACGGCGAACGAAGACTTGGAACACCACCGGCAGCAAGGCCGGCAGCTTCGCCGGGCCCACCACGAAAACCAGGACTCTGAATTTAGCGACGCCCTTCAGTCAACGCGGGGCGGTGGATCGAGGCT
>NZ_QZVS01000004.1 GCF_003602235.1 Cryobacterium melibiosiphilum
CGCGGCGAAGGGGGCGGCGAAGGGGGCGGGCGCGGCGGCAGGGGCGGGCGAGGCGGGCGCGGCGGAAAGGACGGGCGCGGCGGGGATCTGCGCGGTACTCGCTGCGCGGTACCCGCTGCCGGTACTCACTGCACCGTGCCGTCGGGAGCGATGAGCAGCATCCGCTGTTCGGCGGCGTCGATGACGATCGTGGCGAGGTCGCTCCGTCCGGCGGGCAGCACCCGCGCGGTGAAACTGCCCTGCGCGGTGGCATCGAGCTCGGCGGCCACGATCTCGGCGAGGGCGGCGAGGCATCCGGTCGCGTCCGGACACGGTCCGCTGCCGGGCGCGTCGCCGTAATCGTCGAGCAGCGACACCTCGACCCCGCGTTGCCGCGCCGCGCGCACCGCCCCGATCACGGGCTCGACGAAGAGGCGGCGGGCGCGAATCGCATCCCGCATGGTGGCTTCGGCCAGCAGGCAGTCGGTGCGTTCGGCATCCGTCAAGCGGATGCCGCGGGCGATGCGCTCGAGGGCCGGGCGGGCGAGGGTGTTCACCCGGTTCAGCTGCAGCGCGCGCTCGTGCACCGCCGCCCCGAGGGTCGCTTCGGCGGCGGCCCGCGCCGCGAGCTTCGCGGCCAGGTCGGCCAGGGTTCCGGCCATGCGCCCGAGCCCGAAGACGAGCAGGGTTCCGGCGACGAGGATTCCGGCGTGGTGCACCATCGTCGCCACGGCCAGGGCCGGGTCGAGCGCGTGCAGGTGCGCCCAGGTGATCGTCGCCGCGGCGAGGGCGAGATAGCCGCCCCAGGCCGTGAACGACCGGCCGCGCGCCGCGAGGATCAGCACAATCACGCTCACAGCAGCGATGTGCCAGAAAGCGGATGCCGTGAACACCCGCGCGTCGGTGCGCACGAACATGATGAGGGTGGTGACCGCGCAGAGCACGAGGATGCCCAGGGTGCGCCCGAGCGGAATCGGCTGCGCGGCGGGCCATACGACGGCCGCCGCCGCGACCACAATCAGGGCGAAGGACACGAGCTCGAGCGGCAGGCTGCGCGAGGTGCCGAGGGTTGTGAGCGTGAAGAGCCCGTGGAGGGTGAGGAAAAGCGCGAGGATCAGCGCGGTCGAGCGGCGGGAGAGGCCGAGGAGGCCGGTCGGCGGGGGTGCGGGAGAGGGGGCAGCCGGGCTCGCGGCCGAACTCGTGGGCGCGGTCGGGCTCGGGGCCGGGCTCGCGGGCGTCACGGCGGGCGCGGGCGGCCTGGTGGTGAGCGATTCGGACACCGCAGCCTCCGTGGCGGGGGCGGCGGGGGCATCCGTTTCGATGGGGCCGGTGGGAGCCCACGCGACGGCGATGACCGTGCCGGCACCGGGGCTGCTGTGCACGGTTGCGAGGCCGCCGGGCAGGCGGTCGAGCCGGCCGATGATGCTCTGGGCGATGCCGGCGCGGTCGCGGGCGATTGCGCGGGGGTCGAAGCCGACGCCGTCGTCGCGCACCACGACCTCGATGCCGTCGGCGGCGGGGCGCACGATCACGCTGCGCCGCACCGCGCGTTGCCGCCCGGTGCCGGCCGAC
>NZ_QZVS01000005.1 GCF_003602235.1 Cryobacterium melibiosiphilum
AGCCTCGATCCACCGGTCCGGCTTGAGTGAGCGTGCTCGCTGATTTCTGAGCGGTGTTGTGGTGGTGGGCGCGGCGAAGCTGTCGGCCTTGCTGCCGATGGTGTTCCGTCATCTTCGGGGCCGGGTGGCTGGTGGTCAGGTGGGGATGGTTTGCGGTGGTCCGCAGGCTGCCGCGAATGCGGCTGTCCACCCGGTTTCCCACGGCCAGCTGGCCGGTAGGTGCAGAAGGATTTTCCGGGCTGAGGTGGAGATTCGTGCGGGGATATTGATGAGTTTGCGGCGGATGGTGCCGCTGCGCGCTTTGCCCAGATCTGTGCTGGCGAGCGAACCCACGGCTCGGGATAGGTTGAACGCGATCGTGGCCAGCACGAGCCAGGCCGCGTTGGCCGTGAAGACACCGGAGGGCAGATGAGCCAACGCGCTGTCCTTGAGGTCGGCATTGATCTGCTCGATGATCGCGTGCTGGCGATGGGTTTGATCGGCCGTGACGGTGTCCAGATCACTGGTTGTGAAGAACGCGTGAAAGCGGTGTGTGTCGAAGAGCGTTGGTTGTCCCTCGCCTGCTTTCTGGTTCAGTTCGGGGATGCGCCGCACGACCAGTCGGCCTTCGAGGCGTTCGGATTTCTTGCGTGAACTGAACGCGGTGAAAGGGATTTCGGCGACCTCGGCCGATGAAATCCAGGCACCGCTTTCCTCGTCTCGGATCGCGTCGGTGTAATTGATCGTGGTCCACTGATCGGCGGTGATCGTGGCGATCGCGCGTTTGACGGCGGGGTCCATCCGAGCGGTGATGGACACTTTCGCCCCCGCGCGATTCGCGGCGGCGACGACAGCATGGCCATAGAACGCGCTATCTGCGCGCAGCAGCACGACGCCGGTCGCCGCCGTGCTGCGGAGGCGCTTCACGGTGGCGAGGGTGTCACCGACGAACTTGCCCGCGCCGCGGGGAGAGCCCGTTGATCCTTTCCGCAGCCGGGACCCGATGATGATCGGTGCCGCCTTCGGCGTGGAAACGATGCCGATCAGGGCGTTCAACCCGCGGACTCCGGAGTAGCCGTAGCCGGAACCTTGCTTCTGATATCCGTGGACTTCTTTGATGGTGTCGTCGATATCGATCAACGCGTAGTCGTCGATCCCGGCGACGATTGGGGTGTGGGCGGCCAGGTTGACCAGCCATCGACAAGCGACGGCGTCGAGCTGACGGACGTGACCAAACGTGAACGCGCGGAGGAACGATCCCAGCGTCGAGGGGGCGTAGGTTCCGATGAAGAGTTTCTTCATGCCGCCGTGCCGCAGCAGGGCCATGTCATCAATCGAGTCGGCCCCGGCGAGCATTCCCGCGACCAACGCGGTGACTTTCAATCCGGCGTTCGCGCCGAAGTAGCCGGGCAAGCTCAGCCGGGCATCGGCAAGCTCCCCGAGACCGGTTTTCACCGCCAACGCCAACGCGGGGATGAGGCCTGCGGCCGACACGAGATTTGTGTCGTCGAAGGTGGCGGACAAGCGGTTCGAAGTATGGAAAAGTTGCATCTACGAGGTGCCTCTCGAATCGGTCAAATTGAACCCTAAGTAAGTTCTATTTTTCCTGATCCGATAGGCATTCTCGGTTTAACGCGCCGCTACAACCTCAACTCGACCGGTGGATCGAGGCT
>NZ_QZVS01000006.1 GCF_003602235.1 Cryobacterium melibiosiphilum
CGGCAGCCGGGCAGCCGTTAACAGTCGTTGGCGGCGTGATGCTTGCCGAGATTCGTGCTCGGCCAGGAGTACTCCGTGGAGGTATTCGCGTTGTTTCGGAGTGCCTTTCTCGGCCCATTCGACCAACACGCTGTGGGTCAGTGACGCCTGCCGGCCGGTCTCGATGATGTCCTGCGCGGTGATCAGGGTCATGCGATTTCTCCCGTCAGCGTGTTGAGGCTGGTGAAGCTTCCCGTGGTGAAGACGTCGTAAACGCTCAGGTCCACGTTCTCCACGGCCGGGCTGGTGCCGCCGGCCAGGCGCCGGGCGAGCATGCCCAGCGCAGCGATCTCGGGGGTGTCTCCGCGCTGGATGAGTAGGTCGGCAGCGGTGATGGCGGCATCGAACCCGGCTGAGCCTGATGCGGCTTCGACAGCGCTGAGGAGGCGGCGCCGGTTGGTGGCGGTGGCGTTGTCGAGCCAGTCGCGCACTGGCTCCGGGACCAACGGCCGGAGTTGGGAATGGCTCCAGGCGCCGGGCTTGGTGACCAGCAACGGCAGCAGCGCCGCGGGCTCGAAGATCGTCTCGGCCTGCACTCCGAAAGCCCGGGGGAAGGACCGCACCGGCGCGGAATGCTCATCGAGGATCTCGACGACGTCGTGGCGGAGCCCAACGGTCAGGGTGCGGCTGTGGAAGGAGGACCCGGCCGCGTAGGTGTTGCCGTCGATGAGGATGTTTCCCTTCTTGTCGGCGGTGCGGGACTCGTAACGCACCGGGTCAAACCCCACGCCGGGCAGTGCCAGCGACGCGGCGACGTCTTGGGCGAAAAGCTCGCTCACGGGTAGACCTTTTCGGTAGTGGACGGTCTCCGCCAACGCCATGCACCGCGTCAGCAATATGTCGTTCAGGCCCTGCAGGGTGGCTGCTTCCGGCTCGGGGACCATCAGGTTGCGGCGGAGGAACCCAACGGCGTTTTCGACGTTGCCTTTCTCGTTGCCGGAGTACGGATTGCAAAACCTGGACTCCGATCGGTAGTGCAGTTTGAACGCGCCGAACACTTTGGCCTCGACGACTTTGGTGCCGACGCGTCGTCCGATGCCGGTGGCGTTATCGAAGACCAGGTGCCGTGGCGCGGCTCCGATGTGGTCGAAGACGGTGCGCAGGCCGTGGCAGACGCACTCGGCTGTTTCGCCGCGGTAGGCCTGCACGAAGCGCATGTTCGAGAACGGGAACGTGACGACGAAGATGTGCAGGATCTGCCTGATCCCGGCGATGATGGCTTCAGCCTGGCCGAAGTCGACCTGCGCGGTGCCAGCTGGCCAAACCAGCTCGGTGAAGCCCTCCCCGGCCTGGCGGTGTTGGTCGTTCCACTTCCTCACAAAGCGTTGCACGGGTGAGTAGCTGCCGGTGTAGTTCTCCTCGTTCATCAAGCGATCAAAGACCCGCTTGGCAGTGTGACGTTGCTTGCGGGGCCGGCGCTGGTCCTCGGTCAACCACGTCTCGATGGTGTCTTCAAACCCGGCCACGGCTGACCCGGCGGGCCGTGGAACGGGCGTCGGTGGTTTGGGTGAAAAGTTCTGTTGCCCGGTGTATTTCGCCACCGCATCGCGGCTGACTCCCAACCGACGGGCGATTTCACGGCCCGCGATTCCGTGGGAGTCGAGAGTTCTGATATTTTCTTGCACGGACATGGGTACCGTCATCTGCTTCCTGGTTCCTTCCGGCGCGACCGCTTGGCAGTAGACACGCCTTTAGGAACCTATCGGGGGGTGGCGGGCCCATGTCTCCAGCTCGCTGAAGAGGGCCACGGCCACCGGTGATCTCAATCTCTGCGCATCCCCAAGCGCCTTTTTAGGGCGGGATTTGCTGGCCTGATTTTTAGCGCTCTTTTGGCAGGAAACCAGCCGCTAACTTGGCCGGATTTCACTGCCGAAACGGCCTACAAAGAGTTGATCACACACAGCC
>NZ_QZVS01000007.1 GCF_003602235.1 Cryobacterium melibiosiphilum
CTCGAGTCGAGCCCACTCGCTGTCAGATAAAACGGCAGTTCGCGACATGCGTCAACTGTGCCACACGACCCCACGGATCATTAGGAGACACGCCCTAGCACGTGCAAACGGCTTCACTCCGCCGGTGACGCTCCAACCGCAGTACAGCCTGCTCGTACGGGAGATCGAGTCCGAAATTGTACCCGCCTCGCTAGATGCAAACATTGGTTTGCTGCCGTGGTCCCCGCTCGCCGGTGGTTGGCTTACCGGCAAATATAAACGGGACACCGATCCGACGGGTGCCACGCGTCTGGGCGACAACCCGGAGCGTGGAATGGAAGCGTGGGAGCCTCGCAACAAGCAAGAGCGCACGTGGCTAATCCTCGATACTCTCGAGGAAATCGCGAAGGCCAAGGGGGTCAACCAGGCGCAGGTGGCGTTGGCGTGGCTGGAGGCGCAGCCCGCGGTAACCGCTGTGATCCTAGGAGCCCGCAACACCGACCAACTCGCCGATAACCTCGGCGCTGCGTCTGTGGAACTCACTCTCGGCGAGCTGAAGCGCCTCGACACGGCCAGCGCACCCGTCGTTGCCGACTATCCGTACGGCAAAGCCGGAGCTGACCAACGCCACCGCGACATCAACGTCAGGAGCTGAGCGTTCAGCTCGCACGGCCCTAGCACGTGGCGGCTGAGGTAAAAGCAGTTGAGGCACCATCACTGGGGAGGGCACGCAACCTCCGGGCCCTCCCCTCTCGCAAGGAAACACTCATGACTATGATCCCGCCATTGGTTCTCGCCGTCGACCTCGGCGGCACTAAACTCGAGACCGCTCTGATCGATAGCAGCGGAAGAATACAGCCTGGTAGCCGGCAGCGCCGGCCTACCGGAGCTCACCGTTCGCAAAACCAGGTCACGTACTTTCTTCTTGAAGCGGTTCGCGCCTCGATGAATGCAGCAACGGCACCGGTGACCGCCGCGGGGATCGGTTCCGCGGGCCCGGTCGATCTGGCGGTAGGCTCCATCAGCCCGCTCAATCTTCCGGCATTAGCTGGATACTCTGTGCGTTCCATCGTTGAAGACGCTGCCGGAGTGGCTACCGCTCTGCGCCTTGATGGCACCTGCATCGCTTTGGCTGAACACTGGATGGGCGCTACCCGTCATGCTCGCGCTTCGATGAGCATCGTAGTCTCGACCGGAGTGGGTGGCGGCATCGTCACTGACGGTCGGCTTCTATCTGGGAAGTCAGGTAATGCTGGACACATTGGGCAGATTCACGTTGCTGCTGAACCCGGCCATCATACCGAAGACACCACCCTTGAAGCCGTCTCCTCGGGGCCCTCGACCGTGCGGTGGGCCCGACGCCACGGTTGGAGCGGCTCCACCGGAGAAGACCTTGCGGTGGCCGTCACACAAGGAGACAGAATTGCCGACACTGCTACTAGGCGGTCAGCCGCATTCGTTGGCCAAGCAATTGCTAGCGCAGCAACCTTGCTCGACCTCGAAGCGGTCGCCATTGGTGGAGGGTTCGTTGCAGTCAGGCCTGACTATATTGACCTCGTTCGACAATCTGCCAACCGCAACGCCGTCCTCGCTTACGCTCGCGACATCAGAATCACCGCGTCGGGCTTGTCCGGCGACGGACCCTTGCTCGGTGCTGCTGCCCTTTGGTACCACCAATGCATACTAAGTGCGGCTCTCCCCGAACCTGGTCCACCTCCCCGGTGACCACGGCGCGGTCACGGTTCACGATGGCCTGGGCGCTTTCTAGCCATCGTCGCAACACATGATCAAATGTCGGCTAGTTCTTTGTGCCTTGCCGCCTGTTTGAGGCCGGGATTTGCTTTCCGGAGAGGCAGTCGCTGTGCACGTGGTGCACGTCGGGGTCATTCGGATTGGTCGAGTAATACGGTGGAACGCGCATTTCAGGCTCCTTCGCCTTGCACCGGAATCTCCGGTGACATGACCTTACGGCGAGCCACCGACAGGATGCTTCGCGAGCATTGAAGCTGCTCAGGACCATCAACCCAGCTGCCGGCGCGACTCGACGCGCGCATCGTGGCAAGTAGTCCTAGTTGGTACGGGTAGTCCACGATGTTGGTACTGCCGTTCCACAGAGTTGAAACTGCCTTCATCAAACTGATTCCGCTGAATCGAC
>NZ_QZVS01000008.1 GCF_003602235.1 Cryobacterium melibiosiphilum
CACTTCGGGGCGCAGCACGTAGCGGCCGATGATGGCGAGGTTGGAGGGGGCATCCGCCTGCGACGGCTTTTCGACCAGCCCGGTGATGCGCACCACGTCCGGGTCGTCGGTCGTCTCGATCGCGGCCGCGCCGTACATGTGGATCATCGAGGGGTCGACCTCCATCAGCGCCACGATGGTCGCGTTGCGGGCGACCTGCTCGGTGAGCATGCGGCTGAGCAGCGGGTCGCGGGCGTCGATGATGTCGTCGCCGAGCAGCACCGCGAAGGGCTCGTGGCCGACGTGCATCTTGGCGCGCAGCACGGCGTGGCCGAGACCGCGGGGGTCGCCCTGGCGCACGTAGTGCATGTCGGCCAGCTCGGTCGAGTGGATGACCTTGGCCAGACGACTGTGGTCGCCCTTCTTCTCGAGAATCGCCTCGAGTTCGGTCATGCGGTCGAAATGGTTCTCGAGGGCGTTCTTGTTGCGCCCGGTGATCATGAGCACATCGCTCAGCCCGGAGGCGACGGCCTCCTCGACGACGTACTGGATCGCCGGCTTGTCGACGACGGGGAGCATCTCTTTCGGCATCGCCTTGGTGGCGGGCAGAAATCGGGTGCCGAGTCCGGCTGCGGGGATTACGGCCTTGGTGATGCGGGAAAGAGTCATGTCGTTCACCGTAGCGCGTGGTCGTGTCGTGATGGACATGTCTACCGCGGGTGGCGTGTGTCGCGGCGAGCGTGGGAGCCCGGCATCGGCATCCACGAGACGTCGACCGGGGCCGGCCGTGACGGCTGCTGATCGGGGTCGCTCGTGGCCCGGTCGTGGAGATGCTCACCGAGCTGGTGCTCATCGAGGCGAGCGTACATTTCCGTGAGCGGATGGCTGATGGTGCGGTGGAACCAGTTTGTGATCGGGTGGGACATGGGGCATCCTCTTCGGTCAGTGTGAGCAGCAGGCCGGGACGTGACCGGCGGCCACGACTGCGCCGCGAATCCGGTGGGAGTTGGGCGGGAATTCGGCCCGAATTGCGGGGTGCCCGCGCACGATAGCGCGCCCGGGTCGCATTCCGCGAGGGGTTCACGCGGTTTTCTGAGCGAATCTCGGGTTCCACCCGTCAAGAGGGAGGGGTGAGGAGGGTCGGTATGATGGCCGGATGCGGCATCCGTCGCCGCGACCGAACCACGAGCTCCACGAAGGATCCACGCCATGACCGTTCTGCCTCGCCTTGTGGCCTTCGACCTCGACGATACTCTGGCTCCCTCGAAGTCCCCGCTCAGTCCCGAAATGGCCGCGCTGCTTGTGCGCCTGCTCGAGGTCGCCGAGGTGTGCGTGATTTCCGGTGGGCAGTTCGCCCAGTTCCAGATGCAGGTCATCGACCAGCTGACCGAGGTGAGCCCCGAGGCCCTCACCCGGCTGCACCTGATGCCGACGTGCGGAACGCAGTACTACCGTCACGCGAACCACACCTGGAACCAGATCTATGCCGAGAATCTCTCCTTCGACGAAGGCTCGCGGGCGCTCCTCGCCGTAGAGGCCGCCGCGAAAGACCTGGGCCTCTGGGAGGGCGAGACCTGGGGGCCGATTCTCGAGGACCGCGGCTCGCAGATCACCTTTTCGGCCCTCGGCCAGCAGGCTCCCGTCGCCGCGAAGGTCGCCTGGGACCCGACCGGCGACAAGAAGAACACCCTGCGTGCGGCTGTCGCGGCGCTGCTGCCCGACCTCGAGGTGCGTTCGGGCGGGTCGACCTCGGTCGACATCACCAGGCAGGGCATCGACAAGGCCTACGGAATGACCAAGCTCGCCGAGCTGACCGGCATCCCCCTCGACGACATGATCTTCGTCGGCGACCGCCTCGACGAGACCGGCAACGACTACCCGGTCAAGGCGCTCGGCGTGCGCTGCGTCGCCGTGACGGGCTGGGAAGACACCGCCGCGTATCTCGAGACACTGATCCCGGAACTGGCCGCCACCACCGTCTAGATCCACCCGGCACGGGCCGCCTCGGCGCCCGTGTCGACATCACCGCAACCCGCCCCACAGCCCGAGGGCCGTCCTGCGAGGTTTCGGCCAGCGCGCTTCGCGCGCAGGCTCAACCAGCGAGATCCCTCCTTCGCTGGTTGAGCCGCGGCGTGTTTCGGCAGGCTCAGCAACCGGCGGTTGAAACCACCGCGAGCCGACCCTCGGACGCAAGATCTCGAGGGCTCCCTGGAATGTCAGTGGTGGATGAGAGGCTCAGGTGTCAGACAAACGCCGGCCTGAGGCGAAAACTGTGGTGTACACAATTACTAAACTCATGAGAAAACGTCAGCGTTAGTCTTGTATTTGTGTTCACCTCCGGCTAAACTGAGCATATGTCACAGACACTTCCGTCGGACACAGGAG
>NZ_QZVS01000009.1 GCF_003602235.1 Cryobacterium melibiosiphilum
CAACCACGCCGGTCGTGGGGCTGAACGGTGCAGGTCACGCATCTGAACAGTGGGGCTCAACCGCACCACAGGTGGTGCCCATCGAAGCCAATATTCACCGGGTGCGACGTCCATCGGTCGAGGGGTCAAAACCCGTGGCCGAAATCAAAAGCCGCCGAAACACCGCCATAGCAGTTTTTGATCGCGCCTTGATTGCTCGAGATGGCCGGATGAGTGGTGAAGCAGCGGACTCATAATCCGTTGGTCACGGGTTCAGGTCCTGTCCGCACACGCTGCGGCGCCGCGGCCAATACAGTGCTCAATATGGAACTCGCTTCGATGATCGTAAATTTTGGGATCCTTGTTGCAACGGTGATAGCCGCTGTTATCGCCTTGCGCTCGGTCAACGACGCTCGTCAGGCCAGAGACGAGGCTTCCGCGCACGAGCGCACCGCCCTCGACGCCGCTACTCGATCAGCGTCAGCAGCCGAGGTCGCCGTGCGACATCACGGACGAACTGCAGACACTTTGGAAAAGCAGACCGCGCTCCTCGAATCGGCGGCTACGCATCGAGAGGAATGGGCCCTTGAAGCTCTCACAGACCCGAGCATCGATCAGCGATGGAAGGCAACGAACAAGACAGGATACGACGTCATGCACGTCTCTATTGGCGCTCCTGACGGCTTCAACGAGCAATGGATAAAGCCCGACGTGGAAGAGACTGCCGACGTGCCGCGCGGTGAAAGTATTTTCTTTACCTTCATTCGACGCCTCAGCTCGCCGACGAGTCGAACGATCTGGGTGATCTGGACGCCGGCGGACGGTTCTGCGCAGAAGAAGTTTGTCAAGACGATTCCCTAAACAGCGACGCCGGACTTGAATACCCGCGCAGAGATCGTGAGGTGTCGGTTTGGGGTGTACCCCAACTAGGCGTCAGGTGTCCTAACCCAAAATTGTCAGGATAGGATCAAATTTCGATTGGTGGACACCCCTCACGACTGGGTCTTAGACTTCAATCTGACAAAACAGGTAGGAGAGCCCCGTGACGGGTCAGCGAGTTGGATATGTGCGCGTGAGTACCCTCGATCAGAACACTGTCCGTCAGCTTGCTGGTGTTGAGGTTGATCGGGTGTTTGAGGATAAGGCGTCGGGGAAGGATCAGAACCGGCCCGAGCTGGAGGAGATGATCAAGTTCGTTCGCGAGGGCGATACTGTTCTCGTGCACTCCATGGACCGCCTGGCCCGCAACCTCGATGACCTTCGCTTGATCGTGCGCCGGCTGACCGCGAAGAAGGTCCGGGTCGAGTTCGTGAAAGAGCAGCTCACCTTCACGGGCGATGACAACGCGATGGCGAACCTGCTTTTAAACGTCATGGGAGCGTTCGCTGAGTTCGAGCGATCGTTGATCCGTGAACGTCAACGCGAGGGCATTGCCCTGGCAAAAAAGCGTGGCGTCTATCGCGGCCGCACCCCGTCACTCGACATGGTCCGCGCGGCCGAGCTGCGAGAGAAGGCTGCCGCGGGCGTGCCGAAATCTGTGCTTGCTCGAGAGTTTGGGATCAGCCGCGAAACCGTCTACGTCTACCTCCGCGCGGGGGACTGAGCTGGCTGTAAATGATTCGGTGTGGTTAGAGCTGGATGCTTACGGTGTCGATCAGTTCGACCCAGCGCGCTCGACGGTCGGCATCTTCTTGGATAGCTGGGGTCGGGGTGTAGGCGTCTGCCTGGGATAGGGCGGTCATGTTGAGCCTGGTGATGTCGGTGATGTCGATGATGGGTACTTGGTAGGTGCGGTACGGTCCAAGCGGCGGGGGAGTGCCGTCGATGCGGGCGCGAGCGCGGACCGTGTCAAGGTCAAGGTCAAGGTCAAGGTCAAGGTTAAGGTCGAGGTCTTCTAATTGCGGGCTTTGGTCGAGGACGAACCCGGCAGAGTGCAGAACGGTGGAGTCTTCCAGGGTCGTGGTCCACGCCGCGATTTTCCAGAACGCCTGAGGGATTTTCACGCCGCGGTAGGTCGGATCCTGGGCTGAGAGTATGGGGGCGGTGAAGACGCTGATGCGGTTACCGTTGGTGCGGGCGTAGGTGAGGACGTGGTCTTCGAGGCCGAGCCAGAGCTCTTTCGATTGGTTAAAGGCTGCGGCTTGTGGGGCGGCGTTGGTGTAGGCGAAGGTATCGTAATTCGCTTGCTGGGCTATTGTTTTGTTGCCCAAGACGGGGTCTTGGCGCCGGACGAGGTGTCCGCGGTCGAGGTCGTTTCTGGCGTAGAGAGCTTCCCCGGCCTGTTCGTAGGCCGGGATACGCGAGTCGAGGTGCCAGTTGTTGGCCCGGTCAACGGTAACGAGCTGGTCCCATTGATGTTGACGCCGGTCGCGATCGCGAGGCGCCGCGCAGGGTCTAAGCCTCGATCCACCGCCCCGCGTTGACTGAAGGGCGTCGCTAAATTCAGAGTCCTGGTTTTCGTGGTGGGCCCGGCGAAGCTGCCGGCCTTGCTGCCGG
>NZ_QZVS01000011.1 GCF_003602235.1 Cryobacterium melibiosiphilum
CCCGCCCCCTTCGCCGCCCCCTTCGCCGCGCCCGCCGCGCGCGGCCGTCGTCGCCTCCCGCGCGCCGGCTCCTTCAGCGTTGGCGTCGCCGAACCCGGCGGTGCGAGCGAGCGCACCACCCGCCTGCTCTACCGCGCGATCGGCATTGGCGGCCTGTTCTTCGCGATCATGAGCGTGCCGCCCTTCCTCTCGCAGGTGCACCGGCCGCACATCAACGCCGCGGTCGCCGCGTGGATCCTGGTCGTCGGCATCCCGGTCGTGGTCGCCGTGCTCGCCCAGCGCGCGCCGCTGAAACTGCTGCGCACCCTCAGCATCGTCGAGGCCGTGACCTACCTGTTCGTGCTCGGATTCTGGATGCTCGTGCGCGCCGCCCCGCTCGGCAGCAGCAACGACACCCCGTGGATCCTCTCCCTCGCCGGGATCGCCGTGGTGATCGTGGCGATCGGCTCGCGCAGCAGCGTGGCCTGGGCGTATACGATCACCGCCTGCGTGATGAGCGGCATCGTGCGCGGCTTCACCACCAACGAGCCGCGCGGTGTGCTCGTCGGTGTCGAAAGTGGCCTCTACCTGCTGCTTCTGATGAGCATCTTCGTCGGCCTGACGATGGCGACCCGGCGCCGGGCGATCAGCATCGACCTCGCCGCCCAGGCGGTGCGGCAGGTCGAATCCGCCCGGGTCGCCGAGATCGCCCGCAAACGCGAACGCCTCACCATCGACGCGCTCGTGCACGACAGCGTGCTCTCCACCCTGCTGATCGCGGGCCTCGGCCGCGCCGAACGGGCCGCCATCTCGAGGCAGGCGCAGGCGAGCCTCGCCGAGCTCGACGCCCTGCGCCACCAGTCCGGCCCGGTCACCGTGTCCGGCGCCGAGTTCGCCGACCGCCTCGTGGTGCTCGTCACCGACCTGGCCCCCGGCGCCACGCTGCGGGTTGCCCTGCCCGACACCATGACCCTGCCGACGGATGCCGCCACCGCCCTCCTCGGCGCCGTCGGCGAGGCTCTGCGCAACTCCATGGCCAGTGCGGGCGGCCCGATGCGGGCATCCGTCGCCCGCCGGGTTGAACTGACCGCGCTGGGCGGCTCGGGTGTGGGCAGTGTCGGTTCGGGCGGTGGGGTTTCGGGCGGCGGGCGTTTGGGCAGTGTCGGGTCAGGCGGCGGGGATTCGGGCAGCGGTGATGCAGGCGGCCTGCGGCTGATCGTGCACGACGACGGGGTCGGCTTCAACCGGCAGGCCGTCGCCGCCGGCCGCCTCGGCGTCGCCCAGAGCATCCTCGGACGCATGCATGCCCTCCCCGGCGGCCACGCCGCCGTGCGGTCCAGGCCCGGCCACGGCACCACCGTGACCCTGGCCTACGAGCCGAAGCCGGCGGCATCCGTCTGCCCCACCGAGGTCGCCCCCGAGTCGGAGCCCGCCGCACCCGCCTGCCCCGCCGCGTCCATCGCCGAGTCGGGGCCCGCCGCACCCGCCTGCCCCGCCGACGCCACTCCCGAGCTCGAGCCCGAGGCAGCGAATGCCCCCTTCCGGCCCGCTGCGCCCCTCACCCCGCCGGCCGCCCCGCCGAGTCGCGGACTTCGTGCCTTGGGTGCGCCCGGGAAGGCACGATCTCCGCAACTCGACCCGCCGGCATCCGTCGCCGTGCCCGGCAACACCCTCGCCCCCACCCTTCCGTTCGCCGGGCTCCTTGGGCTGTCGCCGACCATGACCCGCACCATGCTGGTCTTCTTCGTGCTGCTTCACCTGCTCGCGGCGGTGTCGAACGCGCAGTCGTGGCGCAGCCTGACCCTCGAGCTGATCACCTTTCTGATGGTGTCGTTCGCAGCGGTCTGGATCAGCCGGCCCGCGCGGGATCCCCTCCCGCTCGTGCGCACCGGCCTGATCCTCGCGGTCTGCACGGTCGCGTCGACGTTCGTGTTTCTGCGGGCGGCGCCGGTCACGCCGGTGCACACGTCGGCGTTCTGGAATCTCGGCGCGATCATCGTGATCCTGCTCGTGCTCGTCGGCCGCGGGCGCCCGGTCTGGGCCTGGACGACCTACTTCGCACTCCTCACCATCGCGGAAATCTGGGCGATCACCGGGGGCCTGTCGCCCTACGCCGGGCTGTCGCTGCTGATCCAGCACGCCGGCCTGCTCGCCGCCGGCTCGTTTTTCATCTTTCAGCTGCGCCGCCTCGCCGCCGCCCTCGGCGGAGTGACCCGGGACCGCCTCGCCTTCGCCGCCGCGGAAGCCACCCTCACCGCCGCGGTCGAGGAACGCGAGGCCCAGTTCACCCGCGTCAACGCCCTGGCCCGCGGGGTGCTCGAACGCATCGCCGGATCCCGCCCCTTCTCCGACGTCGACCGGGCCGAGTTCCTCGCCGTCGAGGCCACCCTGCGCGACGCCGTGCGCGGCCGCTGCCTCTTCGTCGAGCCCGTCATCACGGCCGCCCGCGCCGCCCGCGCCCGCGGAGTCGAGGTCACCCTGCTCGACGACCGCGGCGACGCCCCGGCCGCCGAGCCCGCCCCGGC
>NZ_QZVS01000012.1 GCF_003602235.1 Cryobacterium melibiosiphilum
GGTGAATATTGGCTTCGATGGGCACCACCTGTGGTGCGGTTGAGCCCCACTGTTCAGATGCGTGACCTGCACCGTTCAGCCCCACGACCGGCGTGGTTGAGCCCCACCTGAAAAGCTCCTCCCACCATGTGAGCGCCACACGGTGGAAGGAGTACCGGTAATGGTACGGAAGATCAAAGCGAAGCAGATCCTGCAGCTGCGTAATCAGGGCTTATCGCGACGGGCGATCGAGTCCGCCCAGGGGATGTCTCGGCACAGCATTCGAGCTGTGCTAGATGCCGCAGAACGGCTCGGGCTCGGCTGGGATGACGTCGCCGAATTGTCGGAGGCCGCGGTGTATTCGACGTTGTTCCCCGGTCGCGGCGTCCACGAGTCCGTCTTCGCGCAGCCGGATTGGGGCCGAGTCCATACCGAGCTCGCGCGGGTCGGGGTGACGTTGAAGCTGTTGCACCAGGAGTATGTCGACGCGTCATCGATGGTGCAGGCGACGATGAGTTACGACCGGTTCTGCCGGCTCTATGCCGAGCATGCTGCTGTCTCGGGGGCGACGTCGAGGGTCGGCCACAAGGCCGGCCGCAGTATCGAGGTCGACTGGTCCGGGCCCACAATGCAGCTCCTCGACCCGACGACGGGCGAGATGTCGAAAGTGTATTTGTTCGTCGCGTGCCTCCCTTTCAGCCGCTACGCGTTCGTGGAAGCGACCCTGGATATGCGGCAGGAGGCGTGGCTACGCGCACACACGGCGATGTTTACGTTCTTTGGCGGCAGCGTCCCCCGTCTAGTGCCCGACAACTTAAAGACGGGGGTGATCTCCCACCCCAAGGAGGGCGAAGTCGTTCTCAACGATGCTTACCGGGAGATGGCGGCGCACTACTCGGCCGCGGTGCTCCCCGGCAGAGTGCGGCACCCGCGCGACAAAAGTAGCACTGAGAACACGGTGGCCCATGTCGCGACTTGGGTCATCGCCGGTTTGAGGAAGGAGACGTTCACTTCGCTGGCGCAGTTGCGCCTTCGAATCCGGGAACAGATGGAGGCCTACAACCGGGAGCCCTTTCAGAAACGTGTCGGGTCTCGCCTGAGCGTGTTCACCACCGAGGAGAAGCCGTTGTTGCAGGCGCTGCCGGCGGCACCGTTCGAGATCAGCACGTGGTCCTATAAACGAAAGGTCAACGCCAACGCCCACGTGGTCTGGGCCAAGAACTTCTACTCCGTTCCCTTCAGCCACATCGGTGCGCTGGTGGACCTGCGCGTCACTGAGACGATGCTGGAGGTTTATCGGCGCGATGAGCGTCTGGCCAGCCATTTGCTGCTGCCGGCCACGACGACGAACCAGTATCGGACGAACGAGGCTGACTTGCCCGAGGGACGCAGTTTCCAGGCCTGGGACCGACCCCGGATCGAGGAATGGGCCGCGCGGATCGGGCCGGCGACCGTCATCGTGACGGCCAAGATCTTCGAGACCGTCTTCATCGACGAGGCTGGCTTTGACGCCGCGCTGGCCGTGCTGAAACTCTCTCGCCGGTTCCCGTCGGCCCGGGTCGAGGCCGCCTGCGCACTCGCGCTGCGGGGCCCGGTGCGTTCCCCGCGTTATGCGCATTTGAGGCCGATCCTCGACACCGGGCAAGACAAAACCGGACAGACCCCCGAACCAGAAACGGAACCGGACCATGGCGGTTATGTTCGCGGCAGCGCCTATTACGCCGGAGGGAACCGTTGAGCGCGCTGGACGGCGAGACCAAACGCAAGCTCCGCGAGATGAACGCCGGCGAGCTCCTGCAGGCCATCGACCTCCAGGACGAGATCCTCTCCATCAGCCTGACCTTCGAGGAAAGAGTCCGGCTCGTCGTGGACGACGCCTACTCGACGTTCATGCATTCCAAGGTTGACGGGCTGATCCGGCGGGCGGGACTGCGTTACCCGAACGCGGATCTGCGGCGCGTCGACCTGATCGACGAGCGTGGTCTCAATCGGCAGGTGTTGACCCAGCTCGGGACCTGCTCGTTCGTCACCAGGCAGCAGAACGTCGTCTTCCAGGGCTTCACCGGGTCGGGGAAGTCGTATCTGGGATGCGCTCTCGCTAAACGGGCCTGCGAGCATCGCATCCGCGCCCACTACGTCCGGATGCCCGACCTCGAGGAAGCTTGGGTCGCCGCCCAGGATGCAACCGGCGGTGGCGGCAAATTCCTGCGGAAGTATGCCGCCTTCACGGTCTTGGTAATCGATGAGTGGCTGCTGGACAAGCCGACGGAATCCATGCGGACGATGCTGCTGGAGTTGATGGAGCGCCGTTACGGCGAGACCTCAACGGTGTTCTGCACCCAGTATCAACAAAAGGACTGGCACCAACGCCTCGGCGCCGGCGTTCACGCCGACGCCATCATGGACCGCATCATCCACAACACGACCTGGGTCGACACTGGCACCTACAACATGAGAGAAAAAGCGGCCCTCGCGACCGCGTAATCCGAGACGGGGAGCACCAGTGGTGCTGAGCCGCACCACCACTGGTGCTCTTCCGCACGATCAGTGGGGCTCAACCGCACGATCGGGTGGGGCTCACGGGCTCTAATACTCAC
>NZ_QZVS01000013.1 GCF_003602235.1 Cryobacterium melibiosiphilum
GTGTCGGCGGCCATGACAAGCTGCCCATAGGCGGCCACGAAACTGCCCACTGACGGCCAGGAAAACTGCCCGTTGGTGGCCATGAGATCTGCCCACTTCCTTTTCTAAACCCGGCCGTGTTAAACGGCGGAGCCTCTTCCTGGGGTTTGATTGCGGTGTCTAAGACGCAATTGAACAGCTCAGGAAGAGGCCCACTTATGAAGGTAGACGTAGAAATCATGGAAATACTCGCTGCGTACGATCTGACCAAATCTTTGCGGGGTGCCGCCGAGCTCACGGGCTGCTCCCACCACACCGTCGCCCGCCATGTCGCCGCCCGCGACGCCGGCCAGCCGATCGCTAACCCCGTTAACCGCGGCCGCGTCACCGACCCGTTCATGCCCAAGCTCGAGGAATGGATGGAGGCATCCAACGGCAAGCTCCGCGCCGACGTCGCCCACACCAAACTCCTCGGCCTCGGCTACACGGGCTCTGACCGCTCGACGCGGCGCGCGTTCGCGCAGGTGCGTGCCGCCTACCGCCTCGGCAACACCCGCGTCCACCGCCCTTGGATCTCGGAGCCGGGAATGTGGATTCAGTACGATTTCGGCGACGGACCCATGATGGACGGCAAGAAGACTGTCCTCTATATTGCATGGCTGGCGTGGTCACGGTTCCGGGTCGTGATTGTGATGCGTGACCGGACGGCGCCGAGCGTTTACGCGGCGCTGGATCGCACGTTCCGCATGATCGGCGGCGCGCCGACCTACGTCCTGACCGACAACGAGAAAACCGTCACCGTGTCCCACATCGCCGGCGTCCCGGTGCGCAACGTCGCCACCGTCGACTTCGCCCGCCACTACGGCGTCACGGTCCTGACCTGCCAGCCGGCGGACCCCGCGACCAAGGGCGGCGTCGAGTCCTCCGTGAAGCTGGCCAAGGCCGACATCGTGCCCAAAGACACCAACCTCCGGCCCGAATACGATTCCTTCGTCGACATCGAAACGGCCTGTCAGGAGTTCATGGACCTCGTCAACAACCGTGAGCACCGCGCCACCCGCCGCAAGCCGGCCGTGATGCTTCTGGAGGAAACCCCCCGGTTGCACCGGGTTCCCGACGCCGCCCACACGATCTCCTTCGGCATGTCCCGCCGCGTGCCGGGCAACACCCCGATGGTCACGTTCGAGAACGCTCAGTACTCCGTGCCGGCCTACCTGCTCGGCGCCCGAGTGTTCGTGCGCAGTCATGGCCTCGGCCTGGATGAGCAGGTCATCGTGGTCCACGAGGGCCGCGATGGTCCCGTCGAAGTTGCCCGGCACCACCGTGCTCAGCCCGGCAGTCCCGCCATCAATGATGCTCACTTCCCCGACCACGCCCCCAGAATCCCCGGCGACTACCCAGTGAAAGCGCGAAGCGCGGCCGAGTTGGAGTTCCTCGCGATCGGTGCTGGCGCGCGGACCTGGCTGCTCGAAGCGGCCGCGGTGGGCACGCTGCGAATCACGCAGAAAATGGCCGAAACCGTCGCGTTGGCGAAGATCGCCGGGCAGGCCGACGTCGACCAGGCCCTGGGCACTGCGGCCATCCACGGCCGCTTCGCTCACAAGGACCTCGCCTCCATCCTCAACGCTGCCGGCCTGCGCTCGAGCGTCCACACGGCCAGCGAGACGCAGTCCCTCACCCAAGGGACCCGTGGCTGGGCCGCGATCGGACAGCTGCCGGCCAGCACCGTCGATGACCTGCTGGAGGAAAGCGCATGAGCCCCGTCCCGACCGCCGCGCCCGCGCTGCCCGCCGACCTCGAAGCGTTGATGCGTCAGCTGAAGATGCCCTACGCCAGGGCGTTAGCGCCCGAGCTGCTGATCACGGCGCGCACGCAACGGTGGGAGCCCTCCGAAGTGGTCAAGGCGCTCCTCGTCGAGGAGGTCACCGGCCGGTCCCGGTCGATGCTCGCCACCCGGCGGAAAGCAGCCGGGTTCCCGACCGGGAAGACCTTCGACACCTGGGACCCGGCCGCATCGTCGATCCCGCTGCCCACCCAGCAGGCCCTGCGCACTCTGGAGTGGATCAGTCGGAAGGAGAACGTTGTCGTTTGCGGGCCCTCCGGCACCGGGAAAACGTTCTTCCTCGAGGCCCTCGGCCAGCAAGTCGTCGAGGCCGGCATGCGCGTGGCCTGGTTCCGCCTCGAGGACCTCGGCGCGTTGATGCGCGCCCACCGCTCGGATGACAGCGTCACCCGAGTCGTCTCCCGGATCCTCCGCGCCGACCTGATCGTCATCGACGATATCGGGCTCTTGCCGGTCGGGACGGACGCGGCCGAAGGGCTCTATCGCCTCGTCGACGCGGCCTATGAAAAACGGTCCATCGCCGTCAGCTCGAATTTGCATCCCGCCGGATTCGACGAGCTCATGCCCAAAACCCTCGCCACAGCAACGGTCGACCGGCTACTCCACCACGCTCACGTCTGTCAGACGTCGGGCGAATCGATCCGCCTCACGCAGGCCCTCGCCGGGCAGGGCGTGACGCCGATGAGCTAACGCCGCGCTCAACCATGGCCAACGCCGCCGAACTCCCGGTGGGCAGATCTGTTGGCCATGAATGGGCAGTTTTCCTGGCCACCAGCGGGCATTCTTCGTGGCCGCCAGTGGGCCGTTCTTCATGGCCCTTGACA
>NZ_QZVS01000014.1 GCF_003602235.1 Cryobacterium melibiosiphilum
GATGAAAGCCCCGCCGGAATCATCCGGCGGGGCTTTTCCAGACCCGGACATCGTCACCGACGATGACGCCGCCACCGTCAAATAACGCGACGGACAACAGCGCGCGAACAGGATCAACACGACTGCCAAGACCACTACGACGACGACGATCGCCCCTTTTACGATCCGTGGGCTCAGAAACCTAGTTCCTTCTGGGTAGGTTGCCTCCGACGTCTCCCGTCGAAGCGCAACGATTCCAAGATAGGCGAGCACTACTGTCCCGCAGGTCCCGAGAAGACCAACTAAAAATTCCGCCGTCACGCCGAAACCACCACTGAAGCTGATGACTCCGTACCCAACAACCGCCAGCAACACGAGGACGAGATAAGACAGTCGGACGACCCACCCCGCTCGTGACCGGACGGAGGACGAGAGGATCACCGCTACCAACGGTGCGAGCATCGACCCGCCGAAAAGTAAAGCGGGTACAACCCTCACATCACGCCCCGGGCACGGGGCAACGAGAGCGCACATCGTGGGGAATCCTTGCGCCATCCAGAAAACCAACCAGGTGACGCCCACAATGGCCACCGCTGGAAACACCACGCCCAGGCGCGATCTCGTCTGAATATTGGAAGTCATGTCAAGAGTGTCCCATTGCCGCGCGTGACTGACGCACTACAGAATCGTCCGATGACAACTCGTTACCTGTCAGAGTTGGCGGACAGCTCCAGAGTCCAAGGCGCTGTTTTCCATATGGGGTTCGGCTAACGGACACTCAACCCATGCTCGACACGTGTCATCTATACGTTCGATTACGTGACATAACGATCGTAAGGCTCAGGAAGCCTGAATTTGTCACATATTCCGTCATTTATTCTTCATGTTGCAAACGATAGGCACTCGGCCAATGTGACGATGATCTAAGAAAATTTTGGCGGGCATCACGATGCGGGTTAAGGCCCGCGCCTACGATGCACAATGTCGCTAAGCAGAAGTCACACGTATCCACCCCGTGCTACGGGGCAAAGTCGCGCCAGCTGCGAGTTTTGTCACGAGGACGGTCCGACGAACTTCCGCAGCCACTCCCAGGCGTCTTTGGCCAGCCACCCCGAATATTCCCTACCGCTGATGTCGATGACAATTGCTCGGTCTGTCCCGTCCATGTGAGCGTTGAGCGCGGCGAATACTTCCCGCGGCGTCTGACTCGTAACCACGATCCAGGTGGATTCCATGTAGTGCCACCAGCTGCCTTGGGCCTTGATCGCCTCGTGGAGCGCGTCGTATTTCTGGCCTGGGCTGTTCAGGTCATAGGTGATCAAAAGTGTGGACATGGGGGATGCGCTCCTAGCAGTTCAGTGATCTATTCGAATCGCATGTCGTTTGCGACCTTGCGAACGACTGCCTCGTGCGCAGTTTTGCGCGCTTCGTCGGACTCGCGTTCTCGTTCTGCGGTTGCGAGCTCGGACGCGTATTCAGCGTTTGTGGCGGCGACCGTCTGCCGTACCGTCGCGACGTGGGTATCCCGCACCTCTTCGATGGTTGTGCCATCGAGAATGAGAGATGACCCCGAGACCCTCGCGATCCCCTGCCTGTGCATTGTTGTCCAGGTGTTCGGGTTGTCCCAGAAGTGAACGAGCAGTCTTGCTTCTCTGCCTGACGGCGCGCGGGAGAGTTTCACCGGTACGGCGTACAAACCCGAACCTGGTGTCCCGTCGTTGCGAGGATGGCCGACGTTTTCGGTGTCGATTCCGATAATGCTGAGGGGTTCGGGCATGTACCCATAGTGTCATCTACCTACGACATTGCAGCCGACGTCGAATGCATGGGCTGCATTGGTCGACGCTGCCCGGACACGGATAAGGAGGGGCGACAACTTTTGCTGTCGCCCCACCTGCGGAAACTAGACCCGTTGGGTGATCGTGCCATCCGGGTTGTTCTTGGCAGCCCGATCGTTGACGAACTGTCCCGTTGACGCTGAACGGTTCACGGAGCGAGCATTGCCCGTTCCGTTGCCCACACGCTCGGTCGTCGTCTTGGATGGCCACCGAGCTGCGGCGGCGTTGGAGACGAACTTTCCGGACTTTGCACTGCGATTTACAGATTGACCCATTGTGGGCCTCCTTCGGAGTTGTGGGAGATTCACTAGGGACACTCCCGACTGGTTACTACGGACGCCGAGTGGTCGTGGTGACCGTGACTCGGACAATGACGGGCTTGATGCGAACGATGCGCACAACGCGAGTTGCCATTTCAACCTCCTCTCTCAGGGGTAGTGCCTGAGAGAGGAGGGCTGTTCCGTAACAGCCGGAGACTCCGGTATAGTCAGTCTTCACCATAAGGACTGCCTAATCTCAGGACTTGGTCGGCCGACTCGTTGACGCGGGTCGGCCATTTTCATTATTGAGTTATGTCACCAGCTGGATGCTGGCGTTCAGCTATATGTGCGGGCATCGTCATTTCCCCCCAACTATCTTGGAAGTATTTTTCCCGTTGCTCGGGGGCGCTGCGTTCGCCTTGTTCACAATCGCGGCTGCAACTCGGGTGGTTACAGTACGTCGGGCAGCTTGGCCCTGACGCGTGCCTATAGACGACTGCTCCACTCGGGACTTGAAACTAGTCATGCAACATTTTCCCTTCTCTGTCGGTCGCGCTCATTGGCCATCATCCGCTCGACGGCCTTGTCCGTCACGCCGAGGCGCCGGGCAATTTCGACGTGGCTGTGGCCTGCTGATGAGAGCACAAATGCCTGTTTCACTCTTGGGTCTTTGATCGTCGCGAGCACGCGTCGGATCTCGTGCTGGGTGGACACCCTTACTACAACGTCCTCATGGTGCCCGAAGCCGGCTTCGGGGATTTCAGCGGCGTCCACCGCGTTGAAACTTGCGTCCCCATACGTTTCGTGATACCAGGCCCGATAGACGTTGGCGAACTGCTGTTGAACGTCTCCCGGGGTGACGATGTGGGCGTCTTCCCCGGTGACAATGGGGTTTAGCGCGTCAGGATTTGGTATCTGTTCGTCGGCGGCGTCAGGC
>NZ_QZVS01000015.1 GCF_003602235.1 Cryobacterium melibiosiphilum
TGTTGTCCGTCGCGTTATTTGACGGTGGCGGCGTCATCGTCGGTGACGATGTCCGGGTCTGGAAAAGCCCCGCCGGATGATTCCGGCGGGGCTTTCATCGTTAGGGTGACGTGGTCGTCGTCACTCGTGACGCGGGTTTACTCGCTGTTCTCGGTGATCGCCGATTGCGCCGCGGCCAGGTCGACGATTGCCTTGTCGGCAGCGTAGGTCGCGATCAACGCAGCTACGGCGAGGTTGTTCACCGCGCGTGGATAGCCTCGGGACGCGAGGTGGATGGCATGGATGGCGTCGTCGGAGAAGAGCGGGTCGGATCGGCCGGCGAACGTGAGGTGCTGTCGGATGTAATCGGTCGTGTCGCCGGCGCCCATCCCGGTGATCGTGTAGCGCGTGGAAATGCGTTGATCCAGCGCCGAGAGCACCGCGAGTTTGAGGCGGCGCCGCAGCGTCGGCTGGCCGATGAGGAGCATCGCAAAGTGCGAGCCGGTGTCCATATCGGCATTGGTCAAGAGGCGCAGCGATTCGAGATCGGTGTTGGTGAGCAGGTGCGCTTCGTCGATGACTACGACGGGCAGGCGGGCGCGTTCGTCGAGTTCCCCCGCGAGGAGCGTCGCTGTTTGCGAGGCGAGCACGCCGGAGAAAAACGCCGGAGTTCCGCCGAGCGCGGTGACGATGCGGGTGTGGATTCCGCGCATCGTGATCGTCGGGTCGGGAACGTAGATGATCTGATGCCGAGAGGGTTCGAGCTGGGCGAGGGCAGCGCGGACGGCGACGGTTTTCCCGGCGCCGACCTCCCCGCTGATGACGCCGAGCTGGCGTTGGCTGATGCACCAATCAATCCGGGCGATCGCTTCCCGATGAGAGGGGTGTGGGTGCAGCGCTTGCGGTGGGATATCGCGGGAGAAGGGCATGCGGGTGAAGCCGTAATGCGCTTGCAGGGTGTCAATACTCATCGAACGGCCTCCTGGGCAGTCGGCACGAAGACGACCGCGGGACGCTTCGCGGTGGACGCTTTAGCGAAGCTGATCGGCTCCCCAGCCATGGTTCCCTTATGCCGATCCTCGACCAGGCGGAGGTAATCGATGCCGGACACCGCGTTTTTCGCGCCCGTCTCGGCTTCGTCGGCCGCGGCTGTCGCGGCTTTCTTGTGGACGTGGCGGCGGATTTCGCTGAGCACGGCGACGCCGGCCGGGACGCCGTTGCCTGCCGAAACGGTGATCAGCCCGGCGAGGTCGAAGGGGTCATAGACCAGCTCGACCCGTTTGCCCACGAGGAGCTGATCGACTTGATAGGTGTTCGATTGCAGCGACACCGTCGCGGACTTCGTCACCGTGCGGATCGCCGACCACCGGAATGCCTCTGCGATCTCCTCCCGGGACTTCCGGACCGGTTTCTGGCCGACCCAGCTGGCATCCCAGCGTTGCAACGGGCTCTGCCCGGTCGTGGAGTGCACGGCCTGGTGATAAACCATCTCCACCCACGACGTGAACAACGCATTCATCTCATCCAACGACGTCACCATGCTGCCCACCCCTGCATCGACCTCGCCGGTCTTGGAATCGATGGTGGTGATCTCGTTGAGGAACTGCGAGGTGACGGTGTTGAAGAACCGCTCGATCTTGCCGCGGCCCTGCGGCCGGTAGGGCGCCGAGTGCGTCAGCCGGATTCCGAGTTTCGCGCAGGTCCGAGAGAGCGACTCGTCAACAAAAGCGCTGCCGTTATCCACATATATGGTGCCCGGGACTCCGCGCGCTTCGAGTGCCGGCCGGAGTGCGGCGGTCAGGCGGACGGAGTCTTCGGCGTAGGCCCAGCGGCCGGCCGTCACCACACGGGTGTGGTCGTCCAGGAACGCGAACAAATACGCTTTGCGGCCATTGATCTTGGGTCCGTGGAGCGCGTCACCGACCCACATTTCGTTGGGGTAGTCCGCTTCGAACCGGCCGAAAACATCACGCACCCCGGTCGGGAGTTCCAGGGTGCGGAAGTGCCGCAGCAACGTCGATTCCGACGGGGCGTCACCGAGGGTGTCCATCATGATGCGGCGCACTTGCGCTGAGGTGCGGGCGGGGCGTTCGCGTTTCAGTGTCGCGGCCAACGCGAGGATCTGCGCCGGCGTCACGGCGCCCTGGGCACGGCTGCGGGGTTTCAGCGCGTCGAACCCGCCGCGGCGCCACGCCCGAATCCACCGGTCGATGGTGTCTTTGGAGACCGTCACCGTGCCGCCGAACGGCCCCGGATGAACCATCGCCGCGAGGTCTCGGACCATCGGACCGCGCTGACGCGTGGTGACGGCGGCATCAGCCGCAGCGCGGATGAGCTGGTAGCGGAAGAGGGCGATTTTCTCCGTCCGGTCCCGGCGCACTGCCGATGCCGACGGCGACCCCGCCGGCACCAGGAGCGAGATGGCGGGGCTCACCGGAGAAGCTCGGGGAGCCGCTGGCGCCGTGGTCGGCGGGAGGGTCGGCGGGGTTGCGGGCATAACAGGGTCCTCTCAAACGGTGAAGACGCCGATCACAGAAATATGGCAGGCGTTGTTGCCACCTTTCCGCCCGCCAGAGCTTGGCGTAAGGGCGGGTTGGTGTTGGGAGCGCCAGCCCACCAGCTCGCGCAAAAAAGCCGCCCATTCGTCGCGGCGATGCCAGCGTCAATCCACGTCACCGTGACGGTCGCGGCAAATCGACGAGCTAACCCTTCGGCGTATGCCATCAACACCGACAACGCCTCGCCACTGATACCGCCGCCCGGTTTGGGCCAGAGCACCACAGCGTCTAGAGCATCGCGCACGAGCAACCCCGTGAACCGTTCGCCGATCAGCACGGCGGACGTCGCGAAGGCGCGCAGCCAGCCCCTGACCGTAGAGACCGGTCTGCCGCAGCGCGCGGCGATCGTCCGATGGCCCTGCCCCAGCACGGTCTTCGCCTCGATCGCCGCCGCGATGACCTCGGCCGTGTCGGCCCGGCGCGCGGCCAGCCGCACCTCGAGCAGCACATGCGTGACCTGGCAGATCGTGCACCGCGACCGGCGCGGGCGAAGGCTGCGACCGACCCACTTCGTGTCGAGGCCCTCCCGAACGACGCGGGGCCTCGCCCAGCCCCATGGACGCAATCGACCGTCACAATCGGGGCACGCCACGCGCCCGACCAGCAGGTTCAACTCGACAACAGCAGGATCATGACTTACCGTGAGCATCAGCGCGGCCTTACGCGTTAGAACGGCCCGGCGTGATCCTCAAAGATTGCACGCCGGGCCATTTGTCTATCCGGACGTCGTCAGCCTGACGCCGCCGACGAACAGATACCAAATCCTGACGCGCTAAACCCCATTGTCACCGGGGAAGACGCCCACATCGTCACCCCGGGAGACGTTCAACA
>NZ_QZVS01000016.1 GCF_003602235.1 Cryobacterium melibiosiphilum
CGCCACCCGCTACGACAAGCTCGCACTGACCTACCGCGGCGGAGCTGTCCTCAGAGCCATAACTATTTGGTCGAAGGCATTAGGAGACACGCCCTAGGCCCGGGCCACGCCAGTCGCGCGTTATCCGCACAATCGTAGGGTCGCTCCCGTGTTTCAGGGCGTTTGTCAAACTCTCCTGCAGGATGCGGTGGACGGCTAGCTGTTGCCCCGCCGTCAGCGGACCCGCCTCGCCGTACGTAACATCGGTCACGTTCAGCCCGGACTTTCTCATGCGTTCTACAAGTTCGTCCACATCCGTCAACGAGGGGTAGGAATGCCCTTCTGGAGAAGTCGACAGCGAGTGCAGCAGTACGCGAAGCTCGCCCAGCGACTCCCGCCCTGACTTTGCTATTGTCCGAAGCGTCTCCGCGGTGGCTTCCGGACGCTGATCCTGCAGAAACAGCGCCCCATCTGCCTGAGCGACGATGACCGACAGCGAGTGCGCCATGATGTCGTGCACGTCCTGCGCGGTATGATCGCGCTCAATCGCGATCGCCAGCTCAAGCTCGGCCGCGACAACCTCGTCCTCAAGTACGCGTGCCCGGTGTAGCCCCGCATCTCTCTCCAAAAACAGATGCACGGTGAATCCCAGCGCCCAGGCCACGACGAAAACGACCGTCGCCAACACCATCGAGGCAATCGGACCTGAAACGTCTGAGGCGATCTGCCAACGGGGAGAAACGATCGCGCCGACCGCGAGACCCACGAGGACGCTTATCACCAGGGCGAGCATTCGGATGCGTTTTGGGGCGAATGCGGCGACGATCCCCACGACGAACACGATGCCGAGGTACGCGGCCGTATTGGTCTCAAGGAATCGCAACCCCGGAAGGAGAAGTTGGCCCAACACCGTAGCCACGACGAGGCCCAATGCGCTGACGGGCAACATTCGACCCAGGGCGATGGCCAGTCCCAGAGCCGCATAGGGGATCCACTCGACAGGTAGATCCTCCGAGATGGTGTTCGCCGCTCCGATGATCCAGAGCAGGATAAAGGTCGCTCCCGCAAGGGGCAAGAGTGCAATCTTCGCAATCCGGAGGTTGTGTTTCATAGGGCAACAGTACGGGCGCGAATGTTCAGCCCTCGTGCTCACCCGGAAACATCCTCCCAAAGAAGGAGGGAAATCATTCGTGATCACCGCGGTGGCGTTCGCCGGCCGGAATTCCCTCGACGCCCCAGCGTTCGTAGCCAGCGAGGAATCCATGCGGCAGCGTCCCGTTGAGGGTTGGCGGGGCGACATTCGAGGCAAGACCTCGTGAAATTCGTCGGCCAGAAGAACTGGCAGCATCCCTTCCGCATGGTCGAGGCCACGCCTCAAATCAAGCGTTGGTGCCGAGAATCTCATCGCCGCCGCGCATCTCTCACCTATATACCGGGCGCACTCATCGCGAAACAGCGATCCGGCCCCGCCTTTAGGGTGGGCCCCGATCGAGCATGCATTCAATCAAAAACCATAACAAAATCTAGGGTAATTCTGCGTCGTCGTAAAAGGGAGATACCGCGGACAGGTCCTTGGGGAGAGCGACTTTTCGCTAGCGAGCGTGCTGCAGGCTCATCATCCGGGCACGGAGACGCCGGCGGCGATGACTTCTTCGATGGCATCGCGGGATTGTTCGAGGGCGTCGATGGAGGCTTCAATGCGAATTTGTTCGCGTTTGAGGTCTTCGATGAGGTCGGTGCAGATTGGAGCTAGGCGTCCTGCTTGTTGTGTCAGGCAGGGCAACACCGTTCGGATCGTCGCTGTGCGGAGCCCAGCGTCAAGCAAGTGGCGGATGCGGCGAACGAGTTCGATATCTTGATCGGTGTAGTCGCGGTATCCCGATGGATTTCTCAGCGGGTTGAGGAGGCCCTGTTCTTCGTAGTAACGAAGCAGCCTGGCCGGCACTCCAGAGCGTTCAACAACTTCAGAAATTCGCACGTGACCAGTAACTCCTATCGTCGAGCTTGCCTTCTCATTGATGTGAGAGTTGATGCTATCAGGGTGAACAATGAAAAATTCGTCCTTCGAAGTCTCCCACGTGATCGTGCTGCACGCCCGGCACTGGTGCTGGCTGGATTCGTGCTGTTGGTGTTTTGCACTGGTACAGCAGAGTATCTCGTCGCAGGCATGCTCCCTCTTTTTGCCGTCGACTTGTCGGTCGATATCGCCACCGCGGGCCAGACGGTCACCGCCTACGCGCTCGGGGTAGCTATCGGCGGACCGATCATTACCGCGCTCACTGCCCGGCTGCCACGGAAAGGGCTGGCTCTCGGTCTGGCCGTGGTTTTCATCGCCGGCACCACGCTGACCGTAATCGCCCCCGCGTTCGGTTGGGTCATAATCGGACGCGTCGTTTCCGCCTGCAGCCAGGCGACATTGTTTGCAATCGGCCTGATCACTGCGACTAAGGCGATGGGGCCGGCTAAGTCGGGGCAGGCCGTCGCGATCGTGACCTCCGGATTGACTCTGGCCACTGTACTGGGGGTGCCGTTGGGAGTGCTGCTAGGCGGAGGCACGAATTGGCGGCTTCCGTTTGTTGTGATCGCTGCCATCGCACTCATTGGTTTGCTCCTGCTGGCGTGGGCGATGCCCCGCACTCCGGCGCCCACGACGGGAATTGTCGATGAGATCCGAGCGCTACTGCGAAGGCCGGTGTTATTGGCCGTTTCGACGACCGTGGTCGGGTTCGCAGGAGTCGGCATCGTGTTTACCTACCTCGTGCCGCTCCTGACTGACGTGACAGGCATCGTCGCAGGCGCCATACCGGTACTGCTGATGGCCTATGGCATCGGCGGGGTCGTCGGCAACCTCGTAGCAGGACGCCTGGCTGATCGGGCACTCGGTCGCACTTTAGCTGGAGTCTTCATCGCCCTCATCATTACCCTGTCTGTGTTTCCCCTGGCCGCTGAAATACCGACCGCTATGGTCGCCCTGGTCGTGATGCTGGGGCTGTTGTCGACCGCTACGATCGCACCCTTGCAATCCCTCGTTATGCGCCATGCCGCCGCCGCACCGTCATTAGCGCTTGCGGTGAACGTCGGAGCGTTCAATCTAGCCAACGCCATAGGTGCCGCCCTCGGAGGCGTCGCAGTTGCAACCGGGATGATGCGTTGGGGCGGCTTCGCTGGCGCCGGGTTCGCCGTGCTTGGCCTCATCCTGAGCGCCGTAGCTGTCCGGATTCCCACTCAAACAGCGCGTGCCAAGAACAGCATCACCCGTGGAACAGCGGAAGCCCGTTCATGATCGCAGCAATGACACCTACAAGCGGTCCGGTCACGGTTCGGCTTACGGGCGCTCAGGATCCGGTTGTGACGACTGGACCGCGAGTGTCGGCGGCCATGACAAGCTGCCCATAGGCGGCCACGAAACTGCCCACTGACGGCCAGGAAAACTGCCCGTTGGTGGCCATGAGATCTGCCCACTTC
>NZ_QZVS01000017.1 GCF_003602235.1 Cryobacterium melibiosiphilum
GTTTCGTAGTGGTACGGGTCGGCGTTGCCTTGCACCTTGTGAATGGCGAGGGTGGGCGCAAGGCTTTGCCAGTCGGCAACGCCGACGAGACGCTCGAAAAACGCCGTCGCCGCGTGGGCGGGGTCCATCACTTCATCGCGAGTGCCCCAGGAGCCTAGGCACCACTGCTGCTGGAACAAGCCCAGCGAGCACGTAGGCGTGCCGTCAGGGTTGGTGACACCATTCAGGTCATCGCCGAACCCGACATTCACGAGTGAGCTTTCACCCATTGCAGTCATCACCCCGACGACTTGGGCGGTGCGATCCAGGGTCAAGGTGCTTGCCGCGTTCATGATGTACGCGGCGTTTTTCAGCTGCTCGCCGGAATAGCCGGCGATGGGGTCGGTGGGCACCGTGTCAGGGTCCACTGTGCCGGCTGCATTGGTACACGCTGCAGTCGCCGCTGTACCGGAGAACACAAGGATGATCAAGAGGAAGAGCGTCCCGATGAGAGCGACGGGCGCGCCAATGAGAATCAGCGCGCTTTTCCCTTTTTCGGCGGCCATCGTTATCCCTGCGCTGGTCGGATTCGATCCGCGAGCCAGGGCATAGATGGCCCGGTGCGACTCACGCTGACGTTGTATAGGCCCGCGTCGGTGGGTACTTGAACGATCAGCGCGACATCAGTGGAGCCCTCCACGATGGTGCCTGCCCCCGTCACCCGGTGAACGGGCACCTGCGCCGGGTCCGTTCCCTCATACGCGGCGGCTCCCGTCTGGGTGAGCAGGGGATACAGGTTGTTCATCCACGTGCTGGCGTCAAGTGTGGGCTGCCCGAATGTGGTCATCACTGTCTCACCTGCGGTGATCGCATCAGACTGGCTACTCGTTTCCGCTTCGGGAATAGGCAGCACGCTCGCCTCATCAGTGGGTTCATCGGGCGCAGCTGTCCCCGCCGTCGTCGGCAGCGGACTGCTGGCGCTTGTTGTCGGCGCCGGCGTACCTGGTGCCGTCGGGCCGCCCACGCACCCTGTGAGGGCGAGCGCCGCGACGAAAGGGATCACGGCGAACAGGGACCGCTTCACAATCCATCCGCCACGGCTGCGGTGACTTGGAGCCAGGCTTCACGGGTCGCCGGCGCGAGAGCGTCGTAGCTGAGCGTCCCCCCGTCGACCAAGGCAGGGTCGTGGGGCACGTCGAGCACAGTTCGGGTGAGGGAGGCGAAATGGCCGTGCAACCGCCGGTTCAACTGCGGGTCAGCCACCTTCGAGGGCGATGCCAGAACGGTAACGGCGTTCCGTACTTTCTGCTCGTGGCCCTTCTCGTAGAGTCCGTCGACAAGCCATGCGGCGCTGGCTGCGGTGTCTTCGCGGATGGTGGAGACGATGACGAGTTGGTCGGCTGCGTCGAGCGCGGCTTCCCAGTTGGATGCGCGCATGTTGTTGCCGGTGTCAATGACAATGACCCGGTAGAACCGGCTCAGGGTGGTGTGCAGCTCGTTGAACGCCTGACCATCGATGGTTGATGATGCCGCGGCGTCCTCGTCGGAGGCGAGCACGTCGAACTGGGTTGAGCCTTGTGCGCGGACGTAGTTGTCGAGGTCGCCCACCCGGGCGCTTCGGAGGTCGTTGAAACGCTCAAGGTCGCGGAGCAGATCGACGGCTGTATTGCTGTGGCGGGCGGGTTGTGCCCGCCATCCGAGCGTTCCACGCGTTTCGTTGTTGTCCCATGCAAGCGTGTATCCGCCGCGGTAGGTGCCGAACGTCGCCGCGAGCAGGAGCGTCGCAGTGGTTTTGTGGGCGCCGCCCTTGGGATTGATGACGACGACGGTTCTGGGCCCACGAAGGCTTTGCTGGACGCGATCAATGGCGTTCCGGTGCGTGAGCTCCGGCTCACCTGGAGCGAACGAGACAAGACCGCCAGTGAGCGTGCGCACGGTGCCCTGCCAGCCCATCGTTGCCGGCCCCACAAGCGCAGCTGGCCTAGATTGCAGAAAATCGTTCAGGGTCAATCGGGATGCTAGATCCTCTGAACGCTGAGCAACGTTCTCGGAGGGCTGAGCCACGTTGGGGCCAGGTTTTGGGACCGAGGCCTGTTGGTCGGCGGAGAGGGTCGTTGTGACGAGTGCTGCCGAAGCATCGAGGTCAGATAGTGCTTCCACGTGGCCGTCAGGGTAGACAGCGAGCTGTTGTTCCCCGAGTGGGTCACGGGTGTTCAGACGAACGGGGCGGCCCATGTCGTTGGCTGTTGCCGTGACCAGTGTCAGGATTTCCGCTCGCACGCTCTGTTCGTCCTCACCGGACAGAGACTGCATCACACCGTTGATCGCGACGGTACCCGTCGCGTCTGCAGCGACTGTGGCCTCAATTCTGGGGAAGGTGGGGACGGTCTCAATCATGACGTGGGGCCTCTCTCGTCGTTCGGGGAGCTGAGTGCGGAGTCTTCGTTGTGATGACCGATCAGGTAGATGCGCAGCTGATCGCGCGCAATCCGCCAACTTTTACCGATCTTCACGCCCGGCAGCCGGGTAGCCGCATCGGTGCTGGTGAGCAAGCAGCGAATGTTGCGGGGCTCCAAATTCAGGACATGAGAGACGTCGGCCACGCTCAGCATGTCGCCGTATCGGCTCAGCATCGAGTCGGGCCACGTCACCCGCGCTGTTGTCTCGTCCACTCTCCGAGCGTAACCGAACGAGGGATAAATAAGTGCGTAAAGGTATATTTCCGTATCATTTAGGTAATATGAATACAGGACGTCAGTAACCCTGAACACGGGGTAGAACTGGAGTCTATTTGAATGACAAAGAACGGTTATGAACCAAGACAGAGGGGGACTCCATATGAGCACGAGTGCAAACCGGTGGCTCGTTGGCCCTGACCAGTCAGAAAACCCTGAATTCTCCACGCCCCTCACCAAGCAACGCGAACCACGCCACGGCGCAACCACTCCCCAAGCTGGCGTTCCGGTCCCCGACGCAGCTGACCGGCGACCCCAGCGCGAAGCCGTATGGCCGGCAACGATCTGGTGGCTCGGCGTCCATGGCGGCGCCGGAGAATCCACCCTCGCCGCTCTCACCGCCGGCACCCGACCCTGTGACCATGCCTGGCCGATTCCGACGACACCTGGAACAACGCATCGCGTCGTGTTGGTGGCACGGACAAACTACGCCGGCCTGATCGCGGCGCAGCGCGCCGCGACGGAATGGGCATCAAACGTGTTGGGCGACGGCGTGCAGCTCGCCGGCCTGGTCCTTGTCGCCGACGCCCCTGGCCGCCGACCCAAAGAGCTGCGCCACCTTGAACAAGTCATTGCCGGTGGCGTCCCCCGTGTGTGGAATCTGCCTTGGGTCGATGCATGGCGACTCAGCCCACCGGACGCTACGGCTCCGCTACCCAAAGAATTTCGTTCCCTCTTCACCGATCTCGCCCTCGCACCTCCGAGCGTTCCCGCTCACAACTGAAAGGCCCGACAATGACCGTCTCCCTCGCCGCCGCACACGTGCTCAACACCGCCGGTCAACTACTCACAGCACTTCCTGACCCAGAACCACTCGCCCCACCCGGATTCGAAGCCGTCAGCACGATCCTTGCGTGGGCAAAATGGGTCGGTTTAATCGCAGCGATTCTGTCCTTGATCGCCGTCGCCGTGATGTTCATGTTCAATTCCCGACGCGGCGAAGGCGGCGAGCACGTAAAGACGTTCGTCAGCATCCTCGTTGGCGTCATGATCATCGGCGCAGCAACGGCATTGGTCGGATTCATCTCCGGCTCCTAGCCACCCC
>NZ_QZVS01000018.1 GCF_003602235.1 Cryobacterium melibiosiphilum
CGAATGGCAGGCCCGCCTCGACCCCAACGGCATCGCCCCCAACGAAGACGCCCTCGAAGCCAAGAGCACCATCAGCTTCGGCCAGTTCGAACGCGGCCTCTACCGCATCCACGGCGGCGTGACACCCGACTTCCGCGGCGAAATGGAAACCTTCATCGCCTCCCGGCTGTCGCCGCGAGCGAAAGTGGCATTCGAGCCCACCGCCGCCGGGGAGCCGATGCTGGAGGGCTCCGAGCCGGTCCCCGACGACACCGTTCCCGATGAGGCTGTCCTCGACATCGACCGGCGCCCGACCGGCGAGAAGCAGGCCGACATCTTTCGGGAGGTGTTCCGCGAGGCGGCCCGCAACCCCACAGCCGGCGTGATCGGCGGCGCCGCCCCGACCGTCGTGGTGCACGTCAACGCGGTCGACCTCAACGAAGGCCGCGGCGTCGGCTGGATCGACGGCGTCGACGCCCCCGTCTCACTGAAAACCGTGCACCAGGCCCTCTGCAGCGGCGGATTCATCCCCGTGGTGTTCGGAGCGAACAACGAAGTCCTCCGCGTCGGCGACAAACAACGCACCTTCCCCGCTCCGATGCGCCAGGCCATCGCCGCCCGCGACGGCGGCTGCATCATCCCGGGCTGTGTCATTCCGGCCTACCGCACTGAACTACACCACGTCATCCCGTGGGCCCTCGGCGGAAAAACCGAAGTCGCCAACGGAGTCTGCCTCTGCTGGCGGCATCACCACGCCATCGAAACCTCCGGATGGCAGATCCGCATGACCCGTGGCCGGCCCGAAGTCCGCGGACCCGCGTGGATGGACCCCAGCCAAACCTGGCGCCCCGCCCAAACCCACCGCGCCAACCGCTCCGTCAATTAGGCCCGCGCCGTCAGCACCAGCGAGACCTGCGCTGGTTAAGCCGCGACGTTTTCGGCAGGCTCAACCACCGGCGGTCGACACCCCGGCGACCCGGCCTACGGTCTGAGGGTCGTCCTGCGAGGTTTCGACCAGCGCGCTACGCGCGCAGGCTCAACCAGCGAGATCCCCCTCCGCCGGTTGAGCCGCGACGAAGGAGCGGTCGAAACCACGAAACCCGACGTCGAGACTGTAGGTCCTCCTACGAGGTTTCGACCAGCGCGCTACGCGCGCAGGCTCAACCAGCGAGAGGGGGCGACCCTAGTTGAGGGAGGTCACGGCCCAGGCGATGAGGGCGATGTCGAAGAGCACGAACACGACGATGCCGAAGATGATCCAGGGGCGGTGGCGGGCAGCGTCTTTCGGAACGTGACGCAGCGGAGGCTTAGAGCGAAAAATGGTCATCAATTCTTGACCCGAGAACGCCGGGTCATTGGTTCAGCAAGGACTTGGGGGGTTGCCACATCGCCCTCGGCGGGTGCGACATCGCTGCCATACCCGTACCCATAACCATATCCGTACCCGTAGCGTCCGTAACCATAGGCATCCGGGCCCTTCGTGGGCAGCATCGTGAGGACGAGTCCGCTGACCGGCGCCCCGACGTTGTCGAGGGCGCTGATGGCACTTTTCAGCTGGTTTTTATGGGTGCGCCCGGCGGCCACGATGATGATCGCGCCGCCGACGTTTTTCGCGAGGACCGCGGCATCCGTCACCGGCAACAGCGGCGGGGAGTCAAAGAGCACGACGTCGAAGGTCGCGTTGAACTGGGCGATCAGCGCGGTCATACGGGCGCTGCCGAGCAGCTCGCTCGGGTTCGGGGGCACCATGCCGGCCGGAAGCACGTGCAGGCCGCCCCTGCCCCAGGGCTGGATCACGTCGTCGAGCTCGGCGCGGCCGATGAGCACGTCGGTCAGGCCCACGGCGCCCTCCATGCCCATATAGTCGGCAAGTTTGGGTCGGCGCAGGTCGGCGTCGACGATGAGCACTCGGGCGCCGGCATCCGCTAATGCGATGGCGAGGTTGGCACCGGTCGTGCTCTTACCCTCACTTTCAATGCTCGATGTGACGACGAACGCGCGGTCGGTGCGGCCCACGTCGAGAAACTGCAGGTTGGTGCGCAGGGTACGAAAGCTCTCGGCGCGCGGGCTGCGCGGGTCGACGTGCACGATGAGCGGCCGCTCCCCCGCCTTCGGGTCGAAGACGATACCGCCGAGAATGGGCACCTCGGTGATCTGCGTCACGTCACGTTCGTTGCGGATGCGGGTCTCCAGCGTCTCGCGCAGCACCGCAACACCGAGGCCCAACGCCAGGCCCACAAGGGCGCCGAGCGCGATGTTCAGGGGAACGTTCGGGCTGACCGGGGTGGCCACGACGACGGCTTCCTGCGCGGGGGTGAGCTTGACCGGGCTGAGCGCCCCCTCTGCCTCAGGGGTCTCGATCGCTTCGACCACGGCGGTGAGGCTCTCGGAGATCTCGTTGGCGGTGTCGGCGGCGCGGGTCGGGTCGGTGTCCACGACAGTGATGTCGATGATGGAGGTGTCCAGCGGGGCAGAGGCGGTGATTTTCGCGCCGAGCTGGCTGCTGGTGATGCCGAGTTCGAGGTTGGCGATCACCGGAAGCAGCACGATCGGGGTGCTCACCAGGTCGGAATAGGTCTTGACCCGCTGCACCGTGAAGCTGTTGCCCTGGGCGAGCTCAGTGGTGGTGCCGCTGCTCTGAGTGCTCACGAAGACCTTCGAGGTCGCACTGTACGTGGGAGTCTGCAGCAGGGAATAGACCGACGCCGCCCCGACAAAACCCAGGGTCAAAACGACGATGAGAACCCAGCTTTTGCGCAGGATGCGGATGTAGTCGCGAAGTTCCACTCTGCGGCCTTTCCATGGTGTGCGTGCGGTGCACAATCGTGTCTCCGCGCTGCGGTGCGCGGGCAGGCCTCAGCTGTGCCTCAGATTAGTTTCACACATTTCAGCCAATTTGGCTCTTGTCTAGTCTCCCTTTCGGGGGTCGAGTCGTCGCGGAGCCGGTAGTTTAAGGGTCATGAGCGAAAAGCAGGCCGCCTCAGCCCCCGACGAGTCGGCCCGGATTGGGCTGGACCGGGGAGACGCGGGATCCCCGGGGGCGGGAGCCCTGGGAACGGGGTCCCCGGCTGCGGCCATGTCGCCGTCACGGGCTTTGACCGATGGCGCGACCGGGGTCGTGGCCGCGCTGGCCCTCGTGATTTTGGTGAGTACGGCATCCGCCCGGTTCTGGATCACCGATCCCCACCTCGGCCTCGTGCTCAGCTACCTCGCGGTCTGGGTGCCGCTGCTCGCCGCGGTCGCGGCGGCCTGTTACCTGCACGGAACCCGCTCGCTGCGCCGCGACCTCGGGCTCTGGTTTCACCCCCTCGACCTGCTCTGGGGGCTGGCGGTGGGCCTGCTCGCCCGGGTCGTCGCGAGCCTGATCGAGATCGCCGGCTACGGGCAGATGGGATCGGCCGGCGCGACATTCGGCGAGACCGTCTACGACCTCTGGTGGCTGTTCGGCGCGCTGCTCGCCCCGGTGCTGCTGGCGCCGCTCGTCGAGGAACTCTTCTTTCGCGGCGTGGTGCTGCGCGCGGTCACCGGCGTCACCCGCGAGGGCGGCGCGAGCCGCACGGTCGCGGTGTCGCTCGCGATCGTGGTGAGCGCGCTGGTCTTCGCGCTGGTGCACATCGTCACGATTGAGCGAGCGGATGCCGCCCTCGTCGTGGGCCTGTCGACCTTCGTCTTCGGCGTGGGTGCCGCGGTCATTGCCGCGACCACGGGCCGCCTCGGAGGCGCCATCATCGCGCACATCACCTTCAACGGCCTGGTAGTCGTCCCCGCCCTCTTCTAACGCCTTTTCGCTGGTTGAGCCGACCTTCGGTCCGAGGGCCGTCCTTCGAGGTTTCGACCAGCGCGCTACTCCCCTCCTCGCTGGTTGAGCAGGGC
>NZ_QZVS01000020.1 GCF_003602235.1 Cryobacterium melibiosiphilum
CCGGTGGGCAGATCTGTTGGCCATGAATGGGCAGTTTTCCTGGCCACCAGCGGGCATTCTTCGTGGCCGCCAGTGGGCCGTTCTTCATGGCCCTTGACACGCGAGGACGTCGTGATGGGAGAAGATGATTTTGTGGACCACAAAACACCCATCGACCTAGCCACCTGGCCGCGTCGAGAACCTTTCGACCATTATCAGACCCGTGTTCCGTGCACTTACAGCGTGACAGTCCAGCTCGATGTGACCCGTTTTGTAGCCGCGCTGCGGGATACCGGCAGAAAAATCTATCCGGCACAAATCTGGGCGATCGCCTCCGTCGTGAACAAGCACGAAGAATTTCGGATGACTGTCGACAAGGAGGGTCACCCGTCAATTTGGAATGTCGTACATCCGGCGTTCACTGTGTTGAATCCCGACCGCGAGACCTTCGCGAGCGTCTGGGCCGAATATAACCAGGATTTTTCACAGTTCTACGACCAGGCGGTGGCGTTGCTGTCGACACATCGAACGGCGACCACAATGTTTCCTCAAGGCGACGTGCCAGAGAACATTTTCGACATCTCAAGTCTGCCCTGGCTGTCGTTCAGTGGATTCGAGCTGAACATCGCCCATGGACACGACCACTCCCTCCCTATTTTCACTCTCGGTAAGTACGTCGAGCAGGCGAGGCAAGTGACGCTTCCGTTCACCCTGCAGATCCATCACGCTTCCGCGGACGGGTTCCATGCCGCCCGCTTCATCAAGGAGCTTCAAGAGGTTTTCGACGCCAGCGCAAACTGGCTCGCATAAGTTCAGACACCATTTCCCGCAACGGGTTCCGCTTACGGGCGGTGGAGAGAAAGCAATTCTGCGGCGGGTAGACGTCCAGAAGCGATCGCGCGCACTCCCGTCATTAGAGTTCCCGGATAACCGATCGAAATGGCGTGGTGCGGTAGCCATCCAGTTTCTACCTCAAGTAAGTGAGCTGCCTGCTCCACGTTGTCCGCTGGATAAATTGTCGCTAAGCAACTTCCGAGCCCCAAGGCAGTCGCGGCGAGAATGACCGTCTGGCTGACCTTTCCGAGATCGAATTGGGTGTCCTGGAAGCCGTTGTCGGCGGAGAGAAGGACGAGGGCGCACGGCGCGGACGCGATGTGTTGCGCGTAGGCCCCGAGTGCACTGAGCCTTTCAAGGTGTGCTCTGTCATGGACTGCGATGAAACGCCACGGCTGCCGGTTGCGAGCCGAACCAGTCCACCGCGCAGTGTCAACAATCTGCTCCAGCAGCTCGGTGGACACCGCGCGATCGGTAAACGACCGAACGGCCGGGCGTGCGGTGAGGGTTCGAATCAATTCCAGTGCTTCCATCTACTCAGCTTCCCATTCCTGCAGGATGAACGCTGCGCACCACTAGGGCGATGATAATCGTCAATAGGTCCTGCGCTCAGAGTGCCCGCCCAGGGTTCGGCTTGTGGCGCTCCGGTTTGATCGGTTGATCTGGATCTGTGCGGGATCATGGGTCTATGCCCAAGTACGAACTGTCTGGTCTGGATGCTGCCGTGCACGGTCGCATCGTGACGGTTGCGTTGCTTGCGCTGGGCGCGTGTCAGCCGGTTTTCAGTAGCTCGCTGCCGTTCGTCGTGTTGGCTGCGGTCGTTGCGCTGTTACTGGGTCTGTGGCTGCGCCATGCGGATGCGCCTGAGGCAAAAGACGCTGTAGTTCTGGTGTTCTTTCTGTATGTCGTCGGCCTCATCCCCGTGGTGGGACTCTGGCCGATCGGTCCCGCAATTGCGATCGCAATTACTGCTGTCATATCGGCGCGTGCGGGGCGACTGAGGCGGTGGCGAGACTGGTTGCGCGTCGGCCGACTTGATGGAATCACGTGGGTCACGGTAGCCGCCGTGGCAGGAGTCAGCGTCGTTGGTCTCTTACTGTGGCAATCCGTGTTCGACGGTCAGCTTCCCGAAACGTATCAACAGCTCATCGAATCAGTTTCAGTTCCCGTTGCCGTAACGGGTGCGCTCGGGTTCGCGATAGTGAACGGCGCGATCGAAGACAGTATCTTTTTCGGCATTCTGCTGACTCCGATGCTGCGGTACTTCCCTCCGCGGTGGGCAGTGGGCCTTACCGCGCTTGCATTCGGGCTTGCACATTTCCACGGCGTGCCGAGCGGGGTAATGGGAGTAATCCTGGCCGGGTCGTGGGCAGTTATGCTCGGCTACCTCCGGACCCGAACTGGTGGAATGTTCGCGACCTACCTCGCCCACATCGTTGCCGATGCAACAATCATTGCCGTACTGATTCCACCGTTACTGATGGGCTAGTTTCATCAGGTGGAAGAAAGATGTGCGCGCAACACGCGTGACACTACCCGCGAGAAAACGAACGACGTCGAGCGTTACGGTTCACAAGTTCGCAATATCGATTAGCTCGCCAGTCGCATACGGGGTTCCGCTTACGGGCGTCTCAGTTTGGACGTCGACACGGTTGGCTTCACGCGATTCGGTCCCCGCTGAGCGTCCGGCTTGCGGGACGCCAAATTTAACCGCGTCAATCGGGTCGGCGGTGGGGTCAAAGCAGCGGATTCACCGGCGGGACTGGTAGGAGCGGCATCGTATGCACAGTCGATGGCCCGATCATCGTTGCTGCCCAACGCGGGACAATGAGTGCATGCGCCTTTACCTCTCGTCGTACGAGCTTGGCAATCATCCGTCGACGTTCACGGCGCTGGTCCGCGGGAGTGGACACGGCTGGCTCATCATGAACGCTCTCGACGGGGCTGATCTTGAGGTGCGGCACCGAGAGACTGCCCGTCAGATATCTAACCTCGCGCGCCTTGGGCTCGCAGCGAGTGAGCTTGATCTTCGCGTGCACGACGCGGAGAGCCTCTCTGCGACGTTTGCCCACCCGGACTTTCTGTGGGTGCGGGGTGGCAGCGTCTTCACTCTTCGCGCAGCTTTGGCGCGGTCGGGGGCCGACGCGCTCATCGTCGAACAGCTCGGACTGGACGCATTCGTCTACGCCGGTTTCAGTGCCGGGGCGTGCGTTCTCGCTCCGAGCCTGGCGGGCCTCGAAGCGTGCGACTCGACAGAGGACGCCATGTCCCTGTACGGAACAGTGGCGTTCGATGGCCTCGGCATCCTGGATCGGCCCTTCGTGCCCCACCTTAGATCTCCGAAACACCCGGAAAGCGCGGCCCTAACCCGGGTAGCCAAGGGTTACGCACTGGAAGACAAGCCGTATTGGGCGCTTCGTGACGGTGATGCGCTAGTGGTCGACGGCAACCGCGTTGCGCTCCTTTGAGGGGCCGGACGCTTCGACCTGTTTTCGGGGGTATGCCAGCACGCGTTATCGCGCGGGGCAGTTCTAGGTCCCGCAGGGGGTTCCGCTTGCGGGCACCCTCGGACCAAGGCGCCGCGTGGCTCGCCCGTTGCAATCCTCATACGGGAGGTGTCTCGCAACCTCAGTGTGTCGAAACACATGGCTTGCGAGACGCAACCTACGACTCTGCGATGTGTTTTGCGCTTGTGTGTCCAGTGGGGAGTCACTTCCGACGAGTGGCGAAGCCGCGCGGCCGCAGCCCCGTCTCCTGAGGACTCGGTTCGGCTCGGCAGGTATCGATTCCTTCGATGCCCACTCCACACGAATTGGCTGGGCCGCCGAGCTTTTTGCTCGTCCGCCCAGCCAATTCATCGTCGGGATTCTAAACCGTTACAGGGCGCCCATTCCGCCATCGACGCGGTATTGAGCGCCGGTGATAAATGCACTTTCATCGGATCCGAGAAACACGACGAGGTTGGCGATGTCGGCTGCTTCACCGTAACGGCCGAGCGGGATTGCTTTAGCGAACGCAGCCTGCGCACCTTCAGCGTCGTCTGGGTTGAAACCAGCTTCCAACGAACGCATCATGCGTGTGTTGACCGGGGACGGGTGGACAGAATTCACTCGGACATTGGACGGTGCTGCTTCCAAAGCAGCGACCTTCATCAGGCCGACGAGCGCGTGCTTTGATGTGACGTAGGGCGACAGGTTCGGGGTCCCACTTAAACCGGAGACGGAGGATGTGTTTATGATGCTCCCGCTGCCGCGCTTCGTCATGATTGGGAGGACGTGCTTGAGGCCGAGGAACGCCCCGCGGACGTTGACGGCGAGAACGGAATCCAGATTTTCAATGGGGGTGTCGACGATCGCGGCGACTTTACCTTCGATTCCAGCGTTGTTGAAGAATACGTCGATGGTGCCAAACGCAGAGACCGTTTCAGCAACGTACCGGGCAACATCAGCTTCATCGGTCACGTTCGCCTGAATGGCGATCACTTCGCCGAGCGGTGACAAGTCCGCCTTCTTCGCGTCGAGCGCGTCTTGGGATATGTCCACCAATGCGACCTTCGCACCGAGGCGGAGAAAAGCTTCCGCCGTTGCGACACCGATCGCGCCAGCTCCACCCGTGATGAGGATGCTACGTCCTGAGAAATTCGTCAATGTATCTCCCTTACTGCTTCTGGTCTGTAGGGCGCTCGCATGCCAGCACGACCAGGCCAGTCCACATGCAAGTGTTGTTCCATTGATTTTAACAGCTTGTCAACGCCTGGCGGATAGTCGTAACTGGTACGGGTAGTCCACGATGTTGGTACCGCTATTCCGGGGAGTTGGAACTGGCCGGGGAGGTGAAACTGGCCGGGATGGCG
>NZ_QZVS01000022.1 GCF_003602235.1 Cryobacterium melibiosiphilum
TCAAATTGAACCCTAAGTAAGTTCTATTTTTCCTGATCCGATAGGCATTCTCGGTTTAACGCGCCGCTACAACCTCAACTCGACCGGTGGATCGAGGCTTAGGGCACCGCATCGTCCCGTACGAGGTTCCCGTTAGGGCGTGTCTCCTAATGATCCGTGGGGTTGTCTGGCACAGTTGACGCATGTCGCGAACTGCCGTTTTGTCTGACAGCGAGTGGGCTCGACTCGAGCCGTTGATGCCGTCGTCCAAGAATTGTGTGGGCCGTCCATTTCAGGACCACCGCCGCATTCTGGAAGGCATCATTTATCGGTATCGAGCGGGGATTCCGTGGCGGGATTTGCCGGAATCGTTTGGCCCCTGGCAGACCGTCTGGAAACGTCACCGGCGCTTCAGCGGTGACGGCACGTGGGATGCGATTTTCACGCGCTTGTTGTCCCAGGCCGATGCCGCCGGGCTGATCGAGTGGGAGGTGTCCGTGGACTCCACGGTCAACCGCGCGCACCAGCACGGCACCAACCTCAAGCGCACCACAGGGGGAACTTTCGAACTACACGAATCTTCTCACCGAGCCCCCTGACCATGCAATTGGCCGGTCACACGGCGGTTTGACGACCAAGATTCACGCATTGTGTGACGCGAATCTGCGGCCGTTGGTTATTCTGTTGGGACCGGGGCAGGGCGGTGATTCTCCGATGTTCCCCGAAGTTCTGGGGAGTCTGCGGGTGCCACGGCTCGGTGGCGGCCGACCCCGAACGACGCCCGTTCGAGCGATGGGGGACAAAGCCTATTCGTCCAAAGCGAACCGTCAGATGCTCCGAGAGCGCAATATTGAAGCCGTGATCCCGGAGCGATCTGATCAGATCGCCAACCGCAAACGGCGAGGCCGAGCCGGCGGTCGCCCGCCCGGCCTGGACAAGGAAGCCTACAAACGCCGCAACGTCATCGAGCGCTGCTTCGCGGTTTTCAAACAATGGCGCGGCATCGCCACCCGCTACGACAAACTCGCACTCACTTATCGCGGCGGAGCTGTCTTTAGAGCCATAACTATTTGGTTGAAGGCATTAGGAGACACGCCCTACGGGCATATCGGGCACGCTGGAAACGAACGAGCGTTATCACGAACAGGATCGAGCCTTCTTGATCTAACTGGTATAAATGGTTAGTTTTGTTTTATGTCCCAGCGTTCCAGATATCCCATGCCTGCTGACGTGGCCACTGCCCTGACCGACTCCGGCGTGCAAGGCGCATACGATGAACGCCCGGCGTACCAACGCAATGACTACATCGGCTGGATCGAGCGGGCCAAGATGTTAGACACTCGCTCGCGGCGCATCGGACAGATGCTCGATGAGCTAGCTGTCGGCGGCGTTTACATGGGAATGCAGCACGCACCCTCTCACAAGAACGGCTCATGACCAGCCGGTCGGATACCGGCGTCTGGCTGACGCCTTCCGACGGCCGGCGATGGCGCTTCTATCCCGGCGCACTGAGTCTCGCCTTCGGGTGCACGGGCGACTTTGGATACAACGTCGACGCGTGGGAGACGCTGCGGAAGCCCACCGACCTTAATCTTTGGCTGTCCGAACGTTTCGGTCCCGTCCTGCACCCGAGCGACGACGCCGACTTTGGTGGAGCGAAGCAACTCCGAGCAGCGATCACGTCTACCGCACGGCGCGCGGCCTCCGGCCAGATACTGGACCCCGCCGACATCGACACCATCAACCTCTGGGCAAGTCGGCCATCGGTGCCCCAGTATCTTCCCGGCGGAACACACGGACCTGTGCCGCCGACCCCTTCCCAGATGCTTGCAACGATCGCACATGACGCCATCCAAGCCTTCGCTACGACCGCCGGCATGGTCCGTGAATGCGCGGCAGAGGACTGCCACCTGATCTTCCTCGACACCTCCCGTCCCCAGAGCCGCCGCTGGTGCTCCATGAGCCGTTGCGGCGGTCGAGCAAAAGCAAGGGCCCACTACGCCCGCCACCTGACAGGAGAACGCTCATGACACGACAGACCACCCACGTCGACCCCACCGAACTGCACCACAACCCCGCCTTCACCCAAGGTGTCATCGCCCCCGCAGGCCCGATGCTCTACGTCGGTGGGCAAAACGGCACCGACAGCCACGGAGAACTAGCCGAAGGGATCGAAGCTCAGACGACTCAAGCGATGAGCAACGTCCTGGCCGTACTCGCAGCCGCAGGGACCGGACCCGAGCATGTCGTCAAGCTCACGATATACCTCACCAGTGGCATTGATCCGCGAGCCGCATTCGGGGCCTCACAATCAGTCTGGGGCAACCATCGGACCGCAATCTCCGTCCTCATCGTCGCAGACCTTGCTGTCCCAGGGGCATTAGTGGAGGTGGACGCCATCGCACTCATTCCATAAGTCGTCGAATCCCCCTAAACGATCGTGCAGAGGCTTGCCTCATTCGCTGGTCGGGACATGTATCACCCATCTGATCGGTCATATCAAGAGCGGACTGCCATCTGCCCGTTGAGGGTTCGGCTTGCGGGCACGGACCGATGAGTACGGAGCACAGGCGGTGGCCAAGTGTCAGATACTCTGATGCCAGTGATATTTCATGCGTCTCTGTGACCCAGAGCCCCTGTAGGGATTCCAGTTCACTCCTCATCCGAGGAGTAGTGATTCAGCGCGCCCGCGAGGGGAGCTCCAGTCGGAGTTCCCGTGCATCCCGGCCACCTATCGAACTCATCACTGGAAGATCCCATTCACATGACATCAGCGAACTCTCTCGAACCAGCTTCGCCCGCCCTCGACCGGGCATCCCTGCGACCTGACTGCGGTAATTGCTTTGCCCTCTGCTGCACTGCCTTCGGTTTCTCACGTTCTGCAGACTTTCCTGTCGACAAACCCGCAGGTTCTCCTTGCCACAACCTGGCACCTGACTTCTCCTGCACGATCCATGACACACTGCGCCCGAGAGGCTTCCGTGGCTGCACCGTCTTTGACTGCTTCGGTGCAGGCCAAAACGTGTCGCAAGGGCTCTTTTTCGGAAAGAGCTGGATCGAAAGCCCTGACACCAAGAGCGAGATGTTTGCCGCGTTCGCTGCCGCACGGCAGCTCCACGAGATGCTGTGGTATCTGGCCGAGGCACAGACGCGAACGTTCGATCCCGACGCCTCACACCGTGCGGCACAGCTCAGGAACACGATCGAGCATGCCGTCGGGGGTGAACTATCGGACGTGCTTTCACTGGATGTTCAGGATCTTCACTCCCAGGTGAGGTCAACGCTCATCGAGGTCAGCGAAGAAGTACGGGCGGCCTACCTTGCCACTGGCAATGACCACCTGGAATCCGCGCTGAAACCGGGAGCAGACCTGATGGGTAAAAATCTCAGGTCCCGCCGACTGTGCGGGGCAAATCTTCGAGGGGCCTATCTCATCGCCGCAGACCTGCAGGACAGCGACTTGTCAGGAGTAGATCTGCTCGGCGCCGACTTCAGAGATGCACGCCTTGACGGCGCTGACCTCTCGAAGGCCCTATACGTGACGCAGCCGCAACTCAACGCCGCGCACGGCAACCATGTAACTCGTCTACCCGCGGATCTGAAAATGCCGCCCCATTGGCAAGACGCCTGACACCGTACAACTCGACGGGGAGCCTTGGCAGGTACTGAACGCTGCCAAGGGCAAACGACTCGCGGTATCGCTCAACAATCCCGATGCAGCCGCCGCACTTCTGGTGAGTTCGAGCGCCACTGAGGGGTGGCGTAGCCCCGTATGAGGTTCCCCTTTCGGGATAAGAAAGTGGTTGGTGTGTTCTCATGTGAACTATCGCCGCGGAGTCGGCGGTGGATCGTGTGGTGTGCGTTGATGTGATGGTCAGTTTGGTGGTGACGGGTTAGTCGATCGTTCGGGTGATTCGGGTGTTGGTTGGCCGTCCGATCAGGAGGACGGCTAGGATGCTTGCCCCGATGATGGTGAGTCCGAGACCAGCTTGAAGCCCCCAGAGTGGCACTGTTTCGATCCAGGCGCCGCCGATGCCGGTGGCGCGGTTCCATGCGATTTGGTACGTGCCGAGAGCGATGCCGGCGATAAAGCCCAGCGGGATGCCGGCAGCGAGTAGCACCGTCGCCTGGCTGAGGGTGAATTGGCGCAGGAAGTGCTTTGTTGCGCCTACGGCGAGCATTGTCGTCACGTCGCGGCGGGACTGGGTCTTTGCGAGGAGTAGGGAGATGGCGCTGGCGGCGACGGCGAGGGCTGCGAGTAGGGCGATAGGGATGAGCGCGCTATCTCGCCCCCAGTCGCGATAGCTGTTTGCTTCGGTCATGCGCACGAGGGAGGTGTGCTGCTTGATCGTCGTGCGTGCTTCGGTGAGTTGGGTGGGTGTGAGCTCCGGGTCAGCGGTGACGATCTCTCCGACGTACTCCCAGTCCGTGACGCCAATTTCGGTCGCTGTATCGGGACTGACTGTGGCGGCGAATGCGAAGCCGTGTAGAAAAGCGCCCGGCAGCTCGACGAACTGTTCCGCGTTTTCCTCAGTGGGTAGGAAGTCCGAGGACAGAGCGACGCGCACGGTGCCGTCGGCGGACAGTCGCGCAGCATTGTTGACGACGATGCCGCCATCCTCCAGCACTGCGGCAGCGGCCGCTGCTCCGTCCATGCCGGTGGCCAGGAGCGCGTCGCTGTCCATGATCCCTGCATCGGTGCCACCCCACCACGGCACCGAGAGGCTGGGGCTGTAAGCCAAGATGTCTGGGGTGCAGACCAACGGGGCACCGGTTTCGGTGGATGAGGCCGTATCGGGGTAGAGGCCGTCTGGGCAGGAGCGATTCAGTGGCTGCACGGCTCCGAACCGCAGTGATGCATCCCTCTGGTTGGAGGCTGAGTAGATGGGTTCGTGCCCATTGATTGGCAGTACGTCGTGCAGCGCGTCGATCGTGTCGCTGATCACGAGTCTGTCGATCTCGTTACCGATCGGGATGTCGGTGCCAAGCGCCAGGCTTCCACCCTGAACCACCTCGCCAACGCGGTCCCGATCGTTCGCCGTCATCGAGCCGGTTACGACGATGAAATAAGATGCGGCACAAACCGTGACGAGCACTGCTGTCGCGGCCGGCACGAAACGGGACCGGTGCTCTTTGGCGTCGTGCAGTGCCAGGCGTGAGGCGACGGGGGCACGTCTGGCCAAGCGCGCGCCCAGGGACGGTATCGCGCGAACGAGCAGCAGAATTCCGACGATAGCGAGAACCACGGTCGTTACGAGCAGAACGGCCGAGATCGCTGCAGACGCCGGGACGGTGCCTGGGGTCGTGTATTCGGGTGTTGGGGTGACTCCGGCGAGGCTCAATACGCCAGCGACAACCGCGGCGAGTATCGCGACCGGCCCTGCGATGGCGAAGAATTTTGCGCGGCCGGGCTTGGCACCGCGACGGGGCGTCGGGCGGTCCTTGAGCGCGTCGACGGGTTGAAGTCGTGCCGCGGAGGCGGCCGGAATGAGAGTCGTGATGAGTCCTAGGAGGGTGGCGATCCCCATCCCGGTCGGAACGATCCACCAGGGAAAGGACCGGGCGAAGTCTTGTCCCGGTGGGAGCCACCCATCAACAAGGAATGCAATTGCAACGCCGACTGCCGCGCCGAGGAGACCGCCTGCGGCGCCAATGACCGTGCCCTGGGCGTTGACGATGCGGCGCAGGTCCGCCGGGGTTGCCCCGGTGGCTGCGGCGAGTCCTAGTGTGCGCCGCGATTGATCGGTGGACACTGCAAAGGCTGGAGTGATCAGCATGAGTACGAGTGCTGTGCCTAATGCCCCGACAAGTACGATTCCGGCGATCTGGAGCAGCACGGCGTTTATATCGACCGGCACCGGATAGAGCTCGCTGTCGGCGGGGTACTCGGTGAGTACATGGCGGGAGACCGCGAAGGCCTGCAGTTGGTTCATGGACGTGGCCTGCGCCCACGTTACCGGTGCGTCACCGACGACCAGCCAGTGCCCGTCCACTCCGGCCTTGTCGTCGGTGGCCATGCGCGAGATCCACCCGTTGTGGGCCCAAACATGGGGGGCCTCGTCGTCCACGATTCCGGAGACGCGATAGCCGCGTTGGGCGTCTGCCACGACGTCGCCGATACGTCCGTCGGAGCTGTACCACCCAGTCGATGGCGGCGCGACAACGGCGATCTCGTCGCCCAGCCCCAGCCCCAGCCGATCAGCCAGCGACGACGTAATGACCGCTTCGGCCTTAGCCTCGATCCACCGGTCCGGCTTGAGTGAGCGTGCTCGCTGATTTCTGAGCGGTGTTGTGGTGGTGGGCGCGGCGAAGCTGTCGGCCTTGCTGCC
>NZ_QZVS01000023.1 GCF_003602235.1 Cryobacterium melibiosiphilum
GGGGTCAGCTCACGATACGGAATAAATAACACGCTAAGGGTTTCCGGCCCTGCTAAATGGTCTCTGTTTCACGAAACGGGATAAATATCACGGTAAGAGTCCGATATTCCCGATCACATCAAAGAGATCCATTGTCTCGTCGCAGGGTTGACACCCAGAGGGCGTGCGCGCCATGCTCGAAGTCACGTTCAGGTGGTCCTATATCGCTGGTAAGCGACACCTGAGTCAACGAAGACGAAAGGTGTCGTCCATGAATAGGGCTCAAATCATGAGGAGATTCATCTCCCCAGTTCTTGGATTCGCAGTCGCAATCGCATTTTCCGCTACCCTAACGGGCGCGGCCCTCGCACCAGAACGTGCCCCTTCCCCGACAGAGGCCGCAGCACAGGCATGCTGGACGGAGTATGAGTCTGGACAACATGCCTGTGCTGCGAACAGCGACGAACTTGCCAATGTTGTATTGCAGAAATACAACAAGGTCATGGTCGAAAGTGTCGAGCAATTTGAATCCATCCAGAAATCCGGCTCATTTAGGTCGATGGCCGTGCCCGCCAGTGCTCTCGCTACCTACGCCATTGGGACTCTCTGGACTGGCGCCAATTACAGTGGCAACGCGGACTATTACACGACCTCAAATGCATCAACCTGCTACGGCCAGACTTACACGTTCGCTTCACCCAGTGTCGTCTGGAACGATCAGACGTCTTCCTTCGCAGGTCAAGGAGCATGCCAGATCAGGCTCTATGACGACATCAACTACTACGGCGGTTTCTACGGCTATTTCGATTGTCGGAGCAACTTGGCCAACGTTGGGTACAACGATCGGGCGTCGTCAGTCAGGTTCCATTTGACGAATACATATAGCTGCTTCTAGACGACGTATCGGCCAAGACCCCGAGCCACTATCCAGGCTCCCGGGTCTTGGCCATTTTTTCTGGAGTGTGACTATCCATGTAACTGCCCTAATATCGCGGATCGAGATCGGTGCGGCGACCGCTCGAAGCCTGGCTCAGCGCCTCGTAGCGGCCAAGTTGGCAGAGCTTCGTCACGACCCAGCCGATGAGGCGGATAGCGCAAGGCATAATCGTGTCGGCTTGATTGAAGGCCCGCTCATTTCCTACGGAATTGGTCGTCCGCCGCATGATCGCGGCAGTTACGTCGATAGCCCACTTTCTGAAGTTCGTTTTGCACGCGGATTGGATGGAACCAATGCCTCCCTGCCGGACATTGTTGAGTATGGACACCTTTGATTCCCAAGCCACAGACTCCGCACTGTGGTTGCACGTCTGCGGCGGGAATGGACGCGCGTTTGGTGTCCTGTTTGACCGCCACCGGGATCGGGTTTTTGGTCATAGCCTTCGGCTGGTTCGAACACAGGCGGCGGCTGAGGATGTTACTGCGATGGTGTTCCTCGAAGCTTGGCGGTGCAGAACACGAGTTCGGTTCGTTGATGAGTCCATCCTCGGGTGGCTCCTTGTAACCACTAACAACGTGGCCCGGAATCAACTTCGGTCCGGTCTCCGACACCAGCGACTTCTCCGAAGGCTTCCACCGCCGGATTCTGTGCCTGACCACAGTGAGGCGGTGCTGGACGCGATCGACCTCGGCTCCAAAGGGAACACCGTTCAGCGCGCCTTTGCGCACCTGAACTCCCGGGACCAAGAGGTACTGCTGCTGTGTGTCCTGGAAGACCTGTCGATGACGGACGTCAGCCGGCTTCTTCGAATACCTTCGGGCACCGTCAAATCCCGACTATTCCGCGCAAAGCGACACCTCGCTCTCGTCCTCAACGAGTACAACCCGATCCAACCATCCCCATCAGTTGCGGGAGAAAGCACATGATGAACAGCACGCCGACGGAACCGCACTTCACTGCCAACCGCAGTGCGGCGATCCGAGCCCTCCTCGTGAACATCGCCGAACCAGGAACTCCAGAGAATCTGAGACTTCGTCGTGCTCGACGCGTTCGCATCGTCGTCCCCGCAGTCATTGCAACCCTCGTCTTGACTGCCGGTGCCGTCGTGGCCGTCCAAGCGCAGGTAACGAGGACCGATCACATCAATTGCTTCGCTCGAGCGGAGCTCAACATGTGGGGGGAATTCCCGGGCGCTCGGGTGACCAGCCTCGAGGGCACCATCGGCGACAGCGAAGGGGGTCCGGTGTCAATCAATGACGCCCTGGCCGCGTGTTCAGACCTCTGGGCCCAGCATGCCCTGGACGCAAGTATCGAGAGTGGGGTTCGTTCAGATCCCGTTGACCGAACATTTTCCTACCCTGTCCCCGACCCGCTCACGGTCTGTGTCATGTCCGATGGAATGGCCGCCGTGATTCCCGGCGCGTCCGACGTCTGCGGTCGCCTCGGCCTGGCGGAACGAGCCAAGTAGGAACAAACAAATGCCATGACCGAAACTACCCACGACGACGTGTTTCTTGGCGGCTGGCGAGTAGCGCTTGTGGCTAACGCCGGGGCTGTGTTTGCGTCGATGAGTGGCCGGAGGCGCGTTCACTGTGACTTGGGTGCCCTCGGTCACGATCTCTGATTTGCAAGGGGTCCGGTTCACGATTGGCCTCCCGTGACCGGAGCGTGGCGGTATCCGGTGAATAGGAGCTCGACCGTCTCGGGGCGGCCTGCTAACGCCGACCGAAAATAGGGCCAATAGTGTTTCGGTCGGCGTTAACACGCCTGGAATTACGGCCTTCCATGGGCGGGGATCCACCGGTACAGCGTGGGGATGGAGACGCCCAGGTCACGCGCAACGTCGGGTGGTGTCATACCGGCTTCGAGAAGCTTTATTGCTGAGGCGATCTTGCTGTCGGTCATGATGCGTTTCCGGCCGGGAAGATGACCTTTGGCCCGGGCAGCGGCAAGGCCTGCTTGCGTGCGTTCGATGGTGAGTTCGCGTTCCATTTGGGCGAGCGACGCCATGATGTTGAAGAAGAACCGGCCGGCTGGGGTGGTGGTGTCGATTTGGTCGGTGAGCGAGCGGAAGCCAACACCGTCGGTGTGGAGTTGTTCGGTGAAGTCGATGAGGTTTTTCACCGTCCGGCCGAGTCGGTCAAGTTTCCAGACGACGAGGGTATCGCCGGCGCGAACCTGCTCGAGTGCTTTCGTCAAGCCTGGTCGATCGGTCTTGGTGCCGCTGATGGTGTCGTCGAAGATCTTCGCGCAGCCCGCTTTGGTCAGTGCTTGGTGTTGCAGGGCGAGGTTTTGGTCGGCGGTGGAGACGCGGGCGTAACCGATGAGCATGGTGGACCATTTCTTCTTCTTGAAAGCCGTGAGGTGGTGATGATGCGAGAATCCTATTCTGAGAACTGTTTCTGAGAATGGCACTTCCCTGATTTTCTGTGGTCGTGTCGCGCCTGTTGGTGGGTTCTTGTTTTCCTCCGTTTACGAGAAGGAGCATTCATGCCGCGTCGCCCAATTCTGACCGTCATTGAACGTCAGGAATTATTGGCTCTGCCGGTCGATGAGCTGGAGCGGGTGCAGCACTACACGTTGAGCGATTCCGATCTGGCGATCATCCGGCAACGCCGGGGCGAGGAGAACCGGTTGGGATTTGCAGTTCAGCTCTGTTACCTCCGATTCCCCGGACGCGCTCTCGGGGTGGACGAGATCCCCGAGGCTGCCTTACTCGAACTGCTCGTCAAGCAGCTCGACATTCGATCTGAATGCTGGGATGAGTACGCCAAGCGACCACAGACCAGGGTCGAGCACTTCGCAGAGCTGCAAACCTGACTGGGGCTGCGAACCTTCGATCTGTCTGATTACCGCCGGTGGGCCCTGACCTTGGCCGAACTCGCTCAACGCACCGCCCGCGGTGTCGCCCTTGCCGAAACTATCATCGCGGGCTTACGAGCTGAAAGCATCGTTGTTCCGTCTGTGGACGTCATCGAGCGGATCTGTGGTGAAGCGTTGACGCACGGCACCCGACGGATGCACGCCCAGCTGATCGAGCCGGTCTCGGCCGCATCGCGTTCCGCGCTCGATGATCTCCTCGTGTTGGCTGACGGTGCCCAGTTCAGCCGGCTCAGTTGGCTTCGCCAGCCACCGGGGACACCACGCGCCCGGCATATCCTCGCGCACCTAGAAAGATTGAAAACGGTCAGAGCCATCGGGATTCCGGCGGAAACTGGGCAGGCTGTGCACAGCGGACGGCTCGCGAAACTCGCACGTGAGGGCGGCCAGATGACCTCCCAGCATTTGCGTGATCTTGAGCCGATCCGTCGACACGCGACACTCGTAGCGGTAGCGCTCGATACCCAGGCGACGTTGATCGATGAAATCATCGACCTTCACGACAGGTTCCTCGGCGGCGTGTTCAGCAAAGCGAAACGTACTCATGCGGAGCAGTTCCAGAATTCGGGCAAGGCGATCAGTGACAAGGTTCGGCTGTACTCGCAGATCGGCCGCGCGCTCCTGGCCGCGAAAGAGTCCGGCTCTGAACCCTACGCCGCGATCGAGAAGGTGATCTCTTGGGCTGCGCTTGAGGAAAGCGTCGCGGAAGCGGAACAGCTCGCGGGACCTGCGAACTTCGATCACCTTGCCTTCGCTATCGACGGGTACAGCCAGCTCCGCCGCTACACCCCAGCGCTCCTTGACGCCCTCGATTTCCAGGCAGCCCCCGCAGCACTCGACGTCCTCGCCGGGATCGTGCTACTCCGAGACCTCTACGCCAGGCAAGCGCGGAAAATTCCTGACACCGCACCGACCTCGTTCATCCGTAAACGCTGGATCGACCTCGTCCGCATACCCGACGGGTTGGACAGACGCTTCTACGAATTGTGCGTGATGAGCGAACTTCGCAACTCCCTCCGATCAGGAGACATCTGGGTTCCCGGCTCCCGCCAGCATAAAGACTTCGACGAATACCTCATCCCCGCCACCGTCTTCCAACACCGCCGCACCACCAAAACGCTTGGGCTCCCGATCAACGCCAACGCCGACGAATTCCTCAGCACACGCACCACACTCTTGGAGCAACAACTCGCACTTGTTGAAACCCTCGCAGCGGCCGGTGAACTGCCCGACGCTGCGATGACGGCGGCCGGGCATCTACGCATCAGCCCGCTGACGAACATGGTGCCCGAGGAGGCCGACGCCTTGATCCGGGCCAGCTACGGGCTGCTACCGCACGTGAAAATCACCGAGCTGCTCCTCGAAGTCGATCAATGGACGGGATTCTCCCAGCACTTCACCCACCTCAAATCCGGCCAACCACCCAAAGACATCACCCTGCTGCTCACCGCAGTTCTCTCCGACGCGATCAACTTGGGGCTTCGGAAAATGGCGGAAGCATCACCCGGGATCACAGTCACGAAACTCGGCTGGCTGCAGGCATGGCATGTCCGCGACGAAACGTATGCAGCCGCTCTCGCTGAAATCGTCAACGCACAATCACGGCAACCCTTCGCCGCCAAGTGGGGCCACGGCGCCACCTCATCCTCGGACGGACAAAACTTCAAAGCCGGCGGCCGCGGTCTGTTCGCCGGCCACGTCAACCTCAAATATGGCCAAGAACCAGGCGTTCAGTTCTATACCCACATCTCCGACCAGTACGCGCCGTTTCACAGCAAAGTCATCTCTGCCACCGTCCGCGACTCCACCCACGTTCTCGACGGGCTGCTCTACCACGAGTCCGACCTCCGAATCGAGGAACACTACACCGACACCGCCGGCTTCACCGACCACGTCTTCGCACTCACCCACCTCCTCGGCTACCGCTTCGCCCCCCGCATCCGCGGCCTGGCCGATAAACGCCTCTACATTCCCGGAAAGTCCGACAGCTATCCGACCCTGAAGCCACTGATCGGCGGCAACATCAACACCAAAATCATCCACGTCCACTGGGACGATATTTTGCGCCTCACCACCTCGATCAAGACCGGCACCGTCACCGCATCGCTGATGCTCCGGAAGCTGGGCAGCTACCCGCGGCAGAACGGGCTCGCTACAGCCCTGCGGGAGCTCGGCCGACTCGAACGCACCCTCTTTACTCTCGACTGGATGCAGAACCCCGAGCTCCGCCGACGCGTGCAAACCGGCCTGAATAAAGGGGAAGCACGAAATGCGCTCGCCCGCGCCGTGTTCTTCAACCGACTCGGGGAACTCCGCGACCGTTCCTACGACAACCAACGCCATCGCGCGTCAGGACTGAACCTGCTCACCGCCGCGATCACCCTCTGGAACACCGTCTACCTCGAGCACACCGTCACCACGACGGAGCATCCCGCCGACGACCCGCTACTCGGTCACCTCTCACCACTCGGCTGGGAACACATCAACCTCACCGGCGACTACACCTGGAACAACCCCCGCCAACCCAAAGCCGGAAAACTCCGCCCCCTGCGCCGACCCGGAAACTCTTAGCGTGTTATTTATTCCGTTTCGTGAGCTGACCCC
>NZ_QZVS01000024.1 GCF_003602235.1 Cryobacterium melibiosiphilum
GTCGCCGCGAGGGCGAGCGCCCGCCCGCCCTCAGCGCCGACGCGGAGCCGGCCGGGGCATCCGTCGCCGTGTCCCCAGCCGAGGGCTCGTCGCCGCCGGCCGATGCGGCCGAGCCGGTAGCCACATCCGTCGCCGCGTTGTTCGCCGGAGCCGCGGCCGCTCCCGCCGACGATGCCGAGGGCTGGCTGGAGCACAACGGCCTGCGCCTGAACCCGGGAATGCGGCTCGTCAACCTGGGCAAGAACCGCCTCGAGCTGACCCGCACCGAGTTCGACCTGCTCGAGGCGCTGCTCGAGAGCAACCGGCGGGTGCGCAGCAAGGCCGACCTCGCGCTGCTGCTGCGCGGCGAGAGCTACGTCACGGCGTACTACGTGAACGAGGCGGACAAGCGGGCCGTCGAGGTGCACATGGGCAATCTGCGGCGCAAGCTCGGCGACAGCATCGCGACCCCGCGCTGGCTCGAAACCGTGCGCGGCGTCGGCTACCGCCTCGCTGCCTCCCAGGACGACTGACCCGCCCCGCCCCGCCCCGCCCCGCCCCGCCCCGCGCGCGCCGCGTACCATTCGACGGAGATCACCCCGGTTCCGACCGGCTTTCCCGCTGGCCGAGGCCGATGTCGCGCCCAACACCGTCGAATGGTACAAAACCCGCCGGCTCACGCCAGCCGCCGCCCGGCTGCCGAGGCGAGGCATCCGTCACCGCCGCCGTACCATTCGACGGTAATCGCCCCGAAAGCGGGCCGTTTCCCGGCGAAAACCGACATCTCGCCGCCCAACACCGTCGAACGGTACAGACCCCCGGGGCTAGAGGCCGAAATGGGCGGTCAGCTCGCGGCACGCGTCGGCGCCCAAGGACTCCAGGCCCGCGAGCTGCGCGCGGCAGCCGGGCACGTCGCCCAGCAGCACCGCGCCGTGCACCAGCGCCGCGACGGCCTCCAGCCGCACCGCCCCCACCATCCGACTCGACGAGCGGATGCTCAGCAACACCACGTCGGCGTCGTCCAGCCGGCCGAGGTCCAGCGCCCGCTCGAGCCGCTCGATGCGCACGGCCCACAGCGCCACGAAGTCGCCCACGAAGCGCTGCTGCAGCGCATGGTCACCGCCCAGCTGTGAGTTGAGCGATCGCAGCGACGCTTCCTCGAGGTGCTCGCCCACGAAAACAGCAGCCCTCACACGCGATACCCGCGGTGACGCTTGATCAGCGTCGTGAACATGATCAGGGTCTGCAGCACGGTGACGACCCCGAGGATCGGCCAGCCGACCCACAGCACTGCGGACTGCCCGACCACCGTCAGCTGCAGCCAGATGAACACGAGCGCGGCGGCCGCGGCCACGGCGACGAGCAGCGGCACGAGGTAGGCGTTGCCGGAACCGCGCTCGGCCTTGGCCTGCGCCGCCCAGTTGTCAACCTGCTTGTTGCTCGCGAACTTGGTCCAGGCGCGCAGAAAATGCCCGATCCGCACCCACATATAGGCCTCGGCCGGCACCACGGCCAGCGCGAAGACGAAGTCGCGCCAGCTGCGGCTCTGCATCGACACCGCGGTGCGCAGGTTCAGCAGCCCCGCGACGACCGGCGGAATCAGCCAGATCGGGCTGAACACGAAGGCGCTGATCGACAGAGACGCCGTGAGCAGGATCATGAACATCACCCGGGTGATCACGTTGATGATCATCGAGAAGTTCTCAATCCAGCGCAGCCGCAGGTTCGGGTGGAACGGCTGCCCCTTGGTATCGCCGCGCTGGCCCGGCCACATCAGCTCGATGGCGCCGAAGTTCCACTTCACCTGCTGCGCGTCGAGGCCGCGCATCGTGGTCATGCCGCCGACATTCGCCCGCGCCCGGGCGCTGATTTTGGTCAGGTAGCCGGCACTTTTGATCTGCAGCGAGAGCAGCGAATCCTCGACCTCGCTGTCTTTCACCCACGGGGTGGCCTGGTGGCTCTCCACCATCACGTCGCGCAGCGCCTGGGTCGAGAAGATCGAGAACTGGCCGCCGAGCACGGCCATGTTGCGTCCGCGCAGCATGTTCTGCATGTTGAACGCCGCGAACTGGGCTCGCTGCCCGGCGATCAAAAACCCGCTGATCAGGCCGTCCGGCTGGGTGTCGTCGATGCTGTAAATGGCACTGATGCCGCCGATGCGGGTGTCAGAGTCAATCTCGGCTTCGAGCTGCTCGATCGCGTGCGGGTCGGCGGTGGTGTCGCCGTCGACGCCGAGCAGAAAGTCGCAGCCCTCCACGAGGGAGTAACCGTAGTTGAGCGCCCCGACCTTCTTGTCGGCGTTGACGCCGATGTCATGCACGAAGATCTCCGTCGCCTGCTCCGCTCCCCCGCTGACCCGGGTGTGCGGGCCGGCGTAGTGGCTGGCGATCTCGACGGTGTCGTCGGTCGTGTTGTTCACAATGACGTGGATCACGTCGGGCAGCCGCGTCTGGGCAAGCAGGGAATCGAGCACGGAGCCGATCGTCTCGGCCTCGTTGTAGGCCGGCACGACGCAGCCGATCGTGGCCCGCGAGGTCTGCAGCGAGGCGACGATCTCGGTGAAGTCGTTGTTCAGCTGGGCCGACACGGCGGCGGCGTTCACGTCGGCGACGGATGCGGCGGCTCCGGCCTTCTCGTCGGCAATACGGTCTCTGATGCTCACAGGTCAACTCTGGCAGCCCCCGGGCCGGGTTTACGCGCTGCCCGATCAGGATTGCCACAAGATCCGATCAAGTTGCCGCATCCGCTCTTTGCGGGGTTGAATTGCCCGGAGAATGACAGCATGGACCTCCCCCGCCGTTCTGTGCGCGCCGCACTCGCGACCCTCCCGCGCCGGGCCGCCCGGCGCCGCGTTTCGGGCCTTGCCGCGGGCCTGGCCGTGGTCGTGACCCTCGGCCTCACCGGCTGTGGGCAGGCGCCGTGGCTCGCCGAATCCGGCGCGACCAGCGGCGCGACCACCTCCGCGACCACTGCGACGCCGACTGCTGGCACGTCCGGCACATCCGCCCGCACCTCGACGCGAGCGGATGCCTCCACCCCCGTGCCCACGATCGCTGCGGTCGTAAACGACCTCGCCTCCGGATCCGCCGCCCACACCGTCGCCGCCGGCGACGTCTCCCTCGCCGTGAACTACTGGTCGACGCTGCGCATGGACCAGTGGACGGCCGCCGCCAGCAAACCGGTCAACGTGTCGCTCGTGGGCTCGCTCGGTAGCGACTCGGGGCAGGACATGTTCCTGTCGAAGCTGACCGTGGTGGCGGTGGTGAACGGGCCGACGGGCGCGTTGACGGCACCGCCGGCGTTCACGGACCAGGCCACGGTCTCACCCGGGTACGACATGAAGACCCCGCAGAGCTACAGCCAGGTCATCGTGCTGCCGGCGGTCGCGGCCGCGGCGACGAGTATCACGCTCAGCTTCACCTACGAGCTGCTCGTGCAGACGAACACGAAGGTGCCCACCTACGCGAAGCAGACCGCGACCGACCAGCTCACCATCGCCCTGACCCAATAGCCCCGCCCCCACACGCTCCCGTACCATCGACCCCCGTACCATTTGACGGAGTCCAGCCCGAAAACACCCGGTTCCGCCCCAAAGCGCCCCCATTCGGCGCTCAACACCGTCGAATGGTACAGACACCGCCCGCCCACCGGGCCCGACTCCGGCAGCGGATGCCGCGGCATCCGTCGCCGCCCCCGTACCATTCGACGGAGTCCAGCCCGAAAACACCCGGTTTCACCCTCAGAAACCCCGATTCCGCGCTCAACACCGTCGAACGGTACAGACACCGGGCGGCAGGTCAGGGCAGGGCGGGGGCGTCCGCGGCCGCGATCAGGTTGCCGCCGCTGAGCTTGACGGTCGAGATGCCGTCGCAGACGGCCTCGTTCAGCGCGATCAGGTCATAACCGTGGTCGTAGGTGTCGGCGAGGGCGAAGCTCGCCGTCAGCCGGATCTGGCTCGGCTCGGTCAGCGGGTCATCGACGAGGGCGCTCTGCAGGTTTTCCGCGATGGTCAGCGCCTCGGTGGCCGACGCAACCCAGGCGAGCACCAAGAACCGTCCGGCGGAGTGGTGCCCGATGACGCTCATCACCGGCGCGTTGCGGCGCAGCGTCTGCGCAAACCGCTCGATGGCCTCGTCCCCGGCACCGCGGCCGAACGCCGTGTTGATCTCGGGCAGGTTGTCGATATCCGCGCCGATCAGCACCAGCCCGGCCCGCGCGTGCGCGGCACGGTCGAGGTGGTCGGTCGCTTCCTCAGCGAACACCGTCGCCGAGAGCACTCCGGCCCGCGAGCGGATGCCGTCCACCACGTCGCCGACGGCGTTCACCCCGGCGCGTTCGGCACGCAGCACGGCGACCGCGGTCGACATCACGACCACGAGGGACAGGTTGACCATCGTCGCGACGCCGGCGTTGAAGAACTGCGCGAACACCACGCCGTCGGGTCCGTCGATCACAAACACGATCGCCCGCGCCCCGCTGAAGATCGCCGTGACCGCCATCACGGCCGCCATCATGCGGCCGTTCAGGTTGCGGCCGAGGCGCCCGCGGATCGCCTCCCGCGTCGCGAGCGCGCCGAGCAGCGCGAGCACGATCCACAACTCCACGACGCCGGCCCACTCGCCGCCCCGGGGGCCGTACACCAGCCCGGTCACGGCCACGAACCCGACGAGCCCGACCGAGATGAGCGACCCCGACGAACGCCCGTTATAGAGCCGGACCCCCGACCAGATCGACCCGACACAGACGGCGAGCGAGGTATTGCCGAGGGCTATCCCCCACCACGCCTCCGGCGCGACCATGTTCAGCCCGTACGCGACGCCGACCAGCATCGCCGCGATGAAGGCCAGGCTCCACACCCGGCCCGCCGCATCGTGGCGGTTGAACGCCGCGTTCACGATGAACGTCACGCCGCAGAGCGTCACGACCACCGCGCTCACGACGAACATCGTCGGGGTGTCGAGGTTCATCAGGCTACTCTTTTCTGAATAAATTTCATATATGGAATATAGAATACGGCGACCGGATGCCGCCTCACCGGTGCAGGGGCAGCGTCACGATCGCCGTCGCCCCCCGGCCCGCCCGCGACTCGAGCCGTAGGTCACCGCCGTGCTGCCGGGCGATGTCGCGGCTGATGCTGAGCCCCAGGCCGTAGCCGTGCACGCTCGAGCCGCGCACCGAGTCCGCCCGGTAGAACCGGTCGAACAGGTGCAACTGCTCCTCGGCGCTCATGCCGCGACCGGTATCGGTCACGCGCAGCTCGACCGCGGCATCCGTCGCCTCGATCTGCACCGTGATCTTGCCCGCGAAGACGTTGTACTTGATCGCGTTGGAGAAGACGTTGTCGACGACCTGGCGCAGGCGAAAGGCATCCGCTTCGAGCGGCACGAGCGGTAATGTGCCGGTTTCGAAGACGATGCGGCGTTCTGCCGCGAGTGGCGTGAGCGACTCAATCGCGTCGGTGACGATGCCCGACAGCTCGCACGGCGCCACCCGCAACGCGAGGGTGTGCTTGGTATCGCTGGCCGCGGTGAGCAGTTCGGCGACGAGCGCGAGCAGTCGGTCGGCGTTCTTGGACGCGATGCCGAGCATCCGCCGGCTGTCGGCGTCGAGGTGGTCGGTCGTGCCGCCCTGTCGGTCGTCGTCCAGAACCAGTTCGAGGTAGCCGAGGATCGACGTCAGCGGGGTGCGCAGCTCGTGCGAGACGGATGCGACGAGGTCGTCCCTGGCCTTCACCGCCCGTAGTTCCGTGGTCACGTCCCGCACGACCATCACGCCGCCGTCGAAGTCTCCCAGGTCGTCGAGCACCGGCCGCGCGGAGATCAGCAGCGCGGCCTGCTGCTGGCCGACGTCGCCGATCCACACCGTGAGCCGGTCGACGGTGTCGCCGCGCAGGGCGCGGTCGTAGGGTCGTTCGGTCGGGGCGAACGCGGTGCGCTGGTCGTCCATGTAGACGAGTGTGGTCGTCGGCTGCCCGTCGAGCACCCCGAACCGGCTGAGCAGTTCGCGGTGGGCGCGGTTGATGAAGGTGGGGCGCCGGGACCGGTCGAACCCGACGACGCCGAAATCGACCGCGTCGAAGATCTCGTCGAGGGTCTGCCGCTGCCGCTTCGAGCGCCGCAGGGCGGTCTCGAACAGCTCGGCCTGCTGGGTCAGCAGCACCCGTTGGGCGGCCGCCCGGTGCGTGGTCGCGAAGGTCATGGCCGCGACGAAACTGAGCATGATCGGCACCACGGCCAGCCGGGACACCTCGCTGCCGTCCAGCGAGTCGGTACCGAGCAGCGCCTGCAGCCAGAGCAGCCCGGCCGAGAGCAGCACGCTGCCGACCGCGCCGGCCTTGCCGAAGTGGGTGGACATCCAGATCACCGGGAAGACCAGCAGCAGGCTGACTCCGAGCAGGGGCTGCCCTTCGCGGGCGAGCACGAGCCCGACGATATCGATCACGGGCAGCGCCACGGTGAAGCGCTTGTCGATGCGCCGCCACGGCACCGCGGCCGCGACCCCGGTCATCACGAAAATGAGCGTGAGGCCGGCGAAGAACTGCGGATCGGCCAGCACGATCGGATCCACGAGCGTCGCCACCGCGACCAGCAGCAGCATGGCCCCGGCCAGCAGCAGCTGCGACAGGAACACCGAGCGCTCCACCCGCGGCGTGACCACGGAGTGCCGCCGGCGCCGCGGGGCAGCGAGATTCGGCAGCGTCATGGGCGCGCCACCGGCCGCCCGGTCCCGGCAGGCGTGCCGGCAGGCGTCTCGTCTGACACCCCGGCGGGCGTCCCGGCGGGCACCCCGGCGGGCGTCCC
>NZ_QZVS01000025.1 GCF_003602235.1 Cryobacterium melibiosiphilum
TTCGGCATCGAAGCGGGCAAGCTCACTGGCGGCCTCTTCGGTCACCGCGTGGAGTTCGCTGCTCAGCGGGATATCGAGATCGGCAATGAATGCGGGCACTGATGCCAAGTACGGTCCGGATGCCAGACGCTTCTGCGTTCGTGAGCCATAGTCGTCTTGGACGCTGCGCCAGGGCCGTTCCTCGTAACCGGTCGGCGCCCAGGGTAACTTTTCGTCAAACGTGGCCATGGAATAACTATACCAATGCTTAGCGATAGATCCATAGTTATGTGCGCGTCCTGTTCTGACTTATCCCGCACGCCGGATCTAAGGGCTGAACCGCAATTGTTCGTCCCATAGGGGGTTCCACTTACGGGAACAGTCAACAGTCGTCTCTCGGCTAAACGCCGGGGTTGACGATGCGCTCCATCCACGTCTCCGGGGCGATCAAGGTGGAGAACCCGAGATTGGAATACAGGCTGTGTGCATCGTTGGTCGAGAGGGCGATGCGTCTCAGTCCTAGGGGATCGCACTCCTCGAGAATCCCCGCGATGAGGGCTTTGCCAATGCCGTGACCGCGAACTGTGGGGTCGACGAAGACATCGCAGAGCCAGGCAAACGTGACGCCGTCCGTGATGACGCGCGCGTAGGCGACCTGCCGATTAGAGACAGTGTCGTACATGCCGAAGTTGCGTGAGCCGTCAATGGCTGCGTCCTGCCGTGAGCGTGATCGCTCGGGCGCCCAATAGGACAGCTCGCTGATCCAGCGGTGTATCTGGTCGCGGTCGATCTCAGTAAGGTCAGATGAGAACCGATAATTTGCATTCACTATCCCATCTAATTGTGTTGACACAAGCCGTGCTGAGTTCGGTCAATTGGACCGACCGCTGAATCCATGCAGCGACTACTATTTGACCCAGAAGAACCCAATGTTGCAACGACCGCCTGAATTCGCACAAATGGACCTCTGTGGGTGGTGCAAACAAAACCAAAATTGCGGATTTTATGGGCAGGGCGATCGCGAACGGCAAAGCCACGAAGGCTTTCGATCACATCGAATACGTCTGGAACTAGAGTGGGAATACCGTTGTCGTTCGTACCTCCACAGGCGGTCATGTCAGCAACGGATGGGTGAGATGAGCAACGAACTTGGTCGGCTGGTTGACAAGGGGGAGATAGATGAAGCTCTCCTCCGGGCGAAGGGACTGACGCCTCAAAAAGTAAGGGAACTCCTCTTCAGTGGGGACGGCTTTATGAAAGATTCCGCTCCGTATGGCGAGTTCATTGCTCGCTGGTACGGCTCGCTAAATAGTCCCTACTTACGAGCTGAGGCTGCGGATTGGTTCGCTCAGGCATATTTGACCGAGATTGCTGATGTACCAAACGCCGAGCAAATCGGAGCGGAGATGGCCACAGAATCGAAAAAGCAGGTCATCAGGTACCTCGCTCAGTCAATAGATGGGAAAGACATCAAGGACTGGGCTATGAGCCCGGAGAAGCCGCTTTCACGCAAGCAGCTAGAAGCTTGGAAACAAGCCTCCAATCGGCTTAGAGAAATATCGATTCCGTAGGGAACCCGCGGGGTGCTCCTGACTTCCTGTCGGATCAGGAGCACCCAGACGCGGGAACTGAGCGTTATGGCCGGGGGAGTGTCCGCTGAACGATGCGATACAAGACGCTGAAGCCCGTTCGGGATCGCCGAGGTTCTCAGTTTCGATGCGCCAAACAGCGATCACAGAACGCCGCCACAAAGCACAAACAGTCATACCCGGCCGGCCCGAAACTAACGCCCGAAACCCATACTTCCCGAAACTATCTATAGACCGTTTTCGGGCGAGCTGATAGAATTGATAGAGACCGAAGAGAGGGGGCCATCGTGGCCGCTGAGTTCAACATCGAGGCCCGCTGGCCGGAGCTGTTCGCGCCCCTCGACGAGGCGACCCGAACGGTGGTCGTGAACTCGTTTGCGTCGAGCTGGCACGAGGGTTGGGTGCCGAACCGTGAGGACGTCGAGAACCTAACTGATTTTGTGCGCGGCGCGATCGACGAAGCCGAGTACGACCGCCGCGCAGCGGGCGCGGCAGAGCGCCACCGCGCTCACGCCATTGCGAGCTGATGGCGTCACGGTTCGCCTCCTGGGATTCGTATTTTTGGGAGACTGGCGGCTCCGTGCTGCGCAACCTCTACGGAGAGCGCGACGGGGCCGCGCTGGCGCAGCGCGAGTACTCCGAGACCACCAAGCAACAGGTCAAGATCGAGCTGGGCCTGACGCCGATCCCGAGAACCTACGACGCCGAGCACATGCGTGCCATTCATCGGCAGCTCTTCGGCAACGTCTACGAGTGGGCGGGGGAGTACCGCATGGTCGGCATCCGTAAGAACCTGAGCGAGTTTGCGCAGCCCGGCGACGTGCCGCGCTACCTCAGCGACGCGGGCCGGATCGTGCGAGGAGCTCAGTGGTCGACGATGAATCGAGACCAGTTCGCGGCCACCGCCGCGGAGGTGTTCGCCTACGTCAACCAGGCGCACCCGTTCCGTGAGGGAAACGGCCGTATGGGCAAGCTGTTTATGCAACAGGTCTCGGAGCTGAGCTCGTATCGCATCGACTACAACCCCGCCGTGTCGGGCGTCACGCCGGAGATTTGGAACCAGGTGTCGATGCTCTCCGGTCCCGATCGCGGCCGTTATGAGCCGCAGTCGGCGTCGCTCGTTCCGGTGTTCCGAGCGATGACCGTCGAGCGGCCGCCGGCCCCTCAGGCGTCGGCACCTGGCGCGTCGACGGCGCTTTGGCGGGATCGTTCGCCCTACCGTGCATCGTTCCCGAGGCCGGCCACCGCAGCTACTAAGCCGGGTACCAGTGCCGGCCCCACCAACCGCGCGACACAGACGCCAGGGCGACGCCCCGACGTCGGGCGAGACTGATCGAGAGAGACCGTGACGAACATTGTTGGCTACGCACGAGTGTCAAAGCGTGACCAGAGCCCGGCAGCTCAGGAGGCCGAGCTGCGCGCCGCGGGTGCGGCGCGAGTGTTCGTCGACCACGGCGAATCGATCCGCGTTACCGAGCGGCCACAGTGGCTCGTTTGCCTGGACTATCTGCGCTCCGGTGACACCCTCATGGTGCGCCGCCTCGACCGCATCGCGGGCAGCGAGACGATGGCTATTCAGACCATCAGTGAGCTGCACGATCGAGGCGTGAACATTAAGAGCTTGACCGAGCCTGATATCGACACGACAACGCCGATGGGTCGGGCGCTGTTTGGCATTGTCGCCGTGTTCGCGCAGCTCCGCGTCGACACGATCCGGGATAACACCAAGCGTGGTCTCGCGAACGCACGAGCTGAGGGCCGTGTCGGTGGCCGGCCCTCTGTGATGACTTCCGAGCGTATCGAGCAAACCCTACGGATGCGTGCTGATGGTCAGAGTATTGTGCAGATTGCGAAGGTTCTCGGAGTCGGCAAGTCGTCGGTCTCACGAGGCCTCGACAAGGCCGCCGCTGACGCAGCGCACGACGCTTCCCAGCTCTCCGCGTAGCGGCCTGCCTGCATCTTCCCCGTCCCCCGATAAATGCCGCCCTTCAGGGGTCTCTCCTCTGAAATAATCCGTGCATTGGGGGGAGGGGGACTACCTACCCAACGAGGCCGTGCACGGGCCACACAGACGCAACACGACGAGTCCCGTCGACGTAACGGTGTGGCCGGTGTTCGGGTGGACGATTGGGGTCCCGCTGTCCACCTGTGGGCGGGTGGAGCCGCGAAGCGTTAGGGCTCAGGCCGTCCACAGGTGGTCAGGGGGTTACATCACGCACCAGCGCTGTCAGTCACGTCGACTGCGGCATCGTCCTCGGTTGTTGTCTCAGCGTTGGAACGCGCCGTAGTCGACGCCTTGCGGGCCTGGCGCTGGCGTACGCGTAGCTTCTTGTCGGGCTCGGCATAGCCGACCTTTCGCAGCTCCTCGACTGACCAGCCGGCGGCTTGCGCTGCGCTGTACTGCTTGACGTCCTCGCGCTCAGCCGCGGTGATTTTCTCGGCGGTCTCGCGCTCTACTTCGGCAAACCGGAGGGCCGCTGACTCGCGCACGGCCGTGAGGCTCTGGCGAGCCTGAGCAAGACTGCGAATCGTGCCGATTCTTTCCTCCTGGATACGCTGCGCCCGCTCGACTGCTTCTTCCACACTCAGTTCTTTAACCATGTACTCCATGGTATGAAATCACTCCAGACAGCGCGACGTTTCTCGTCGCATAAGGAGAACAGCCGCGGCCTTGCCACGACCCTTCCCGTCTGTCAACGTGAGGGCACGGAACGGACGCCCGGCGGGGAGCAAGCTATACACTTAGGTTCCCTAAGTGGCTTGATCCTCGACTTCCAGTCGCGGATCGGGCACACTTGACGTGTGATCCCCGCACGGGTGGGGTCGCTGCGCTGGGCCGAAAGTAGGTGAATCCGATGAGCGATGAGCTTCCTGGAGGTCGCCTGTTCTCTCGTCGTCGACGTGCCAACGTCACGGGCGGCCGTCAGCACTTCCACAAGGTGAAGGTCACGCCCGAGGAGGAGGCCGTGCTGCTCCGGCTGTCCCAGGCTCAGCGCGTTACCATCCCGAGGTTGCTCGTCGAGTCTGCGCTTGCGGTCGAGACGTCAGAGACGCCGACCGAGCGTCGCAATGCGATGGCGGAGCTGTACACGTTGCACCGTCTCCTGGCGGCGATTAGTAACAACGTGAACCAGATGGCGAAGGCCGCTAATGCCACAGGCACACTTCCTGCTGAGCTGACGGCGACACTGCGCGCGGTTTGCAGCACGGCTGAGCGGATCGACGACGCAATCGACGGGCTGGCCTCCTCATGATGCCGAACGTCAGCCGCGGCGATCGGATGGCCGGCCTGATGACCTACCTCGTTGGCAAGGGGCGCGCGAACGAGCACACGGAACCGCACCTTGTGGCCGGTGATGACGCGCTCATGGTCTGGCACGATGACGCTGAGCTGGGCGACGATGCTGCCCGGTCGATTGCTCGCCATCTTGATCGTCCGCGCACGTCGTACGGTGTTGAGGTTCCGGGCGGTCACGTGTGGCATGCGTCGCTGTCGCTGCGCGCGGAGGAGGGCATGCGTACCGACGCAGAGTGGGGCGCAATCGCTCGCGATTTTGTGACAGCGATGGGTTTCGACGATAACGAGGGTACGAAGGCTCCGTGTCGTTGGGTGGCCGTTCGTCACGGTGTGTCGAAGGCTGGCAACGATCACATTCACATCGCTGTGAACCTTGTTCGGGACGACGGAACTAAGGCGTCGATCCACCACGATTTCCATCGCGCACAGACCGCGGCACGCGCCCTTGAAGTGAAGTACGGTTTGGAGCAGTTGGAGTCGACGAAGGGTGAGCGGTCGACGCGCGGTTACAGTCCCGCGGAGCAGGCTCGTGTGCAGGATAGCGCGGCGAAGTTTGCGGAGAAGAAGTACCAGCAGCAGGTCGAGCGATCGGGCGAGCCGATGCCGAGTTGGGCGGAGCTGGACGGTAAGGAACGGCAGGCGCGCGTTGCGGCCGAGGTTCGGCTGAACGTGCCGCGTAACGACCTCGCCCGCAGCGTGCGCGGTGCTGCGACGTCGGCCGACAACGAGGCTGAGTTCGTTCGCCGGATGCGCCGGACGGGATTGCTTGTGCGGCCGCGGTTCGCGGACGGACGGACCGACGTCGTAACCGGCTACTCGGTCGCTGCACGACCTGAGGCCGGCCAACGGCCGATCTGGTACGGCGGCGGTCACTTGGGCCGCGACCTCACCCTGCCGAGACTGCGCGAGGGATGGCCCGACACCCCGACCCGCGCAACCGACGCGGCCGCCGAGTGGAGCGCCGCGAAGCGCGGCCGACGTATCGTCGCACCGGGGCGCGAGAGCCACGAGCCCGACCCGGAGCTGTGGACCCGGTACACCCGCGAGATAGGCAAGCTGCGCGACAAGCTGCGCAGTGTCCCGATTGACGACCGGGAGACCTGGCAGAGCGTGGCACGACAGACGGCCGGCGCATTTGCGGCCTGGTCGAACGCGGTCGAGTCCGAGCCCGGCGACCTCGCCGCGGCCGCCGACGCACTGTCGAAGTCCGCGCAGACCTTTCGCCGACCGGTGCAGCCGCAGCGTGCCGGCCTGGCATCAGTCGGAGGGGCCGCGATGCTCCTCGCCAGTGCCACGCGCGGAGGCCAGGGGCCAGCCGCTCAGGCCGCGCTCCTGCGCCAGCTCATGAACCTGTCCGGCGCGATTTACGACGCAGCGAAAGCATCCGGCGAAGCGCGACAGGCGGCGCTCCTGGCAACCGACGTCCGAGAGCGCCTGACCCACGTACGTCAGGGGCTCGCCTCGTCGACGTCGACGAGTAACACGGCCACCGCGACAGCCACGAGACCGACGACACAGACGCGCGCGATCGTCGACGAAGCCGTGCAGGAAGCCCTAGCCAAGATCGACCGCGGCCAGGACGCATGCAAGGGCAAGACCAGCTCGCCCGTGCCCGATCCCATCGAGCCGGTGAAGCCACGTACAACCACACGACCGGGCGCAGACCGCGGCCCCGAACGATAGAAGGGGAGACAGATCATGGCCGATGAGAGCGACGGCATCGAGGAAGCATTCGAGGGACAGTTGCGGGTACTTGTCACCGCAGCCGGCCGAATAGGCGAGACATTTGCCCGCGCCCGCGAGGACGCCCTACGCAAGGCGCAGGTCTCCAGCGAGAAAGAGGCACGCGAGCTGTCGTCACGGTTAGAAGCTGAGCGCCAGACGGCACACACCGAGTTCGGCAACGTGTACCGAAATGACTGGTGGGACAAAGCGACTCCCGAGCAGATCGGGAACACCTACCAGACCGCCCGTGCATGGTCGCATGAAGACCCCGAGGCCGTACGAGCGGAGTCCAGGATGAGGGACGAGCTGCGCAGCCGTTACGGCGTCGACGTCAACAACACCAACGCCGACCCGGCGGCCGTCAGGGAGGCCGTGGAGCGCGCAGAGCAGAACCGCGGCCAGTCGGACGCCGAACGTCAGCGTGCGACCGCGGAGGAAGCAGAAGCGGCGCGCCTGCTGAGCGAGGCCGACCGGGCCGATAATACCGCCGAACGGGCACGTGAGCAGGCCGAGCATGAGCCCGATCCGGAGCAGCGCCAGGAGTCCCGCGAGCAGGCCGAGTCGCACCAGTCGCGGGCCGACGCTGTACGCGCCGACGCTGAGCCGCTGTATGACTCCGCAGACCGTCGCCAGGCGACCGCAGCTGACCTCGAAGCCAAGGGCGTCAGCGCCGAGGCCGTCGGGGCAAAGATGCGCGCCGACGTCAGCCAGGCGAAGCCGGCGACCGAGGCGACCAAGGCCACAGTCGGCAAAGCACCGAAGGCCCGCAACACCCGAGGCCGCGCACCTCAGGCGCAGCGCGCAGAACCGAGCCGGTGAGCGCACGCCACACGCACGAGAGAGGGGCCGTACCTGGAAGGTACGGCCCCTCTCTCGCGCGACGACCTATGTTGTCAGCCGCGCCACACGCTCAGTACTCCGACCATTGCAACGAAGGCCGCGGACGCAACTGCGAAGACCCTGGGGTCAGCTCACGATACGGAATAAATAACACGCTAAGGGTTTCCGGCCCTGCTAAATGGTCTCTGTTTCACGAAACGGGATAAATATCACGGTAAGAG
>NZ_QZVS01000027.1 GCF_003602235.1 Cryobacterium melibiosiphilum
TCGAGTCGAGCCCACTCGCTGTCAGATAAAACGGCAGTTCGCGACATGCGTCAACTGTGCCACACGACCCCACGGATCATTAGGAGACACGCCCTAGCCCTCAGCGTCGTATCGACTGCTTCACTTCCGCTGCCCGAGTCTGCGCCACGGCACTTCTCACGCGGAATCACTGGAATGACTGAACGCGCACGTCTCGCGGGAGGCTGGCTGGCCGCGGAATTGGACGATGAGGATCCCCGACGGTTCATCGTCACTGCGTTCATTCCGACCATGCCCGTATATGAGGATGCGACGACCGCATGAAGAGCGCGATCCGCGTGGCTATAGCCGATGACCAGAAACTCTTCTGCTCTGGAATCCAGATGCTGATCGAATCGCAACCCGATCTCGAGTTCGTCGGTGCTGCCTACGACGGCGGAGCGATTGTCGAGCTTGCGCTGTCTCAGAAAGCCGACATCGTCCTGATGGACATTCGGATGCCCATCGCGAACGGCATCACCGCGACCGAGATTATCCGTGCGAAGGCTTTGGTTGACGCGCCCAAGATCATTATCCTCACCACCCACGAACGCGACGTCGCCGTGCTGCAGGCGATCAATGCTGGAGCCAGCGGCTTCCTACTGAAAGACGCCAACCCCGCATTCTTACTCGAAGCCATCCGCACCGTCCATGGCGGCCAGTCCGTAATCGCACCACGAGACAGTGTCGCCGTTATCAAGGACCTCATTCCCACCGAAAGTAAGCGGGCAGACTATGCGGCGATCAGTCACCTGTCCGCGCGTGAAAAGGAGATCTTTCTCCTGGCCGCGCGCGGGCTGAGCAATAGCGACATCGCGGCGACCGCCTTCATATCGGAGACCACCGTCAAGAGCCACGTTTCCAACATTCTTTCAAAACTCACTCTGAGCTCGCGTTTACAGATCGTGGCCTTCGCCTACGAGAACGGACTATTGCGATGACCCTGCGCATCCTGCTCGTGATCGACTACAAACTCGAATACATGGGCGGTGCCCAAACGGCATTCCTACAGCAGGCACGCGCCCTGGCCGCGACCGGGCATACTGTGACTATCGCGGCGCCCGACGCCTGCTCCCAGCTCGACCTCGCCGCCGCGGGCGTGACCTGCTGGGACTCTCCCGTCACCTTCGTGGTCCCGGGCGCTAACCTGCCAATCGTTGGCAATACGGCCCGAACCCAAGCCGTCGTGAACCGGCGGTTGGCCGAATGGCAGACCGATTTGGTCATTACGCATTCAGAATTCGGTCTAGCCGCCGCCGTGCTGAAAGTTGCCGCAAAACGCGGCATCCCGAGCATGCACGTCGTGCACACCTTCTTCTGGCGTGGCCCCCGAATCGCAGCCTTGGCCGCACCGCTCGTCACCGCCGTTCACGGCTGGACTACAGGCCTGGCTCCGTCACGGCGACGTCTGGCTCCCCGACGGTTGGATAGCGCGCTGCGTGGGATGACCTTGAGCGTGGCACAAGCGGCTGACTTGGTGATCTCGCCCTCCCACCATCAGGCATCGGCGCTGCGCGCGGCGGGATTGCACAACGTCACGGTGATCTCCAACACCAGCGAGAACCTCCACAGCCGTCCACTCATCAGCTCATCGACTGGTCCACTCCGGCTCGTGTGGGCGGCACGATTTGCCCCGGAGAAAAGACTTGATGTCGCACTTTCAGCCATGACGATCGTGGAGGGCATCCTGGGTCACGGCGTCGTGCAACTCGACATCGCTGGCGGTCGCGCGTCTCGTGAAGCTCCCGCCTCTGTGATCTTCCACGGACGTATATCGTCCGCTGGTGTCACTCAGCTGCTTGATTCGGCTCATGCGGCCGTCATCACGTCGAACGGGTTCGACAATCAGCCAATGATCGCTATCGAAGCATTCAAAGCCGGTCGACCCGTGATCGTCTCCGACCCCACCCTCGCCACCGAATTCGGTATCGCCGCCATCGCAGCGAGCGACACAACCGCCGAGGGCCTTGCACGCACCATCATTCGGCTCGCGGGGGACCGCGACCGGCTGCGTGCACCCGCGGCCGGTGCGAATCGTTTCTCAGCACAGGCCAGCGCCCAACAACACGCCTGCAACATTGGACAAGCATTCCTCCGGATAGATTCTGTCAATACCTCGTCGCACAAGTACGCTGAGCGATTCATCTCGCGCGGCCGGACGCAACCAGTTGAGCACCGGCAAGGCAATCTCCCGCCGTCAGCAATCGCCCCAAAACACGGCGATCAGATTTCGGAAAAAGTTCCCACGTCGAGTCTTTCAAGCGTGTAACGGTTATGCCTCAGCGCGCCAAGTGGCGGCGCTAAACGAAGTCATATATATGCGTATGACGGCGAATCACAGCTCGATCCACGCCTGGCGACCCGATCCGGAACACGAGCAGGCCAACAAGCAATCCTCGACAAGTGCTGCGTTCCGTATGGGAACGGCGGGACGCGTGCTAGACCGTCCCAATTGTCCCGGCGTTGGGTTCTTGAGCCCTCTGGCGTGCTGAAGTGTCTACAGGTAAAGTTATGTGTGGACATTTTGATACAAGGGAGTGGGAGGTCGTTGATGGACAAGGTCGATGCTCTGCCCGTTACAACTTTTAGCGCCACTATGGCAGCCGCTGCGGGTATCGGGGCACGGGAGTTGCACCGGCTCTGTGAGAGCGGCGCCATCGACCGTATCGCCAGGGGTTTGTATCGCCGGGTCAACCTTCCGCCGGCGAACCTGGATCTGCTTGAAATTGTGGCCCGACGACAAGACGCAATCGTATGCCTATCGAGCGCTTTGGCCCATCATGGCCTCGTGGATGCCATCCCTACGCGAATCGACGTTGCCGTTCCGCGGGGCGTGCGAACTCCACATACGGGCGCTCCCGTTGCCTGGCATCATTTCGACGCGGCGACGTTCACGCTCGGACGCACTGAGCTGGGCATCGATGGATCCGACGCGACCATCGGCCTGTATTCGCCGGAGCGCTCCATCGTCGATGCGTACCGACTCCGTGGTTTGGAGGGGTATGAGATCGCTCCGGAAGCGTTGAAGAATTGGCTGCTTAGGAGCGGGTCTCACCCGCGGGCACTGATGGACATCGCCCGGCAGCTACCTCGAGCGAGCGGTCCGTTGCGTCAAGCCTTGGAGTTGCTCTCGTGAGCCACGCGTCGCAGCTCTACGCCGCGCTCCACCGGCATGCCCGAGCTTCGGGTCGGGCCGTTTCGGAGACGGTCATCCTCTACGCCATGGAGGCATTCCTGAGCCGGCTCTCTCAGACAATCTACAAGGACGACTTTGTGTTGAAGGGCGGCGTGCTCCTTGCTGCGTATCGGCTTCGGCGTCCGACGAGCGACATCGACATGGAAGCCGTCAACTTTCACGTGGATGCCGCCCATCTGCTCGCTGTTGTGGAGGTCGTTGCGGCCGTATCCGTCGACGATGCTCTGGCCATCGACCCCGCCCGCACGGATATCAGACTCATCCGCGAGGGCGACGACTACTCGGGGCTCCGAGTCAAGATATTTGCACACGTCTACACGAGTGCCCTGTCGTTTCATCTGGACATCAGCACAGGAGACCCGATCTGGCCAGACCCACGCTCGGTTACCGTCCCTCGCATCCTCGGTGGGGAATTTGAGATGCTCGGCTATCCGCTGGTGATGGTCGTTGCAGAGAAGGCGGTCACGATGCTGACACGTGGAACGACGAGCACACGGTGGCGCGACATCGTCGACCTGCGGAATTTCTCACTGTCCCACGACTTCAGCGCGAGTGAGGTTCGCGGTGCAGCCCAGCGCGTCGCCGATTTCCGACAAGTCCCGCTGACCTCAGTCGCGGTAGCCACAGCAGGCTGGCCCGCGATCGCACAGCCGAAATGGGCAGCATGGCGGCGCAAACTCGCCCTCACGGAGATCTGCCTTGAATCGTTCGACGACCAGCTGGCAGACGTGATCGAATTCGTGGATCCGGTTTTCACCGGCGCCGTGCGCGCAGATGAAGTTTGGGACTCGTCAACTCAGCGCTGGCGCAAACCCTGAATTGAAACGCCGTAGGGGAACCCTCACCGGGATGGCGACCTCAAGCAGATCGTTCGCCGGCCGTAAAGTTAAGTTCGGCGAGTTGGTGTGCTGGTCGCACGCAAATACAGTGCGATACCTGCGACAAAGCTCGCAACGCCTGCCACCGCCGCAAGAGCGCCGAGCGCGACCAGAAGGGTTGAGCCGCCCGAGCCGAGAATTAGAGCGAATCCGCCGAGGAGCAGCCCTGCGCCCACTGACCCGTATGTGCTCGCTTTAGCTTTCATGGTTGAAGCCTATCTGGGACGCCTGCCCGCAAGCCGGACCCCCTGCGGGGCATTGTCCGCAGGGATCCGTGAACGGGCGCATTCACGGTTCGACCCAGCGGCGCTCGTTGGTGTCGCCCTATGCTCAAGGCATGACTTCGGCATTGGACGGGGCCCTCAAATCGGCTCAAGCATTCGTCAGGAAGGTACACCCCGAGGCGGCAGCGTCCGCTTTAGCCGGCAGCATCGCGCGCGGCCGCGGGACCAGAACTTCTGATCTCGACATCGTGGTCTACTACGACGACCGTCCGGCGAGCTTCGCAGAAACGCTCAGACACGACGGCTGGCTGGTCGAATCGTTTGTCTACGGCCCCGAGGGCATCGATGAGTGGTTCGCCTTGGAGGCGAAGCAGCGCCGGCCCGTCGCCTTGGATATGTGGGCTGGCGGCATCCCACTGGTTGACAACGTCGCAACGGCGCTGCTGCAGGCCCGTGCGCAAGAGGTGATGGCCGCAGGCCCGGAGCCGATCGGCGCGACACAGCAAGCCGACCTGCGATACGGTCTCACGGCAGCCATCGATGATCTTCAGGGACGCCCGGATCCCGGAGAGGAGTTCGCCATCATCGCGGACGGCTACAAGCGCGCTGGGGAGCTGCTGCTCTTCGCCAACCACAGCTGGCTTGGAAGCGGCAAGTGGCTGGTGCGACGCCTCGGGAATCTCCAAGATCCGACTGCGAAGCGCCTCGTCCGGTGGGCGGAGTCAGTTCCACGATCATCTGAGGAGCTCTGCCGCATCGCGCATGAGGTCCTCGAAAGCGTCGGCGGACCGTTGCAGGAAGGGCATACTCGGGGCTCCCGCGAGGTTGGGTAAGCGATCCTTCACCGGGCATCAAGGATGCCGGATGTCCCGCGTTCTCAGTGATCAAGCACTGAATCCGCGATCTGCTGCGCGGCTTGGTCCGCTGTGATGTGTGTGGTGTCGATGACCTCGGCTTCTTTGTGTAGCCAGGTATGAGCTGCCTCGGCGTATGGCTCCAAGTACTCGAAGCGGAACGTCGAGGGGCCGAGGTCTTTGTCGTTTTGTATGCGGTCGCGGAGCGTTGCTTGGTCGGCGTGGGGGACGAAATGGTGGATCGGTATGCCGTGATCGGTAAGACCACCGCTGATCTCCCGCCAGTAGCTCTCGACCAAGACAGTCATCGGCATCAGGGAGGGCGTCGTCGCGCAGATAGACGTCTCCGGCTGGAACGCAGTCACCGGTTTGACGCGCAGCTATGTCATGGCGGACATTGGGGACACGGTACGGCCTCCGGAGAGCTCATTCGACCGCCTTGGGTATGGAATCTTTGATTGCGAGGATCCAGCTGAATTGCTCGATGCCATGTCCGGGCTACGAGGTCGCGTTTTTCTGAGGCTCGCACCTGCCGATGGCACACCGTGATTGCTCGTGCGGAACTGATCCTCTATGACACATCAGGCCGGCAAGCTCGGTCAGGTTCCCCTAAAGCTCCACATTATCGGGTGGTTTTGTCGAAAAAATGATCGTTGGGAACTTGTCTTTGCGGCGATGAAGGTGCCCCTCGGCGGGGTCGCAGTCGAGGAAGGGGCCGGTGCTTTTGTCGAAGATCACTGCGGCGTGGCGGTCCCAGAGGTTGATCCACCAGGACGACATTGAACCCTTGCCAGTCCTATTCAGGGCGACGGCGTGGTGCTCGACGTTGCCAACGTCGACACCGACGAACACGTCGACGCTGTCATAGTTTTCGATCATGACTGCTCCCATCCACTTGTATTCGTGGCCTGGTCTACGGCGTCAAGTCTCGGCATCCACATTACAAACGACCTCGGCTTTACGCCTAGTCGAGCCCTGTCAGCGATCACCCGACGCCAATCGAGTCCGGTGACAACACCCCCCGGATCATCAACGACTGGGGGGCAACAATCATGCCGGACCCGACAGGCCAACTCCCTCAGATACTCACACCATCCGAAGTTACAAACAAGGTAACGGGGGTTCTGAGATATTCAGAACGCACCCCCACGCATTATCGGTGAGGCTGGGCATCGCCCGAGGCGTTGACTACTCGGCCGGCGGCATCGGCATCGGGGTCGCGCTGCGGAGCCGCTCGTCTGTCCAGAACTCCTTCGTCGGCGGTTCATCAGTCGGCACCGTGATCTCTCGAGAGCCGGAACCGTCAGTCGGTGAAGGCGTCGAACTGGGCGCGCGCCCACCGCACGCGGTCAAGAACATGATGCCCAGAATCGCGAGGCACGCGATGATGCTTTTCGTCATGTCAGTCGCCAATCGCGTCCACGTAATTCCATCCGCACACTGCGTCACCCTACATCAGGTTGAACATGGTAACAACGTCGCGTGTGTTCGGCGTGGAGCGCAGATTGGTCAGCGCGCAGTCCGTAGTCCCCGGCGTTGTCTCGCATCGCGATGTGATCGCCCATGTATAGCCCAGATTCACGTTGATACGATCCTTCAACCAGGGCCCACCGCTCGCCCCACCATTCATGCCGCAGGGGAAGCTTGCGTCCGAACTAAACGCGACCGCAGTGGTGTTACCGTCACAGTAGTAAGGAATCTCGCCGGTGAACGGAGGATCAGCCGGGTAGCCCCATACCCGCACATTGCTCTGAACCGGCCCGGCACCAGTGACAAGACCATTGCCGCCGACCGCGTCGACGATCTGGGTCCCGTTGTTCGGGTAAACGGCGATGAACGCCTGATCGTGGGTGAAATCCGAACTGTCCATCCAGGAGTTAAAGGTTCGGGCGTTACTCCAACTCCAATAGCCCTGAGCTGAGGGCCCATCATAGTACGAAGGGGCGAATAGGAAGTTGGAGTACCAAGCGCCACCGCCGCCTTGATGGACACAGTGGCCAGCGGTGATCAACAAATTCTTATTGGCGTTGTTGATTGTGGAAGCCGTGCACGAGCTGGGACCGTTCGGAGTGTTGAAGAACAAGCGGCCCACCGTAGAGGCGACTGGATCGGCGAACGGCGTGATCTCGGATGACTGGAGCGGTGCGACGGGATCGGACAGAGTGACTCCCTCGTCCGAGGACTCGTCACTTTCGGCGGGAGGTTCGCTGCGCCGGTCGCTGCCTGTCGTGTCCGGCAACAGGTCGAGCGGTATGGCGCTCTGAAGCTTCTCCTCGGTCCAGAAGCCGGCTGGGTCGAGACTGTCGCCTGCGGCGTTCCGGGCTGCGGCGAGCGGGGCGTTGATCGACGTACTCAGAGCATCATCGTCAGCTGCGCCTGCGCCTGCGCCTGCGCCCGCGCTTGCGTTCGCCGGAGCGATCGTGATCACCGTCAGAAGGACGGCACCAAGGGCACCGCCGATTCCCATGGAATACCGTGCACGGCGTTTCAGGGTGGTGTTGTGCGAAGAGGCAATGTGGGCGGAGCGTCCACGTTGTTTTTGCTGGAACATTCGGAATTGCCTTCCTGGGTATATCGGATACTCGAAAGAGCGGGCATGAATACCGAGAGAATTTATGCGTTATTCACACCGTGGCTCCCCCTCGGCAATGCCGCCGACCATGATCGGCCAGCGCTCTTGGGCCGCGAATTCCCGGTTTTCAACGACCGGGATCGTGCCCCACTGTGATGAGTATGCCTGTCAGAGTTGGCGCATAAACCGCCAGAGGTCGACGATCTGGGTAACTGTCAACCGCACCTCGGGTCCAGTTGATGAACTCTTCGGAGGAGGGGTAACGATCATTCCGGAGCGAAATATATGGAGAGGGAAACAGCGTCTGCGGGTCGTCTCAGGAGCGGTAGTTCGCGAGTCCCTCTGCGGCGCAGAAAGGTTGCGTCCCCCTGAGTGCAATTCATTGTCACCGTGCGGGTCAGCTGGGTCACATCCAGTATCTCTGTGTTGTTTCCCGCTCCTGAGTTTTGCTGCGTTAACGTAGCGAGCCAGCGAGCTGATTGCGTCCGAGGCGTCCGCTGGCTGCAGCCTGCGCGATCCACAGGATCAGAACGCCACTGCCAACCGTGACCACGAATAACACCACTCTGACAATCGCCTCTTCGCCCATAGCCTCACACTATGATCTACGTCTTCCACCCGCCAGAGGGAGGTGCGCCCGTAAGGCGGACCCCCTACGGGCGGAGCCGTTTCCCACACCAGACGCCGGCGTTCTTCGTCATCGGCAGATTCCGTGGCGGATCCAAGAAGTGGACGAACCTGATCAATCTGGTTGAGACCGAATCAGGGCACAGCATCGTGCGTCAGAGGGAATGATCTTCAGGGGCAGCTGGAACGTCAGCCCGTTAGCAGACC
>NZ_QZVS01000029.1 GCF_003602235.1 Cryobacterium melibiosiphilum
GACTGCGCACGACACGTGCCGCGGCCGCGGCCTGGGCCTGGGCGGCCGCCTGTTCGGCGGCGACCCGGGCGGCTTCGACGGCGGCAACGCGGGCGGCTTCGATGGCGGCGAGCCGCGCCTGCTCCGCGTTCCAGGCGGAGACGGCATCCGTCACGCCCTGCACGGCAACCGGCAGGCCCGGATCGAGGGTCGCCAGTTGGTCGGCCCAGCGGAACGTCAGGCGGGACAGCGTGGTCGTGCTCTCTTCCACGTTGGGCCGGTCCGTGAACAGGGCGCCGACCGGCACACTGAAGTCCGCATCGGCGGTGGCGTCGGACATCTCCGCGGTGGCAAACCCGAGGTGCAATCGGGCGAGATCAAGGGCCGCGGCCAGCTGCGCGCGGCTGTCCTCGGTGAGGGTCTTTCCGGCGCTCGCGTCGAGCGCGGCCTGGGCCGCATCGACGACGGAGGTCGCCCCAGCGATCGCGGTCACGGCGCTCTGTCGTTCGGCGGTGAAGTCGGTGCGGGCAATCTCGAAGAGGGAGTCGCTGTGAAAAACCGCCGGGGGGACAGACGCCGTGACGGTGGGAACGGGTGACGTCGGCGCTGACGCGACCCCGAACGCAGCCGTGCTGGTGCAGAAGGCCAGGGGCACAACCAGAAGCGCGAGTGTGAAGATACTATTTCGACGCAAATGTGCTGATCGCAGACGAATAGAGCGATGGAAGGAGCCGGACACTGAGGTCCCCTTTCGGGAAGGGACGGATGGACGCTGTCAGTGTTGCCGGGACCGCAAAACCGGGCTAGCCCCCGTGCAGAGCTAGACCGTTCTGTCCCCGTAGACGGTGGTTTCGAGCACCGCCTGACGGGGCGCGCACCGCCTTGACGCCGGGTGCTCACGGTGCGTGTTCGGTCGGATTTCCCTAAGATGAGTCCAATCCGTCGACGCGCGCCGTCGACACGAGATTCGCCGTACACTGCCGTGCAGACGCGCTCGACCTGCTCACCCGCTGCACCATTCGCCGCCTGCATCATTCACTGCCGTTGTACTGCCACCCGAAACGAGACCATGCCCGCGACCCTGTTGCACGCCGCCCGGCGACACGCGATTCTGGACCGCCTGGCGGTGCACCGCGCCGCGCTCCTGCTGAGCGTGCTGTACGCTGTCGCACTCGCCCTGATCGCGTTCTGGCCGACGCCGGTCGACCGCGCCGGCCACGACACCCTGCAACGTTCGCTGGCCTGGCTTCAGGTGCACGGCGCGCCCGGCTGGCTCACCTACGGCATGGTCGAATTCGCCTCGAACATCGTGCTGTTCATCCCTGCCGGCCTGCTCGTGGTCGTGCTCGCGGGCGCGCGATTCTGGTGGCTCGGTCCCGTGGGCGGGCTGCTCGGCAGCGCCGCCATCGAACTGGGACAGCTCGTTCTGCTGCCGGCTCGCACGGCCAGTGCCCGCGACATAGTGGCCAACACCTCGGGCGCGATCATCGGAACCGTGCTGGCTCTGCTGGTCTTCGGAGTGCTCGCGCTGCGCTCGTCACGACGGATGCGGCGCGTGACGGCATCCATCAACGCCCGACCCGCTCGCGTGCGCTGAAACACACGCGCCGAACCTCCCGTGCACCGAACCTCCCAAAGAGCACAGCATTGCGCGCACAGCATTACGCGCCCCCAGGGATACTTTTCGGGGTCGTACTTTTCGGGGTCGTACTTTTCGGGGTCGTACTTTTCGGGGTCGCACTTTTCGGGGTTGCAGCCCCGGCAAACGCGCCGGGCTACTCCGCGAACAGGATCTGTTGCAGGCGCAGCGCGGTCTCGTTCTGCGGATCCAGTCGCAGAGCCCGTTGCACCTCGGCGGCCGTGCCCGAAATGTCCCCGACGGTGTACAGCACGATCGCATTCTGCACGGCAATGGCCGGGTCGCCGGGTGCGAGCCGAACGAGCACCGCGAGGGTGCGGGCGGCCCCCGCCGAGTCCCCGACGGCCAGCTGCCCGACCGCGAGCGCCCGTTCGGTCGCCACGGTGCCCGGCAGGTCCGCCCGCGAGCGCTGGGCCCATTCGACGGCGAGCTGGCCGGCATCCGCTGCCCCGGCCGCCGCCGCAGCGCCCTCGGGCGTGGCCGGTCCCGCCGTTGATGCGGCGGCCGATGCGGCATCGGAGGCGGCCGCAAACGATTGCGCCGCGATGCTTTCCAGGTCAGTGTCCCACGGGCGCAGCGACCGGGCGTGGTCGAAGGCCGCGTCGGCGGCTGCGATCTGCCCGCGTGCCGCCGCGGTGACGCCCGCGTTGAGCGGCACCTCGGCGCTCATCGCCATGAGCAGCGCGACCGTCCACGCGGTGAGTGCCGCCGTGCGCGTCCCTCGTGCCAGGCCGGCATTGGCCGCGGTTGCGAGACGAGCCCTGGCCCCGCCCGTGGGGCCGGCGGCGAGCAGAACACCGGCGAGGGCGGCAGCCACGATCGTTGTCGAGGGCGCCGTGAAATGGGTGAGCAGGGCGACGCCGAAGCCGGCCAGCCCGGCGAGGGCGGCGGCCTGCAGGTCGGGGCGGGCGGCATCCGTCGCGGTCAGGTTGGCAGCGGTCAGGTGTGCAGCGGCCAGGCAGGCGCGCCGCCAGCCGCGCACGCCTCCCCACACACCGGCGATCACGATGCCGAGCACCAGCATGACCAGCGGCACACCACCGGCGAGGGCGACCTGGAACAGCCAGTTGTGCGGTGAATCGAGGGTTGACGAGTCGGTCGCGGTGCTGACGCCCGAATACTCGTTCAGAAAGCCGCTGGGTCCCAGGCCGAACGGGTGCGCGGCCAGAAGGGCGAGGCTGTCGCGCCAGAAGTCGAAGCGGCCCTCGAACGACTGGGCCGCGAGCGGGCTTGCGCCGAGGACGCGGTTTCGCGTGAACGGTACCAGCAGGGTGCCCGCCGCGAGCAGAACGGCAGCGGATGCCCCGATCACCGCGGTGCGCCGGGCCGCAACCCGGTCGCCGCGCACGATCTCGAGCACCAGCAGCACAACGACCGTGACCCCGGCGGCCAACAGCCCGGCCCGGGAGGCGGACAGCACCACGGTCAGGGCCGCGAGCAGCAGCGCCGCGCTCAGCGCCCACCGCTCGAACGCTGACGTGGCGCCCGGAGTGCCGGATCTGCCCACCCCGCGGGACGGGGTCCACGCCCGCAGCACCGGCAGCGCCAGCACGGCCACGAACAGCGCGGCGAGCACCCCCTGGTCGGTCGCGTTGCCGGTGAGGGCGCCGGGCCGGGCGAGGTCGCTCGCGAGCGGCCGGGCGCCAGCAGCCTCGAGCAGCGACACCATCCCGAGGGCGAGGGCCGCGGCGGCCACGGCGCGCACGACGGTGCGCAGCTGCCCGGCGGGCGCGGCCGGTCCAAGCAGGCGCGCGCCCGCCCAGACCGCGCCAAAGTACACCGGCAGGGTGATCAGGCCCTCATAGCGTGGCCACCGGCCCCACAGCTGGGCACCGGGCGCGGCCGAGAACAGCACCGCCAGGAGGGCGATCAGCCCGGCGCCGAGGCTCGCCAGAACGAACCAGCGCGGCAGGCGCCCGCGGGCGACGGCGACGGATGCGATGGCCACTGCCGCCGCCGCGACCAGATCTTTCGGCAGGAACCAGCGCACAAACGCGTCCGGCAGCAGCACGATCGAGGCGAGCACGAGCAGCCAGATCGCCACCGTCGCGGCGCGCAGCCGAGCTTTGGTGGGCGGCGGGCCGGTCATGCCGGAGCGGTCCCCCGAGATCGTGGCCCGACGCCGCCGGGCCTTCCCGGCGCGAGCTGCGGCTCTTACCGCGGCGCTTGCTGCGGCGCTTGCTGCGGCGCTTGCTGCTGTGCGTGGTGCGGTGATCGCTGCGGTGGCGATCGCGTTTTCGTCAGCGGGGCTCGCTCCCCGGGCATTGCCGATGCTGCCGGTACTGGGCGAGGCGTCCTGCGCCGGGACCGACGGGGTACGGCCGGAACGCGCGCCCCGCCCTGCTCGTGACGGGCGTGAGGGGCGTGAGGGGCGTTTCGATGTCACGAGACACCTCCCGCGCGAGCGGGGAGCACGTCGGGCACTGTGTTCTCGATGATGACCCTTGCCTGACCGTGAAACCGACTTTAAGCGCCGACCGATCCACATCCGGCCGTGCGTGGGGACTGGCCCCCGATTAAACGTATTAGGCGCAGTCGGGCTTATATGCCGCCGCTCCGCACACAGACTCCCCCAGAACAGGGGTGCCCTGGCGGCGCCGCCGTTCACAGCGGCGCCCGCGGGCACCCCGGCCGCGACACGAGCGCAGACAATCAGAGCCCGCAGAGATCCCCCTGCCCACCGGCTGTCCCGGTCGGAAACACAGATTTAACCCCCCGAACAGGGGGGCGAGACCCGATACTAGAACCATGCCTCCCGCCGTCCCCGTGTCGTCGCGCCGCCGCATCCTCTCGGTGCGGTCCCGCATCGTCGTGTGGATGCTGCTGGTGTCGGCGTTCGGGCTTGCCTCCTCGGGCATCGCGTCCTACCTCGTGCAGCGGGAGAGCGTTCTCACCGCGATCGATGACAAGCTGCTGCGGGTGGTCGACGACGTGCAGGACATCGCCTCCGGCGCGACCTCGGGCGTGACTTCAGGAGATGCGGCTTCAGGAGATGCGGCTTCAGGAGATGCGGCTTCAGGAGATGCGACCGGCCAGCCGGCGGGCGGAACGGGCGAGGCGGTCGACACCGGCACGGCGATTCCCTTGACCAGCGTCGAGCTCGTGCTGCACACCGCGATGCGGCAGCTGATCCCCTCGGCCAACGAGAGCATGCTCGGATTCGTCAACGGTGCCGCCACCCACCCCCGGTCGTCGAACCCCCCGTTCCGCCTCACCGACAGCCCCGAGCTGGTGACCCGCGTGCTCTCCGAAGCGAACACGAACGGAATCGTTCTGGGCACGGCCCAGATGCTGGACTCATCCAGCACGCCGACGGATGCCGCACCCGGCCAGCCACCGTTCCCCGCCACCGTGCGCTACATCATCATCCCCGTGCATGTGAGCGGCGACGACCGCTCCGGGCTGCTCGCAGTCGCCTTCGACGTGGACGCCGAGCTCGCTGCCGTGACGCGCTCACTCGACACCTACGCCCGCGTGGCGCTCGGAGCGCTCGTGCTGGTGGGCCTCGTCGCGTGGCTCGTGGCCGGCCGACTGCTGCGCCCGATCCGACTGCTGCGCGACGCCGCCGCCGGCAGCAGCAGTGCGGCCGACCTCGTCGAACGCATCCCGGTCACCGGACACGACGACGTCTCGAACCTGGCCGAAGCCATCAACGGCATGTTCGACCGGCTGCAACAGTCGTCCCTGAGCCAGCAACGGCTGCTCGACGATGTCGGCCACGAGTTAAAGACCCCGATCACCATCATTCGCGGCCAGTTGGAGGTGCTCGACGCGAGCAGTCGGGCCGAGGTGGAGGCCACCCGGGCCCTCGCCATCGAGGAACTCGATCGCATGGGCAGCCTGCTCGCGGGTATCTCGTTGCTGGCGCAGTCACGCGCTCCGCACTTCGTCGAACTCGCGACCCTGGACCTCGCCGAGTTCACGGCCGCCGTCGGGGCCAAGGCTCGCGCGCTCGATCCCGGCCGGAAGTGGATCATCAGCAGCACCGATCTGACCGCTGCCGGAGTCGGAGTCGGAGCCGGAGCCGGAGCCGGAGCCGGAGTCGGAGTCGAAGTCGACACCGGAGCCGGCATCGAACCGCGCATGCCAGCGACCCGGCAAGCGGATGCACCGTCGGCCGCTGCCCCTATCCCTGTCGCCCTCGACGCCGACCGCATCACTCAGGCCTGGCTGCAACTCGCCGCAAACGCCGCGCGCCATTCCACTCCCGGATCGATCATTGCCTTGAACAGCGCGGTGACCACGACCCGCCCGACGGTCTTCACTCACGTGGTGCCCAGTGAGCCGGGCGCGGCGGACCTGATCGGACCGGTTCAGTCCGACGCGCCGAGCCCCACGCAGGCCCCCGGCAGCGCGGACCACCCCGGGAGCCCAGGCAGCACCGGCGGCTACGTCGGCACCGGCGGCCCGGGCAACCCCGGCAGCCCCGAGGCCGTCGCCGCGACCCCGGGGTTCGGCTACGACGAGCAGCGCGACGACCCGCCCGAGCGCTGGCTGTGCCTGTCAGTGCGGGACGCGGGCCCCGGCATCCGTCTGGAGGCCCAGCCGCGCATCTTCGATCGGTTCGGGCGAGTCGAGAACACCCGCGGCGCCGAGGGGTCGGGGCTCGGGCTCTCGATTGTCGCGGCCATCGCGCACGCACACGGCGGCACGGTGCTGCTCGACAGCGCGGCCGGATCGGGCTCGACGTTCACCATCCTCGTGCCCGCGGGGCAGCTTATCGTGCCCGATCACCCCACCGCACCGCGCCCGCTCGACACGCAGCACCAGAACGACCCGTTGGACCTCACCAGCGCCAGCACCAGCACCAGCACGGCAAGGAGCATCAGATGACCAGAATTCTCATAGCCGAAGACGAGGAGCGCATCTCGTCATTTGTGGAAAAAGGCCTGCGCTCGGCGGGCTATTCGGTCGCCGTCGCGAGCGACGGCGACAACGCCCTGGCACAGGCCCAGACCGGAGATTTCGGCCTGATTATTCTCGACGTGGGCCTGCCTCTGCGCGACGGCTTTGATATCTTGCAGACCCTGCGGGTGGAGGCGAACCCGATCGCGGTGATCGTGCTGAGCGCTCGCGACAGCGCGGCCGACACCCTGCGCGGCCTCGAGGGCGGCGCGAACGACTACATGCCCAAGCCCTTCCGGCTCGACGAGCTGCTCGCCCGCGTGCGTTTAAGGCTGACGGATGCCCACACCGAGCCGCCGTCGATCCTCAGTTCCCGCGGCCTCGAACTGGATCTGAAGACCCGGCGCATCGTTGTCGACGGAGTGGCTCAGGATCTCTCGGCCCGGGAGTTCGAGCTGGCCCAGGAGTTTCTCGGGCATCCGGAGCAGGTGCTCAGTCGCGAGCAGTTGCTGAGCCGAGTCTGGGGCCTCAATTTCGACTCCGGATCGAACGTCGTCGAGGTCTACGTGCGCTACCTGCGCACAAAAATCGGGCCCGAACGCATCGAGACCGTGCGTGGCATGGGTTATCGTCTGCGCTGACGGGGGCCGGGGTTCCGTGAGCGGATGCTGCCGGCCGGCCAGCGCCAGCCGCATCCGTTCGGCCCGGCGGGGCGCACTCGGCAATCCCGGCAATCCCGTCATGCACGCCACATCCCGGCACACACGACAATCGGGGAGCACTCGCCCGACGGAGCCTCCCCGATTGCCTGCACGAACCGGGTCCGACCTGTGACGCCGCTACGTCGAGCCGGACCCGCGTCGGCCGCGACGACCGCTAGGCGCGGTCGCTGCGGTCGTTCGTGCGCTCGTGGCGCTCGTTCGTGCGCGGGTCGCGGTGGTTGGTGCGCGGACTGTCACTGCCGCCGCCCGACGTGGGCGGGGCGTCGGGCACGTAGTTGCCGTCATCGTCCTCAGCATCCTTGGCCGCATCGACCAGGGCGCGGGCCGCGTCACGGGCTGCCGCACGCACCGCGCGGGCTTCGACTCGGGCCGCGTCACGCACCTCGCGGCTCTGGCCGCGGGCCGCGTCGCGAATCTCGCGGCTCGTCTCGCGGGCCGCGGCACGCAGCAGGCGACCTTCCGCCCGGGCCGCTTCGACCAAGTCGACACCGTCTGACTCGGCGCTGACCGACGAGGAGACCTGCGAGGTCACCGACGCCGGGCTGACCGAGGTGGACACCGCATAAGCGCCGCTCGTCGTGGCCAGACCGACAGCAAGGACGCTGGCAACTCCGGTCATGAGCACTCGGGTGGTGACCACTCGTGTTGATTTCTTCATCATCGTGTTGCCTCTCTGCGCCCCTCATGAGGGACATGTGACGCCCCCGATCTGGGACATAGAGAGAGCCTGACAAACGCGGATGAGGTGGAGTTGTGGCGACTATGAGAGTGCTCTTATCCGCTGCGATGGCACCGGCACCGGCACTACCCCTGGGCCTGCAGCGCCGGCAGGTCGGGCGCCAGGGTGTCGGATTGAAGCCCCTGTTTCACCAGGTCGAGGCGGTCGTGGTCGATGTTCACGATCGACTGGCCGTTCGCCGAGGTTCCCGTGCCGTTGGTGGGCATCGTGAAGAAGGTGACATCGTCGTAGCGCACATCGCGCAGCTCGACCGCGAGGCCGGCCAGATAGGCCGAACCGAGCCCGTCATCCGAGGCGAGGAACGGCGAGAGCGCATCAATCAGGTCGTTGAGCTTGCCGGGGGTCACGATCGTGTCGGTCGTCAGCACGGCCTTCATCAGGCCCTTAATCAGGATCTGCTGGTTGCGCACCCGCTGGAAGTCACCGTCGGAGAAGGCGTAGCGTTCCCGGGCGAAAGCGAGCGCCTGGGTGCCGTCAAGCACCTGCTCCCCCTGCTGAAAGGTGTAGCCGGGAATCTTCGACGAGGGAAACCCGATTGGGTTGTCAATGGAGACGCCGCCGAGGGCATCCGTCACTCCGGCGAAACCGCCGAAGTCGACCACCGCGACGTGGTCCACGTGAATGCCGAGCAGGCCCTCCACTGTCTCGACGGCGAGCGGCACCCCACCGAAGGACATCGCGGCGTTGATCTTGGCTTCACCGTGCCCCGGGATCGCCAGCCAACTGTCGCGCATGATCGACATCACGAAGACGTTCTGGCGGTCGGCCGGAATGTGCACGAGCATCATCGTGTCCGAGCGCTGCCCCCTCAGGTCGGCGATCGAGGTTCCATTGGTGCCGCGGGTGTCCGAGCCAAGCAGCAGGATATTCTGCGCGACGGTAGCCGGTGCCGGTGCCGGTGTGGACGTGGGCGACACCGCCGCAGGGATGGTGGCGGGGACATCCGTCGGAAACGGAGCGACCAGCCGTTCGACCTGGGTATCGAAGTCCCGGCCGAGATTGTAGAGGCTGACCCCGGCGAACACGGTCGCCGCGACGACCAGGGCGGTCGTTCCCGCGATGACGACGCGCCAGACCCGCCGCGCCCGTGAGCGGCTGCGGCGGGTGGGGAGCGAGGTAGCGGGTGATGGGTCGAGCGGGGTGTTCGGGTCGTCGATGGGCGCGGGAGTTTTCGGCATCGGTCGCCTCCTGGTGGCACCGTACGGGCGCGGTATCGCCTGGCGGTGCCGTCACGATAGACCCGGTCAGGGGGCACCGGAACGGGGGCGAACCGGATCTAGCCCCGAACTGGGGGCGGCCCTGAGGTGCCTCTGGCGCCCCCCGAGCAAGGCCAAACACTGGCGGTGACGGATGCCCCGGGCTAGGCCTCGCGGGCCGGCTGCCGACCACGTCGGGCCTCCGAGAGTGCGCGCCCTGCCGCCGGATCGAGCTTGTCGAGATCACAACCAGCGGATGCTCGCTGGACGAGATTTCGACAGGCTCAATCCGGCGGCTTGCGCGCGTGGCGCGGTGATCGAAACCTCGTAGGCCGACGCTCAGACCGTAGGTCGGGGCACCCGGTCTCGAGACGCCGGCGTACTTCGGCGGGCTCAGCAACCGGCGTGCCGGCTTCTCGACCAGCGGATCGGGGGGTGTCGCTGGTGCTGGCGGGGGCTCAGTTGACGGAGCGGTTGGCGCGGTGGGTTTGGGCGGGGCGCCAGGTTTGGCTGGGGTCCATCCACGCGGGTCCGCGGACTTCGGGACGCC
>NZ_QZVS01000030.1 GCF_003602235.1 Cryobacterium melibiosiphilum
CCTGACGCCGCCGACGAACAGATACCAAATCCTGACGCGCTAAACCCCATTGTCACCGGGGAAGACGCCCACATCGTCACCCCGGGAGACGTTCAACACGCGCGGCATCAATTCAACTGACACGACGGTTCTCAAGTGCTCAACGCCGAACGACTCACGAACGTTCACGCCTGTCTGTCCCTGACAACAAACTCGACATCCACGCGGCGCGAACCAACCCAGCGCCGTAAATCCCGTATGGGGAACCCGCTGTGGGACATCCGGCCACCGCCACGTTAGTCGGAAGTGCGGTGCAGGACGAACATGCCGCCGAATGCCGGCTGATCCGAACGCTCCTGATCGCTATCAACAAACTCGCTGAGAACGGACTGAACCCGCGAGATGAACGTTTCCGCGTCCTGCTTGGAAAGGTGCACAACGAATCGAGACAGCGTCGCTAACGAGTCTGGTCCTGCCTCCATCAGCTCGTCTCTCAGCGCGTCGAGTGGAGCGAGAGGCGCTTCGGGGCCCGCGTCGCTGAGCGCGGTGTCGAGATTCCATGAGCGGCCCGTGGACCGGTAGGGCTTCTCCAACGCGCCACTTTCGCCGGTGCGAACCTCACCACGCTCGAGGAATCCCGCTGCGTGCAGTTGCCTGACGTGATACAGCACCGTACCCGGGTCCTGGGCAAGTCGATCCGCGAGCTGCTTGTTCGTGAGCTCATGGAGCCCGCACAACCGCAAGATCCTCAGACGGAGAGGGTGCGCCAAAGCCTTGATCTCGCGGGCGCTCGCGGACGGATTCTTAGTGTCCGTGGCCGTCGGTTGTTCCTCCGTCATATGGCAATCCTACCGTCTGATGTATTTAATCCAATCACCTTGAAGTTTCTCAATCACCCTGTCAGAGTGAGCAGATGGTTCCCCGCAGCAGACACCCTCACCCCATGCCGCTGGGTTCGTCCTACTGGAAACTATGGACGTCCTCCGGGTTCTCCAACCTCGCCGACGGGGTGTTCACCATCGCACTGCCCCTGGTCGCAATCCAGCTGACCCAATCACCGTCGCTCATAGCCGGACTCGTTGTCGCCGCGAGACTGCCCTGGCTTGTCTTCGCGCTGACAGCTGGGGCTCTGGCCGATCGGCTGGACCGGCGGACGCTGATGCTCGTCGCAAATCTCGTCCGAGCGATCCTCCTCCTCGCGCTGGTTGCCGTCCTGCTTCTGGGCATCAGTTCGATCTGGGCGCTCTATTGCGTGGCATTCCTTGTAGGCGTCTCGGAAACGATCTACGACACGTCGGCGCAATCGATCCTCCCGCAGATCGTGCAGAGAGATCAGCTCTCCCGCGCCAACGGACGCCTTTATGCGGTCGAGCTCACCGCCAATCAGTTCGCCGGCCCCCCTCTCGGCGGAATGTTGATGGCCTTCGGGGCGATCGCCGGGTTCGCCGTACCGGCCACACTGTGGCTGATCGCCGTCGGCGCACTATTCCTCGTCCCCGGAAAATTCCGAATCGATCGCCTGAACAAGACGACCCTTCGTGTCGATATCGCCGAGGGACTGCGGTTCCTGTGGCACCAGAGGATCCTTCGTACTCTCGCCGTGATGACCGGAATGATCAATTTCGCCTCCAGCGCCGGGTTCGCACTTCTGGTGCTCTTTGCCGTGGGCCCGACCTCGCAAATGGGATTGTCCGGGGTGGGCTACGGCCTGCTGTTAACGACCTCGGCTCTCGGTGCCTTCCTCGGCTCGTTCATCGCCGAGCGACTAGAGACGCGTCTCGGTCGATCTCGGGCGCTGACACTCGCCATCGTCGGAGTCTCCGCCTTCGTCGGCGCCCCCGCCGTCACCAACAACCCATTCATACTCGGTCTGATTTTCTTCATCGGAGGGCTGCTGGTCGTGCTCTGGAATGTGATCACCGTTTCACTGCGTCAGAGAATCACACCCAACGAACTACTCGGAAGGGTCAACAGCGTCTATCGTCTGCTGGCCTGGGGCACGATGCCCATCGGCGCAGCAACGGGCGGCCTCCTGGCCCATTGGCTCGGATTGCAAACCATGTTCGGAATCATGGGGCTGCTCACGCTCGGCCTCTTGGTGTTGATGCCCCTGCTCACCAACGCCGCGATTGACGCCGCCGAGGACCCCCCGCCAAGCACTTGAAACGCCATCCAACGCTATGCGAGAGGTGATCCGCCAAACGCATTGAGCATGCCCGCAAGAGGGACGGCGCCCGGGGCAGCTTCGAATTACCGTCGTCTATTCGGTTCCCTGCGGTGCCGAGAGGGCGATTGTCCCGTAAGACCCGTCTGAGAAAATGCCCGGTGAAGGGAGGGCGGATTCAATCGGTCGTCGCAACACTCGTGATCGCCTATTCGCGTGTCCCGGCCGCTCCGGCTTGCGTGCCACGGCACACGGGGGCCGTTTGGGTTAAGAGTTACTCGATCGGTGTCGTGAACGTGAACGTGAACGTGAACGTGGCCGTCTCCGGCTGGCTGTGAACCTTGTCGGCTTCGTAGGTCGAGAGTGTTCGCCGTTATTGCCACGTATGGCGACTGTCGTGGGCGAATTCGCGGAAGGTGGTGGCTGGCGTTCCGGTGAGTTTGCGGATTGTTCGGTTGGGGAGGGCGGAGATGTTCCAGCGCACCACGCGGTAAATCATTTTTTGCACGTCGATGTAGGCCGTTGGGCGTCCTTCGGCTGCGAGCTCTGCCAGATACTCGGCTTCTGAGGGCCGCGAGTAGCGGATGGGCCGCGCGAGGACGTCCGTCATGATGTCGGCGATGTTGCTATAGCTGAGGGATTGCTCACCAGATAGTGTGTATGCCTTGCGAAGGTGCCCTGGTTCTGTGAAAACGCTCGCTGCGACGCGGCCAATGTCGCGGGCGTCGACGAATGCAGTGTGGGAACGGCCAGCCGGAACAAAGATCTCGCTTTGGTCGCGGATGCGTTGGGCGTAGGTGGTCGACAGGTTCTGCATAAAGAAATTCGGACGCAGAAACGTGTAGGGGACATTTTGTTGCCGTAGATACTTCTCGACAGCGTGATGCGGAGTTTTACGGTTACTTTGCACGCCTTGGAGGGACAGGAAGACAATCTGCCGAATGTTTGCCTTCTGAGCTGCGTCGATCAGCGGGAAAAGGTAACGAGCGACGTTCTCGATCGGCGGGGGCCGCATCAAGAACAACCGGTCCGCGCCGACCAAGGCATGGGTCAGTTCGGCGGGTGTGGAGTCGAAGTCGAATTGGCGCACGGCAGCTCCGGCGGGCAGCGCTAGGGCATCCGTCGTGGAGCGGACAGCAGCGATGACCGGGACGTCACGATTCAAGAGGTGCCTTACAACGGCACTGCCAACTATCCCGGTGGCGCCAGTGACAAAGACGGCTGGTTCGCTCATGTGCGCTCGCCCGCTCGGTGCAATAGCGTGGCCAGTGTGGCCAGTTCGGCGTCACTGAGCGAGTCAAACAACGGCAACGATTTGTTGAGAACGCTGCTCTCGAACTCCGCGACGTGCACCTGCGCCGCTTCCGTGAGGGTCAAGATCACCGACCGAGAATCATCGGGATGTCGTATCGAGACAACCAGCTCCGCATCTCGTAACCGCGTGACCAGTTGCGTGACTGCACCCGGCGTGATCTGCAGATGCGCCGCCAGGTCCGAGGGGGTGCACTGGCTGCGGTGGGACAGCACGAAAAGCAATCCTAGGTGTGAGTTGCTGAGCCGGTGCCCACGGAACGGTGCAGGCTGCTTGGGCTGGATATGTCGCTGCAAATCGACGACAGCTTCGATGACTTGCGCCACGCTTTCTCGCCGTATCGGGTCGGCAGCATTCATGCGCTCACGAAGGGCATAGCGCGCACGAATCGGACGTCGTCGATTTGGGTGAGAATGAAGTCTGCCAGGTCGTTGCGGCTGATCTCAATACCGGTGTCCAGCCCCATCCAACCGAGCCGGTATGAACCCGTGCCAGGCTTCTCCGTCAAGCGCGGCCCGCGAACCACCGTCCAATCAAGCCCACTCTGCTCCAGCACACGCAAATGACCCTCAGCATCAGCTAAGACACGGCCGGACAATGTCTTCAACAGAAACCTGATCACATGATCGGCCACCTTCGGCCTGTCGCGTGGATCCCGCAAACCTCCGCCAGACAAGCTGACAATACGGGTCAAACCGTGCGCTTGCATCTGCTCCACGATGAGTCGGGTGCCATCGGTTTGCACGTGCAGTGGCGACCCCTTCACCTGTCCGAACACACTGATGACCGCGTCCGACCCACGAATCGTCTTCGCGACCGCATCGGGGTCAAGCACATCTCCCGCGATCACCGTCAACCCATCGATCACACCAAGGCGTTCGGGTGTTCGCGCCAAAGCTCTTACCGAGTACCGTGCCGCGAGTAATCGCGCAAGCACCCTGCGTCCGGTTTTGCCTGTTGCACCGAATAACGCGATTGTTCGAGACTTCTCCATCATGCCAATAGTTTAGTCACTAAATAAAATTGGTGCTGTCTCCGCAGGAGTTTGTTCGGCCGTCAGCGACTCTGCTGCTGTTCGGCAAAAAGTAGGACGACGACGTTGAGAGGTTCGTGAGTCATGATCTCCACGGTGGGCGATACCACTAGGCAGGGCCGGTTGTCGGAGTCGGGGCAGGCGTCATTGCTCTCCCGCAGGGGTTTCCCTATGGGCGGGGCTGTGTCGTTGCTATGCTGCTGCGGCGTTCTGTTTCAGGGGGCGGGGCCAGATCGTGTATGACGCAGCCCAGATCAGGTCAATGCCACAGATCGCGATCAGGATTAGGTACCAATGCTCCAGGGCGGCTGTCCGTGCGGCGTCGCCTACTAACCAGATCAGGCCGAACAGGACGAGAGCGGAGATTGCCGCTGCGAGCAGGGTGCGTGCGACGTCTTTCCAGCAGGCCACGGTGTAGTCGGTTCCCCAGAGACGTGTTGGTGCGGGGCCGTCGGCGAACCGGTGAGAGAAGCGGATGTCGGCCCAGCGGACTATCCCTGGGCCGTAGACGATCGAGAAGCCAATATAAACCGCGGCCAGGCCGTGCGCCCATTTTGCGTCAGCGCCGGCGCGCAGGTGCACCGCGGTCGTGATCAATAGCACCAGGTCGATGACCGGGGCCAGAGCGATCAGCACAAGACCGAGACGTTTGGCTTTAAGGATGTAGCGGGCGAGCAGGCCCAACACGATGACAGCCCAGAACCCAATCTCGCAGGCGATGATAATACTCAAGATCACAAGCCGCTCCGCCCCTCGTAGTAGCCGCAGACCGAGTTTAGGGCAGGCTAGTCCCGGTCTAAATCGAGCTGCTGCACTGATGGCATCGCCACGACTTGGGCCCGAGCCTGTATGACAAGGCCTATTGCCGTAGTCCTCGGCCCGGTGAGGGTGCTCTCTGCGTTGTTGTGCTGTCAGCTTCGCAAGTTTGCCCGCAACTTTTGCACTCGCTTTCCACCTCGAGGAAAACGTTTCCGGCGAGAGGAAGCTCAGCGGCAAACTGTTCGCGCGCTCCGTGCTCAGACCATTTAGTGCGCAGTCGTCTATCGCGACGTTTTCGTTGATACCCGTTTGTCATCTCAAGCAATTGAGTATGTCTCGTTAGCGCCCGGAGTATTGATATCGATGCAGAGCGAGAATAGTGCTGATCAGGCGAATAAATTTGAAGGTGGCCATCCGCTAGCGTTAAAAAATGAACTTATACAACTTCTACGGTGTCGTAGCAATGAGTGGGACGATCGCGGCAGCCATCTTGGGCATCGTGCTCTCGGTTCTGCTTGGGCGATTGATCCTCGTTGCAACGCAAGCACTCCGCACGTACACGCGAGCCCAGGATCTGCAGATAGATCTGCTCCTCGCGGACACGAATGACGAGCCTGCCCGGACCTAACCCGCCGAAAAACACACACGATCACCCTCCGCCGCGGGCCGCTTCTTCCGCGCCGCTCATGCCGAGCACACTTTGGTAGAAACCAACCCCGGCGGGGCCGGCCTCATAAGAAGTGAGCTTGATCTGTGGCTGTCTAGGTAACGCGCGGCTGCGAGGATGGACACGAGCACATTGGGGGAAATTTGCGTTTCACACGTATGTCCAGTGATGTTATCGCTGCTGATTCTGATGGGTGGGCTGTGGTCCACTGGTTGCCGGGGCTGCGCGTGCGAGCAGGCGCCCAGCAACAACGGCAGGCGTTCGTGCTTTTGGAGGGTCTGTGATGGACGCCAGTGCCGCTATGCCCGCAGCCTTTCGCGGGGAGCCGCTTGTTCATATTGAGCATTTTCGGATGGATTTTGCCGGCATCACGGTCGTTGAGGATCTCTCTTTCGACGTGATGCGGGGGGAGACGTTTGGTTTCCTCGGTTCTAACGGTTCGGGTAAGACCACCACGCTTCGGGCGTTGCTGGGGATTTATCTGCCGACCGCGGGGGTTCTCCATATTGATGGGCGCCCGTTCACGCCGGAAGCTGGTAGCCGTCTGGGCTATCTCCCGGAGGAGCGCGGACTGTATAAGAAGGAATCCGTCCTGACCGTGATGACGTACTTCGGTCAGCTCAAAGGGTTGAGTAAGAAGGCCGCGGTGTCCTGGTCGATGAACTATCTCGAGCGGGTGGGGTTGGGGGATAAGGCCAAGGCCCGTGTTGACAAGCTCTCTGGTGGGCAGCAGCAGAAGGTCCAGCTCGGTGTCACGATCATGAACGATCCGGAGCTGCTCATCTTGGATGAGCCCACGAAGGGGTTCGACCCGGTAAACCGGCGTCTGCTGATGGACATCATTGAGGAGCAGAAGCGGGCGGGGGCCACGGTGTTGATGGTGACGCATCAGATGGAGGAAGTGGAACGGTTGTGCGACAGGGTGATCCTGCTCAAAAGTGGCCGTGCGGAAGCGTATGGGACGATTCCTGAAGTGCAGAATCAGTACGGCGGGACCATGATCCGGGTTGGTTACTCCGGTGAGATACCGGAGTCACCGCATTACGACATCAGTCTCCGGGACCGCAACTATGCCGAACTGACCCTCACCGGCATCGTTGATGAGGCCCTGATTTTGCGTGATCTGGTCGCGGCGGGCGTTTTGGTCCGTAGCTTCACTACAAGCAAGCTCTCGCTCGAGGAGATCTTCGTGAGTGTGTATGGCGAGCAGAACGAAATGGTCGGTGTCTGAAATGGGACGAAACAACCTCCGTACAGTCATCAGCTTCGAAGTCGGCCGCACTCTGGGCAAGAGGAAGTTCTGGTTCATCACGTTGTTGGTCCCGATCGCGATCGGCATCGTCATTGTTTTGGTGAGTCTGGGGAACTCGACGGCCGCGAGCACGAGCGATGCCCGATCCGATGCGAAACTCACCTTCACCTACAGTGACGCGTCTGGATATGTCGACCCTGCCGTGGCCACGGCGCTCGGCGGCACGATCGTCACCGATGAGGTGGCAGCGATCGCTGCGGTCAAGTCAGGGGATGAGGATGCTCATTTCGTGTACCCGGCTGACCCGGCCAAGACACCCACTCAGGTGTACGGGGTCGATAAGGGCCTGTTCGGCAACGGCGAGTACGACGCTGTCGCGACCCAGGTCCTGATCACTAGCGCTCAGGACCAGATCGGGGACCCCGCACTCACAGCGCTGGCCCAGGGCAACGTCTCCGTAACCTCGACGACTTTCACTGACGGGGAAGAAACGGCCGGGTTCATGGGCATGATTCCGCCGCTGATCTTCGTGGGTATCTTCTTCCTCGTGTTCATGTTGCTGTCCAACCAAATGCTCACCAGCACGTTGGAAGAGAAGGAGAACCGGGTCACGGAGATGATCCTCACCACTTTGAATCCCACCGCTCTGATCAGCGGCAAAATCATGTCCCTCTTCATCGTCGGGTTTGTCCAAGTGCTCGTGTTTCTGGTGCCGGTGCTGGTGGCTTACGTTTTCTTTCGTACGTCGCTGAACCTGCCGGTGATTGATCTGTCCAGCTTCACTTTCGATCCCGTGCAGATGATCGTCGGCGCCTTGCTGGCTGTGGGCGGGTTTGCTTTGTTCACGGGCACGTTGGTCGCGATCGGGGCGGTCATGCCCACAGCAAAGGACGCGGGTAGCTGGTTCTCCGCATTGATCGTCCTGATGATCGTCCCGCTCTATTCCCTCTCCCTGGTCCTGTCGGACCCAAACAGCCCCGTCGTGCAGGTGTTCACGTATTTCCCGTATTCGGCGCCGATCACCGCGATGCTTCGTAACGCGTTTGGTTCTCTTGCTGGCTGGGAAGCCGCCATCGTCATCACGGAACTGTTCCTCCTCAGCGCCATCGTGCTCCAGCTTGCCGTGCGCCTCTTTCGGTACGGGTCCATCGAATACACAAACAAAGTGTCCTTCAAGACTGCGCTCTCTCGGCCGAAAACCACCAGCACGGCCAGACGGTGACGGCTCTCCCGTCATAGTTGACGACGGACAACGACTGCAGAATGCTTTTCCCAGACGGCTTCCTCACAGTGCAAGGCTGGTGCCGAGAGGCACAACACTCATTCCGCTTCCCCATCGCTCACGTCCTCGGGTTCAGACTAAAAACCTGTTGAAGCAGTCGCTGGTTACATAAGCCGAACCTGTTCGAGGACAGGGGCTGCGCCCTTGCAGGAGTGTCTCGTTAAGCCATTGGGAGCGACCCCTATGGAAGGATTGGGGATCAGAGCAGTCCTGCGTTGCGCACCATTATCGCTAGCTGCACTCGGTTGGTGGTGTCGATTTTCTGGAATATGTGTGTGATTGTTGCTTTCACGGTCGCGACGCTCATGAACAGGTGGGTGGCTATTTCTGCGTTGGGTAGTCCGTGCGCAATTTGGATGGCGACTTCGCGTTCTCGGTCGGTGAGGGTGGCCAGTGATGCTGACGCTGCGGAGTCCAGTAGGGCGGTTGCGGTGGTGCTGGTGGCTGCGGCTATGAGCCGGCGTGTGATTGTTGGTGAGAGCATGGGTTCGCCGGCTGCGACGGCATGGATTGCTGCGATGAGGCGTGCGGGCGAGGTGTCTTTCAACAGAAAGCCGGCGGCGCCAGCACCGAGTGCGCGGAGGACGAGGTCGTCCGCTTCGAAAGTGGTCAGCACGATGATGGCCGGCGCTGGGGGGTGGGCCATGAGCTTCTCTGTTGTTGTGATTCCGTCTTGTACTGGCATGCGGATGTCCATCAGCATCACGTCGACGTCACCGGCAAGTTTTTCTGCCTCCACGCCGTTGGCTGCTTCGGAGACGATGTGGATATCTGTTTCACCACCGAGGATGAGTCGTAACCCGGTACGCACCAGCGCGTCGTCGTCCACGATGGCCAAACGGATCATGAGGACATCTCCCAGGGCAGTGTCGCATCGAGGATGAATTGTGCATTGGTGACGTGGTTTGTCAGGGTGCCGTTGACCATGTTTGCTCGTTCGGTCAGGCCGATCAGTCCGAGGCCACCGGATGAAGGATCGACGCGGCCCGGTGTTAGCGTGTTGCTGATTCGCAGGTGGAGTTCTTGCCCTGGTCGACCGCGCAGCAGCACCTCGACACGCGCTCCTGGTGCATGTTTGCGTGCGTTGGTGAGGGCCTCTTGCACGATGCGGTAGGCGTGACGCCCGATCTGGGCGGGTAAGTGTGCGGCATCGGGCACCTCGTTGCTGACGTCGACGATCTGGCCGGCCTGGCGGACTTCGTCGAGGAGTGCGGGGAGTTCTGTCCATGATGGTTGCGGTGGTGCGGTCGAGGAAGTGTCACGCAGGCTGCCGAGGGTCGCGCGCAACTCGGTAAGGGCTTGATGCGCGCTTTCGTGGATCACGGTTGCGGCCGCGCGGACGTCGGCGGCGCTGAGATCGGTTCGATGTGCGAGCGCTCCGGCGTGCAGGGAGAGCAGCGAGATGCGATGGGCGAGCACGTCGTGCATCTCGCGAGCGATGCGGGCACGTTCGTTGAGTCGGGCTTGTTCTAGCTGTTCGAATTGGCGGAGTTGTTCCTCTGCGCGCCGGTTGGCGCGCTCGGTTTCAAGATCGCGGCGGCTGCGCAGGTACAGGCCTGCAACAGTCAATGCGATGATCGACAATGTCATCGTCGAGACGGCGAGGATCAGCTGCTGGGTGAGGCCATCACTGCTGGAGTAAACGGCGGTGGCGGTCCAGAGTAGGAGGGCGGCCAGCACGATGCGGCCCCATCGGCGGTGTTTGGTGAGGGAGACGTAGGCGACGAAAGCCGGCCCGATGACGGTGGTGGAGATGAGCGCGGCGGCAGCGGTTATGAGGGCGACAGTGAATGGTGCGCGGTGTCGGGCGGGCAGAAGAACCAGTCCGCTGATCCCGACGGCGAGATCACCAATCACCCACCACCTGCGTTCGGGCTCGGTCACGGCAATCCAGACGAGAATGATGCTAAAGAATCCCATGACGGCGAGTGAGCAGGCGTAAGGAATCGCGCGCATCCACTTCGACTGGTCCATGCTCTGAGCCTAGGGCGTGTCTCCTAATGCCTTCGACCAAATAGTTATGGCTCTGAGGACAGCTCCGCCGCGGTAGGTCAGTGCGAGCTTGTCGTAGCGGGTGGCG
>NZ_QZVS01000031.1 GCF_003602235.1 Cryobacterium melibiosiphilum
CCCGCCCGGGCCGCCGCGCCTGCCGAGGAACGCGCTGTCGCCGCGCCCGCGGCCCCCGCCCGGCCGTCCCGGGTCGAGGAGCCGCCGCCCTTCAGCGATGACGATGCGCCGCCGGACTTCGATTCCCCGCCGGACGAGCCGTACGCCGCGACGCCGTATGTGCCGCGCGCCCACGCCGCGGGCCAGAACTCGGGCCAGAACTCGATGGTGCAGAACCGTCCTGGCGCCGCGCCCGCGGGCGCGACGGCCGGGGGAGTGCCGGCGGCAGCATCCGTCGCCGGAAGCACGCCGACCGGCCAGAACCCGCAGAACAACAACCCGAACCGCCCGCAGCCCGCGCAGAACCGGGCCGGCACGCGACCGGCGTTCGCCGAGAAGCAGCGTTACGGCGAGGCCGTGATTCGCGAGATTCTCGGGGCCACGTTCCTCGAGGAGATGGCCCACGATTCGTCGCCGCGGCCGAGAGGGGCCTAGCTCATGTATGAAGGAATCGTTCAGGAACTGATTGACGAGCTCGGGCAGCTGCCCGGGATCGGGCCGAAATCGGCGCAGCGCATCGCGTTCCACATTTTGCAGACCGAGAAGTTCGACGTGACGCGGCTGGCCAATGTGCTGCTCGAGGTGCGCGACAAGGTGCGGTTCTGCGACGTGTGCGGCAACGTGTCGGAGCAGCCGACGTGCCTGATCTGCCGGGATCCGCGCCGCAACCCCGCGCTGATCTGCGTGGTCGAAGAGGCCAAGGACGTCGTGGCGATCGAACGCACCCGTGAGTTCAAGGGGCTGTACCACGTGCTCGGCGGGGCGATCAGTCCGATCGACGGGGTCGGACCGGACGACCTGAGCATCCGCCAGTTGATGCAGCGCCTCGCGGACAACACCGTGCAGGAGGTCATCATCGCGACCGACCCGAACCTCGAGGGCGAGGCGACCGCGACGTACCTCTCCCGGCTGCTGACGACGCTCGAGATTCGCGTGACCCGGCTGGCGTCGGGCCTGCCGGTCGGCGGCGACCTCGAATACGCCGACGAGGTCACCCTGGGCCGCGCGTTCGAAGGCCGCCGCGAGGTCACCCACTAGCGACCCGCCCCGCGTACCATTCGACGGAGTTCGGCCGGGAAACGCGCGTTTCCGGGCTGAACCCGGCCGAAACCGGGTTCAACACCGTCGAATGGTACAGGGACGCGGGGCTGGCGGGCCGGGTGACGGATGCCGTGGGCCGGCCGGGTGTCGGAGGGTGCGGCATCCGTCGCCCGCGTACCATTCGACGGAGTTCGGCCGGGAAAAGTGCGTTTCCGGGCTGAACCCGGCCGAAACCGGGTTCAACACCGTCGAACGGTACAGACCGGCCAGGCGCCGACCGCGGCGGGCTCAGCGCAGCGGTTCGCGGGTCGACACCTCGGGCCCGGCCGCCGCCCCGCCCGCGACGAGCACCCCGGCCATCGCGAGCAGCGCCGCGACCGCTCCGTACTGCCCGAGCACACCCTGCAGCGCTGGCAGATAATACGGATACAGCGCCGGCAGCACGATCGACAGGCTGTAGGCGACGCCGTAGCCGCTCGAGCGCACCGTGACCGGAAACCGCTCCGTGAGGTACGCTCCGACCGGCCCGTAGACCGAAACCGTCACGACCTGCAGCCCGACCACGAGCAACATGAGCCCCGGCCCGGCCCCGTGCCGAAAAATCGCGAGGTACAGCACCGGTGCGAGCACCGCCGCGACGAGGCCGAAGCCCACGAAAAACCGGCGCCGACCGACCACCGTCGAGACCTGCCCGCAGGCCGCCATCGTCACCGCCGACACCGCGGTCGCCACGAACATCGTGAGCGCCACGCTCTGGTCGTCGAGGGCCTCGCTCGTTTTCAGCTGCCCGCTCAGCACCGCGACCGCCATGTTCGTGAACAGCCACATGCCGCTCATCAGCACAAAAACCTGCCAAAGCTGCTTCCGGTAGGCGCCAAACAGAATTTCCCGCAACGGATGCCGCGGCCTGGCCGGCACCGGAGCATCCGTCACCGGAATATCGACGACGCGCGAGCGGTAGTAGACGAGCAGGGCGACAGCCATCAGACCGCCGAGCACGAACGGCACCCGCCAGCCCCAATCGGCGTAGCGGGCGGCGCCGAGCGCGCCGAGCAGTGCGAAGACAAGCGCGGCGATGGAGGCGTTGGCCCAGGGCGACATCCACATGATGAGGCCGCTGACCAGGCCCCGGCGCCGGGGCGGCGCCCACTCCATGGCCAGCGGAACCGCGGCCGTGTAGCCGCCGCCGATGAAGATTCCGCCCAGAAACCGCAGCGCCACGATCAGCAGCAGCGTGCCCGGGCCGAGCACACTCTGGGCGGGAACCGCCGCGATGAGCAGGGTGGTCAGGGCGACCCCGGCGATCGTGACCTGGGTGGTGCGGCTGCGCCCGATGCGATCGGCGAGCGGTCCGAACACGGCCGCGCCGAGCGGCCGCCCGACCAGCGTCGCGATGAAGATCAGCCCCGCATTGGCGACCATGTTCTCGGAGCCGTACAGGTGCCCGGCCGCCGGGGCCAGCGCGATGATCGGCAGGAAGATGTCGAACTGGTCGACGAAGTTGCCCATGATCCCGCCGCGCACTGCCCGGCGGGCCGCCGGATGTTGCCGCGCCGGCTGGACGGCAGGCAGGGCCGACGGATGCGACGGCGCCGCGACATCCGTCATCGTCGCCCCCTCCCCGACTGCCCTGTACCGTTCGACGGAGATCGGCCCGGGAAACCGTGTTTGTCGGCCGGAACCGGGCCGAACCGTGCTGAACACCGTCGAATGGTACAGCGCCACCCCGGCGCGTGGCCCGCGTCGCCGGGCTCGCCCGTACCATTCGACGGAGATCGGCCCGGCAAATCGGGTCTGTCGGCCGGAACCGGCCGAAACCGGGTCGAATACCGTCGAATGGTACGGAGACCCGGCCGGGCCGCGCCCGTCACAGCGTCGCCGCCGGCAGGTACACCGAGCTGCCGAGTGCCACGAACTGCGCCGACTTCGCCGACATTCCCGCCTCGATCGCCTCGGGGGTGGTGAGGCCGTTCTCGAGAGCGTAAGTGCGGACATCCGCGCTAATGCGCATCGAGCAGAATTTCGGACCGCACATCGAACAGAAATGCGCGGTTTTGGCCGGCTCCGCGGGCAGAGTTTCGTCGTGAAAGCTGCGCGCGGTGTCAGGGTCGAGGGAGAGCGCGAACTGGTCATTCCACCGAAAATCGAAGCGCGCCCGACTCACAGCGTCGTCGCGTTCCTGCGCCCGCGGATGCGCCTTCGCCAGATCCGCGGCGTGGGCGGCGATCTTGTAGGTGATCACGCCAACCTTCACGTCGTCGCGATTGGGCAGCCCGAGGTGCTCCTTCGGGGTGACGTAGCAGAGCATCGCGGTGCCGGCCTGGGCGATCATGGCGGCGCCGATCGCTGAGGTGATGTGGTCGTAGGCCGGGGCAATGTCGGTCGCGAGTGGGCCCAAAGTATAGAAGGGCGCCTCCTCGCAGAGGTCCTCTTCGAGACGCACGTTTTCGACGATTTTGTGCATCGGAACGTGCCCGGGGCCCTCGATCATGACCTGCACCCCGTAGGATTTCGCGATCTTGGTCAGCTCGCCGAGGGTGCGAAGTTCGGCGAACTGGGCCTCGTCGTTGGCGTCGGCGATCGACCCGGGTCGCAGGCCGTCGCCGAGCGAGAACGTGACGTCGTAGCGGCGCAGAATCTCGCACAGCTCGACGAAGTGGGTATACAGAAAACTCTCCTCGTGGTGGGCGAGGCACCAGGCGGCCATGATCGACCCGCCGCGGGAGACGATACCGGTCACCCGTTTCGCCGTCAGCGGCACGTACCGCAGCAGCACGCCGGCGTGCACGGTCATGTAGTCCACGCCCTGCTCGCACTGCTCGATCACCGTGTCGCGATAGATTTCCCAGGTCAGCAGTGTCGGATCGCCATTCACCTTCTCGAGCGCCTGGTAGATCGGCACCGTGCCGACCGGAATCGGGGCGTTCCGCAGAATCCATTCCCGGGTCAGGTGGATGTCCTTGCCCGTCGAGAGATCCATGAGCGTGTCGGCGCCCCAGCGTGCGGCCCAGACCATCTTCTCGACCTCCTCGGCGACGGATGACGTCACCGCCGAATTTCCGATGTTCGCGTTGATCTTCACCGCGAAGGCCCTGCCGATGATCATCGGCTCACTCTCCGGATGCTTATGGTTGGCCGGGATCACGGCCCGCCCCCGCGCGACCTCGTCGCGCACGAGCTCCGGGGCGAGCCCCTCGCGGGCGGCGATGTACGCCATTTCGGGCGTGATGATGCCGGCCCGGGCCCAGACCAGCTGGGTCGCGGCGCCGTCGATCGGCTCCGGGCGCGCCCAGGCGTCGCGGGTTTTCGCGAGCCCGGTCTCGACGTCGATCGCTTCACGCTCGTCGGTGTACACACCGGAGGTGTCGTACAGGTCGAAGTGTTCGCCGTTGCTGAGATTCACCCGGCGCACCGGAAAACGGATGTCGGGGTGCCCCGGCACGGGCTCGTACCGTTTCGTGCTGCCCCAGATGGGGCCGGTGGTGACCGCGGTGCCGGTGCTGCTGCCGCTTGTGGGCATGGTTGTAGCGTCGTTCGTGGGCATTCTGTTGGGCTCCCTACGCCGGCATTACCCGGACAGGTTCAACGGTCGACGGCCCTGGCCGCCCTCTCAGCTCGCTGGTGCGAGCTCCCGTGGTTGATGGTGCTGATGAGTGACACTTCACCCTAACGCGGCCCCGCCTCGCCCCGCCGCCGCGTACCATTCGACGGAGTTCGGCCCCGAAAACAGCATTTCGAGGCCGAAACGGGCCGAAAACGTGCTGAACACCGTCGAATGGTACAGACACGCGGTGACGGATGCCGTGGCCCGGCTCGCCGACGCGGCCCGCGGCATCCGTCGCCCTGCCCCGCCCGGCCCGCGCCTCGCCCGCCGCCGCGTACCATTCGACGGAGTTCGGCCCCGAAAACAGCGTTTCCCGGCCGAATCGGGTCGAAAACGTGCTGAACACCGTCGAATGGTACAGACACCACGCGCACCGTGCCGCACGGCCGCACGGCGTCATATGAACGCCCGCACAACCCGCAGCATTTAGACTGGGCCCTTGGGGCGCACACTCACCCCCAAGAACCCTCTGGAGTACCCGTGGCCCTGATCGTGCAGAAGTTCGGCGGATCATCCGTCGCCGACGCCGAAAGCATCAAGCGGGTCGCCCGGCGCATCGTCGACACCCGCAAGGCCGGCAACGAGGTCGTCGTCGCGGTTTCGGCCATGGGCGACTCGACCGACGAACTGCTCGACCTCGCCCACCAGGTCACCCCGATCCCGGCGCCGCGCGAACTCGACATGCTGCTCACCGCAGGCGAACGCATCTCGATGGCGCTGCTTGCCATGGCGATCAAGAGCATGGGCTACGACGCCCGCTCCTTCACCGGCAGCCAGGCCGGCATGATCACGGATGCCCGCCACGGCTCCGCCCGCATCGTCGACGTGACCCCGGGCCGCCTGCGCGATGCCCTCGACGAGGGAGCGGTCGCCATCGTCGCCGGCTTCCAGGGGTTCAACCGCGATACCAAGGACATCACGACCCTCGGCCGCGGCGGCAGCGACACCACCGCCGTCGCCCTCGCGGCCGCGCTCGGCGCCGACATCTGCGAGATTTACACGGATGTCGACGGCATCTTCACCGCGGATCCGCGCGTCGTTCCCCGTGCCCGCAAACTCGAACGCGTGACGAGCGAAGAAATGCTCGAACTCGCCGCCGCGGGCGCCAAAGTCCTCTATATACGTGCAGTGGAATATGCCCGTCGGCACGGCGTGACCCTGCACGTACGCTCCTCGTTCAATAAGAACACCGGCACGATCGTCTACAACGCGGCAGCCGCCCGCGCGAATGGAGAGACAGTGGAAGAGCCAATCATCGCGGGAATCGCCGCCGACCTGAGCGAAGCGAAGGTCACCGTTGTCGGTGTACCCGACATTCCCGGCAAGGCCGCGCTGATCTTCAAGATCGTCGCGAACACCAACGCGAACGTCGACATGATCGTGCAGAACGTCTCGGCGGCCTCGACCGGCCTCACCGACATCTCCTTCACGCTGCCGAAATCGGAGGGCGAGCAGGTACTGACCGCCCTCACCAACCAGCAGGGCACCATCGGCTTCACCGGCCTGCAGTACGACGACCAGATCGGCAAGCTCGCCCTGGTCGGCGGCGGCATGCGCACCAACACCGGTGTCTCGGCGAAACTGTTCGAAGCCCTCTATGAGGCGGGTATCAACATCGAGATGATCTCGACCAGTGAGATCCGCATCTCGGTCGTCACCCGGGCCAGCACGATCAACGAGGCGATGCGTGTCGTGCACCACGCCTTCGGCCTCGATGACGACACCGAAGCCGTCGTGCACGGCGGCACCGGCCGCTAACCCGCCCGGTCCAGTCGGCGCCGCGCCGCCGGTTCCGGTCAGGTATGCCGGTCACCCCCGCCGTCCACGTACGCCTCATGGCGATGTTCGCGGCATAACTCCTGCAGTTCGCCGCCAGCCGTTAAAAGTCGCCCGTCATTCCGGGCCTCGGCCGAAATTCCGGCAGATTCTGCAGGAGTTATGCCGGCCGGGCCCACGCCACCCGACGGATGTCCCCCCTCCCGTCACCGGAATCACCCCCGATCGAAGGAATTACAGTGAGCACCAGCAGCACCACGAGCACCTCCGGCACCACAGGCCTGAACATCGGGGTCGTCGGCGCCACCGGCCAGGTCGGGGCCGTCGTGCGTCGCCTGCTGGACGAGCGCGACTTTCCGGTGCGCAGCATCCGCTTCTTCGCGTCGGCGCGTTCCGCCGGCACGTACTTGCCGTTCCGCGGCGTCGACGTGATCGTGGAAGACGCGGCCGTGGCCGATCCGACCGGGCTCGACGTCGCGATCTTCAGCGCCGGCGCAACCCTGTCGAAGACCCAGGCCCCGCGCTTCGCCGCGGCCGGCGTGACCGTGGTCGACAACTCGAGCGGCTGGCGGATGGACCCCGAGGTTCCCCTCGTCGTCAGCGAGGTCAACCCCGAAGCCATCGACCTCGCGGTCAAGGGCATCATCGCCAACCCCAACTGCACAACGATGGCCGCGATGCCCGTGCTGAAGGCCCTGCACGACGAGGCCGGACTCGCCCGCCTGATCGTGAGCACCTACCAGGCGGTCTCCGGCTCGGGACTTGCCGGTGCCTACGAACTCGCCAGCCAAGTGCGCGTTGCCGTCACCGACGAGAACCTGCTCGGCCTCGTGCACGACGGCAGCGCCGTCACGCTGCCCGAGCCCACGATCTACGTGCGCCCGATCGCGTTTGACGTGATCCCGCTGGCCGGGGCTCTCGTCGACGACGGCCTCTTCGAGACCGACGAGGAGAAGAAGCTGCGCAACGAGAGCCGCAAGATCCTCGGCCTGCCGAACCTGCTCGTCTCCGGCACCTGCGTGCGCGTTCCCGTCTTCACCGGGCACTCGCTCTCGATCAACGTGGAGTTCGACCGGCCGCTGTCGGTCGCCCGCGCCACGGAACTGCTGACGGATGCCCCGGGCGTCACCCTCACGGACGTTCCGACGCCCCTGCAGGCGGCCGGCCAGGACGACAGTTTCGTCGGACGCATCCGTCAAGACGAGGGTGTGCCCGACGGCCGTGGATTGGCCCTCTTCATCAGCAACGACAACCTGCGCAAGGGTGCCGCCTTGAACGCGGTGCAGATCGCCGAACTGATCGCCGCCCGCCGCGCCGCGTAGCCGCGCCGGCCCGTCCGTTCCCTGCCCTGTACCGTTCGACGGTGTTCGTGGTCGAACCGGGCTGTTTGGGCGCGGAAACGTGCTTTCGGTCGCGCATCTCCGTCGAATGGTACGGGGTGGGCGCGGGCGGCGGCATCCGCGGGCCGGGGCCTGTACCCTTCGACGGTGTTAAGGGTCGAAAGGGGCTGTTAAGGCGCGGAAACCTGCTTTTCGTCGTGCATCTCCGTCGAATGGTACGGGGACGGGGCGACCCGCGCCCGGCCAGGCCAGAACGGGGGAGACCAAAGGGGCGCAATTAGGCGGAAAAGAGAGTACGTTCGACTATTCTCTGAATTTGTGAGCGAAAAATGGACATTGGCGGGCGTGACCCGTCCGGTGTTCGTCGTGTTCGCCGTCGTGGCCTTCGCGCTCATCATCATCTCGGCCGAAACGGCCATCGTCACGCCCGGCCGGCAGTGGCCCGTGATCGTGCTCGGCGTATTGTGCGCCGCGGCCCTCGAGATCCCGAAGCTGCAGGTCGGCAGCGTGCGCCACCGCACCCCGGTCATCACCCTGCCGGTGATCGCGCTGCTGTCGCTCGAGACGGTGCTTCCGCTGCGCATCGCGGTCGGCGTTATGGTCACCGGGGTGCTGCTGATCGAGGTGACGCGCACCCACAGCTGGGCGATCGCCCTCTACCGGGCCGGCCTGACCGGCTTCGGCGGGGTGATCTGCTCACTGGTTTACCTCGGCCTTGGCGGGCTGGGCGTGCCGGTGCTGATCAAGGCGGCTGTCGCATCCGTCGTCTATGTCGGCTTCGTGATCGCGGTCGAAACCATCCGCATGCGGTACACCCGCACCACCTTCGACCTCGGCGGCAAGCCGATGCTCTCCCCCCGCCGGGTGCTGCTGGTCGCCGGCGGGTACGCCGCGATCGCCGCGATCGCCGCCCAGTGGAACCACGCCTTCACCGACGGCACCAACGAGTCCATCGGCGTCGTCGTCGTGCTGCTCACCCTCACCCTGATCGCCGCTGCCGAGAAACTCGTCATTCGCAGCGTGATCATGCGCCGCCGGCTGGTCGGCATGATCGCCGGCGTCGCCGACCTGAACGCGAGCACCTTCGTCGAAACTCCGCGTCGCGACGTCTCCACCGACGGGGCTTCGGGCACGGATGCCGCCGCCGACATCACCGAGATGCTCTGCCGGGCGGTCTCCCGCACGGTCGGGGTCGAGTCCGTGACCGTGCGCGACGCCCCGCCGGTGCCCGGGGAGATCGGCGTCGTCGTCGCGCTGACCGCCGGAACCGAGCAGTACGTCGTGGCCCGCCGCGACCCCATGGACCGCGGCTTCACCCGCGACGACGAGCTCGCTTTGCGCGCCCTCGCGCGCACCGCCGACACGGTGGTCACGGCCCGCTCCGACATCGGCGGCCTGATCGTGCGCGCCAACACCGACCCGCTGACCGGGCTGCCCAACTACGGCGCCTTCCAGGTGGCCCTGGCCAACATCAACGAGCACCGCAACTACGACGAGGCCCTCGCGGTGCTCTTCCTCGACCTCGACGACTTCAAGAAGCTCAACGACCGCTTCGGCCACCAGAGCGGCGACAGCGTGCTGCACGAACTCGGCCGCCGCCTGCGCCGCGCGGTCGGCCCCCACGACGTGGTCGCGCGGGTCGGCGGCGACGAGTTCGTGGTGATCCTCACCCGCCTCACCAGCCTGGCCGAAGCCAAGGCCATGGCCGAGGAGATCCTCAGCGCCGCCAGCCAGCCGCTCAGGGTCGGCGACAACCAGTTCACCATGGTGCTGAGCATGGGCCTGGCCTACTCCGCACGGCAGGAGAGCGACGTGTCCCTCCTCATCCACGACGCCGACCAGAGCATGCTCGCCGTCAAACGCAGCCGCCGCGCCGGCGGCCCGTCGAACGAGAGCAGCCTCAGCATCAGCGAGCACCGCTCCACCGCCATGGACGACCTCATCGCCCACGCCATCGACGACGACCTGCTCGAACTCGCGTTCCAGCCGATCGTGAGCCTCGTCACCGGCCAGATCTGGGCCTTCGAGGCTTTGGTGCGCTACACGGATGCCGACCTCGGCCCGGTCTCCCCGCCCGCCCTGGTCGAAAAAGCGAAGAGCCTCGGCCGCCTCGACGCCCTCACCCGCCAGGTCGCGATCAAGGCCATGCGCGCCGCCGCCGATTTTCGGCTCGAAGACTCCCGCATCGTCTGCATGACTTTCAACATCGAGGCCTCACAGATCGTGCCCGGACGGCTCGGCGACTTCGTCGAGATCCTCGCCGACCGCTACCCCGAGATCTCGCTCTGCCTCGAGCTCAACGAACGCTCGGTCAGCAGGGTCTCGGCCGAGATCCGCGCGCAGGTCGAGCACCTGCGCGACGCCGGCATCATGATCGCCCTCGACGACTACGGGTCGGAGGACTCCTCCGTCGACGCCCTCGTGCGCCTGCCCATGGACATCCTGAAAATCGACCGCAGCCTCGTGGACGACCTCGCCGACATCCGTCAGCGTGAGGTGCTGACCGCGCTGCAGGGCTTCGGCGACAAGCTCGAGTACTCGATGATCGTCGAGGGCGTCGAAAACGCCTTCATGGCCGAGCAGCTGCAGATGCTCGGCATCCGCGCCGCCCAGGGCTTCCACTACGGCATGCCCGAAAGCTACGCGGTGACGATGCACCGCCTCGAACGCTTCGGCGCCAAGGCGGTCATGCCCGGCGGCGTGCCCACGGCGTCGACGACGGATGCCGCTCCCGCCTCCGTCCCGCCGGCGCCGCCCGCGGTCCCCGCGTCCACCGCTGCCGCGGGCGGGGTGTCCGGTCGCGTCGCCGCAACCGCTGACCCCGCACCGTTCCCGCCCGCCGGCCCCGAGG
>NZ_QZVS01000032.1 GCF_003602235.1 Cryobacterium melibiosiphilum
ATCGCCACCCGCTACGACAAGCTCGCACTGACCTACCGCGGCGGAGCTGTCCTCAGAGCCATAACTATTTGGTCGAAGGCATTAGGAGACACGCCCTAGTAGCTGCCGGCCGTTCCAGCCGGAGTGGCGCCACTGAGCAGTGCGGCGCTGCCGGAGACTCCGAGGCGGGTCGCGCCGGCCTCGATCATGGCCACGGCGTCGTCGAAGGTGCGCACCCCGCCCGACGCCTTCACCTCGGCCCGGTCGCCCACGGTCTGCTTCATCAGACGCACCGCGTGCACGGTCGCCCCACCCGCGGGGTGGAAGCCGGTGGAGGTCTTCACGAAGTCGGCTCCCGCGGCGACGGATGCCTGGCACACGCCCACGATCTCGGCATCGGTCAGCGCCGCAGATTCGATGATCACCTTGAGCACCTTCGGCGCGGGAACGCTCGCGCGCACGGCCTGGATGTCGGCCTGCACATCGGCGAACCGACCGGCCTTGACGGCACCGATGTCGATGACCATATCGACCTCGTCAGCCCCCTGCTCGATGGAGAGGGCGGCTTCGGCGGCCTTGATGGCGCTGTGGTGCTTGCCGCTGGGGAAACCGCAGACGACCGCGACCTTGAGGTCGGAGCCGGCGGGGATCGTGAGCGGCAGCATCGACGGGGAGACGCAGACCGAGTAGGTGCCGAGCTCGATGGCCTCGACGATGAGTGCGGTCACGTCGGCTTTGGTGGCCTCGGGCTTCAGAAGGGTGTGGTCGATGTGCTGGGCGACGATGTCGGCGCTGAGCGTGGTGGTGGGGGTCGAAGTCATGGATTGTCCTTAGTTGGTTACACGTGCGGGTGACGGCGACCCGGGGGCGCAGGCCGTCGGCAGCACGGACTCGCGGTGGTCGGCGTTCTGCTCGGCAACCACTCAACGCAGGGCACCGACACGACACGGGGGAGATGCCCTCTTCTACCAAGCGTACGGCGACATCCATCCAGGTGCACTTCGCTGCTCTCGTTCACGGCCCGCCAACTCTAGACTTAGTCCAGTGGACTAAGTAGGCTCAGCGCATGACGGAGTTCGTGAACATCCACGATGCAAAGACCCAGTTGTCACGACTGCTTCAGCGCGTCGAAGCTGGCGAGCGGGTCGTGATCGCCCGGGCGGGCAAACCCATCGCCGATTTGGTGCCTCATCAAGCGGGCAACGGGCTGCAGATAGGGGCACTCGAAGGTCAGATCTGGATGGCACCTGACGCGTTCGCCTGGCCTGATGACGAAATCGACGCCTTGTTCTACGGCGATCGCACTGATCGGCACCCGGTGGCCGATAACGTTGATCCTTCTTGACACGAACGCGTTGCTCTGGTTGCTCGGTGATCCGAAGCAGTTCGGTCCCGATGCGCTCCACATGCTGGCCGAGAACGCCGAGGTCTACTCGTCCCCAGTTTCGGTCTTTGAGATTTCGATCAAGACCATGCTGGGCAAGCTTTCTGTCCCTGCGGACTTCGCCGCCGTGGCTCGCGTGAATGGGATCAAGGAGTTGCCGCTCAACCACGTGCACGCCGAGGCTGTGGGGGAGTTCCCCGAGCTGACCCGCCACGACCCGTTCGATCGGCTGATTCTCGCTCAGGCTTTCGTGGAAAGTATGACCCTTCTCACCGCTGATCGGGTGCTGATCTCGCTGGGCCGGCCATTCGTGCGCGATGCCCGGGCCTAATCAGCCGAGCCGAGTCGAGTCGCAGATGCGGATCCACTCAGTCTTTCTGCGTGCATCCCCCGCGATCGCGCAGAATAGTAGGCATGGCTCATCGTCAACGCACACCCACGGATGCCGATGCCACCCCGAGCAGAGCCGACAAGACCTGCGCTTCGTGCGGGCGGCGCATCCAGTGGCGCGCGAAATGGGCCGCCAACTGGGACTCGGTGAAGTACTGCTCGGCCGCCTGCCGCGCCCACGGCGTCAGCGCGACGGACACCGAGCTCGAAGCGACCATCGCGACCCTGCTCGCCGCGCGGGCCAACACCGCCACGATCTGCCCGTCCGACGCGGCGAGGGCCATCGGCGGCGAGGAATGGCGCGACCTCATGGAACCTGCCCGCCGAGCCGCCCGCCGCATGGTCGCCCGCGGTGAGTTGCAGATCACGCAGGGCGGAAACGTCGTCGATCCGTCGACCGCGAAGGGCCCGATCCGCCTGCGGCGACCGCGGTAGCAGCTCCGCGGCAGCAACTTTCGGCGGGGTGAGTCACCCCGTGGGGCCAGCGTGCGTAGGTCGTCTTGCGGGGTCTCGAGACGCCGGCGTGTTTCGGCAGGCGCAGCAACCGGCGTGCCGGCTCCTCGACCAGCGATCGGCGGGCTAGCGGATGTCTACGATCTGCTTTCCGAGAGGCATCAAGGCCACCGGGATCATCTTGAAGTTCGCGATGCCGAACGGAATGCCGATGATCGTGATGCAGAGCGAGATGCCCGAGAGCAGGTGCCCGAGGGCGATCCACCAGCCGGCCAGGATGACCCAGACGACGTTGCCGAGCATCGATCCGACGCCGGCGCCGGGCGTCTCGACCACGGTCTTTCCGAACGGCCAGAGCGCGTAGACGCCGATGCGCGCCGCGGCGATTCCCCAGGGGATCGTCACAATGAGAATGAACATGATGACCGCCGCGAGCATGTAGCCGAGAAACAGCCAGAAGCCCGAGAGCACGAGCCAGATGATGTTGAGCAGGGTCTTCAGCATGCCCCTATTCTCTCAGGTCACTCTGAACGCGGCCCTTGCCGTGGGGCGGATGTGGGTATCAAATCGGCAGCAACAGGCTGAAGCAAGACAACGAGGTCGGGAGCTGCTCATGTCGGGTAAAGCAACGCAGGATTCGTCGCCGGGCCGGGGCGGCGCCGAACAGCGGCGGGCCTCGTCGTCGGGGGCGCCGGTCGATCAGCCCCGCAAGATTCGCAACGTCGCCCTCGTCGGCCGGTCGGGTGCCGGCAAGACCATGCTCGCCGAGGCCCTCCTCGTGGCCACCGGCGCCCTCACGCGTATGGGTTCCATCCTGGCCGGCACCACGGTCAGCGACTCCGACCCGAGCGAGATCCACCAGCAACGATCCGTGAACCTCTCGGTACTGCCGCTGACGGTCGGCGACGTGAAGATCAACCTGCTCGACACCCCCGGCTACGTCGATTTCATCGGCGACCTGCGCGCTGGGCTGCGGGCAGCGGATGCCGCCCTCTTCGTGGTGTCCGCCGTCGACGGCGTCGACGCGGCCACCACCGCACTGTGGGCGGAGTGCGAACGCATCGGCATGCCGCGAGCCGTCGTGATCAGCCGGATCGACCATCCGCGGGCCCGGTATGAGGCGGTGCTCGCCGAGTGCCAGCAGGCCTTCGGCGCGGCGGTGCTGCCCTTGTACGTGCCGATCGGCGCCGCCGACGCCAGCACCGGGCTGCACGGCGTGCTGTCGGGCACGGTCTCCGAATCCGGGGCACCCGCCCGCCGGGCGGCGACCGAGGCCGAACGCGCATCGGCCGAGTCGGCGCGCGCCGCGCTGATCGAGGGCATCATTGCCGAGAGCGAAGACGAGTCGCTGCTCGACCGCTACCTCGGCGGCGAAGAGCTGCCCCTCCCGACGCTCATCGGCGACCTGGAGATCGCGGTGGCGCGCGGATCCCTGTATCCGGTGCTGGCAACATCCGCTGACACCGGAGTGGGCCTGACCGAAGTGCTCGAGCTGATGACGGATGCCTTCCCCTCCCCCGTCGAGCGGCCCCTGCCCGCGGTCACCGACCTGCGCGGCCGACCCGTGGCGCCGACTGCCTGCGACCCCAGCGGGCCGCTGGTCGGTGAGGTGGTGCGCACGACCATCGATTCGTTCCTCGGCCGGGTCGCCCTCGTTCGCGTGTTCAGCGGCACCCTGCGGGAGGACTCGACCGTGCACATCGGCGGCCACGGCCTCACCGATCGGGGACACGCCGACCACGACAGTGACGAGCGGGTCACGCACCTGCAGTCCCCGCTCGGGGCGACCCTGCGGCCGGTGCCGTTCTGCGTGGCGGGCGACATCTGCGCCCTCACCCGGCTGACGAGCATCGAGACCGGCGACACCGTGAGCGACCCGGATGCGCCGCTGCTGATCGAGGCGTGGCCGATGCCCGAGCCGCTGATGCCGGTGGCCGTGCAGGGCGCCGCGCACAGCGACGACGACGCGCTCGCCAAGAATCTCGGCAAGGTCGCGGCCGTCGACCCGACGCTGCGGGTGGAACGCAACGGTGAGACGCATCAGCTCGTGCTGTGGTGCATGGGGGAGGCGCACGCCGAGGTGGTCTTCGACCGTTTGCGGGCGCAGGGTGTCAAGCTTCAGTCCGTCGAGGTGGTCACGCCGCTGCGGGAGACGTTCACCGGCCCAGCCGCAGTGCGGGGCCGGTACGTCAAGCAGTCCGGCGGGCACGGCCAGTTCGCGATCTGCGAGATCGAGGTCGAACCGCTCGAACGCGGAACCGGGTTCGAATTTCTCGACCGTGTCGTCGGCGGGGTGATTCCGAAGCACTACATCGAGTCGGTGGAGAAGGGCGTGCGGGCGCAGATGCAGCGCGGGGTCGCGCAGGGGTTTCCGGTCGTGGATATTCGGGTGACCCTGGTCGGCGGAAAGACGCACAGCGTCGACTCGTCGGATGCCGCGTTCCAGGCCGCCGGGGCGCTCGCGCTGCGGGAGGCGGCCGCGGCGAGCCGCATCCAGCTGCTCGAGCCGGTCTCGCTGGTGACGATCACCGTGCCCGACCAGCATGTGGGCCCGGTGATGACCGACCTGTCCACCCGCCGCGGCCACACGACCGGCACTACGGCGGCTGGCGCGGGGCGCACCGACATCCGCGCCGAGATTCCCGATGCCGAGCTGCTGCGCTACGTGATCGAGCTGCGCGCGTTGACGTCGGGCAGCGGATGGTTTCGCCGCAGCTATCTGAGGCACGACCCGGTTCCCGGCAAGGTCTCGCATTCCACCGTGACCGACTGACGGGCGCGACCCGACGGGGAGGGAGAGGCCACACGTCGATCGACGCGATTTCCTAACAAGCAGGGAGTCCGGTATTGTTTTAGGACCAGATGCACGCCCGAAGACTTGTTATTGGAGGCCCTCATGCACGACCAACGTTCCGCATTGAACTTGCTGTCGGTGCTTGGCCTGCAGCTGTCGGCGCCCCTCGCTATCGCCGCAATGGCCCTCGCAGGAAAGTGGATCCTCGGGTTGTGGACGACCGAGAGCACCAGCTACTGGGGGCTCGCTCTCGGGGTCGTCGCCTTCGTGTTCTGGGTGCCAGTGGTGGAGAAAAAAGTTCGAGCCTTGAATCGGGAGCGCTATTCACTACGAGAGTCCCGCAAGGCCGCTTCCTCTGCTGCCAACTGACCAGCCGGAGCCGAAGGATCAGTCAGAACCGAATAGAAAGAGTGCTTTGTACATGAAGATCAAAAAGTCCAGCCTGATCGCCACTGCCACGATTATCTTCGCCTCCTTGCTGATACCGACGGCGGCAGCCTCGGCTGCGCCGCTCACACCGACGATGCAGGCCGAAACGACGTCAGACGGTCGGGTATCGATTTCATTGACCAACAGCACCGTGACCCTGGCTGACGGAGACCTGGTCTACAAGGATTCGGCCGGTGCCATCATGGAGCGCGAGGCGACGGATGCCTTGGTCAGCTCAGGTGGTTCGGTCGAAGTCGTCAGTCCCACGCGCATTATTCTGACTGCGCCTCCGGTCGCCTCCGACCCTTATGCCATCACCCCGTTTTCTGGCGTGCCGTTCACGGGAAGCTGGGATGAGTGCGTGTCCGGGTACATCGCGGCTGGCGGTCTCACGGGGGTCTTCTTTGGTCCCGTCGGGTTGATGAGCGGCCTGGTCGGGGGAGCAGCGGCGGCCTTCGTCGAGTGCAACGGCCTGCCGCGTATGTAGGTGGAGCTGGCCCGCACCGAGAAAGCAGCCCGTGCACTTCCCGACCTCGGGACGTGCACGGGCCTGTCGGTTATCAGGCGGCGACCCGGTCGGCAAGCTCGTCACCCGACGGCACGCCGGTGGAGAATCCGTCGGGCTAGACTCTCCGCGGTATTGCATCCACCTTTCGCATTCGGCCGTGACACACTGGCCGAAACCAGCAAACGGGAGCGAGCAACTTGGCGTCACTCAATGCACCAGTCACCTGCGACATGATGGTCTCGGAGGACGGCTTCGCGGCCGGCCCGAATCAGAGCCTGGAGCATCCGCTCGGTGAAGGCGGTGAACGATTGGCGCGCTGGCGATTCGAGCGGCCCGACGAGAACGCTGCCGAGATCGCCGCCATCGCGACTGCGGGCGCCTACATCATGGGCCGCAACATGTTCGGGGCCGGTCGCGGCGACTGGGACGACGAGTGGACCGGGTGGTGGGGCGACGACCCGCCGTACCACGCGCCGGTTTTCGTGCTGACGCACTACCCGCGCGCCCCGCTCGTGATGGACGGCGGCACGACCTTCACGTTTGTCACGGACGGCATCGAATCGGCGCTGCAGCGGGCGCGCGCCGCCGCGGGCCAGAGGGAGGTGTCGATCGCTGGCGGGGCGTTGACCGCGCGGCAATATCTCGCAGCGGGGTTGATCGACGAGCTGCGGCTGCACATCGCGCCCGTGGTGTTCGGTGCCGGCGAACCGCTGCTCAGCGGCCTCAACGACCTCGCGCTGGAACAGGTCAGCTCGGTCGAGCGCGAGCTCGTTACCCACGTCACCTACCGCGTGCGGCGCTGACCCGCATTCGCTGATCGAGGAGCGGGCATGCTTTTGGCCCGCGTCTCGAGATCCGGCGAGCCGACCTCCAGACCCGCGCGGCGGGCATGCCGGCTCCGTGACCCGCGTACCTGAGGCGCGCCGGCCTGATCTCACGCACAGCCAAGCGTTAAGATTTCATACCGACAGTTATGGAGCCGACTATGCCCAGGGTGCCAGAGCCGTTCGAGGAGTACGAACCGGGAGTCTTCTTGCACGGCACGAAAGCGGATCTGGCCGTGGGGGACGTGCTGGTGCCCGGGCGTGACTCCAACTTCGAGGCCGGCCGGCGGGCGAACCATGTCTACCTGACGTCCACTCTGGACGCCGCAACCTGGGGCGCCGAACTGGCCGCGGGCGTGGGTCGGGGACGGATCTACATCGTTGAGCCGACCGGCGCCGTGGAGGATGACCCCAACGTGACGGACAAGAAGTTCCCCGGCAACCCGACCCGGTCCTATCGCACCCGCGAGCCGGTGCAGATCGTGGGCGAATTGGTGGATTGGATCGGACACGCGCCCGAACAGGTGCAGTCCATGCGCGACGGCCTCGCTGCCCTGACCCGTGAGGGGCGCGCGGTCATCGACGACTAGCTGAGGCCGAGGCCGAGGTGGCCGGCTCAGTCGGAGGACGTGCCCGAGCGGCGGATGAGTTCGGCGAGGTGTCTCTCGGCCGTCTCGTTGCCCTCGTCGACGAGTCGGCGCAGTTCGGCGATGTCGCCGCGGGCGGCGGCCAGATCGGCGAGCCGCCCGGCCACCTGCTCGTTGCCGTCATCGGACAGGCGCTGCAGCTCGTCGACGTCGTCGTTTTCGAGGGCGAGGGCGGCCAGGCGTGACTCCGCCTGTTCGTTGCCCTCCTCGGCGAGACGCCGGAGTTCGCCCCGGTCGCCGCGCAGATCGGCGAGTTGCACCAGTCGGGACTCGGCGCGGTCATTGCCCTCGTCGGCGAGGCGCCGCAGTTCGTCGACGTCGTCGCGCTCGAGCGCGAGGTCGGTCAGGCGTGCCTCGGCGGCTTCGTTGCCCTCGTCGGCGAGTTCGCGCAGGGTGTCTTCGTCGATCACCGGGCGCGGATGGTTCGCGGAGTCAGAAGCGGATGCGGCGGCGTCGGCGGGCTCGGGAGTAGTCACCCGACCAATATCCCACGCTCGGCCGCCGCCCGCCCCGCGAGTGAGCACTTTATGCACCTCCCGCGCTCGGGAAGTGCATAAAGTGCGGTCGAGGCTCACTTTCTCCTCTGCGGCCTGCATCGCAAGGGCTCGGTGCAGCTCGGGCGGGCGGCTGCTCGAGATCGTAGCGGCGCTGCCGCTCGGGCCGAGCCGCAAGGTGCTCAAGCGCAACTGCGCGCCGCCGCCCTGCTCGCGTCCTGACCCCGCCCCCGCGAGTCCTAACCCCCGCGAGTGAGCAGTTTTTGCACTTCTCGGGCTCGGTTGGTGCATAAAATGCTCACTCGCGAGAAAACAGTCGAGTGCGTCGAGGGAGACCACAATGAGCGTGGAAATGACCGGAGACTTCAAGATCGTCGTCGAGCGGGAGTTCCCCGCGACGCCCGAGCAGGTCTGGCAGGCCGTCACCGCCGAGACGAGCGCGTGGTTGTTTCCGAGCGAGGCGATGACCGGCGAAGAGCTCGTGTGGGAGCCGCCGACCCACCACGTGAATCGCATGGAAGGCGCCGACGGATGGTTCAACCAGCTCGAGCAGGAGATCGAACCACGCCCGAACGGCCGGTCTTTCATGCGCTGGGCGCACAGCGGAGTTTTTCCGGGCGAACCAGTCGAGGGGGAGGACCAGGAGGACGGCATCCACCAGCACACCGTCTTCTACCTGCACACCCTCGCCGAATACCTCGAGCACTTCGCGGGCCGCCCGGTGGTGTTCGCCGACGTGCAGGGGCCCGAAGCGTCGATGGCGCCCGACGGGTTCCAGGTGGTGCGCGCAGCCCTCGGGGTCGCGGCCGACGCGCCGGTGGGGAGTGCGGCATCCGTCACCGTGGCCGGCCTCACGGGCGCGATCGTCGACTACAACACGGCGAACTTCCTCGGGCTGCGCACGGATGCCGCGCTCTACCGATTTTTCGGCCGCAACGCGTTCGGCGGCCCGGTCGGCATGACCGTGCACGACTTCGCCGGTGCCGACCGCGACAAGCTCGCCGCCACCTTTCAGGAGTGGCTCACCGCCCTCTACCCGGGTCGGCCCCCTCGCGAGTGAGCAGTTTTTGCACTTCCCGAGCGTGGTTGGTGCAGTTATTGCTCACTCGCGAGACGGCGCGAGGGGCGCCCACAAAAAACTCGCGAGCGGGCAGTGTGCGCAGTTGCCGGAGGAGGTACTGCACGCACTGCTCGCTCGCGAGAGTGTGTGGTGCGGCAACGGATGCCGCACAAGGCTAAACAGCCAGGGCTAAAAGCCCAGGGCTAGTCGGCCGGGATGGTGACCGTGTTGCTCTCGAGCGTGACGGCCGTCTGCGCGTACAGGTGGCCGTTGATCGAGGCGCCGGTCTTCATCGCGATGAGGGTGCGGCTGAGGATGGTGCCCTCGAAGTGCGCGGTGGTGCCGATGACGACCTCACCGGCGCTCTGCCAGAACACGTTCTTCGCCTGCACGCCGTCGAGGATGACGTTCTTCGCGGAGGCCTGCTTGATGTCGCCGGAGACCTGGAAGATGAAGACATCGTCCGCGCCGCCGGTCAGGGTGACGTCGGTGGAGATGTCGACGTCGGTGCCCCACTTGTACAGGCCGGGGGTGAGGGTGAGGCCGCCGATTTCGCCGGCGCCGAGGTTGACGAAGTCGGGCGTGGTGCGTGCTGCCGCGTCACGGTAGGCGATTTCGAGGTCGCCGACGGCTCCGGTGAGGAAGGTGTCGTCGGTGATCTTGCAGGCGGGGCCTTCGGCGTCGACCGAGAAGATCGATCCGGTGACCTCGTCGCAGCCCACGTGAATGGCCGCTCCGGTGATCGGGCTCGAGCCGATGTCGCCGGTGATGGCGGAGGCATAGACATCCGTGATGCCGCTCTTGGAGAGGATCGAGAAGGATCCGGCCGTGCCGAGGTCGACGGCGGCGCGGGGTTCGGTTTCGGCGGCGGATGCCCCGGCGGCGCCGGCTCCGGCGACGGCGACGACGGCGGCCGTCATGAGAATGGCGAAGACGCTCTTTCGGGCGCGCTTGCCTGCGGTGGACTGGGTGTGATTGGACACGGTGGTGTTCCCCTGTTTGGGTGCTGTGGGCGCCACGAATTGCGGCGCCGGGCAGGGCCACCGAGGGGTGGTCCCCGGCGCGGCGCGCCGAGTTTGTGCCGCTGGTTGGGCCCGATCCGGTGAACCCGGGGCGGGCGTTCCCGCGTGAGATGCTGCTCGTCACGCGGGGCTGAAGCCAGCGACAGTGTCTGTCTTACCCCCAAGACTAGGGGTGCTTTATCTGGCCCCTGATCAGGGGTAAGATACCCTCGAACCGATCGGTCGGTTTTAGAGAAAAGCGCGTCTTTCCGGCGATGTCCGGTGCTGGCCCGGGGTTTCGCCCCGAGAAATTGCCATATTAAGGTTTGGCGAACGGCACGTAAATTTGGGCTACCGAGTGGGGTCGGGCTGCAATGCTCGGGTTACAGAGGGCCGGGGCACCCGGCCGGCGAGGAGTAGATCTCATGACTTACACCCTTCCCCCGCGGCTCGGCCGCTCCGGTTCCGAGCGCAGCCACGCGGGATCGTTCGTAGCGGATGCCGCCCGGCCCGGGGCATCCGTCGCCGGCGCCCTGGGCATCGACGCCGCGATCGTGCCGACCGTTCCCGAGGACTGGGCCGTCTTTCAGGCGCTCACGCCCACCTCGCACCTGGTTGTGGGCCCGGGTGGCATCTTCACGATCAGCGTGCACCGCCTGGCCGGCGACTGGGCCTGGGCCGACAAGCGCGCCCTCGTCGTGGCCGGGCGCCGCACCGTCGTGCTGCGCGATGCCGAACTCGCCGCCGCCCGGGTCACCGAGCTGCTGCGCGCGCGCATCGCGCTGCGTGCCGCGGTGCGGCCGGTCGTGGCGCTCATCGGC
>NZ_QZVS01000033.1 GCF_003602235.1 Cryobacterium melibiosiphilum
CCCGCCGATCCCGTCTACCCCGCCTACCCCGCCCGGCCCGCCCGGCCCGCCTGCCCCACCAGTTCTGCCCGGCCCGGCCGGCTGCAGCGCCGCGGCAACCGCCAGCCGGTCCCGGGCATCGATGAGCAACCGGCCGAGTGCCTGCACCCGCCGGATGCCGCCGACCTGCTCGAGATGTACCACGAGCTGGATCGCGCTCACGGCCTGCCGGGCGACGGCCTCCGGTGCGAGGCCCGCGAGGGCGCCGAGCGCTTCGAGCCGCGCCGGGACATCCGCCAGGGTGTTCGCGTGCAGCGTGCCGGCCCCTCCGTCATGCCCGGTATTAAGGGCGCCGAGAAGTTCACGAATCTCCCCGCCGCGACACTCGCCAAGCACCAACCGGTCAGGACGCATTCGCAACGCCTCGCGCAGCAGCCGGTCGAGACCGAGGTGGCCGGCCCCCTCGACGTTCGGCTGGCGGCACTCGAGTGCCACCACGTGCGGATGGTCGATCCGCAGTTCGGCGACGTCTTCGATCACGACAATGCGCTCCCCCGGCGATGCTTCCGCCAGCAGCGCCGCCAGCAGCGTGGTCTTGCCACTTCCTGCGGCACCCGTAATCAGCAGGTTGTGCCGATCGGTCACCGCCCGTCGCAGCCGCTGCTCGACGACGGATGTCTCCCCCTGCGCCGATTTCCCTCCCACTGACTCCCCTCCCGCTGACGCCGTTCCCACTGACTCCCCTCCCGATGCGTCGCTGCCGGCGACACCGCAGAGCCCCGCCGACAGAAGCGCGGCGAGGGTCGGCCGCTGCACCACAGGCAGCCGGATCGACAGCAGCGTTCCCGTGCTGGAGGCCGGCGGCAGCACGGCGTGCACGCGAATTCCGTCGGCAAGGCGCACGTCGACGCACGGCGTCGCCTCATCGATGTGCCGACCGCCGCGAGCGATGAGACTGACGGCGAGGGCGCGCAGGCTCGCTTCGGTGCTGGTCCACTCGGGGTGCCGCACCGCACCGCGCCCCGAATCGACCCAGAGTCCAGCCTCGCCGTTCACGAAGAGATCCGTGACCCCGGCGCCGGCCGCGAAGGGGGCCAACACGCCGAGCGCCGACACGTCCCGCGCCGACACATCCGGCGCCAACACGCCGAACGTTGAAGCCGGAACAGGCCGCAGCCCGGGGACAGCCACCGGCCCACGTTCAGGCACAGGAACCAGCACCGGCACCGGCACCGGCACAGGCACCGAGACGTGCGCCGGGGTGGCCGGCCCCGCCTCCGGCGTCGCGGGCACCTTCGGCGAGAGGGCGTAGGACGGAACGGCGACAAACGGTTCATTCATGCGCCGACGTTAGGGCGATTGCACGCGCCGTCGGGGCTCCACCTGACGAAATGTGGGCAACTTCCGCCGTGCGGGCCCTGTGGAGGGGACGCGCACCGACGCCGCGTTGGTCGAAATAACTCACGAGCACGCTAATCGAGCGGCGTGAGCTACCCCAGTTCTAGGGCCAGCGTGACCGGTGTTGCCTCTGTTTTCACTGCGCGAGGGCCCGGTGCGGTCCAAGCGAGCCCGTTGGGCCCCGGGGCCAGGTGGCCCCGGCAGCACTGGACCGGCCGGCCGCGCCGCGACCGGCTCGGCGGGCAGATGGCGCGTTAAATAGAGGGGGCGGCACCTATTGGGGGGAACAGGTGCCGCCTAGCAGCGCGCCGATTGGGGGGAACCAGACGAGCTGCCGGCCCGGACTTTCATCCGGACATGAGCTAGTGTACGCGGCTCGGGCCAGTGCGCAAGTCCCCCATGTCCTCGTTAAGGGGGACAACAGCTCCCCCGTTCACGGGGTACCCCGCGCGGGCGTGAATATAGCCCCCTTTCTCGTTACGTGGCAGGACACATCAGGGCGGTATGGTTCAGGGGTGGCTGGCCTTGTATCCGCAGCCAATCATCGCAAAGGAGCGACACCGTATGAGCGCGAAAATCGACAGCCTTCTTCACGAGCACCGCAAGTTCGCCCCGAGCCCCGAGTTCGCCGCAGCAGCGGACGCGAGCCCGGAATTGTACGCCGACGCCACCCACGACCGTCTCGGTTTTTGGGCTGATCAGGCCAGAGAATTACTCCACTGGCACACCCCGTTCACGAAGACCCTCGACTGGACCAACCCGCCCTTCGCGAAGTGGTTCGAAGACGGCGAACTCAACGTCGCCTACAACTGCCTCGACCGTCACGTTCTCGCCGGCAACGGCGACCGCGTCGCGCTGTATTTCGAGGGCGAGCCCGGCGATTCCCGTGCCATTACCTACGCCGAGCTCACCGCCGAAGTAAAGCGCGCTGCGAATGTCCTGATAAAGCTGGGCGTGAAGCAGGGTGACCGTGTCGCGATCTACCTGCCGATGATCCCCGAGGCCGTCATCTCGATGCTCGCCGTCGCCCGCATCGGCGCCGTGCACTCCGTCATCTTCGGCGGGTTCAGCGCCGAGAGCCTGCGCTCCCGCATCGACGACGCCAACGCGGTGCTCGTCATCACCGCCGACGGCGGCTACCGCAAGGGCAAGATCTCGGCCCTCAAGCCGGCCGTCGACGCCGCCCTGCAGAGCGGCGACTCCTCGGTGCGCAACACCCTCGTGGTCAAGCGCACCGGCCAGGACGTGGAGTGGAACGACCGCGACCTGTGGTGGCACGACGAGCTCGCATCCGTCGAGCCCGAGCACGAAGCCGTCCCGTTCCCCGCCGAGAACCCGCTCTTCATCCTCTACACCTCGGGCACCACCGGCGCCCCGAAGGGCATCCTGCACACCAGCGGCGGCTACCTCACCCAGGGTGCGTTCACGCACAAGAACGTCTTCGACCTCAAGCCCGAGACGGATGTCTACTGGTGCACCGCCGACGTCGGCTGGATCACCGGCCACAGCTACGTCGTCTACGGCCCGCTCGCCAACGGCGCCACCCAGGTGCTCTACGAGGGCACCCCCGATTCCCCGCACACCGGCCGCTGGTGGGAGATCATCGAGAAGTACAAGGTGAGCATCCTCTACACCGCGCCCACCGCCATCCGCACGTTCATGAAGCTCGGCCGCCAGATTCCGCAGAAGTTCGACCTGACCAGCCTGCGCGTGCTCGGCTCGGTCGGCGAGCCGATCAACCCGGAAGCCTGGATGTGGTACCGCGAGGTCATCGGCGGCAACCTCACCCCGATCGTGGACACCTGGTGGCAGACCGAAACCGGCGCGATCATGGTCTCGGCGCTCTCCGGTCTGACCGAGACGAAGCCGGGCTCCGCGCAGGTGCCGATCCCCGGCATCACAATCGATGTGCTCGACGACGACGGCCAGCACGTGGGCTATGGCAACGGCGGCCTGCTCGTCGTGACCGAGCCCTGGCCGGCGATGCTCCGCGGCATCTGGGGCGACCCTGAGCGCTTCAAGGAGACCTACTGGGACAAGTTCGAGGGCACCAAGGGTGCTAAGGACGGCCCCCTGTACTTCGCCGGCGACGGCGCCCGCCTCGACCACGACGGCGACATCTGGCTGCTCGGACGCGTCGATGACGTCATGAACGTGTCGGGTCACCGCCTCTCGACGGCGGAGATCGAGTCCTCCCTGGTGGCGCACCACCTCACGGCCGAGGCCGCGGTCGTCGGCGCCGCCGACGAAACGACCGGGCAGGCCGTGGTGGCGTTCGTCGTCATCAAGCTCAGCCAGGCCGAGGAAGCCTCGCACGAGGACATCAGCACCCTGCTGCGCGCGCACGTCGCCCAGCAGATCGGTGCCATTGCCCGCCCGCGAGAGATCTTCATCGTTGACGAGCTGCCGAAGACCCGCTCCGGCAAGATCATGCGCCGCCTGCTGCGCGACGTGGCCGAAGGCCGCGAGGTCGGCGACGTGACGACGCTCGCCGACACGATGGTCATGAACACCATCGCGTCGAAGATGCGCAAGAAGTAGCTCACCGGCCTCACGGGGCACAAAAAAACCATCCCGCTCCACGGCGGGATGGTTTTTTTGCGCCCGGTGTCAGGCGAGCAGGCGACTACGCGAAGGTGACGACGAACTCCACCTCGACGGGTGCGTCGAGCGGCAGCACGGCCACGCCCACGGCGGAGCGGGCGTGCACGCCGATGTCGCCGAAGATCTCGCCGAGCACGTTCGAGGCACCGTTGATCACTCCGGGCTGGCCGGTGAATTCGGGGGCGGATGCCACGAAACCGGTGACCTTGACGACCTGCGTGATGCGGTCGAGCGACCCGATCACGCCCTTGATGGCCGCGAGACCGTTCAAGGCGGATTGGCGGGCGTACCCCTGCGCATCCGCTGCCGGTACCAGGCCGGGGCCGTCACCGACCTTGCCTGTCGCCGGCAGCACGCCGTTCACCATCGGCAGCTGGCCCGAGGTGTAGACGAAATTTCCGGCCACGAGGGCGGGCACGTACGTCGCCACGGGGGGCACGATGGCGGGCAGCGACAGGCCGAGTTCGACCAGGCGGGCTTCGATCTTCGACATTTAGGCATCACCCTTGGATGCGAGCGGGCGCTTCAGGTAGGCGACGAGCCCGCCCTCCGGGCCGGTCACGACCTGCACGAGCTCCCACCCGTCAGACCCCCAGTTATTTAAGATTGCGGCCGTGTTGTGGATCATTAACGGCGTTGTGAGGTACTCCCAGGCGGTCATGCGTCTCCTATTGAGGCTGTTTTGCAGAATTGTCCCTTACGCTCAAGTCTATGTCTGCCAAAAAACGTACGGTGAGTGGGGCCCTCGGCGGCTTCCTGGGCTTTGTCGGAATGAGCGTCGTTGCCGGCGTTCTTGTTACCGCCGCGGTCACCCCGGCCCTCGCCGTGTCCGGCATGGCTGCAACCAACACCATCAACGTCTTCGAGACGCTGCCGGAGTACCTCTCGATCGACCAGCTGGCCCAGAAGAGCAACATCTGGGCCTCCGCCGACGTCAACGACCCGCAGGGCAGCCGCGTGCTGCTGGCCTCGTTCTACCAGCAGAACCGCGTGGAGGTCGCCTTCGACCAGATCAGCGACTACGCCAAAGACGCGGCGATCTACGGCGAAGACCCTCGCTTCTACGAGCACGGCGGCATCGACCTGCAGGGCACCTCACGCGCCGCGATCGGCCTCCTGGCCCCCGGGGTCGGCAGCGGTGGCGGTGGCTCGTCGATCACCCAGCAGTACGTGAAGAACGTGCTCGTGCAGAAGTGCGAAGAGCTCTCCGACGCCACCGAGCGCATGGACTGCTACACGGACGCCACGATCGAGACCGTCGACCGCAAGCTCAAGGAGATGCGGCTCGCCATCGGCGTCGAGAAGAACTACGACAAAGACGAAATCCTGCGCGGTTACCTGAACATCGCCGGCTACGGCGGCACCGTATACGGCATCGAATCCGCCGCCAACTATTACTTCAACACCACCGCCGCGAACCTCACCCTGCCGCAGGCCGCGAGCCTGATCGCCACCGTGAACAACCCCGTGCGGTACCAGCTCGACAAGCCCGACAGCGAGACCAACGGCGCCGCGAACGGCTATGCGAACAACAAGGAACGCCGCGACTACATCCTCGGCGAGATGCTCGAGTACCAGAGCATCACCCAGGAAGAGCACGACGCCGCCGTCGCGTCGGTCATCGAGCCTACGATCACGGCACCGAGCACCGGATGCCAGACGGCGGGCGCAAACGCATACTTCTGCGACTACGTGACCAAGATCCTGCTCAACGACGAGACCTTCGGCGCGGATGCCGAGGAGCGCCTCGCGGCGTTCCGCCAGGGCGGCTACGACGTCTACACCAGCATCGACCTGCAGCTGCAGGACGCCGCCGTCGCGACGATGGCCGAGAACGTGCCGCAGACCTACCGCAACTGGGACGTCGGCGCGGTCATCTCGAGCGTCGAGGTCGGCACCGGCCGCGTACTGGCCATGACCCAGAACAAGGAGTACAGCCAGGACCCGACGCTGGCATCGTCGGGCACCCCGTACACGAGCATCAACTACAACACCGACCAGAACTACGGTGGCTCCGTCGGGTTCCAGCCCGGCTCGACCTACAAGGTCTTCACCCTCGCCCAGTGGCTGAACGAGGGGCACTCCCTCAATGAGCGCGTCGACTCCCGACGCAAGGCGAACTGGGGAACCTTCCAGGACAGCTGTCTCGGGCCGCAGACCTTCAGCGGCTTCAACCCGCGTAACGACGCGAACGAGGCCGGCGCGAACTACAGCGCCCTGCAGTCCACCCTCGGCTCGATCAACACCGGCTTCATCGGCATGGCCAAGGAACTCGACCTCTGCGGCATCCGCCAGACGGCCGAAGCCTTCGGCGTGCACCGCGCCGACGGCGACGATCTGCAGCAGGGTGCCAGCGCCGTGCTCGGCACCAACGAGATCGCGCCGCTGAGCATGGCCGTGGCCTTCGCCGGCATCGCCAACAACGGTGAGACCCACAGCGCGATCGCGATCGACCGCATCATCGGCGCCGACGGCGTCGACCTGCCAGTGCCCGAGTCGAAGGTCACCCAGTCGGTTGAGCCCGAAGTCGCCGCCGGCATGACCTACGCCATGCAGCGCGTCATGACCGCCGGTACCGCGACGCAGTCGAACGGGTCGACGTTCCCGAAGGTGCCGATGATCGGCAAGACCGGAACCACCGACGCGAGCAAGGACACCTGGATGACCGGGGCGACCAGTAAGGTCGCCACCGTCGCCGGCGTCGTCAACGTGAGCGGCACCGCCCGGAGCCAGCGCAACACGAGCTTCTCCAGCGGATCCGCCGCGACCGCCCGGCACCGCATGTGGCCCGACGTGATGAGCGTCGCCAACACCAACTACGGCGGAGAAGCCTTCGCCGAGCCGACCAACGCCGCCGTGCAGGGCGTCCAGGTCACCGTGCCCGACCTGCGGGGACAGTCCATGTCCTCGGCGCAGTCGACGCTCGAAGCGGCCGGATTCGACTTCACCGACGGCGGCGTCGTCGACTCCGAGCTGCCCACCGGAACCGTGGCGAGCACCGACCCGGCCGGCGGAAGCTCCGTCAGCCGCGGGACCCGCGTCACGGTGCAGTCGAGCAATGGCACCGGCGTGGTGATTCCGGAGGTCGTCAACCAGACCGAGGCCGCCGCCCGGGCCGCCTTATCGGCGGCACCGTACGGCTTCACCATCGCCAAGCGCGAACAGGACGTGACCGACCCCAACCAGGTCGGCAAGGTGATCGGCGTTGAGCCAGGCACCGGCACGGCCGCGCGGCCCGGCGACACGGTCACGATCGTGGTCGGCAAGCTGGCCGCCAGCGCGGCCCCGAGCAACAACGGCAACGGCAACGGCAACGGCAACAACAACAACGGGGGCTGAACGCGATGACTCGAAATCGGGGGGGCTCAGTTGCGCCCCGCGCGGCATCCGTCAGCGCCGCTCGTGCCGGAAAGATCACCGGGCTGTCGGTGGGCGGATCGGCCGCGCTGGTCGGCGCGATCGGGCTCGCCGCGTTCGCGTGGGGGTCCCTCGTGGAGCGCCGCCGGTTCACACTGCGCGAGGTGACGGTGCCGGTGCTCGCACACGGCTCCGCGCCGATTCGGGTGCTGCACATCTCCGACCTGCACATGGCCCCGTGGCAGCGGGACAAGCAGGAGTGGGTGCGGGCGCTCGCCGACCTGCACCCCGACCTCGTCGTGAACACCGGCGACAACCTCGGCCACGCCGAGGGCGTCGCGAGCGTCGCCTACGCCCTCGCACCCTTTGTGGGGGTGCCCGGGGTGTTCGTGAACGGCTCGAACGACATGGTCGGACCCGAGATGAAGAACCCGCTGCGGTACTTTCTTGGACCGTCCAAGCGGAGCCTGACCGGTCCCGGCAGCGGCGGTGGCAGCCACGAAAAGCTCGACCTGGCAGCGCTGCACACCGTGTTCGCCGATCTCGGCTGGCTCGACATCAACAATGCGGCCGAGTCGATCGACCTGAACGGCTCCCACGTGGAGTTCTTCGGGGTGGACGATCCGCACATCGGGCATGACCGCCTCGACCTGATCACCCGCGCGATCGACGACCTGCGCGCCAACGATCCGCTCGCCGACGAAGCCTGGCCCGACCCCGAAGAGGCTGCGGCCCCGCGCCCCACGGTCACGATCGGCGTCGCCCACGCACCGTACCAGCGCATCCTGAACTCGTTCGTGAACCACGGCGCGCAGCTGATCCTCGCCGGCCACACGCATGGCGGCCAGGTCTGCGTGCCCGGTTTCGGGGCCCTCGTCACCAACTGCGACATTCCGCGACGTCAGGTCAAGGGCCTGAGCCTGTGGAACCTGGGCCTGCGAACCGCGTTCCTGAACGTGTCGGCGGGCCTCGGCACCTCGATCTACGCGCCCGTGCGGTTCGCCTGCCCGCCCGAAGCGACGCTGCTCACGCTGACCGCGGAGTAGCCTCACCGGCCGTGGTTAGGAACGGTGCTGAAAGAGTCCTATACTGGACAAGGCCCACGGGCCATCGGGGTATGGCGCAGCTTGGTAGCGCGCGTCGTTCGGGACGACGAGGTCGCAGGTTCAAATCCTGTTACCCCGACAGCATTAGAGATTGACAGCAGCACGAAGCATTTCACCAAGACAACGAAACCCCCACTCAGTCGAGTGGGGGTTTCGTTGTCGGTGGCCTGCGGTATTCTAATGCGTCGCCCGTGCACACACGTCGGCACCTCTGCGGCACATTCTTATCGAACGGATGCCCATGCCTGACTCGATCCCCGACCGCACGACGTCCGCATCCTCCGCCACACCCACGCCATCCACCCCGCCAGCGCCAGCCACCCCGCCAGCGCCAGCCACCCCGCCAGCGCCAGCCACCCCGCCCGCCCCGGTCGTCTCACGCCGGGCCTGGCAGGCCCTCATCGTGCTGCTGGCCGGCATGTTCATGGCCCTGCTCGATACGACCATCGTCAACGTGGCGCTGCCGAGCATCCGCACCAGCATCGACGCCTCCGAGGCGACGCTGTCGTGGATCATCTCCGGCTATGCCCTCGCCTTCGGCCTCGCCCTCATCCCCGCCGGGCGTATCGGCGACCGCGTGGGCCACAAGTGGGTCTTCTTCACGGGGCTCGCCCTGTTCACGCTCGCGAGCCTGGCCTGCGGCCTCGCCCAGAGCGACGTGCAGCTCATCGTCGCCCGCGTCGTGCAGGGCCTCGCCGGCGGCATCTTCGTGCCCGCCGTGACCGCCGTGATCCAACTGATGTTCCCGCCGCGGGCCCGCGGCAAGGCCTTCGCCATCATGGGCTCGGTCATCGGGGTGTCCACGGCCCTCGGCCCGATCGTCGGCGGCCTGATCATCGAGGCGTTCGGCACCGACATCGGCTGGCGGCTCGTGTTCGGGGTCAACCTGCCGATCGGCGTGATCGCGCTGGTCGCGGCCGTGTTCCTGCTGCCCTCCAGTGCGGAGGCCCGCGCGCACGCCGGCGCCGGCCTGACGAAGGGTGCACCGGTCGCGGCGGGCGGGCGCGCGCCGGGCCGGAAGACCTCGACGGGCCAGGCATCCGCTGCCCGCGGAATCGACTTCGTGGGCCTGCTGCTGCTCTCCGCAGGGCTCGTCGCACTGCTCGTTCCGCTGATCGAGGGCGAAGACCAGGGCTGGCCGCTCTGGACCTTCCTCACCCTCGCCGGCGGCCTGCTGCTGATCGTGGCGTTCTTCGCCTGGGAGGTGGGCTACACCCGGCGCGGACTGAGCCCGCTCGTGCCACCGCACCTGTTCTCCCACCCCGCCTTCACCGGCGGCGTCGTGCTCGCCCTCGTCTACTTCGCTGCGTTCACGAGCATCTTCTTCACCATTTCGATCCTCTGGCAGGCCGGACTCGGGCACACTGCCCTCGAATCGGGGCTCGTGTCGATTCCGTTCGCGATCGGCACAATCGTGGCCGCATCCCAGAGCGACCGGCTGACCCAGCTGCTCGGCCGCAACGTGCTCGTGATCGGGGTGTCCCTCGTCACGATCGGCTTGGTCTGGATCTGGCTCGTGCTGCTGCTCGTCGAGCCCGGAACCCTGACCAACTGGCACCTGCTGCCGCCGCTGCTGCTCGCAGGCCTCGGCAGCGGATGCTTCATCGCCCCCAACGTGCAGTTCATCGTGGCGACCGTCGACCGCTCCGAAGCGGGGGCGGCATCCGGTGTCGTCGGCGTCATGCAGCGTGTCGGCAGCGCCGTGGGCATCGCGGTGATCGGCAGCGTGTTCTTCGGCACCCTCACCGTCGCCGGGCCGAGCGCCGGGGACCTCGCCACCGGATTCACCCACTCCGCGACGATGGCGATGGCCGTCAGCGCCGGCTTCAGCGTGCTCGCCCTCGTGCTCGTCTTCGCGTTGCCGAAGCGCCTGGCCTCCGGTCCCGGCGGCCACTAGTAGCCACGAAGCGGTGACCAGCGCACGGGCCCACATGGGGCGCGGTCACCGGCTCTCTGCCCATGCGGGAGACGGCGACGGATGCCCCAGGCCCGCGGCCCGGGCATCCGTCGTCTGCACGCTCAGCCGATGCGGGTGAGCGCCGCGAAAGACATCGTGGCGCTCGACCCGTTGATGCAGGTCTGGTAGAGCAGGTCGTACCCGCGAGGGATGTTCGACGTGCCGTCGGTCGCCACGTTGAGCACGGCGACGATGCCGCCGACCCGGTAGGTGCCCGAGTTCACGCCCGAGAGGGTGATGGTGGAACCCGCCCCGGGAAACCGAGACCCACCGCACGACCAGTGTTCGGCGATGACGGCGACGCCGTACCGCCCGGTGACGTTGACCGCGCCGCGGCAGGCGTCGATCTCGGTCTGGAATCCTGACGTCCACACGTTCTTGTTGAACAGTGTCGCGGCCTGCGCGGGCGCGGGGCTGGCGGCCACCGGCGCCGCCGCGGCCCGAGGTGCCGTGCGCGCCGCGCTCGGACTGCGCACGACAC
>NZ_QZVS01000034.1 GCF_003602235.1 Cryobacterium melibiosiphilum
AGCTGAACAGCTTTCCGAACCTGTGGGGTACGTGTGATTACATTACGCACCCCCCGACCAACGGTCAATTACAAGCCGCACCCCGGGCGTGTCGCCCGGACCCCACCCAACACGAGGACTCAAGAGCGCGGGGCCGTGGCGCCCGCGGAGGGGCGAGTTGTGGCGAGTTGGGATCCCCGCGCGCTTTATGCGGGAGTCCCCACTCGCCACTGTCTGAGCGAGGAGCGGGCGCCACGCCCCCGCGCGGCCTAAACGAACGCGCACCCCGGTCCGAGGATCGACCCACCCGGTTTCGACCAGCGCGCTACGCGCGCAGGCTCAACCAGCGAGATGGACCAGCGCGCTGTTTCGACCAGCGCGCCACGTGCGCAGGTTCAACCAGCGAGATGTTTACCGTCCCGCTGGTTGAGCCGCGACGGAGGAGCGGTCGAAACCACAGCGAGCCGACCTACAGTCCGAGGGCCGGCCTACGCGGTGTCGACCAGCGCGCTCCGCGCGCAGGCCGCCGGATTGAGCCCGTCGAAATCCACTGGATTGAGCCTGTCGAAATCCGCTGGATTGAGCCTGTCGAAATTTCAACCAGCAAGGTTCTCCCCCTCCTACCCGACCAGAGCGCTTCATAACTCCTGCAATCCACACCGTTGGCCCGACACCGCCCAGCAAAACATTGGGCGAGGCTGCCACCGAGCGCCAGATTGCAGGAGTTATGCCGGCCGGCCCGCGCGGAAAGCGGATCGGGAGAGGGAGAGGGAGAGAGGAAGAGATTGCCGAGGCTACTGAACGAAGACTCCGGCCAGCGTCTTCTTGCCGCGGCGCAGCACGGCTACTCCCCCGGCCAGTGTGGACCCCTCGATGGTGGCGTCCTCGCTGGTGACCTTGGCATTGTTCAGGTACACCCCGCCCTGCTTCACGGCACGGCGGGCCTCGCCCAGACTCGTGGTGAGACCGGTGTCCACGAGCAGTTGGATGATGGCAGCGTTCGGGGTGGTGGTGGTGTTGGGCAGTTCGCGCAGCGCCGCTTCGAGGGTCGACGGGTCGAGATCGGCCAGGTCGCCTTGGCCGAAGAGGGCCTCGGCAGCGTGGATCGCAGCATCCGTCGCCGGCACCCCGTGCACGAGACTCGTGACCTCGTACGCCAAGGTGCGTTGCGCTTCGCGGCGGAACGGCTCGGTCGCCACCAGGTCGGCGAGACGTTCGATCTCCACGCGACTGAGGAAGGTGAAAACCTGCAGGCGAAAAATCACGTCGGCATCGTCGGTGTTCACCCAGAACTGGTAAAAGGCGTAGGGGCTCGTCAGCTTCGGGTCGAGCCAGATGGCGTTGCCCTCACTCTTGCCGAACTTGGTGCCGTCGCTGTTGGTGATCAGTGGCGTGCCGATCGCGTGCACGGTGTCACCCTCGGCGCGCCGCACCAGGTCGGTGCCGCTCGTGAGGTTGCCCCACTGGTCGCTGCCCCCGGTCTGCAGCATGCAGTTGTACGTGCGGTGCAGCTCGAGGTAGTCGAGGCCCTGCAGAATCTGGTAACTGAACTCGGTGTAGCTGATACCCGCGTCGGAGTTGAGGCGGGCGCTGACGGCATCCTTCTTCAGCATCGTGCCCACCCGGAAGTACTTGCCGATCTCCCGCAGAAAGTCGATCGCCGAAAGCGGGGCGGTCCAGTCGAGGTTGTTCACCATCGTGACGGCGTTGTCACCCTCGGCGCTCAGAAAACGCGAGACTTGGGCCTGCAGGTAGCCCACCCACTCGGCAACGGTGTCGGCCGGGGTCAGCGTGCGCTCGGCGGTCGGGCGCGGGTCACCGATCAGGCCGGTCGAACCACCGACGAGCCCGAGCGGATGATGGCCGGCAAGTTGCAGGCGGCGCATCAGCAGAATCTGCACCAGGTTGCCAAGGTGCAGGCTCGGTGCGGTCGGGTCGAAGCCGCAGTAGTAGGTGATCGGCGGCCCGGCGAGCAGTTCCTTCAGCTCGGCGGCGTCGGTTGACACGTGCACGAGGCCACGCCACACGATTTCCTCCCAGACGTCGTCGAAGGAGGAATCATTGGACTGCTGGGAGAGGATCGCGGGATCTGACACCGGTCCAGATTACCAGCGGCGTTCTTCGACGAAGTTACCGGGCGCATGGCCGGGCGCGTGTACCGTAAATTGCTAAGCGTGTGGCCTCACTGCAGGAGACTTTAGGCCACAGGCTTTACTTATAGCACTTTAGGTTAGAGACTTATTTCTATGGATGCACCCGTATGTTTGTGATGACCGTATGTTTGTGATGACCGTATGTTTGTGATGACCGTATGTTCGTGATCACCGCCGACCAGATCGACAGCCGCAACGATCGTGACCGCGCCGGCGAGATGATCGCCCAGCTCACCGCCGACCTCGGCCAGGCCTTCTCGCTGCCGGCCGACCAGACCTCGGGCGACGAGATCCAGATTCTGATGCCGAACGCCCGCTCCGCTCTCACGACCATTCTTGCCCTGCATCGGTCCGGCTTCTGGAGCATCGGACTCGGGGTCGGCTCGGTGCGTACCCCGCTCCCCCTTGCCACCCGGCAGGCCACCGGCGGCGCGTTCATCGCCGCCCGCACCGCCGTCACCCGGGCCAAGAAGACGGATGCCCGCTTCGCCCTGAACGTGGAGGCATCCGTCGCTGACGCGGTCAGCCCCCCCGAGCCGCTCGACGCCGACCCCGGCGCGCGCACTCCCGAGCGTCCCGCCCTGGGATCGCCGACCCGGCCCGCGGTCGAACAACTCGACGCCGTCGATGTCGAGGCGCTGCTCGCGATGCTGTTGCTGTTGCGCCAACGCCGGTCCATCGAGGGCTGGGAAGCCACCGACCTGCTGGAACAGGGGCTTCCGCAGGTCGAAATCGCCGGCATCCTCGGCATCTCGACGGCAGCGGTCAGCCAGCGTGTGAAGAGCGCACTCTGGAGGGTCGATGAAGCCGCCCGCCCGGCACTCGTTAGGCTGCTAGAGAATCTCGACCGCGCCACGAGCGAAACGGACCCTGCTGCATGAACTTCTACTCCCCCCTCGACTTTCTGGGCTTGCTCTACGCGCCACTCCTGCTGCTCGTGACCATCTGTTCACTCGTCTTCGCGGTGATGGCCTTCAGGCTGCAGCGGCAGCTGTTCGCGATCATCTCGGCCGGGGCTCTCGCGGCGGCGTTGTTCATCGCGGCGATTCCCACCCAGGCCGGGGTCGGCGGCGCCGGCGCTCTGCTGAGCCTGCTCACCGTGGCTCTCGCCGTGGTCGGCGGCGGACCGATCGCCGTGCTCGCACTCACCCTCGCGACGAAGAACACCGTAGCGCCAGGTGCCCACGGCGGGATCCTGGTGGGCTCGCCCACCCTGAGCTCGGTTTCCGCGACGCCCGCCGTCGACGACAACGGCGTGCCGATCACCCACGAGGTGCTGCGCGGCGGGCTCACCATTGGAATTCTCGAGCGCCTCGCCGTGGCCGGTTCGATTCTGGCCGGGTTTCCCGAGGGCATCGCCGTCATTGTGGCGATCAAGGGCGTCGGCCGGTTCACGGAGCTGGCCGCACCCGAATCGCGGGAGCGGTTCATCATCGGCACCCTCGCGAGCCTCACGTGGGCCTGCGCCTGCGCGACACTCGCCGTGATGGCGCGCGGCTAAGAGCGACTAAGCGACCGTCGGCGCTCGGCGACGCGACTTCAGCAGGCTCGGAATCACGGCCAGGCCCGCGATGGTGATGACCGCACCCATCAGCGTGGGTATCAGCGGGGTCGAGGTGGGGGTCGTCGTCGCGATGTCGAACACCGCGTGGAACACCGCCACGACCACGATGCTGCCGGAACTCTTCAGATAGAGCCAGGCAAACACCAGCGATGCCACGAGAATGCTGACCGCGAATCCAATGAAACCGGCGGCGGGCATCGCCCGATAGGTGGGCGTGATTCCAAACAGCGGCAGGTGCCAGGCGGCCCACATCGCGCTCACGATCAGCGCCGTGACCAACGCTGAATGCCGACGCTGCAGGGTGGGTTGGGCAAATCCGCGCCAGCCGATCTCCTCGCCGAAGCCATAGAAGAGCAGGTTCGCAGCCCAGAACACGAGCAGTGGCAGGGCCGCATATTCGACACTCGCCCCGAACCGGTTGACGTCGGGCCACACACCGTCGACCACACGGGCGACGACCACCGCGATCGCGAACAACACCAGCGGCCCGAGTACGGCGAGCAACAGCCAACGCGCCCGGCCGCGCACCGCCACCACGCGGCGGCCGAGGTCGGCCAGCCCGACCCGGCCGGCCACGAAGGCCGTCACGATAATCGCGGCGATCGCCGGGCCGAGTCCGCCGGCGAGGTGCAGGTATGGCGACGCGCTGAACGAGACCCAACCCTGCCGGTCGGCGAGCAGCGGCACCCAGAATGCCCACGAGATCGCGTAGGACAGCACGACGAAAGTCACAACGGGGTGCCGCGACACGGAGACCATATTCAGATCATAGGACCCGGCTCAGACACGACGACCGACCAAGCGCGGCGCCTTGCGGTACGGCGAGACGGATGCCTCGCCCGGCAGCCAGAACCGCCACGGGTACTCCGCGCCGCCGCCCGCACCGCTGACTCCCGTGCGCGGGCCGGCGAGGAACGGTGCAACCCCGTCGGACAGCGTCAGCTGGAACGGCGCCTCGGCGAGATCGGCGCCGCTTTCGAGCAGGGTGATGCCGAGCGCTTTCGTGAGACGGGCCGGGCCCTGGGCGAGGTCGGAGTCGTTGCGTGAGGTGGGGCGGCGCATCCGTGCCTCGGGCAGGCCCTCGACGATCTCGCCTCCGCGCAGCAGCAGGGCGGATGCCTCCCCCTCAGGCCCGCAGACCACGTTGGCGCAGACGTGCATTCCGTAACTGAAGTAGGCATAGAGGTGGCCCGCCGCGCCAAACATGGGCGCGGTGCGCGGGGTCGGGCCGCGAAACGCGTGCGAGCCGGGGTCGACGGTGCCGAGGTACGCCTCGACTTCGGTCACCCGGAGCGAGACGCCGTCGCGGGTCAGCACCGCGCCCAGCAGCAGCGGCGCCACCTCGAGTGCGGGTCGTTCCAGATGCGCGCGGTCAAAGCTCATGGCGTGTTCACACCCTTCATTCTGCACGGCAGGGCGCGGCCGGGTGACCTTCGGCACTACTCGCCGGGTTGAGATGAGAGTTGGGTACAGGTAGAAAGCGGGCACCATGAGGAAACTGCAGGACACCAAGCCGATCTGGCACGCTCTGATCTGGATCTTCGGTTACATCCTGATCGTGAACGTGGGTGATGCGGTCTCTGAAGCGCTCGGAATCCCGAATTCCGGCACCGCGCTGCTGGTCATCGTCTACTCACTTGTGCTGCTCGGCTATCTGCGCGCCGGTCGGCGCACCGAATTCTACGGTCTCCGCCGGCCCGCGACCGGTTCGTTGCGCCTGACGGCCTACTACCTGCCGCTCCTGGTGCTGGCGTTCTTTCAGTACAGCAAGGGCCTCAACCCCGAACTGACTGCGCGGGCCATCGCCTTCATCTGCGTGCTGATGATCGGCGTCGGATTCCTGGAGGAACTGATTTTTCGTGGCCTGTTGTTTCAGGCCATCCTGAAGAAGAAGACCGTGTTGCGGGCGATCTACATCGCCGGCATCACCTTCGGTCTTGGCCACCTCGTAAACCTGACGCGCGGATATTCACCGACTGACCAGCTCATTCAACTCGTCGCAGCAATCGCCATCGGCATCGCGCTGGGCTACTGCGTCGCCATCACCCGCAGCATCCTGCCCGGAGTGCTCTTTCACATCCTGTTCAATATCAGCGGAAACGTCAGCAACCACGACCCGCTGTGGGACACGGTTCTCGTCGGCGCGATGATCGTGGTGCTGGTGCCCTACATCGTCTACCTGCACCGTGTGCTCAGACGGATGCCGGTGGTCCCCACCGACCGCACGCCAGCCGTCACCGGCGCCCCCGCCACGGCGTGACGGGGGCTGACAGCCTTCTGGCTAAGCCGCGATGGTGATCGCGAGCACGCGCACCCGCTCGACGAGCGCGGTGCGCTGCTCGGCGACCCGCACCGGGGCAGTGCCACCGAGGCCGTCACGGCTCTCGACGGAGCCGCGGATGGTGAGCACCTCGCGTACCTCGGGCACCAGGTGCGTCGAAATGGTCCGCAGCGCCGCGTCGTCGACCTCGTGCAGGTCGAGATTGTGGGTCTCGGCGTATTTCACGAGCGAACCCGTGATTTCGTGCGCGTCTCGAAAACTGACGTGGCGTTTGACGAGCCATTCCGCGACATCCGTCGCCAGGGAAAAGCCCTGCGGGGCCAGTTCCGCCATGCGTTCGGTGTGGAACTGCAGCGTCGCGACCATTCCGGTGAAGGCCGGCAGCAGCACCTCGAGGGTCTCGATCGAGTCGAGGACGGGCTCTTTGTCCTCCTGCAGGTCGCGGTTGTACGCGAGCGGCAGGCCTTTGAGCGTGGCGAGCAGGCCGGTCAGGTTGCCGATCAGGCGGCCCGATTTGCCGCGCGCGAGCTCGGCGATGTCGGGGTTCTTCTTCTGCGGCATGATCGACGATCCGGTGGAATAGCCGTCGTCAAGGGTGACGAAGCCGAATTCCTTGGTGTTCCAGAGGATGATCTCCTCGGCCAGGCGGGACAGGTCGATGCCGATCTGGGCCGTGATGTACGCGAATTCGGCGACGAGGTCGCGGCTCGCGGTGCCGTCGATCGAGTTCTCGACGACCGCGGAGAATCCGAGGTCGGCGGCGACGAGACCGGCGTCGAGGCCGAGGGTATTGCCGGCGAGGGCGCCGGACCCGTAGGGGGAGGCATCCGCTCGGCGACCCCAGTCGGCGAACCGGTCGAGGTCGCGCACCAGCGGCCAGCAGTGCGCGAGCAGGTGGTGCGCGAGCAGCACCGGCTGGGCGTGCTGCAGGTGGGTGCGGCCGGGCATGATGGCGTCCTCGTGGGCTTCGGCCTGGGCGGCGAGGGCATCGATCAGTTCGATGACCATCGCGGCGAGCGTGGCCTGGTGGTCGCGCAGCCACATGCGCACGAGGGTCGCGACCTGATCGTTGCGGCTGCGGCCGGCGCGGAGCTTGCCGCCGATTTCGACGCCGATGATGTTGATGAGCCCGCGTTCGAGGGCGGAGTGCACGTCTTCGTCGGCGTCGGCCGGCAGAAATTCGCCGGCGACGACGGCGCGCTCGAGTTCTTCGAGCGCACCGACCATCTGGGTGAGTTCGGTGTCGGTGAGATAACCCGCCGCGGCGAGGGCCCGGGCGTGCGCGCGGGAGCCCTGCAGGTCGTAAGGGGCAAGCATCCAGTCAAAATGCGTGGATTTGCTCAGCCGCGCCAGTTCCGGCGACGGTCCCCCGGCGAAACGGCCGCCCCAGAGGGCGCCCGCCTTTCCGGCGCGATTGGTCTTTTTCTCAGGCGACACTCGTGGCCTACTTCGCGGCGGCGGCGTCGCGGCGGGCGGCAACCTTGCTCGGCAGCGACCACAGCTCGATGAATCCCTTGGCCATGGTCTGGTCGAAGGAGTCGCCGGTGTCGTAGGTGGCGAGGTTGAAGTCGTAGAGGCTCGTGGTGCTCGAGCGCCCGGTGACGACGGCGCTGCCGGCGTGCATCTTCAAGCGGATGTCGCCGGTCACGTACTTCTGGGTGTCCTCGATGAACACGTCAAGGCTCTTCTTGAGCCCGGAGAACCAGAGGCCGTCGTAGACGAGCTCGGCCCACTTGCTCTCGACGCCGCGCTTGTAGCGGGCGACGTCGCGCTCGAGGGTCATGTTTTCGAGCTCTTCGTGGGCGGCGATGAGGGCCATTCCCGCGGGAGCTTCGTAGATTTCGCGGCTCTTGATGCCCACGAGGCGGTCTTCGACGATGTCGATGCGGCCCACACCCTGGTCGCCGGCGAGGCGGTTCATGAGCTGGATGACCTGCAGCGGGGTGACCTTCTTGCCGTCGATGGCAACGGGCACGCCCTGCTCGAAGCTGATGACAACCTCGGTGGGGGCGCGGGTGACCGACGGGTCCTGCGTGTAGGTGTAGAGGTCTTCGATCGGCGCGTTCCACGGGTCTTCGAGGAATCCGGTTTCAACGGCGCGGCCCCAGACGTTCTGGTCGATCGAGTACGGGCTCTTCTTCGACTGCGCAATGGGCAGGTTGTGCGTCGCGGCGTATTCGATGGCCTTGTCGCGGGTGAGCTCGAAGTCGCGCACCGGGGCGAGCGAGGTCAGCTCGGGGGCGAGGGCGGCGACGGCGGATTCGAAGCGAACCTGATCGTTGCCCTTGCCGGTGCAGCCGTGGGCGACGCTGTCGGCGCCGAGCGCGATGGCCGTGGAGGCGAGGTACTTCGCGATGAGCGGGCGGCTGATCGCGGAGACCAGCGGGTAACGCTTCTGGTAGAGGGCGTTCGCCTTGAGCGTCGGGATGATGTAGTCGTTCGCGAACTCATCCTTGGCGTCGATGACGATGGATTCAACCGCTCCGCAGTCCAGGGCTCGCTGGCGGATGACGTCCATGTCTTCGCCCTCCTGTCCAACGTCGACAGCCAGAGCTACGACCTCTTTACCGGTCGCGTCCTTCAGCCAGCCGATGCCAACCGAAGTATCCAGACCACCCGAGTATGCGAGTACAACACGTTCCGCCATGGTTCTCCCTAAATCTTGATCTATTTGAGCTTACGGGGTAGAGGGAGGGGCCCGGTTCGCACGGGCCTGTTCGCGGGGTCAGCTGGTCGGGTGGCCAGCTGGTCGGCGTCCCCTAACACCCCGCGGGCCTTGACGCCGCTTGTGGACAACTCCCTGGGACGATCGACACCGGCCTACGGTGACCGCATGCGCCCTTCCTCACGAGTTCCTTGGCCGAAATTTCTGGTTCTTGCCGTCGCCTCCACCCTCGTCGTCAGCGGATGCTCCGCCACGCCAGAGCCGGCTCCCCCGCCCACCGCGTCGCCAACCGCACTCACTGCTCCTTTCTTCGACTCTCACGAAGACGCGCTGGCCGCTGCGACCCAGGCCTACGCCGCATACAGCGAGCAGGCGGCCGCCCTCTTCTCAACACCCGGTTCGAACCCGGAATTGATTCGCACCGTTGCGTCCGAGGAGTTCGCCGACGCTCTCATCGCCGAGGCACTACAGATTCGGGCAGACGGCCTGCAGATCGCGGGCCAGAATTCCTTCGATGGCGTCACGCTTCAGAGTGTGGACGAGACCACGGCCGCGGGTTCGGGTGTGGTCGTCGTTCAGCTCTGTCTCGACGTTTCCGGCTCCGACATCATCAACACGTCAGGAGTGTCCATCGTGGACAAGACACTCCCCGCCAGAAGCCCTTATGTGGTGAGTTTCGACTGGCAGGATCCCGCGAATCCGGGCACCCTCCTCGTGGGATCTCAAAGCCCGCTGCTCGGGGCCGCCCGGTGTGAGTAGATGCGCCGACACGGCCCACATGAGATATCGGGCCTGTGCAGAACTCCCACGGGCGGGCCCAGTGCCCTACGGTGACCGCATGCGCCCACAATCCCGCGAAATTCTGCCGAAACTAATCCTTCTGGCTCTCGTGTGTGCACTGAGCGGATGCGCCGCCACCCCCGAGCCCGCTCCCCCGACCTCGGCGCCGTCCCCGACCGAGACGTTCACCCCGGTCTTCGCCAACAACGACGAAGCCCTGGCCGCCGCAACGGCCGCCTATGCCGCCTACCAAGAGATGAACGACGTGATACTCCAAGCGGGTGGCCAGCAGCCCGAACGTATAGAACCCTATGTTGCCGCAGAACGGCTGCCCGTCGAAATCCAAGAGTTTCAAGATTTCCAGAATATCCAGGCCCACACCGTAGGGGCATCGGCGTTTGTCATCACGCAGTTGCAGTCTGCCCGGTATCAAACGGTCGAGCAGACCGACATTGTTGTCTACCTCTGTGATGACCTCAGCGAAGTTGACATGGTCGATCCTGCTGGAATGTCACTGCTAGCTGGCGACACGTCGCGTCGGACTCCCTTCGAAGTCCGATTCAAATTCGAGGGAGGCGTGCTCGTCTTGTATGGCCGGGATTTCTGGAATGGCGGAGGCGTCTGTTGATTGCACACTGGATCACGATGGCTGCGTTCTTGCTTGCCGGTCCGGCAGTACCAAGTCCTCCGGCGACCCTGCATGGTGTGATCGACTGCACGAAATCGGCGCAGTACGGCGTGACGTGTCCCCCCAAAACGTTTGCCAATGCAACAAACGGCACGGCCCAGGTCGGAGCGACGGCCACCACACCAGCCGTCGAGGCCACCAAGACCCCCGAGACCACAGTCGAAGTCCACACAAAACTTCGCGTCGATCCTTTCGTCCGCTGGCTGCTCACGGACGACCTCACTCTTCCACTGGACCAGCGCCCCATCAAGAGCATTGTGAAGGGCCCCGGGCTAGTCGAGATCCGACCAGATCGTTTCGTTCTGGCATGCATGACCGGCGACCCGTGCGACCCGAACCGCCCCGCCGTCGTAGTGACTCCGGGCATCCCGGCCATGCGCATCACCGACCTCGCCACCTTCACCCCGGATGCCCCCACCCAGCAGATGCAACCCAACGGCTGGATGGTGAAGGGGCTCGCGACGAACTTCGTGGCGCGAGCATCCGCTCACGAACAAACCGGGACCCTGCTCGGCCTGCCCGCCGACGTGCGCTTCACCCCGATCAGCTACGCCTGGGACTACGGCGACGGCACCACCGGCAGCTCAGCCACGGGCGGCGCCACCTGGCAACAACTCAACATGCCAGAGTTTTCCGAGACCGCAACGAGTCACACCTACAAACCCGGCGAATACACGATCACGCCAAGCGTCACCTACAGCGCCGAATACCGCTACGCCGGATCCGACTGGCTGCCCGTCGACGGCACCATCACCATCCCCGGAGCACCGACGACCGCGACGGCCTGGATCGTGCGCACCGCCCTCGTCGCCAAGAACTGCCTCGACGACCCCGAAGGCATCGGCTGCTACACGAAAGACGACCCCATCCCCAACCAGTGAGCGGCCAGGGCTAGCAGCCAAAGCGGCCATTCTCGCTGGTTGAGCCTGCGCGCGCAGCGCGCTGGTCGAAACCGGGCGAGCCGACCCTCAGACCGTGAGTCGCCTCGCGGTGGTTTCGACACGGGCGCGCCAACAGCATGCGCGCCCGGCTCAACCAGCGAGGCGGGCCAGAAG
>NZ_QZVS01000038.1 GCF_003602235.1 Cryobacterium melibiosiphilum
CTCGAGTCGAGCCCACTCGCTGTCAGATAAAACGGCAGTTCGCGACATGCGTCAACTGTGCCACACGACCCCACGGATCATTAGGAGACACGCCCTAGGGGTCCGACACTTTGTGATGAATTGACCTTCGTCTATTTCACCCTAGACAGCAGTCGACAATATGGCGGCACCGTCGCACCCACGGTCATCACCTCTTCGACTTTTGCCTGATGTGCGGCGGCTGTCGGCGGGCTGGACTGGATGCATGATCGAATTCACCAGAATCACCAAACGTTACCGAGGCCGTACTGCTCTTGACGATGTCAGCTTCACTGTGCCATCAGGGTCTGTGACGGGGTTTCTTGGCCCTAACGGTGCTGGCAAGACAACGGCGATGCGAATTCTCCTGGGCCACGCTCGAGCGACCAGTGGTACTGCGACAGTCCTCGGCTCCCGATACGCCGAACTGCACAATCCGGGTCGCCACGTCGGAAGTCTGCTCGATGCGGGAGCTGTTCACCCGGGACGAACCGGCCGGGAAACTCTCCGGCTCGCGGCAAGGATGATGGGCGTGCCCATTCCCCATGTCGACGAGGTCCTTGACCGGGTCGGACTAACCCGGCGAGAAGGAACGACGCGTGTGCGCGGGTACTCACTCGGTATGCGGCAGCGACTCGGTATTGCGCAGGCTCTTCTCGGCGAGCCCCGTGTGCTCGTCCTGGACGAACCAGCCAACGGGCTCGACCCGCAGGGTATCGTTTGGTTGCGCACCCTCGTCCGGTCCCTCGCCGATGACGGCTGCGCGGTACTACTCAGCTCGCACCTTTTGCATGAGGTCGAGCAGGTCGCTGATCGGATCGTGATGATCGGCAATGGTCGCGTGCTCGCCGCTGGCTCCACCCGCGAACTCGCTGCCGGTCACGGCCTCGAGCACCTCTATTTCCAGCTCACCACCCCCACCGATCGGAGCGCCGCATGATCTCTCGAACAGTGTCTTCACCGCCGGCCATCAGCGTCAGTAGCTTGTCCATCCCGTTTCACCGTCTCATCGACGTTGAGACTCGTAAGTTTTTTGACACACTTGTCGGGCAGGTGCTCACCGTCGTGACGCTTGTGCTCGCAATCGGCATCATGACCGGGTTTGCCTGGTTTATGGAGCCAACGGTGCAAGGCGTGATCATGATCTCCGGGGCGGTGCTCTCGATTCTTCTTCCGGCCATGGGCATCCTCGCCGTAACAAGCGAATGGAGCCACGGCACCGTCTCGACGACATTTGCTCTCGAACCCCGACGGGTGCGCGTCATCGCAGCGAAATTGTTTCCCCCGGTGATCGCGACTGCGCTGACCTGCGCCGTACTCGTCGGGGTCGCCTTCGTCATTACCGGAGCCGTCGCTGCGGGTCGGGGCGTCGCCGCTGACTGGACTCTTGATCCGGCGGCCACTGCAGGCTGGTTCGTTGTCAACGTGATACTCGTGCTCAGTGGGGTCGCGCTCGGCACATTGATTCTCAACGCCCCCGCCGCGATCATCATCGTTGCCACAAGCGCCATGGCCTGGAGCCTCATTGCCGTCTCCAGCACGACCGGAGCCGCCATCGCCGCATGGCTCGACATCGGCACGACCACGACACCACTGCTCGATGGCCGCGCCACCGCTGATGACCTCGAACGCATCATGGTCTCGATTGCGGTGTGGGTACTCCTGCCGCTGATATTGGGCGCCGTGCGAGTGGTGCGACGCGAAGTGCGCTGAGAAAGCCCTGCCCACGCCGTGAAACATCACTCGTACTCCACCGTCGAGCAGGTACTTTCACATGAATTCGAGCGAGTCCTTACCCTCCTCTCGAAGCCGGGCACAACTCTGCCGTGATGGTGAGGTCATTCATTGCCGTGGCGAGCAGCGAACACGTTCTTTGTAATGGCGACGATGATCGTGATGGTCGACCTCGGTGTCCGCAAGCGGAACCGTCAATGCGAACTTGCCAATTACCCTATGCACCCTGAATCGGCGCGTCATGATGTTCACGCGCCGTATTTTTGCTGCACTGCTCGTCGCGGTTCCGACCGTAGGCGGCGGAATCGTGGTGATGCGATGGATGCCCTTGCCAAACCCTCTGAACGTGCAGTGGTCTGGCACCGAGGCCTCGAACACGCAACCGTTGTGGATGTTCTTCCTGCCTATCGCGGCATTGACGCTCTGTGGCTTCGCCCTGGCCATCGCCGCCGATCGTGACCATGAGGATCCTTTCCGGGGGACCACAATGAGAGTGGCTCATTGCCCTCAGGCAATGAGCCACTCGCAGTTCGTTTATTTTGGTCGCCCGGACTACTCCGCGCTTTTCCCTTCATCGGTGTGCCGGTGGCGTTTGGCGTAATAGACGCTCCCCACCCACATCAGGCCGTAGCCGATGGACGCACCGAGTAATACTGGGAGCAAACTACCTGGAATTTCTGACCAGACGCGCGCACCCAGGGCCGCTTGGATGAGGAAACCGACGAGAGTTCCAAAGACTGTGAGGCTCCACAGCAGAAGAAGCAAGCGCCCGAATTGTTGCGGGTTCCTCGGGTCGACCCGATTGGTCAGTAGGGACCTAAGCTGAGACATTTTCGCTCCTTAGCATTGTGAATCCCAGTCAATTCCCAAGTTTGCGCCAATTACGGCCATGGAACATGCGACTGTCGCGATGCCGGCCGTCGGAATTCCGAGCATGGCGCATACCCCGGCCATGCCAATATTAAAGATGAGGTTGCCCCAAAAAGACGAAGCGCAGGCAGCAAAGGTTGTCATTTGGTTTTCAGCGGATTCAACGGGCGTGACAACGAGGTTGTCACCCTCGACGACAAATTTGGCGGGGATGGCCTCATCCTGCTGCCCAAGGGTTGGGTTCGTCGAGTTGAGAAGCACCCCACCGTTTTCATCTTGCAGCATGAAGATGCGAGCGTCTTCGCTCAACACAATCCGATCAGTTGATTTCATCGAAATCGTGGAGCTGAGTCCTGCCACGGACGTGTCGTTGACTTCGTCCGGCACGATGGAGCGGTACGACCCATCGGCTCCCTCGATGGTGAACCCGGCGTCAGCCGATGTCGACCCCTCTGTCGATACTGTCGATAGAGATGGTGCGGCTGTGTCGGCGGCGACCGCAGGTCCTGCTCCAATACCCACCGCCATCGCTACCGCGACCCCGATAGCGAACAAGCTGTTTCTATTGCGAATCTTCATCAATATCCCCTCGATCTTGCTGCGACTTGCGACGTCAACGCCAAACAGATTTATGTAGCGCGACTTAAAGTTACAGCGATTGCCGCCCAATCGGGGGTGTTTGGCTCAAAAGAAAACCATTTTCCTGGTTTGTTTTTTTGTATGAGTTTACGGCCATGATCTCGACGAGGGGACACGTTCGCGTTTGCAGGCATCTCTGGTCGCGCCCATACAAGCTGCCGCGTCCGTAGGGGAGGAGTGTGGGACGATCAACAAATTCCGGTCACTTGATTGCGCCCTGATTTAAGCTCCACCAGGCGCCTCGTCAAGAATCTTCGCCGTCACCGGGTCGACCTGGTCGGCCGTGACCACGTAACTGTTGCGCGTGATGTGCTCGTTGGCATGGCCGAAGAGCCGCGAGGCTAGCGTAATGCCGGCCGCTCGCTCGATCAGTGTCGCGGCCGTTCGCCGGTACATGTGCGTCGTGTACTCGTCCATCTCAACGACCAGCTTGGTTAGGTAGCTGAACTCGTCCTCGATGAAGCTGCTGAGCAGGCTCTCGTGGTTGCTGACACCGCGTGGAGCGGCCCGTCCTGATGGGCAATGAGAATACGAAATTGTTCACAAGCGTTGTCAAACAACGACGCTTACCGTCAAAATTCACAATTGTCACGCAATCAAACGTCTGGCAACGCCAGTCTGATAGTCCAGATTTCCGTGTGGACCTTTGCCGATCCAGTAGCACTGCCCGCCGGGGCCGCGGCCCTGTGTCGGCCTCGGCTGCTGTTGTCGGATCAATCTTCCTGCGCTCAGATTGATTTTGGGGGTGGGGGAGTGCGTGGATCGGGTTTAGTCGAGGAGGTATCTCTCAAGAAACTGTGTTGTTCGGGCGAAGGCGAGCGCATCGGACTGCGTCGTGAGAGTGGAGATGCTGGTGCTGGCGAAGGAGTGTGCTGCTGTGAAATCGTCGAAGCGTTCCAGGGCCGTTCCGTCGGCGAGGAGGCGGGCGACGAACGGTTCAGGATCCGGGCCGTTCATTCCCGCGAAATGAAGTTGGACAGGGCAGGGCAGCACGCCCGGCTCTATATCGTTGAGCACAGCGTCATAAGCGACGACGGCATCGAGACTGCCGGACTGGGCCAATAGAAGAGCGAGCCAGCCGCCCACTGAAAAACCCACCAGCCCCACCCGCGGCGCACCATGTGTGCGCCCGGAGTGAATAAGTTCCCCGATTATGTTCAATGCTGTCGAGGGGTTGAGCCGGTCGAGGAGACCAGCGGCATCCGAGGCGTTGGTGGCCGCCCACCCGTTGAAAAGATCGGGAACAAGCACGTGAAAGCCGCGCTGAGCAAGAGGAATGCCGTAGTCGTCCATGCTAGATAGTCGGCCGTACCAGTCGTGCAGCAGAATAACCAGCGGCTGGCCCGGCATGCCGTATTCGAGGGTCGTTCCGCGGGATGCGATGCTGATGAGGGCCATGCTGCCACCATAACGTCTCACGCATGAGGCTCTATTTCGTCGCTGCCTGACAGTTACGAAACCGTGTTCGTTAGCGATGCACGAGTTGAAAATCTCATCAACTATCAATGACGAGTCCGAGTTGGGTAGGTCCGTCAGCCAAGGTTTTCGAGGGGGGTCTGCCACAGCGCCACGGCTACGCCGGATGCTGGCGGCCACCAGCGCGGACATCCGAATCGTCGACCAGCCAGGCGTCGAGCACGCATGGCTCGTGGTGCGGGAGCCGGAGTGCAGGCCGACGGCTTTGGACGTGTCTCGACCTCCGATCGTGCGGTGGAGACATCGGCACTGTCGCGCACGCCGAAGCCGATGATGGCCGGCAACACCTCGATGACCGGCACTGAGGCAAGCCGTTGAAGACAATCGGTTGCATGTCTTCGCGAAGGCGCACCGTCTCGCTGCGACTTTCGCGAACGTGCGTTGCGGCGTCGACGCGCAGCGAATCATCGATACGGCCAAAGCCGGTTACTGCGCTCAGTCCCAGACGTCTGGTGTGATCGTGGCAGGGGACAGAAGCTGGGCGCGCCATACTTGTTCTGGTCGTGAACCGAAGGCGCGCGACTGTGAGGAGCGGACATGCGAAGGGGCTCAAACCTTCATGCGCTGGGCGGATTTAACCAGACGGTGGTTTTCGACACTATCCGGCGCGCTGCCGACGGACTCAGCCGAGTTGAGATCGCGGCAAGGACTGGACTTAGCGCTCAGACCGTCTCAAATGTTTCTCGCCGGTTACTCAATTCAGGCATTATTCGTGAGGCCGGCATTCAGAATTTGGGCGTTGGTAAACCGCGCACAATCTTGCAGCTAGACCCCTCGGGGCATTTCGCCATCGGCGTGCACATCGACCCGGCGATCATCACGTATGTCTTGCTCAACATCGACGGCGAGGTGATCACCCATCGCGCCGCCCACACTCCGTCGGCGGTGAACCCCGATGCCGTGATCACGACCATGCGAGCCTCCATCGAGGCACTCATCGTTTCTTCAGGGGTCGATCGAAGCCGCGTCCTCGGCGTCGGCATCGCGTCGCCGGGCCCCGTCGATGTTGATCACGGAATTGTGCTGGATCCGCCACTTTTAGCAAATTGGCACGGAGTTGCCCTGCGCCGAGAGCTGGAAAAAGCGACTGGATTTTTTGTTCTCCTCGAGAAAGATGTCACTGCTGCGGCCGTGGCGGAGGTCTGGAAGAACCGCGAACACGAGCGCGACGACTTCCTATTCTTCTACTACGGCACCGGCGTCGGTGCCGGTCTCGTCTTCGGCGGTGAAGCACTCCGGGGACCGACCAACAATGCCGGTGACGTCGGCCACATCATGGTGGATGCCAACGGCCCAGTCTGTCGTTGCGGTCGCACCGGTTGCCTCGGTGACGCAATCAGTCCCGCAGTCATTGTGAAGGTTGCCATCGCTCGAGGGCTGGTCGATGCAAATTTTGAGCTGTTCGACAACGCCGCCATCGATGCCTGCTTCACCCGACTCGCACACCTCGCCGACGCCGGTGACGCCACGGCTATCGGTCTCCTCGACGGTGTCGCACAGAACTTGGCCGTCGCCATAGTGACCCTGGCGAATCTGCTCGACCTCAACCTCATCGTGTGCGGGGGACCCTATTGGGCAGCCGTGTCTTCGTTCATGACCGCGCGACTGCCGAAACTCATCAACGAATCCACAGCCCTTGTGACCACGAGACCCGTCACCGTCATCACCTCCGACATCGGTGAGGACGTGGCCGCGGTGGGCGCGGCGTGCCTGGTGCTGGACACCACGCTCACTCCACGGTCGTCGACGCTGTTCATTTCTTGACTTTTTTCCAAGATCTCGGCCTCATTACGTTCGTGAACTAAAGCTTGACAAGAATTAGTCCATCCATTTTACTTATGGGATACGCAGAATCACCGGCAACGATGCCGACGAGAACAGCGTCAGGGACTCAGGCGATTCATGAAAAAATCATACGTTTCCGCCGTCGCGCTTTCAGCCGCGGCAGCACTCGTCTTGTCTGGCTGTTCCGCGGGCGGTGACGAGGCATCCTCGGACTCAACGACGATCAAAGTCGCTTATCAAAAATTTGGGGCGTTCATCCAGGTGGATGACCACATGAAGGCGATGAAAGAAGCTTTTGAGGCGGAGAACGAAGGCTTGACTGTGGAGCTCGTGCCCATTGAGGGTCAGGAAAACGACTACGCGACCAAGCTCGCTCTAATGAACCAATCGCCCGCCACGGCTCCCGACGTTATGTACGAGGACACGTTCCGCGTGCAGTCCGACAGCGATGCCGGCTACTTGGCACCGTTGGACGAGTACACCGAGGGCTGGAGCGATTGGGATAATTTCTATGACAACGCCAAGAGCGCGGGGCTCGGTAGTGATGGCCTGACCTATGGCATCCCGATGGGCACTGACACTCGGGCGATTTGGTACAACAAGGATCTCTTCGCTCAGGCGGGGCTGGAGGTTCCGTTTGCTCCCGAGACATGGGAGGACGTTCTTGACGCTGCAGCCACGATCAAGGCCGAGCTTCCTGACGTTATGCCGCTCAACGTTTACTCGGGTAAGGCTCAGGGCGAAGCGGCAAGCATGCAGGGCTTCGAGATGCTTCTTTACGGCACGTCTGACTCGCTCTATGACGCTGACGACCAGAAATGGATGACCGGTTCAGACGGTTTTGTTGACTCGCTGGGTTTCATTGAAGACGTCTATCAGGGCGATCTGGGCCCGACCCCCGAACAGGCCCTCGACAAGAACGTGGGCAACCTGGTGCTGGGGGAGTGGTTGCCACAAGGGGAACTCGCCATGGCGGTTGACGGCTCGTGGATCAGCGGCACGTGGCTCGAAACGGGTACCGCCCCTTGGCCGGAATGGAATGACGTGATGGGACAGGCCGCGATGCCGACCCAAACCGGAGACGCCCCCGGCGCGACCAGCATGTCGGGCGGTTGGACGCTGGCCATGGGCTCCGGAGCCCAGAATAAGGATGCCGCGTGGGACTTCATTGCGCTCGCCCTGAACAAGGACAACGCACAGTCTTACGACATTGCGGCCAGCCAGATCGCCGTTCGTAGTGATGTCTCTGAGGACGCGAACTATCAGGCGGCCAACCCGACCTTTGGCTTCTTCTCAGAAATCGTGGAATTCACTCACTTCCGCCCGGCAACGAGCGACTATGCGCAGATCTCAAGTGCTATTACGGTCGCCATGGAATCCGTGATGACCGGCCAGCAAAGCCCAGAAGAAGCGGCCGCTGTGTACGATGACGCCGTGATCGGCATCGTCGGCGAAGACGGCACGACGAGTAAGAAATAACCATGGCTACGCCGACACCTGCGCCCGCACCGGCGGCGCGGACCGAGGAACGGCCCGGCCGGCTTAGCGAGCCTCGGCAGGGCCACCCACGGTCCGCAACGCGCCGCTCGTTGATTCGCAGCATTCCGTTACTGCCGGCCATGATTCTGCTGACGATCTTTCTTGTGGGCCCGATCATCAGTTCTTTCTATGGCTCGCTCACGAATGCGTCGCTCTCGGGCGCAGCCGCCCAAAATTCCAGCTTCGTGGGCTTCGACAACTACGCCGCGCTGTTTGCCGACCCCGACTTCCCCAAGTCCGTCATACTCACTCTGGTATTCCTGGTCGCCTCGGCAATCGTTGGCCAGAACGTTCTGGGACTGGGGCTCGCGATCCTCATGCGATCGTCCAGTCGAATGGTTCGCTCCCTGGTCGGGACCTTCGTCGTGACAGCCTGGGTGCTGCCGGAAATCGTTGCGGCATTCGCCGCGTACGCCTTCTTCAATGAAACCGGCACTCTCAATAACATGCTCTCCGCCGTGGGTATCGACGGGCCGAACTGGCTGTACGCGCTGCCGCTCCTGTCGGTGAGCCTGGCCAACATCTGGCGAGGCACCGCCTTCTCGATGCTCATCTACGCGGCCGCGTTGCAGGACGTTCCAACGGAGATCACCGAGTCCGCTGAGGTCGACGGAGCCCGCGGATGGCAGCGCCTGCTCTTCATAACCATTCCCATGATCCGGCGAAGCATCTCAACCAACCTCATGCTCACCACCCTGCAAACCCTGTCGGTATTCACCCTGATTTTCGTGATGACCGGTGGCGGCCCGGGAACGGACAGTTCCACACTTCCTGTTCTCGCCTATCAGGAAGCATTCCAATTCGGGCAGCTCGGTTTTGGCACGGCCATCGCTACGGTCATGTTGGTCGTCGGCGCCCTCTTCTCGATCGCCTACATACGGGTGCTCAAGCCGGAGGTGGATTAACGTGGGCATGACCTCACCGAGTCATCGCGTCATGAAGACGGCGTCCAATGCAGTGCTGCTTCTCGTGACGCTCATGTTTGCCCTGCCACTGATGTGGCTGCTATTGGCGTCATTCGACACGAGGGCGACGCTGTCCATCAAACTGCCCGAGATCTTCTCATTGCAGAACTTCACCGACGTCATGACACCCGAAACCGCGTTCACGCCACTACTGAACAGTCTGATCCTGGCCGGTGGATGCGCTCTCATCACCGTTACCGTCTCGGTCTTGGCCGCGTACCCGCTCTCTCGCTACAAAATGCGGGTAAACAAGCCGTTTCTCTACGGCGTGCTCTTTGGCACAGGCCTACCGATCACGGCGATGATGGTGCCCGTCTACGCCGTCTTCGTGGCCTTCAACCTCATCGACTCGCTGGTCGGGACGACGCTCTTTCTTGCCGCAACGAGCCTCCCCATTGCGATCTACATGACCAAAAACTTCATGGATAGCGTACCTATCAGTATCGAAGAGGCGGCGTGGATGGACGGAGCGTCGATGCTGACGACCCTCACCCACATCGTCATCCCCCTCATGCGACCTGGCCTAGCCGTGGTGTTCATCTTCGTATTCATCGGAGCGTGGGGAAACTTTTTTGTCCCATTCGTCCTTCTGCTCTCGCCGGGCAAGCTTCCGGCGGCGGTGAGTATTTTTTCTTTCTTCGGGCAGTACGGTTCAGTCGCCTACGGCCAGCTCGCGGCGTTCTCGCTGCTCTACTCTCTCCCAGTCATCACGCTCTACGTCTTCGTGTCGCGTGTTCTTGGCGGATCATCGGCAATGGCCGGTGCCGTCAAGGGCTGACCCCTCCAGCACAAGGAGCACCACATGCACGACAATTCCACCCTCATTCGCGCCCGCATCCGTCGTTTTGTCAGCGAGCGGGTGACCCCCGCGCTGTACCGAGTCTCATCACCCTTGACCATCAGCGCGTGGGAAGTGCCTGACGAACCCGTATCGTTTGCTGAGGCGCACGGGCAGGATTTCATCCCGTTCAGCATCGGCCAGCAGTGGGGCAAACCCTGGGGCACGACATGGTTCCACATCGAAGGCGTTCTTCCGGCCGACTGGTCTCGGTATAACGACCTGCAGACACGTACGGAAGTCATCGTCGACCTCGGCTTTCTGTCCGGTCAGGCCGGGTTTCAGGCAGAAGGTTTGGTCTTCAACTCGCAGGGACACATCGTCAAAGCCGTGGAGCCGTTCAACAACTACGTGCCGCTGAACGTCAAGCCGGGCGAGCCGGTCGATATCTACATTGAAGCCGCGTCCAACCCCGACGTGGGAAGTGACTGGGGCTTTCAGCCGACACTCGTGGGCGACAAGGCTACGGCGGGTATCGAACCGATCTATCGCCTGCGCCGTATGGACGTTGCCCTGCTTGATAGCCAGGTGTGGGAACTGGACCGGGATGTGTGGACACTGTTCGGCCTCATGGAACAGCTCAGCCCCGAGCTGCCGCGCACGGCCGAGATTCTTCGAGCTCTGGAGGAGATGACCGACCGGATGGACCCCGACGATGTCAGCGGTACGGCATCACTCGGTCGCGCTATATTGGCGCCCTTTTTGGCGCAGCCCGCCTACGCCAGCGCCCATCGCGTCATCGCTGTCGGGCACGCCCACATCGACTCGGCCTGGCTCTGGCCGGTGCGTGAAACCATTCGCAAGTGTGCCCGCACGTTTTCCAATGTGTTGCACCTGATGGATGAAGACCCGGACTTCATCTTCGCCTGTTCGTCGGCGCAACAATATTCGTGGATGAAGCAGCACTATCCGGAGCTGTTTGAACGCATCCGTACGCGCGCACTTGAGGGCCGTTTCGTTCCGGTGGGCGGTATGTGGGTCGAATCTGACACCAACATGCCCAGCGGGGAGTCATTGGCTCGGCAGCTGCTCGCCGGCAAGACCTTTTTTATGCAGGAGTTCGGCATCGAGCCTCTCGAGATCTGGCTGCCGGACTCGTTTGGCTACACTGCTGCATTCCCCCAAATCGTCACGGCGGCGGGATCGAAATACTTCCTCACTCAGAAGATCAGTTGGAACGAAACCAACACCATGCCCCACCACACCTTCGCCTGGGAGGGAATCGACGGCACCCAGGTCTTCACCCATTTTCCGCCGGTAGATACCTATAACTCCCTGCTTTCTGGGGAAGAGTTGGCCAGGGCGCAACGCCAGTACTCGGAGAAGGGCGCGTCTAACGTGTCGCTGGTGCCGTTCGGCTACGGGGACGGTGGTGGCGGGCCCAATCGGGAGATGCTTGCGGCAGCGGAGCGCACGCGTTCTCTCGAGGGTTCACCGACCGTGCGAATCGCTAGCCCGCAGGCGTTCTTCGAGGAAGCGGAGGCAACGTATGCCAATCCGCCCGTGTGGTCGGGGGAGCTCTACCTGGAATTTCACCGTGGGACCTACACGTCTCAGGCCAAGACCAAATCCGGCAATCGTCGCAGCGAGCACCTACTTCGAGAGGCCGAGCTCTGGGCATCGACGGCGTACTTTTATGCCGGCACCGAGTACCCCTTCGAACGACTCGCTGCCGCGTGGCAGACCGTGTTACTCAACCAATTTCATGACATTCTGCCCGGGAGTTCTATCGCTTGGGTACACCAGGTGGCCGAAGCGGCCTACGAGACCGTGCGAATCGAGCTGGAAGAGCTGATCGCAACATCCATAGCGGCGCTTGCCTCCTCGTCGCCAGCGGATGCCCCCCCGGTGAGCTTCAATGCGTCACCGTTCCCGGTAGCCGGAGTGCCCGCCCTGTCGGCTGCGGCGCGAATTCCGACCGGAACCGTACGCGTCGACCAGGTTGACGGGGGGGTCGTGCTCGAGAACGACGCCGTACGGGTCTCTATTGATGCGCGGGGTCTTTTGATTTCTCTGGTCGACCGTGTAAGCGGAAGAGAGGCCGTGCCCGAGGGGCAAGCGGGCAATGTGCTTCAGCTCTTTAGGGACACCCCGACACAGTGGGATGCGTGGGATATCGATGAGCACTACGCGCGCAACGGCGTAGAACTTCTGGACGCAGAGGCCGTTGAGGTGCTCGTGCAGAGTGAAGCCCAGGTGACAGTGCGCGTGACGCGGCGGTTTGGCGGATCATCCGTTCAGCAGGATCTGACCCTACTGGGTGACCAGCCGAGCCTTGACATCGTGACGACGGTCGACTGGCATGAGCGTCAGAAGCTATTGAAGCTGGCCTTCCTGCTCGACGTGCATGCTGATCGCGCTGCGTCGGAAATACAGTTTGGGCACATTTATCGGCCGACCCATGTCAACACGTCCTGGGATGCGGCTCGTTTCGAGACCTGCGCGCACCGGTGGGTGTTCGTGGGGGAGCCAGGCTTTGGGATTGCCATTGCCAACGACTCCACCTATGGGCATGACATCAGCCGCAGCACCCGAATTGGAGGAGGAACGACCACGACTGTGCGGGAGTCACTACTGCGGGCACCGACGTTCCCGGACCCCAGCGCTGATCAAGGAGTACACGTGCTGCGTACCTCGATCAGTCTGACGCCAGACGTCATCGGCGCGGCGGAGCAGGGATATCGGATCAATCTGCCGCTGCGCGACGTGACCGGCGTGGCCGTCACGCCCGTGGTTGTGAGCGAATGCCCCTCGATCGTGGTCGAAGCCGTGAAGCTGGCCGAAGACCGGTCGGGCGACCTGATCGTGCGACTCTACGAGGCGAGCGGGTCGCGCTCCACCGGAACAGTCAGCTTCGGTTTCACGGTTTCACACATCGTCGAGACCGATCTGCTCGAACGAACTGTCGCCCCTGTTGCCGTGCAATCGACAACCGACACGGGCGGTCACTTGATTCTCCGTGCCTTCCAGATCGTTACTCTGCGAGTTTCCCGTTCTTCCCAATAAAGAGGGATGCCCCGCATGGGTAACGGAATTTTCCAGATCAGCACCAACCGAAATGGAGTAAACGCAATGAAGCTCGGAACTCTTTTCTGCACGACAGCCATGGTCGCTGCGGCGTCCCTTGCTGCAGGAACTCTTCCCGCAGCAGGGTCCCCGCCCGAAAGCGGACCATCTCGGCCGATCGCAATCGATCGCGCCACCGCTTCCTACGAGGCCATGCAAAAATATTTCTACGTCGACGATGGCTCAAGTCTCTATCTGGAGCGGTTTCCGCTGGCAGAGGAAGATCGCCCGTATTCCTACGAGTGGCCCTTTTCGCAGGCGCACATCGCCACGCTCGATCTCGCCGGCATCGCAGGCCAGACCGGTCAACAGTTCGGAGACGACCTTGCCGACCGAGGCATCGGCCAGGAACAATACTGGAACGCGGCGGGCGGGACCACGGGACTGCCCGGATACGACTCCTACCCCCGCACCCCGTTTGGCAACGGTGGAGACATGTTCTACGACGACAACGAATGGGTAGCCCTCGCCAAGGTGCAGCAATATCTCATGAACGGCGACGAAGCCGCGCTCGAACGCGCCAAAGAAATATTCGAGCTCGTGGACTCGGGCTGGGACACCGATGCGAGCCACCCTGCGCCAGGGGGTGTCTTTTGGACACAGGCACCATGGAGCACGGACCGCAATACGGTTTCGACAATGCCCGGAGCGCAGCTGGGGGTGCGACTGTACGAAATTACCGGCGACAAGCACTACTTGGACACGGCGATCAAATACGTCGAGTGGACGGATGAGACTTTACTCGCACCGAACAATCTCTACTGGGACAATATCAAGCTCGACGGATCCACTGACAAGACTCAATGGTCCTACAACCAAGGCGTTCCGATCGGAACATACGCGCTCCTGTATAAAGCGACGGGCGACGAGGAATACCTGAACAAAGCAGAGGCGATAGCGGAAGCGTCCTATGAGTACTACGTAAAGGAAGAACGACTTCTGGAACAACCCGCCTACTTCAACTCCATCTATTTCAAAAACCTCCTCCTCCTTGAATCAGTCACGGGGGGCAAGACTTATCGGGCGGCTATGCAGGACTACGCCGATACGGTCTGGAATGACGTGCGCGATTCTGAGACCGGTTTGTTTGCCTTCGGAGATGAGGAGACCGAACTGCTGGAACAGGCTGCGATGGTCCAGATCTACGCGACGCTGGCATGGCCGACCGGTCGGACATCGATCCTGTATTGAGAGCCATCATGGCGACTCCCTGTGTTCTTCGGGGAGTCGCCGTGTTGCGCCGACTGGAGCTGACTGAACCGCACCGGGTTTTCAACTAACTCGTCCGTCGACCAAACGTACAACACCTCACAAATGGGAGTGTTGCGACGACGTGTTAAATTCGGCGCTGGGAAGTCAGTTGGCGGTTTGACTTTGTCGTTACTGACCTGCCAATAGCTATATTTCACAAATTAAGAAGGAGATCGTTATGCGTTACCGCACTCTCGGAAACAGCGGAGCCGTCGTCTCGACGTATGCTCTGGGAACCATGACCTTTGGTGACGAAGCCGATGAGGCTACGTCACACGCTATCCTCGACGCCTATGTCATGGCCGGTGGGAACTTGATCGACACTGCGGACGTATACAGCACCGGCGTGTCGGAAGAGATCATCGGGCGCTGGCTGGCAGATCACCGTGCGGAAGCCGAGCAGGTCGTGATCGCCACGAAGGGACGCTTCTCGATGGGAGAGGACCCGAATGATCTTGGCACCTCTCGGCGGCACCTCGGCCGCGCGCTGGATGCGTCCTTGCGCCGTCTCGGCGTGGAGCAGATTGACCTATATCAGATGCACGCCTGGGACGCCATAACTCCTCTTGAGGAGACATTGAGGTTCCTTGACGACGCCGTACGAAGTGGCAAGATCGCGTACTACGGGTTCTCAAACTTCCTCGGCTGGCAGTTGACCAAGGCGGTGCACCTAGGGCGTGTCTCCTAATGCCTTCGACCAAATAGTTATGGCTCTGAGGACAGCTCCGCCGCGGTAGGTCAGTGCGAGCTTGTCGTAGCGGGTGGCGA
>NZ_QZVS01000039.1 GCF_003602235.1 Cryobacterium melibiosiphilum
CGCCATCCCGGCCAGTTTCACCTCCCCGGCCAGTTCCAACTCCCCGGAATAGCGGTACCAACATCGTGGACTACCCGTACCAGTTACGACTATCCGCCACGCATCGGACAGAATGAAGGACATGACCACGCACACCGAGCTCGCCCTCCCTGAGGGATACGCCGAACTTTTACGGGGTCTGAAGGTGCGCGTTCGGAATGCGCAGGTGCGGGCTCAGCGGGTGGTCAACACCCAGCTCCTCGAACTGTATTGGGGTATCGGGAGTGAGATACTCGCCCAGCAGGAAAGCCAAGCGTGGGGGAGTGGTGTCGTGGGCAGATTGGCTTCTGATCTCAGAGCCGAATTCCCTCAGATGACAGGGCTCTCTCGCAGCAATCTTTTCTACATGAGGGCGTTCGCGGTGGCGTGGCCAGGAGAGGGCGTAATCGTCCAACAGGCTGTTGGACAATTGCCGTGGGGCCACATCACGGTTCTACTGGACAAGCTCGACGATGCCCGCACGCGTACTTGGTATGCCCAAGCCGCCGTTGAACACGGGTGGTCACGGAACGTGTTGATGAACCAAATTATGAACCGTACCCATGAGCGGGTCGGGTCGGGCCCGAGCAATTTCACTAGGCAACTTCCCGCAGCTGAGTCGGAGCTCGCGCAGCAGATCGCGAAAGACCCCTACGTCTTCGATTTCCTCGAGCTGACCGACCAGGCCGCCGAGCGGGACCTGGAACAGTCCCTGATGGACCGCATCGTAGAAACCCTCCGCGAACTCGGCGCTGGCTTCGCATTCGTTGGCCGCCAGGTGCACTTCGACGTTGGCGGGGATGACTTCTACCTGGACCTGTTGTTCTTCCACGTCGTCCAGCTCCGCTACGTCGTCGTCGAGCTGAAGACGGGGAAGTTCCAGCCCGAGTACGCCGGCAAGCTCGGTTTCTATATCGCCGTTGTCGACGACAAACTCCGCCTCCCTGCGCATAATCCAACGGTCGGGATCCTCATCTGCGGCAGCCGTAACGATCACACCGTCCGCTACTCCTTGGGTCAGACCGATGCCCCGATGGCCGTGTCGACGTATACCTACGACACCCTGCCGGCGGCCGAGCGCAACGCGCTGCCCAACGAGGAGAAACTCACTGCCGCGCTCGACTGGGCTGAGGAACCCTCGGCGGAATAGACAAGCTCGTCCTCGAAGGATGAGCGTGTCGCCAAGCAGGGCGTCCCGGCGAGTCCGGCACCGCTCTGGGCCGTCGGACGGCTTCCTTAGGGCGTCGTGCTCTTGAGGGCTGCTTTGGCTTGCTGGTGACGGTAAAGGGTGGCACGGCTCCAGCCGACCAGTTGCGCTGCATCCTTGGCGGTGCGGCCTTTTGCGCGGGCTTCTGCCACGAGCTGGAGCTTGTCGGCGATCACGACCGGATCGGACAGCGGACGACCGAAGCGCGTCCCGTTCTGCCGGGCGGCAGCAATTCCGGCATTGACGCGTTCGACGATAAGTTCGCGCTCGTACTCGGCGAGGGTGGCGAGCATGTTCAGCATCAGCCGGCCCGTCGACGTCGCCGGGTCGATGCCATCCGAAATGGATCGTACCTGGACGCCGCGCTCGCCCAGCAGGTTCACCGTGTTCAGGACGTCGATGAGGGAGCGGCCGAGCCGGTCGATTCGCCACACGACGACCGTGTCACCAGGTTCGGCGTACCCGAGGAGCTTCTTCATCCCGGGCCGTTCGATCGCGGTCTTGCTCCCTGACGTGACGTCAGCGAACACGTCGCGTTTCTGCACGCCAGCATTGACGAGCGCGTCGAGCTGCAGCTGCGCATCCTGGCTCGATGTGCTCACACGCGTGTACCCAATATGCCTCATTCGTCCATTGTGACTCACAAACCCCGTCTCGCCAGTCACCTGAGACGTTTTACGGTGAGACATATTTATGGGACACCGAGCGGCCCGCCACCTTGTGGGTGGGGACCGATGGGGGAGCGGGGATCGAGTGTCTTGGAAAGCTCTAGCTTTCTAAGACACCAGGTGATCTCCGTTTACGGGACCCGCACAGAACCGGCAACGCCGGCAGAACTCGCGAAGTCCAACCGGCGACGTCATCGAAGCCGCCGCCAGGATCCTCGTCATCGGGAATTAGCGACACGGAACGATCACAGAACGCCGCCCCCGACCGGCTGTTGACGCCCACCGAAAATAGGGCCAAGAGTGCCGCTTGGCAATACTGACCCTATTTTTGGTCGCCGTTAACAGGTAAATGTCACGACCACGGCCCGCGCCGATACAGGAGTGCCATTAAGCTCTTTTCACCGGGACTACTGCCATCCAACGACCGCGTCTGCACCACGCTCGCGAGTGCCGCTTGCGAGGCGTACAACTCCGTCGCTTGCTTCGATTATTCGGTCGTCGTGGGTGGAGATGACGACGGCAGCACCTCCATCTGCAAGATCACGCAGCGCGCCAATGACCATCTCGGAGTTGCCATGGTCGAGTGATGCGGTGGGTTCATCCGCGAGGACGATCTGCGCATTTTTCAGGAGCAGCCTGGCCAAGCCAACTCGTTGTTGTTCTCCTCCGCTCAAGGTATGCACTCGGTCGCCTGAATTTCCGCCCATGCCCATGCGTTCGAGAGCATTCTCGACTTGTTGTTGCTTATTCCTTCTGCTCAGCCGCTGGTGCCCAAGAGCGATGGCGACGTTGTCGTACACGGTCCACGAGTCGACGAGGCCGGAGTCTTGGAAGAGGAATCCGATCGAGTCTCGGTACAGCCGTCGTCGAAGGCCGCGCCTCGGACGTGTTGCGTCACGAGTGCCGTAGGTGATGGTGCCAGCGTCAACTCGCTCGAGCAGGCCTATGCAGTTGAGCAGGGTCGTCTTCCCTGACCCGCTGGGACCAGCCAGAGCAAGCATCTGCCCGGGGTGAACTTCGAAGTTCACGTCGCTCCATAGGTGGCGGCGACCAAACTTCTTTTCGACGCCCTCAACGCGAACGGGGAGTGACGTCGTAGTGTTGCGGTGCACGGTTGAATCCTTCGGTCGGTATGCTGCGGCGGGGTCAACGCTGTTTGATGAGATCGGCGCGCGCTCGTCGGTCGAAACTCGCAGTTGCGAAGAAGACCACGAGGCCGATGAGTAGAGCCATTATCACGGCGACGGCGATGCCCGTTCGGTCATTGGTGTAGGCAGCGGGTCGGAGAAGTATGGTGGCTGCTGTGACAGCAGCCGCGCTGATCACGGTGATGGACACCAAAAAAATCCAGTGAATTCGCAGTCCTCTCCATCCTTGTGTGCGCTTCAGAAACGAGGAATATCGTGTTGCGTTTGCATAGATGGCCGCGAGGAGCAGCACAGTGACGATCAAGGTAAGTGAGCCGAGCAAGGCATTGCCCAGAGCTACGCGAAGCTCCGTGTTCCTATCGCGCAGCTCCTGGGCCGCGTGCGTGGCGGGACTGCTGATCGAAGAGAACCTAGACGTGAGCCCCGCCTCATCAGCCAGGGCCTGAAACTTTTCTCCATCCGCGAAGATGACGTTGCCATCGTTCGCCGCAACGCCCAGGAGGATGTAATCACTGAAATAGTCGGTCTGCGATGAGACCACAGCGATTACGGGATCCTGTTGAGTCCAGTGCTCCATGCGCCATGTGTCGCCGTAGTTGAATACGGCTTGGCCCGATTTCACGATGTGCGAAATGATCTGGAGGGGTTCCTCGGGCTCCGTACCGTCGATTGGGTCATACTCAGCGACTGTAGACGCAGCCCACCGTTGAGTGAGTTGATCTGTGTACGAGGACATGCTTTCCGGGATCAGTAGATGAACGGTTCGGGCTGCGGGGGGGAGATCCTTAACAGACGTACCATCCTCGTTAAGGATTTCATGCCGGTCTAGATAATTATTGTTAACGACGAGTGAGTTTCCGCCGAGCGGGTCATAGCTGGACAGCGGAGCTCCCGTTGTGTCGGTGTGTTTGTCGCCTTGATGGAAACTGAGGACTGCGCTTCCTTCGGATTCCAGCGCGGTGAAGATATTGCCGAACGACCGGTACGCTGCTGCGACGTCCGGCTCGAACGATTTAGACGCGGGATCTTCAAACGCATTGGGGTTAATCTGAACGGTGAGGCTATTTTCTTCAGATGCCCAGCTGTCGAAGGTGCGTGAGTCGGCGGTTATCGTCGCGATACCCCCTGTTGCTTGCGCGAGGGAGGCGTATACCAGGACGATCATGAGCAGTTGCGAGAGAATCGCCGAGGCGGCGAGCAGCCGCATTGGGCGGGCTCCTTTAACGGCGTTGTATCCTGGCAGACGAAGCGCCGCAGTTGATGCGATCAGTGACACGCCTAGTGCGATCGCACCGACAATCAGCATTGGCACACACGCCCACCAGATGAACTGGCTGTACTGGTTCCAGCCATTGTAGAAACCCAGTACTGCGGATCCGACGCCTACGGAGGCAGCAGCCGCGGTCGCATAGACGACGATCAGACCCGACGCCTGATTGCGGATCAGCCGCCGCCTGCGGTAGCCGTGGAACTCCTGCAATGCAGTCGCTTTCCGGCTGAACGCGACCCAATAAATGATGACGAGCCCAAGCGCTATGACCGAGGCAAGCAGGATTGGCCACGAGGAAGAGAGGAGCAACCCAGTTAGATAGCTACGCGATGCGTCGACTTTCTGGGTCGTGACCGTGAGCCCAGCGTCGCCCAGTGTGACACCAAGTCCCGCGAGATCCGTGGCCTGCCCCTGCACCGCGTAAGTCCCACGGATCGGCTGGTTCAGACTCATGAGTTCCGCGCCCTCGAAGACCTCCGGCGTGGACGCGGGTGAGAACGCCGGATACTCACCGTCCGGAATCGTAGCGTCGAACAGGCCGCGGTCTCCGACGAAAGCGAAGTACCACGGTGCCGCAGAGGGGCCTGCGGGGTTCGCCCCCACCCGCAACAGGTTAATATTCTGGGTGTGCGCCGCTTCTTCAAGAGCGCTGATGGCCTTGGCTTCGCTCGTGCCTACCTGCTGAACCTGCATGAACGCACTCGTGCCAGGCGGCTGTTCGCGATCAATCACCTGGTAGCTGAGTGCGCCCAGCAGGAAAAGTAGGCCGCATGTGCACGCGCTGGCAATCCAAACGAGTGGGTGCACATGACGAGCGAGAGTGATCACGCCGATCCTTTCCTAGCGCTGTTTACAGCGCTGTTTGGTACAAACATCAACGTAATCACGGCCGCAATGCTACATGGGGTCGTACCAGAAGCCGCACCCGCTAACAGCAGTCAGGGCAGCGTTCGACCACTTGTACCCGTCGGCCGCAACTCGGTTCGTTCTGTCGCCGCAGATTACGGTGGAGGCATGCCGCGTCTCAAGCATGTAGTCGGAATAGTTATGGCCCATCGTATTGCCGTAGTTCCACGTGCCGCCCTCGGTGGGATACTCGGTAGCTGCGTACGCGGGTCCAGCACTGAGCGCTAGTGGCGCGGCAATGGCGAGTGCAGCAATGGTGTTTTTCCAACGATTTTTCATGGTTTCCTCTTTCAGTGAGAGCGACGCCGATATCAGAGATCCCGGTCGGTCGTCCTTATCAACGTGGCCTATCACTGGGGTAGAAATCAAACTTACGTTCCACACTATAGCGGAACGTTATTCAACTGATATCGATTGAGGAATAGCGGGCTGGAACGCCCCAGCATGATAATTTTGCTTGGGTCGATGACCACGGCTTGTCTTCGAGACCGACTCGGTTGGGACCACGCGTGGTGGCGTGCGCATTTTGCATGGGATGTGATCCACCTGCGTTTGACGACGCGCGGGATCGGTCAGGAGTGGTTGTTTGGGCAGAAACACGACGCGGAAGTTCCGGTAGGGGTGTCGCCCCCTCAGGCTGAAGCTCATTGCTCGGCAAGGGGCGGGCGGGGGATGTAGAGAGCCGCGACGACGGATATCAAGTCGTGAGTCTCGGCCCCCTTCGAGGTCAGCGTCGAGAATGAGGCTGCGGATGGCGTAGTGGCGGCAGGCAGCAGGGCTGCGCCCCCAGCCTCCTGGAGCAGGAGGTCGGGGTGCCTCTAGGTAGTTCGTCAAGGGGTGGAGGGTGATTGGGCTTGATAAATGGTGCCGTCGCGGAGCATGGCGTAGAGGACGTCGCACCGGCGTCGGGCCAGGGCGATGAGGGCTTGGTTGTGGCGTTTCCCTTGGGCGATCTTGCGGTCGTAGTAGGTGCGGGAGACGGGGTCGCTTAGCGCGGCGAAGGCGGAGAGGAAGAGTGCTCGTTTCAGGGCTTTGTTCCCTCGTCTGGACGGGTGCTCGCCGCGGATCGATGATCCTGATCGCCGGGTGACCGGGGCGAGGCCGGCGTAGGAGGCGAGGTGCCCGGCGGTGGAGAACTTCTTGCCCGAGACTTCTGTGATCAGGCGGGCGGCGGTCCTCACACCCACCCCGGGCATGCTCGTCAGGATCGGTTCCAGCGGGTTGGCTTCGACGAGCTCCTCGACCTCCACGGCGATCTCGGCGCGCTGATGCCGGAGCGTCGTCAGCTGTTCGGCGAGGCGCGGCAGCACGGCGCGCGTCGCGTGGGTGCCGCCGACGACGACGGTCTGTTCGGAGAGGGCCTCGAAGATTTCCTCGGCCAGGCGGCGCCCGATCCGCGGCGCGAGCTTGAGCAGGCGCGTGCCAAGCCGGGTCAGGCCGGCGGCCTTCATCGCGGTCGGTGTCGGGTATTTCTGCAGCAGGTCCAGGACGGCCGGGTGGTCGAGGTGCGGGCCGAGAACCCGCTCGAGGGCTGGGTGGACCTGCATCAGCAGCCCCCGGATCCGGTTGCTGGTCGCGGTCATCTGGCCGACGATGTCATCGTGCGAAGCCGCACAGCATTGACAGCTCCGCCATCTGCTCATCCTCGAGGCGCAGCGGCCGCAGCGCATGCGGGAGGGTCCGGGCGGCCTCGGCGATGATCGCCGCGTCGCGGGCGTCGGTCTTCGCTTCGCCGGGGTGCAGATCGGCGATGCGCCGCATCGCCAGGCCCGACAGATACCCGACGAGGATGCCTTCGGCGTAAGCGACGGCGACGGGCAACGCGCCGACGGTCTCGGGCTGGTCAACGACCAGGAGCACTTGGCCGCGCAGCTTCAGCGTGCGGATGACCGCGCGCAATTTTGCTTCGTCATTCGGGAGGGCCTTGTCGTAAAGTCGCTTCCCGGTGCGGTCCAACGCGACCGCGTGATGCTCGCTTTTCCCGACGTCAACACCGATGAACACGTCGACGCTGTCGTAGTTCTCAATCATGAGTTCCCCTGTCAGCCATGCGGATCGGTTGGCCTATCCACGGCATCGAGTACCAGTCAGGCCCGGTGACAACACCCCCCGGATCATCAATGACTGGGGGCAATAACCATGCCGGGCCTAACAGGCCAACACCCTTCAGAAGCAAAGCTTCAAGGGCTACTTACAAGGTAACGGGGCAGGGCTGGTGGGTATCGACTCGTCGAAAGCGAACTCGATCTGCCGCCCCCGGGTGTAAGCGCCGGGAGGTGCGGTAATCAGGCGGCTGAGGTGAGGACATCTGTCGCTGCATCGTCGGCTTGGAGATTGCGAATCGCATAGCCGGTCGACCAGTGGGCGCTGAGTTTCCTGCGGGCACCGGCATGGCAGGTTTCTCGGTCGGTTCGTTCCGGTGCTGTCGGAGAATTTGGGTGCCGTTTAGGCACATAGATGCTCCGAGCGGCGCGGCAACGGAGCCGGTGAATCAATTTTCCGTGTGAAGTCGGTTATTGAGCCACATGACGGCGGATTCTGTCGTGAGCCGTGCGAGTTGGTCGTCGAGCGGCGCCCCTGTCGGGAGGAGTGCACGGGAGAGCACCGGCCCGACAAGCATGTCGCAGAAGTATTCGATATCGATTCCAGCTCCGTCGATCTCGCCACGTTGTACGGCTGCGTCAATGACACGGGCGACATTTGATCGGCGTGGGCTGGCAAACTGTGAGTCACACAGATCGCGAAGAGTCTCGTCAGCGCCAGCAGCGTCGAGGATGCCGGGAAGGTTGTTGCGGAGCAGAGGGGAGGCATACATGGCGATCTCTTCGCGCTGAAGCACGAGGAGATCTTCATAGAGTGATCCGGTATCGACGTTGTTGACACCGCCGAACCGCGTCTTGATCACTTCGAGCGCTAAATGCGCGATGTTCGGAAAGCGACGGTAGAAGGTGGGGCGCGTGGTGCCAATTTCGTTCACGAGGCCATCGACCGTCAGCGCGGCGTAGCCCTCCCCCATCATGATGCGCTCCGCAGCCTCGAGAAGCGTCTCCGTGATTCCGGAGACATGCGGCCTGCCCATCCGATTATTTTGCATTTCAAGACTCTCATAAAGATGGCCCCCAGAACCCAATAGATATATGGGAGTATACGGGCGCGTCTGTAATGTATATACCTTGCGGAGTCAGTCTGAATGAACCCAGCGAGAAAGCTGCTGGATCTGTCTCAAACCGGGACGAGCTGCACACCTGGTAGAACTGCTAATTATCGACGAAGCAGAACGCCTCACGCCCACCGCACTGGAATTACTTCGCGACCGCCACGACCGCACCCACCTCTCGATGATCCTCATCGGGATGCCCGGCATCGACCAAAGATTCCGCCACTACGCCCAGCTACACAGCCGCCTCGGATTCTCCCACCGCTACCGTGCTCTCGGCCGAGAGGAACTACTCTTCGTCCTCAACCGGCATTGGAAACGACTCGGCCGAACCCTCGATCCTGACGACTTCACCGACGCCCAAGCAATCGCAGCAATCGCACGCATCACACGCGGCAACTTTCGACTTTCGAGCGGCTCTTCCCGCAGATCGCCCGCATCCTCCAGATCAACCAGCTCGAAACCATCACCGACGACGTCATCGAAGCCGCCGCGAGCATCCTCGTCATCGGAAACTAGCGACACAGAGCGATCACAGAACACCGCCACCGAACGCCGAAGTTCACACAGAATGTGATCCTATCCTGACAATTTTTGATGAGGATGTCTGACGCCTAGTTGGGGTACACCCCAGATAGACATACTTTGCTCCCTTGCAGCACTTTGATTTCGGCAATGAGTTTCGAGCACGATACCAAGGCGGAAACCCTTGGGAGCCTCAAATGTCCGAACTCGCCTGCACGAGTTGGCACACTCTCCTGCACGGGCGAATTTCGGCCAATACTCCGTCGTCTCGATCGCCATTTGCACTTGGTCTGCTGGGGCCAGCGAATTGGCGGCTGGTTGACACGCTATCGGATCGCTTGAGCGCTGGCGTCATGAGCCGCCGGGACGTCGATCCCGGCGCTCGGAGAGAACGCCATACGCAACGCGGGCAGTGACGCAAGCGAGGTCGTCGTCGAGTACCGCGGTTCCTGGCAAGAGTGTCCGAGCGAGGATGGGCCCGACGAGCACGTCAGAAACGAGGTCGAGATCCCAGTCGGCGCGAATTTGTTCCCCCCGTTCGATCGCCGCCTCGATTACTCGGCCGAGGTTCTCTCGACGGCGAGCGACGAAGGCGTCTCCGTAGAGCTGCCGGATGGCGTCGTCGGTTCGTATCGACTCGAGGAGGCCGGGCAGGTTCTTGCGGAACAGGTCGGAGGAGAACATCGCGATGTCGGCTCGTTGCAGCGTCTCGAGGTCGCCGAGCAGTGAACCGGTCGACGGCGGCTCCCCGGTACCGAACTTCGACGCAATCACGTCGAAGGCGATGTGGGCGACGCTGAGGTAGCGCCGGTAGAAGGTCGGTCGCGTCGAGCCGATTGATCGAACCAAGCCGTCGACAGTGAGCTGGGAGAAGCCCGGCCCGACCATCACAGCTTCAGCCGCCGCGAGCAGGGCGTTCTGTATCTCGGGATCCATCGGTCTTCCCATGCGTCGGTTGCTCATTGAGCAATTCTTTCAGCCGCACCGCGTCATCCGGCCACCGCGTGTGGCATTAACCAAAGATATACAGCAGACTTTGTAATGTGACTCGAGATCTGCGGGATGGGAAGATGACGGGCGGCTACGAGACGGCGTCGTTTGAAGACTTTCTGGGTGTGGCCGAAGACCGCTATTTCGGTGACGGTTACCGACGCAGGCGGTACACCGTCGCGTCGGAGTCCGGCCACGCGGCTGCGATCGTCCGTGTAGAACCCGAGTGTCGCGATGACGATTCGGCCGAGGCTCCGCATCTGACCTCGATAGATGGGATCCTCATTCCTCTCCTTCTGATCGATCAGTGTCGTCGGCCGGCCGATGCTTCCGAGGTATTGACGGGTCTTCGGATTGATGCGGGCGCGTCGCCGTGGTTCGCTCTCGACCGCGTGCCAGTCACGCTGGAGGTTGCCCGACAGGATGACGGTGGTCGCACTGTTCGCGCGCGCGTCGGGTCATTGCGAACGGAATTGTGCCTCGTTCCGAGGACGCAGTCGCGCCGTTCCGATTCGCGCCCGGATGCGTCGGCGACATCTCGAACCGTGTACGGATCGGCCTATCGGGACATCGAGATCCGTACCCGTCTGTGGATTGTCTCGCCGAATGGTGTGCAGGGTTCGCACGAAGCCGAGTTCGCGAGCGCAAATGTGGCTGCTTCCGGAACCGACGGCAGCCTCTGGCCAGGCCTTACAGCGGTTACGTACGTGTCCATGATGGGTCAGCTCACCCAGGTCGCGCTGGTTGCGGCGACCGGACGAGGGCGGAGAGAGACCGGCAACCTGTGGTTGCGCAGATTGGTGATCGACTTCTCCGCACGGGTCGGGCCAAGCGTTGGCCCTCTGTCGACCGCGACGAGACTGCTCGGTCGGCGCAGTATTTCTCGGGGCGATGCGGTAGTGCACGTCGTCGATGTCGAATCGATCGCGTCTGACGGAGTCAAGGCCGTCGCGTCGCTCGCTTATCAGGAGCAACCGGCATGATTCCGAATGCCGAGTTGTCGGCGGTCGCCGACTACTTCCTAGCCCCGGAACTCGATGAGTTCTCCACTCGAAGCTTGGAGTCCGCCTTCGGCCGCCCGGTATCGTCGGACGAGTTGCGTGAGGTGGCGCATCTGATCCTGGACATCGAGAGCGCCAGCATGAGGCGCATCAAGGAGGTGATCGCCTCGGAGCGGTCCGATCCTCTCGACAAGATCGTCACGGCCTTCCGCATGGTCGGCGACAACCTGGCACGCGATCCAAAGATTCGTGCCGGCGTCGTCATCGCGAGCCGGTGGTCCGGGGCGTTCCCGGAGCGCCGCATCGACCCATTCCGAACCTGGGAGAGCTTCGTCGCGGAGGCGTTGCAGGAGTCGCGGCGTATGGGCCGGATCCGCCAAGACATCGATGTTGTCGAGGCGAGTTGGATCGTCGTGGCCGCAGGGATCGGGGCGAAGGAGCTGATCGCTTTCCGCGATGCCTGGGCCGATGCGGGCTACATCCTGGAGCGGACCGCTCGTAGCGCGCTAGCACCGCTCCGCATGAACTTGGCAGGCTCATGACCGAGGTGCCGCCATACGGCGTCGTCGTCGTCACGGGTGCGACGGGTGGTCTCGGTCACGTGATCGTAGACGGGCTGATCGACGACGGACACATTGTCATCGCTCAGTTCCATACGGATGCGATCGGCGCGCAGGCGCTCCGTGTCGCCGCAGAGCAGAAAGGCGGAACATGCATCCCAGTGCAGGCGGAGCTATCCACGAGTGCCGGGGCGGAGGCTTTTGTCGATGCCGTCGCCGCGCTCTTGAGGAAGAACGAATCGTGGCGACTACGTGGGCTCATCAATAACGCGGCCCTCGTTCTCGGCCCTGGCTTCGGCAGCACGACGGCGGATCTTTTTGATCGCTACGTCGCGGTGAACGTCCGAGCCCCATTCCTCCTCACGCAAGCACTCTCGTCTCTCATGGAGGACGGATCGTCGATCGTGAACATTTCGTCGGCCGGCGTCACGTTCTCGAGCCCGGGCGACATCATCTATGTGATGACCAAGGCAGCCCTTGAAGCGTTGACGAGGCATGCGGCGGAGCCCCTTGCCCGTCGGGGGATCCGAATCAATGCCGTCGTCGCCGGCTTCACCGATAACGGTCATCCCGGATACAAGTTCGCGAAGGTCCGGGATCACCTCGGCGCCTTCGCGGCGCTCGGCGGAATCGCCGAGCCGGAGGTGATCAGCGACGCCGTCCGTTTTCTCCTCTCCCCCGCATCCCGACGCAGTACCGGTTCGCTGTTGGATGTCAGTGGAGGGAGCACGCTTGGCGTCCCGCGTCCGGGCGGCTCCGTCCGTGACCTGGCGCAGAATCATCCCTCCGCGTGAGCTGAGGAGAGAAGGCTGACGATCGACACGAGCGCGTCGGAGGTCAGCATTGAAGCGGGGATCAGCGTCGAAGCTCGTGGTCGACGGTCAGCACATCGCGCCGCGACTTCGTGACGAGTTCGAAGACACGGTCGCATCGGTCGGCAACCCGATGGTCATGGGTGACGACGAGCAGGGTCTTGCCGTAGTCCTTTTGCAGGTCGAGCATCTCGATGAGCGCGATCTCCGCCAGCGCATCGTCAAGGGCTCCGGTGGGCTCATCCGCAAGGATTAACTCGCCTGGTTTTAGGATGCAGCGCGCGAGGGCGACCCGTTGACGCTCACCTCCGGAGAGCGTCATGACTTTGTCGTGGGCTACGTGCTGCAGACCGAGCCGGCCCAGCAGGTCCATGATCTGGTTCTCTTTCGTTCGCCGCCGCCCTCTCACGCCGTGGAGACTGATCAAGATGTTCTCCATGGCGGTCGAGGCGCTGATGAGGGCGAACGACTGGAAGAGATAGTTGATGTGGTCGCGGCGCAGGGCCGATGCTGCCCGGCCGTTGATACGCGGAAGAGGCGCGCCTCGGAACCGCACCTCGCCGCTGGTGTGTCTGTCCAGAAGTCCGACGATGTTCAGGAGCGTCGATTTCCCGGAGCCGGACGGCCCCACTGGCGAGTAGCGCCTGATGGTAGCGCGAGTCCAGACACTTGGTAGCGCGGTTCTGCCGACATGGTAGCGGCTCGGGCGTGGTGCCCGGGCCGCTTTGGTGTTACTCCCAGTAGGTCTTCTCGGCGCGGGCTTGGTCGTTGCGGTGCTGGCGCATGTCGATCTGGCCGAGGTTGATGATGCGGGCGTTGTTGGCGAGGCGGTTCACGATCGAGTCCGCCGCGACCCGGTCTGGCAGCTCGGCGACCCAGTGCGCGGGTCCCGTTTGCGAGGCGATCATCGTCGGCAGCCGGTGTTCACGGTTCGCGAGGATCGCGAAGAGGTCGCTGGCTGCGTCGCTGTCGACGCCGACGGTGAGGAAATCGTCAATGATCAGCAAATCGATGTTAGAGAGCTCGTTCAACAGCTTCTGATGAGCGATGCCGTCACCGCGAGCGATGACAAGCCGTCGGGCGAGGTCGTCCATCCGGAAGTAGAGAACGGAGTGTTCGCTGTGGCAGGCGCCGATGGCCAGCGCGCAAGCGAGGTAGGTTTTCCCGCCGCCGGTGGGCGAGATGATGAGCAGGTTGGTTGCATCCACGCGCCAGTCATGGGCGGCATAGCGCCGCATTCTGACGGCGGTGATGCCGCGTCCCTCGCGGTAGTCGACTTCAGCGACGGTGGCCCCGGGGATCAGGAGCGCTGCTTGGCGGATGAGTTTGTCGACGCGGCTGACGCGTCGGGATTCCAACGCGTCGTCGACCGCGGTGAGGAACAGCTGCTCGGGGGTGAGGGTGTCGTTGGCTTCGTCTTGGATGAGTTCCTCCAGCCGGGTCGCGACGTGGGTCACGCGCAGGGCGCGGAACTTGTCATAGTCAACGCTTGTGAACGTCATTTTCCGTCCTCGTTTCGGGCGTAGTGCGACGCGTCACGGACATAAACGTCCGTGACGGTGTCGCGGAACACGACGGTGTTGCTGCGTTTGCGGGTCGAGGCCGCCGGGGTCACCGGCCGGGGCTTCTTCGCATCACTATCGATCGCCGCCATCAACCGTTTCAACGTCGAATACGTCGGATGAGCTCGGCGGTTGACGAGATCCTGGCAGGCCGCCTCGAGCCGTTCCCGGTTGTTCTTGCCGAGGCCGTCGAGGATGTTCTGACAGGCCAGATAGCCCTGCGCTTCGATCGCCTGGCTGTCGAGGATCTGCTCAATCACCGTGACCGTCGCCGGCCCGGCGCTGCGCGCCCGGTCGATGAACCAACGCCTCGACCACAACCCGTCGATATCGCGGTGCTGCGGCGGAACATGCTCCGGAAGAGTCGAGTACTCGCCCTTGCGACCCGTCAACCGCGGGTGCTCGCAGATGCTGTCGTTGCCGTCGAAGATCGTCACGCGGGACGACGTCACTCGGACCCTCAAGAGTTTGCCGGCCAGGGCGAACGGCACGGAATAGCGTTGCGTGTCGCAGGTGACGTGGTAGTTCCGGGCGGCTTTGAGCTCTTTTCACTCGACGTCTTCGAAGCCGATATCGGGTAGCGGGCTGAGCAGCTCGCGTTCCTCGGTGTCGAAGCGTTCCCACCGGGTGGTGTCGTCGGCGCGGCGGATGTCATGGTTGATTTCCCGCACGCGTTCCTCGATTGCTGTGTTCAACTCGTTCAGTGTCGTGAAGACATCGTCCTCGAGGTAGCCGATGACGCGTTTGTTGACGACGTTCACCGCGTTCTCGGCTGATGCCTTGTCGCGCGGTTTTTTTGGTCTGGCCGGGACAATTGCTGTCTGATAGTGGTCAGCGAGTTGCTGATACCGGGCGTTCACGGCCCGCTCCGCATCATTCTGGTGGGTTCGGTGGGTCGACGTCGTCGGGTTATCGGGCACGACTATCTGGGTGACACCGCCATGAAACGCGAACGCTTGAACGTGGGCGTCGAGCCAGGCTGGGGACTTCATATCCGCATAGGCGCGGCAGTACATCAGTCCCGAAAACGGCAGCACCGCGACGAAGAGGATGGCTCGGACCACTTCGCCGGTGATGGTGTCGACGATGTCCATCGTGTCGCCGGCCCAGTCCACGAGCATCGCTCGCCCCGGCTCGTGGCGGAGCACCGCGACGAGATCGTGGGTGCGGAGGTAACCGGTGAACAGGGCGCAGAACTGCGAGTACCCGTACTTCTTGCCCGCGTCTTTGGTGTCGACGTAGCGGCGCCAGGCCAGCAGCAGCGTGAAGTGCCGGTTGGCTTTCATCGACGCCAACACCCGCGCCAAGTCGGGCTGGCCATACTCGTCGGACACTTTACGGCGCCCGTCAGGAAACCATTCCGCCAGCTCAATGTCGCTGACGGTAACGGTCGAGGTCAGACCCCGTGCCTCGACCTCCTGCCGCACCCGAGCCACATCGCGATGTGAGCACCCCACGATCTCGACGACGTCGCGGTAGCTGCGCCCCTCCAGCAATAGCCCCAAGATTTTTCGATAGTCCGCCATCAACCCGCCCCTTAACAATGAAACGACAACGCCTTATACGTGTCATTTCACAGCCGAGCAGGAAACCGCCGAACAGCGCTACCGTGTTCTCGGAAACTTGCTACCAACTCGCCGGACTACCGCTACCACCAAGAGCTACTCGCCACAGTTCACGCAAAGTCTGGCAGACGGACAGTGCAGGAATACCACTCCAGTGTTCCTGCAGTGGTATTCGACACACCGGTCACCGTTTCGACTAAAGTCGTCGATCACAATGGTGGCGAGCCGTTCGCGCACGTCGCCTGAGCGCTTGCGGTCCTCTGGCGGTAGGTCAAGCGTCCCGTAGGGGGTTCGGCTTATGACACAGGCTGTTTTGATTCAGACCTTTGAAGTTCCTTGGACGAATCGCCGTCGGAGCTTGTGGCTAGGGCGTGTCTCCTAATGATCCGTGGGGTCGTGTGGCACAGTTGACGCATGTCGCGAACTGCCGTTTTATCTGACAGCGAGTGGGCTCGACTCGA
>NZ_QZVS01000044.1 GCF_003602235.1 Cryobacterium melibiosiphilum
GAAGTGGGCAGATCTCATGGCCACCAACGGGCAGTTTTCCTGGCCGTCAGTGGGCAGTTTCGTGGCCGCCTATGGGCAGCTTGTCATGGCCGCCGACACACGCTGGAGCTGTTCGTTCACCGAAGCGTTTTCTCGGGCCGTGCGTTCATGGAGAAGGCTGATCGTCGCGACGTCGGCGAGGGCCTGACCGATGGTCGCGTCTTCAGCACTCAACACGCCTGTCTCTGCTCGAAACAGATTCAGCGCCCCGATCGTGTGGGGACGAAAACGCATCGGAATGGCATGAACGGATTGGAAACCCTGGGACAGTGCCGCGGCCTGAAAAGCCGGGTACAGACCTCCGCCGGTGGCAATATCGCTGAGCGTCACGACCTTCCCGGACCGGTACGCGTCCACGCAGGGACCCGCTCCAGCCTCACGCTGCAACACCTCGACGATCTGACTTTCCTCACTCGTGGAGGCGACAACCTGCAGAATACCGTTGTGGTCCGCTAAGAGAATGCCAGCTGCTTCGGCGTCAAGTAACACCACGCATTGGTCGACCAGGGTGCGCAGGAGATCGAGCACGTCATATTCGCCGACCAAGGCGTCGGCAAGTTCTACAAATGCTCTACATACTAGCGAGGCACGGGTCATACTTTTCATGAGCTTTATTCTGGTCCCGAACGCGTAGACGATGGTGCGTCAGAGTCGACTGTCAGTGCTTTGGCAGAATGCACGACCGGCACCTCAGCCCCGATCGGTTCTGTCGAAGGTGGGGGACGAGCCCGATCAGTGATGCCGCGTGCAGCTTTCTCCCAGTGAACCCCGGTTATCTCGAATTCACCACCCCGATTTCCTCCCAGGAAGCATCCCGATTGCAAGGAGTGAACATGCCTGTCATCACCGTCCCCGGCCAGAACGATCCCGACGTCGAACTGCATTACGACGACGTCGGTGCCGGAAAACCCGTCGTGCTCATTCATGGTTGGCCCCTCAGCGGCAGGTCCTGGGAGGGTCAGGTGCCCGCACTGGTTGAGGCCGGCTACCGCGTGGTCACGTACGACCGGCGCGGGTTCGGCCAGTCCTCACAGCCCTGGAACGGGTACGACTACGACACCTTCGCTGCCGACCTGAAGACCGTTCTCGATACCCTCGACCTGCGTGAGGTGACCCTCATCGGTTTCTCGATGGGTGGTGGCGAGCTCGCCCGCTACGTCAGTACCTACGGCACCGACCGCATCGCGAAACTCGTCTTCGCCAGCGCGGTAGCGCCGTACCTGTGGAAATCTGCTGACAACCCTGACGGAGGTGTCGACGCCGACTTGGCCCAGTGGTTCCACGACGGCCTGACCGGCGATCGACCGGCCTTTTTGAACGAATTCCTGACGATGTTCTTCACGGCTGGGAAGCCCTCGCTGATCAACAAGCCGAAGGTCAGTTCCGAACAGATTGCCTACAACCTCGATAGCGCCCTCATGGCGTCACCGAAGGGCACACTCGACTGCACAGCCGCATTCGCGACGACGGACTTCCGCGATGACCTGACGAAAATAGCCGTCCCGACCCTGGTGATTCACGGCGACTCTGACATCATCGTGCCGTTCGAGGTCAGCGGCAAACGCACGCACGAGGCCATCGCCGGCAGCGAACTCGTCCTCATCGAAGACGCCCCGCACGGCCTCACCGTTTCACACAAGGACGAATGGAACCGGCACGTACTCGCTTTCCTCGCGAAATAGCGCGCCCGACAGGGCCCTCCACCGACGTTGTTGGGCCCTGTCGGTACGGCGCGAGCCCACGGCATCCGCCACCCAGCGGATAGAGTCACTGCCGTCCCCGCGTCTGCCCAGATTGGCAGCGCTAAGACTGCGTGCGCAACCGCGCTGACTACTCTGTGCGGTTGCGAGGTCGAGTGTGCGGTCAGCAGTGCCGAGAATAAGCTTGTGGCGGGCTGGTCGCACGGGCGTGCCTTCGGAACTGACCCAACGGTCATCGATCTATTCTGTCGAATTCACAGACCTGCTGATGTTGAAGGCAACGGTCAGAATTTTCTCGCGGGCAGAGGATGGTGTCTGGTTCAGTGACGCCGCGTTTTGCCACACCCACAGCCAGGTTTGCAGCGTCGCTATGTCGGCCTTCCCGCGGCTTCCCAATATTCGCAGTGAGACTGTGTACGTTTGCGTTCCCAACTCGTCGAACAGGCAGCTGAACGCGAACTCATTCCCGTGCGCTGTTTCATCGAGCATCATTCGCACAGCTTCCGAGCTCGTTACACTCCGGTCAAACGCAGCAGAGTCGTTACCCGGATAGCTCACAACTGTAGCTAAGGCCAATGACGGCAAAATGGGTAGGCCTTGTAATCGCGCAATATCGGGCATACAAAAAATGCGTGGAGCGGAGTCGGGCTGCCGTTGGCCATTTCCAGCTGGACGGTCGTGACCACTTTCGGTGTTGCCATCACCACGATGCCCGTCTACAGATCGTGTCGATCAACTTGCACGATGTGAAGTGCATGGTGAAACGAGGTGGCAGAGGGTGGACATTACGCACTCGTCCGATTCACACCCGATGCAAGCCCCGCAGCGCTTAACCGGTTAGTCGAGGTAGTCGAAAACCTGGGAGGCCTCGCTGTTTCGCCGGACGTCGTGACTGGTAGTGATGACCAATATCAGAGTGTGGACCCCTGGTGCTGCCGAGCGGACAGCGTCGCCCGTTCACAACATTAGGTCCCTTCTGGCGGAGTTACCCGTGATGTTCCGGGTGCACATCTGCCTAAGAAAACTCCGACGAGCGTGTCGCGTCTAACTCCCACTTCGGACCGTCCCGTACAATCCCGGCCCGGTGAGTTTGCCGGCAAGCCGCTCGTCATCGCACCCGGTATTCCAACAGCAAGCGTCCTTCCGCAGGAAATACATGGCCCTGAGCCACCACTGACGACCGACGACGTTTCGCCTGACCATGCAATTCACGTTCTACACCAAGACAAAATCTCCAGCCACTTTCGCACCCTCGACACGCACTCACGATGCATCCGTCCTGTAAAGGGTTCCTCGAAGGGCCGACAGCTAGACAGGGTAGGACGAGATGTCGATCCGTTGCAATGGCAGCAGGACAACATCCGCTGAACGGATTGTCCTGTGCGGAATCGATGGCGCTGTTGTACCGCTGGGGTCGCCTGCCGGCGTTCCCACGACAGTCATGGGTAGGTGGCCCGTGACCTCTGGTGCCAATTCGCTCAGCGCGGTCTTCAGGTCGGCTCGTGCTCGTTGGTAGCGGGTTCGGGCGGTTGATGGGCTGATGCTCAGGATCTGGGCGGCTTCGGTGATGGCGAATCCGTCCCAGTGGATGAGGCGGACGAGTTCGGCCTGCGTCGGGGTTAGTCGGCTGATGGCATCTCGCACGTCGGCCCCGTCGTCTGCAGGTCGCCCTTCGGTGGGGGAGGTTCGGAGGACCTCCCGGAAGCGTTCCGTGAGGTTCCAACGTCGTCGTTGACTCCGTTCGGCGTTCGTCACTACATGGCGGGCGATTCCGAATAGCCACATCCGGGACTGCTCAGCCCCGAGGGGCGTGTAGCCGACTCGTCGCCAGGCCGCGAGCATCAGCTCCGCAAGTCCGTCGGCGGCATCGTCGATGGGGAGTCGACGTTGGAAGTAGCGCAGCAGGTCCGGCGCCGCAGCAGTCAGCGCTTCAGTGAGATGCTCAGAGGAATTGCTGGCTCGTGCCCTCACCAGCTGGCTCCGGGGCAGAAGGACTGCCCGTCAGAGCTGAGGTTGCTGTCGGCGCCGTCGATGCCCTGGTTGGCGAGCTCGGTGCTGACCGCAGCGGTGACGATCATCGTCACCGCACGCTGGTACTCCTCATCCGCGTTGTAGTGCACGGTCCCGTAGCCGGCTGGTTCGGTCGACCCGTCGGCGCTGATGGCGATGTTCGAGTCCTGTCGGATCCACTCGATCGTGCTCGCGATCTTCTCCTTGGTCAGCAGGGATTTGATGTCGGTTGTGCGGTAGAAGTTCTCGACGGCCTCGACGGCGGCAGGGTCCTGCCCGCGGACGTTCCCGATCCGTTCCTCGCACTCCGCACCGCTGGGCAGGGTGTAGGCCATCGAGGTGACCGGGGTTTGTGCCCAGGGAACCCAGCTGTTAGTCACCGCGGCCGTTGCCGTCGCGGCACCACCCAGAAGCAGCACGGACGCCAGCCCCGCGAACACCGGCCGCCGCCACGGCCGCCGTAGGGTCACGCTCGCAGTCTCGACACGGGTCGCGACCCGAAGCCGGGTCAGCTCATCAGCGACGCTGTCGGTCATCACCGTCGTGCGCGGAGCGGACCGGTCGAGCAGGCCGTCCAGATCGTCAAATGTTGGGCTCATGATGTTCTCCTCGAAAGTTGGTTACATCAGAGACATGTCCGGAATGACGCCCAACGTCTGCGGAAGCCACACAATCTTTTCCCGTCCCGTGGCCCGCAGCCTGGTCCTTCGATCATGCCGGAAGAATTGCGTGTCAGATTTCCGTCCAGTACAACGTCCGAGGAGTTGAGAAAGCGTCCATCATCCACTCTGAGCAAACAAGTCCCGCAAGGGGGTTCGGCTTACGGGCAGCAGGTTGCTAGTGCTGGACCCGGCCCGAGCCAGATTATCTTAGACCAGCCCGGTGACTTTTGCTGCTCTTTGGCGGTATTGCGTGATCGTTTTTTGGCGCATTGAGCTGATTGCCGCGCTGCTGCGGAGCCGGTGTCAGTTGCTTGTATCCAAACGATTGCGAGAGCCATGCTGACGGAAGGTTGCTTTTCGGGATCTCCACGCCGCCTCTAAGTTCAATGTGCCGAAACCTTCACGGCCTTATATTTGAACTCAGGAGTGAATTCCCGGCGTGTGTTTCCTGATGAACACCCTCTCTTGTGAGGTTTCCACCATCCGGGTGCAGGGGCACTACCTATTCCCACTATCCAAGGCTACGAACAAGGTAACGGTCTGTCGGGTGCGGCCACCGACACAGTGACCGCACCCGACCGCCGTCACGGGCGAGTAGCGGTGGCTTCTTTTTCGACCACCGGCGCGCGGGTGGGGGCACGGAGCGTAATTGCGGCGAGCAGGGCGCCGGCGAGGGCAATCACGGCTGCGCCGATGAATGCTGAAGAGAATCCAGCAGTCAGCGCCGGAAGGTTCCCACTTTCCGTCGCACCGTTGGCGGCTGCGAATGCTGTCATCGTCGCTAACCCGAGTGCGGATCCGACCTGGTAGCTGGTGTTGACGAGGCCGGAAGCGAGGCCGCCCTCCTGTGGCGGGGCGCTGGAGATCGCCGTGCCGAGGGTCGGGATGAACGCCAGAGACATTCCGAGTGCGGCCAGGAGCGAGGCCGGGAGGATATCCACCCAGAAGTTTCCGTCCACGCGGACGAAGGACAACCACAGCAGGGCGCCGGCGAGCACGATAAGACCAGTCACCGTCATCGCTTTTGGCCCGAATCGCGCAGTCAGTCGCGGTGCAAGCACAATCATGGTGATCATGATGAATGCGGTCATTGGCAGGAGCGCGGCACCGCTGGGGAACGCCGAGTAGCCCAGGACTTGTTGCAGGTAGAGATTCAAGAAGAACCACATCGGGATCCACGCGGCGGCGAGCAACAACTGGGCCAGGTTGGCCGCGGCCAAATTCGGGATCCGTAAGATCGAAAGGCGCATCAGTGGCTGCTTCCGGCGAGCCTGAACGAGTACGAACAGTGCGAGCAAGGCTGCGGCCCCGGAGAGTGCTCCCCACGTTTCTACGTTGGCCCATCCAATTTCGGGTGCTCGGACAATCGCGAAGACGCCGAGCGCAAGTCCGGCGGTAACCAGTAGGGCACCGGCGATGTCGATGGAGCCGCGAATGCGGGGTCCATCTGCCGGGAGCGCTTTGGCGACGAGGGCGAAGACCACGAGGGCGAGCGGGATGTTGATGAAGAAGACCCATGGCCACGACATGTACTCAGTGATGACGCCGCCGAGGAACACACCCGCCGTTCCCCCTGCCGGCGCGGCCGCACCATAGAGGGCCAGTGCGCCACCGAGCTCCTTCGGGCTCGACCCGAAGGTCTTCATCAGCAGCGTGAGTGCCGCGGGTGCGATGAGTGCCGCACCGGCTCCCTGCACGCCACGCCCGATCAACTCGAACGCGACGTTTCCTGCGAGCCCCGCTACTGCGGAGCCAGCGAGCAGTACGACCCAACCCGTGGTGAACATCCGTCGGGCGCCGAAGACATCCGCAAGACGCCCTCCGAGCAGTAGGAGCCCACCGAATGTGATGACGTAGGCGTTGAAAACCCAGGACAGGTTCTCGGGGCTGAAGCCCAGTTCCTCCTGCATTCGGGGCAACGCGACGCCCACGATTGAGGTGTCCATGATCACGACGAACTGCGCGAGTGCGATGAGGAAGAGCGCGAGCTTCTTCTTTCTCCGTCCCGGTATTGATTGAGACATTCCAGATTCCCTTCGATTGCGCCGTAGTGGAAGATTCCACAATTTGATATATACCCTACGGGGGTACCGTATCAGGAATACCCCTAGTGGGTATAGTGTTGTCAGTATCGGTACCCCCTAGGGGTATAACTTCAAATCAGCAGAGGAGAGCTTTATGACAATGCGCGAATATCAGGTGACCGGGATGACCTGCGGTCATTGCGAGACTTCGATTCGGGAAGAGGTTAGTCAGATAGCAGGCATCCAGTCGGTTGACGTGAGTGCGAAGACCGGAATGCTTGTCGTGACCGGCCAGGACGCGCTGGACGATAGAGCAGTCCTCGCAGCGGTCGAGGAAGCCGGCTACGGGGCGGTGCGTGTCCCGTGAAGGTCCCCGTAAAGCTCGGACTTTTTGGGTTGGGACTGGCGGCCTTATATATCGCTTCATTTGCTACCGCAGGCGCCGTGGTCCCCTCCCATTCCGCGGCGGCGTGGGCCCAGTCAACGGAAGAACATGTCATGGACAGCAACGACACACAGCCGGCAGTCTCCGTGCAAGGCCTGTCGATGGAGCAGGACGGGTTCCTCCTGGGGGAGATCTCGTCCCCCGGGATGGCGGGCCAGGAGGGAACGCTCGCGTTCACGATCTCCGACGCTAAAGGAACGCCGGTCACCGACTTCGAGGACTCCCATGAAAAGAAACTCCATCTGATCGTGGTGCGCACGGACGGGACCGAGTTCCGCCACGTGCATCCAACCCTGGACGCCGTTGGCGTATGGTCACTGCCTTGGAAGTGGAACGCAGCTGGCAGCTACCGGGTTTACGCGGATATCGTCCCGGCAGCAACGGGACAGAACATCACGCTGACTAGAACGGTCCAGGCCGCCGGAGAATTCGCCCCCGCCACGCCGGCGCCAATTTCGGCCGCGGACACGGTCGATGGCTACCACGTGGACCTCACCGGTACGCTGAGCGCCAGCGAACAGGGCCTGCTCACAGTCTCGGTTTCCCGTGACGGAGAATCGGTCACAACGCTGGAGCCGTACCTTGGCGCCTACGGGCACCTTGTCGCCCTGCGCGAAGGAGACCTGGCGTACTTGCATGTCCACCCCGAGGGCGAAGAACCCCGGCGTGGGGCCGTCTCCGGCCCGGACGTGACATTCATGACCGAGGCCCCGACCCCGGGACGCTACCTGCTCTACCTGGACTTCCAGGTCGACGGACAGGTCCACACGGCCCAATTCGTCCTCACCGCCACCGGGCCCGCCACGTCAGCGCATCCGGGCGAGCCTGCCGAAAATTCCGGGCACTGACCACCATAGACACCGCGCGCCTGGCCTATCCGCGATCAGGAAGCGCACCACCGAGGAGAATCCATGTCCGCACCATCGACCCAGCCGAAAACGCTGGACAACATTTACGAGCTCGAGATTGGAGGGATGACCTGCGCCTCCTGCGCCATGCGGATCGAGAAGAAACTGAACAAGCTCGACGGCGTGATCGCGACCGTCAACTACGCCACCGAAAAGGCGAAGATCACCGCCCCCGCCGGTCTGGACCCATTGGCGCTGATCGCCGAGGTCGAAAAGACCGGTTACACGGCGGCGCTCCCCGCGCCGAAAGCAGCCCACCAGACGAGCGACGATGAGGAACAGCCCGACACAGAGCTGACATCGCTGCGGAACAGACTGATCGCTTCAATCGTGCTGTCAGTGCCGGTGATCATGATGGCTATGGTCCCGGCGCTGCAGTTCAACTACTGGCAGTGGGCGTCCCTGACACTGACCGCGCCCGTGATCGTGTGGGCTGCCTGGCCCATTCACAAGGCAGCGTGGGTCAACTTGCGCCACGGCGCGGCCACGATGGACACGCTGGTCTCGGTCGGCACGACTGCTGCGTTGCTATGGTCACTTTTCGCACTATTCCTTGGAACAGCCGGACAGCCCGGCATGACCCATGGGTTCTCGTTCACGATCAACCCCTCGGACGGGGCCGGGAACATTTATCTGGAGGTCGCCGCCGGAGTGACCATGTTCATCCTGGCCGGGCGCTACTTCGAGAAGCGGTCAAAGCGCCAGGCGGGGGCCGCCCTGCGCGCTCTGCTCGGGATGGGTGCCAAGGATGTCGCGGTCCTCCGGGACGGGGTGGAAACAAGGATCCCTGTCGAGCAGTTGACGGTGGGCGATGAGTTCGTCATTCGCCCGGGTGAAAAGATCGCCACGGACGGAGTGATCGTCGCGGGCACCTCGGCGGTGGATGCAAGCATGCTCACCGGCGAGTCAATCCCAGTCGAAGTCGGTGAGGGCGACGCCGTGACCGGCGCAACCGTCAATGCTGGCGGCCGTCTGGTCGTGCGTGCCACCCGGGTCGGCTCGGACACCCAGCTCGCACAGATGGCCAGGCTCGTCGAAGACGCCCAGTCGGGCAAGGCCGAGGTGCAGCGCCTTGCCGACAAGGTCTCCGGAATCGTCGTGCCGATCGTCATCGCCATCGCCGTCGGAGTGCTCGGCGCCTGGATCGGTGCCGGTTTCCCGCTCAGCGCCGCGTTCACGGCCGCCGTCGCGGTACTCATCATCGCCTGCCCCTGCGCCCTCGGACTCGCAACGCCGACCGCGTTGCTGGTCGGCACCGGACGGGGCGCCCAGCTGGGCATCCTAATCAAAGGCCCGGAAGTACTCGAGTCCACCCGCAAGGTCGACACGATCGTGCTCGACAAGACTGGAACGGTTACTACGGGCAAGATGACGCTTCTTGACGTTTTCACTGCCGACGGAACCACCCGCGAGGATGTCCTGAGGCTGGCCGGCGCGCTGGAAGACGCCTCCGAGCACCCGATCGCCCAAGCCATCGCCAAAGGCGCAACCCAGCAAATCGGTTTACTCCCAGTGCCGGAGTCGTTTACCAACGTTGAAGGCAAAGGCGTGCAAGGTACCGTGGAGGGCCATGCCGTGCTCGTTGGGCGCGAAAGCCTGCTAGCGGACTGGTCCCTGCACCTTCCCCGGACGCTCGCCCTCGCAAAGGCCACCGCGGAATCTCAAGGCAAGACCGCAGTCACGGTCGCCTGGGATGGTGAGGCCCGCGCAGTGCTGGTCGTTGCCGACGCGGTCAAAGCCACCAGCGCCGAGGCGATCGCCCAGTTCAAAGCGCTCGGGCTCACTCCGGTGCTCCTGACCGGAGACAACCGGGCGGTCGCCGAGCAGGTCGCAGCGGAGGTAGGAATCACCGAGGTCATTGCCGAAGTGATGCCCCAAGACAAGGTCGACGTCATCACTCGCTTACAGTTCGAAGGGAAGGTCGTGGCGATGGTCGGCGACGGAGTCAACGACGCGGCGGCTCTCGCACAGGCCGACCTGGGCCTGGCGATGGGAACCGGGACGGACGTCGCGATCGAAGCCGCGGACATCACTCTGGTGCGTGGGGATCTACGCTCTGCCGCCGATGCCATCCGCCTGTCCCGCAAAACCCTGGGCACTATCAAGACAAACCTGTTCTGGGCCTTCGCCTACAACGTCGCAGCCATTCCGCTGGCCGCGTTCGGACTGCTGAACCCGATGCTCGCCGGAGCCGCCATGGCGTTCTCCAGCGTATTCGTGGTCAGCAACAGCCTTCGCCTGCGGTCCTTCAAATCCAAGGCGAACACCACGGCGTCCACCTCAGCACCGCACAGTCCCGTGCGGCAACTGCAGGGCGTTTAACCGTCCCCGCCCAAAGAGAGATCAATTATGTGCCAAGAGCACGCGCCGGAATCGCAGCCCACGCGTGACTGCTAGGTGGACCGCGCCGCGTGTCCGGTTATGGCAGGGCGCACAGCAGTCAAGCTTAACGCCGAGACGGTCGGCCCCACCCGAACAGCGCCGCATGGCGCTCCGTCCAGCGGGTCTTTTAGATCTGTTAAATTTATACCCCCTGGGGGTATAATATGAGCGGCACCCCCCCTCAACCCATTTGAACACTCCCCGTCCCACCGAAAGGAAACCCCTCCATGAGCAACAGCTGTTGCAGCACCAACGCCACCGACAAGGCCACCGCCATGCCTCCGTCTGCCCAGAAGCTCCTCGGCGCCAGTAGCGACGACCTCGCCGAGTGCCCTGTCATGACCGGAAGCCAGGTCGTGAAGGCAGACGCCGAATCCGCAGGACTCTTCCGCGATTACGAGGGCAACCGCTACTGGTTCTGCTGCGCAGGCTGCGGACCCCTGTTCGACGCCACCCCCGCAAAGTACGCCACGGCCGCTTGAGCATCGTGGGGTGGTGCCTGCCGGAGCCGGCACCACCCCAACCATTCTTGTCAGAGACCCATCCCGACCCGCACCTCGACCGGGGAGAGGGTAAAGACCAAGAACGAGCGCCACGAACACGGCGGCCGCGGAGTGTCCCCGGCCCTGCATGTCCGGGCACGCACGCCCATCACCACGACGGTACTGTCGCAAAGAACGACGAACAAAGGACGACGACATGGAAATAATCACTCCCGCTGAGGCCACCACAGAGGCGTGCCACATCACGCACGGCTACATCGGTGACAAAAGCCAGTACCTCGCCCGTCTCAAACGCATCGAAGGCCAGGCCCGCGGCATCCACCGCATGGTCGACGAGGAAACATACTGCATCGATATCCTCACCCAGATCTCGGCCCTCACCAAGGCGCTGGAAGGCGTCGCACTCGGACTCCTCGATGACCACCTCAAACACTGCGTCGTCGACGCCGCCAAGCTCGGCGGCGAGCAGGCAGAAATCAAGATCAAGGAAGCCTCCGACGCCATAGCCCGCCTCGTCCGCTCTTGACCACTGCCAGCCGAATTCACGAAGTCACGGGCGGACGCGTGGACGGACGCAGCGGCTTGTACTGAGATACAGCGCCCGAGTGCTGAATCAGCGCTCGAGCACGGGGCGGCCCGCCTGTTGGCAGCACCGCGCTCCCCGCCCAAGCTTCGACGACGCTGGCGAATGACGCTGACGCTGACGCTGACGCTCGTGGCCAGTGCGATGAGGGCGTTGATTTTATGCGGGACGTTGCCACGGCAGACCTGTACCAAGACTGATCCGCCAGCAGAGCCACAAAAAACGCCCCCGCTCAGCGGTGTCGCTTGTGGGTTTGCGCGAAAAGTGACTTCGAAGCGTGGAGCCGCTGGCATCCCATAAGCAGTTCCTCGGTGGAACAGGTGCTCGTGACGTTTATGGAACGATGGTGACATGGCAGTCGGGGTGCATCACATCGAGATTTGGGTTGGTGACTTGGACAGCGCGCGAACTTCGTGGGGCTGGCTGATTGTGGCTCTTGGCTGGTCCAGCGCCGACAGCACCCGATGAGAAAAATTCCCCCAACAACGGCAGCGATAGGCACGAAGTCTCTAGTGGCTTTGCGCCTCAGGTGCCGAGTTTATTTGCGTGGTGGCTGGACGGTCTGGCGCGAATCAGTGGCACAGCACCGCTCGGTGAGCTCGCCACCGTAAATATGAGGAAACATGTTTAAGCTCGGCTGCAGTGGTTTCTGCCCATCTGCGCTAACGTGACATTACTGTCCCACTTTGGAAGCCGTTGCGAGAGATCATCATGAATTGCTTGCCGGCCGTTGTAGCTCGTGACATTTTGGCGAGCGGACTGAGATGACCGGTTTTGCAGGTCCGCGGGTGCCCATTCTTGAACCTGACGAGGCAAACGATCTGTGTCGTCCTTTTCTGAGTTCTCTTCCCATATCCGGAGTGTCGGTTACGGTCTTCTCTTCGTCCGGTACTCAGTCGAGCCTGTGCTCGAGTGACCCCGTCTCTGCGCGCATCGATGAGCTCCAGTTCGAGCTTGGTGAAGGTCCTCAATGGTCGACGGCCCGCTCAGGTGACATGGTGCTGCTTCCGGACGTGCGCTCGGGCGGTCACGACGATTGGCCAGTCTTCGGCGCGGCGTTGCGCGAACTTCCGGTGGCCGCGCTCTTCTCAGTGCCGATGCGAATGGGTGCGGTCACGGTGGGAGTTGCCACCCTTCATCACAGCAAACCAGGCCAGCTAAAACAGGAGCACCAAAACACCTCGCTGGCCATCGCTTCTGCAATCGCGATTGCCGCAGTGCAACAAGCAATGGCATCGGCCACCGATGACGCTGCGCCGGAATCAGTCTCAACACCTGCGCTCCGCCGCGAAGTGCATCAGGCAACCGGGATGATCCTTGTGCATCTGGACACCACAGCGACCATCGCATACTCGCGGTTGCAGGCATACGCTTTCTCCAACGGACGAACAGTCCAGGCCGTCGCAGGTGAAGTGGTGGCCGGCACCCTCAGGTTTGAAAAGACTTTCCCATGAAAAATATTCAGGCTGAGAGAAGACGACGATGAGTACCAAGACACGAGAAACGCAGCTCAGCGATGCCTTCGTCAAGTTGGCCGATACCCTCGTCGACGACTTCGACGTTGTAGATCTTCTTCACTGGCTCGTCGAGGAATGTACCGAAATTCTCGACACTCAGGCCGGTGGGCTTCTGCTTGTCGACCAAGCTGGCTTACTGCAGCTTGTCGCCTCCACCAGCGAAGAAGCGGAACTCGTCGAAATCTTTCAACTGGCGGCAGGGGATGGCCCCTGCCTCGACTGCTTCCGAACTGGGGAGGCGGTGACGGTTGGTGACCTTGAAGCAGAAAGCCACCGGTGGCCGAAGTTTAGTGCGGAGGCGCTCAGGCTCGGGTTTAGGTCCGTTCATGCCACGCCCCTGCGGCTCCGCAGCCAGATTATCGGGACCATGAACCTGTTCAGCCACCACGTCGGCGCACTCGCCCCCACGGATATTGCCGTCGCACAGGCGCTCGCTAACGTGGCGACAATCGGGATCTTGCAAGAACGCAACATTCGCACCTCCCAAGTCCTGTCGGAGCAGCTGCAACACGCTCTCGATTCCCGGATTCTCATTGAGCAAGCCAAAGGCGTTATTGCTGCCACGACAGGAATGAGCATGAGTGAGGCATTCTCGGCAATGCGCGAGTACGCCAGGAACAGGAACCTGCCGTTGCGTCAAGTCGCCGACGGAGTGATCGACCGGCGCGTCCAAGTAGGCCGCCCGGCACTCAAATGACGTTACGGAGCTAGATCGAGGCATCGTCCTTTGCCTCTCGTCCCGGTGTCTACTTTGTCGTATCAGCGGCGTGGGGTTATGCGGCGTTGATGGTTTGCGGGTCTATTGGGGTTACCACTTGACATAATATCTATTATCGGTCATATCAACCGACAAATTACCCGACATAACACCCGCTAAATGGTAGCCTCGGGTCATGATTAAGACGTCAACCGGGGATGGTTCTCGTTCTGGTGCTGATCGCGCGGCACACGAACGCTCCGTGGGTCTGAGCGTTGCTGAGATCGCAGCGATGTTGCAGGCGCAGCTGGGCCAGGTGCTGCTGGGGGTGATCGTGGGTAAAAACGCCCGCACGCTTGCTCGCTGGGCACACGCAAAGGTACGACCGCCGCAGGCGAGTGAAAAGCTCCTCAGAGACACATTTCAGGTACTCGAGATCCTCTGTTCGGTTCATTCGTCTGACGTTGCCAGGGCGTGGTTTATGGGTATGAACCCGGAACTGGGCGATGCTTCGCCGGCCGAAGCGCTTTCGGAGGGACGTTCCCGGCAGGTCATGGCCGCGGCGCGGTCCTACATGGCCGCGGCCTAGGCTAGGCAGCATGACGGTCGAACAGGTTGAGCAAGGACCGCGTCGCCGAGTCGCGCGCACTGTCGAGGTGCCGGCTTCGTCCGACGACGTCTTCGCGTTGGTGGCTGATCCGCACCGTCACGGTGAGCTGGACGGCTCGGGCACCGTCCGCGACACGGTGTCGGGGCCGCGGCGGCTTAGCCAGGGCGCACAATTCTCGGTAGCGATGAAGCAGTTCGGCGTCCGGTATCGCATTACCAGCACGGTGACGCGCTTCGAGGACGGTCGGCTTGTAGAATGGCGTCACCCAGCGGGCCACCGGTGGCGCTGGGAACTCACGCCGCTCACGCCCACGTCTACGCGCGTCACTGAGACGTTCGACTACAGCACCGTCCCAGCCGTGCAGGGCAAGGTCTTCGAGTTGCTCGGCTTTCATCGGCAGAACGCCGCCAGCATCGAAGCCACCTTGCGCCAACTCGCGTCGCGCTACGCCCGCGCTTGACGTGACGGTGCTCACGTCCTGACCGGACGTCGAGGCCCCAGTCTGGACATAAATAGAACAATTTAGCCCCGAGTAAACAGATCGCTTACTCGATCATAGAAGCCCTTATAAAGTGGCGGTGATAGCGGCTTGGCTTCACTCATGCGCGGACCGCCAGCGGCTGCCTATTGAGTATTTGCGGGTGTGGGGGCCGGTCAATATTGTCTTCGGAGGCCACGGATATTGCCTTGAGGTGCCGGGCAGTCGCGCGGCCGGGGGCCAGTGGTGTCCGACCGAGCGACGGGCCCGTATCTCGACTTGGCCGGCGGCGAGTTCGAGCACATCATGGCCGCGGGTCTCGCACCGGTCAGCTCGGGCGGATCCACTGTTGTTGTGATGGGTCCCAGGCCCCGTCCTCGATTTCGGCGCTGAGGGCTGGCAGCAGCATTGCGTTGACCAGGGAGAGCGCAGCTTCATGGTCGAGGAAGTCGCTCAAGACAGGAACGGTCTTGGCAACTTTGCGGTATCCGTCGGTCATGGAGCGTGGCACGTGGAGCGCAGTAAACGGCGGCAAGCCACGCTGGTGCGCTTCGGTGTGGACGCTGATGCGGAGTTGGCGTGCATCGATTCGCATCGTCTTCGTGAGGATGGCCAGATCGACGAGATCTTTCGTTCGGGTGGAGGCCTGGCCGCCGTAGGTCGATAGAGTCGCGCACACCTTGTCCGCGATCTGGTCCTCGACCGCGATCGCCTGATAGGCAACGGCCGGTCCCAGGCGCGACACGTCGAGCCTGAACGCTGGAGTGATGATGTCCAGGGGTGCGGCAGGGGTGCGCTTGTGGATGGCCAGATCGACTCTGAGGGGGTTTCGGGTGCCGGCGCCTCGAACAGTGACGCTGAACGTGATGGCCGCGGCGTGGAGCTCGGGCTGATTGGGGCCGCCGGTGTCGCGGTGGCTGACGTAGCGAAACTCGAAATGATCGCCCAGGTCTATGCTCGCGGCTGAGGTGAGTTGGGCGATGGCGGTGTCGATACTCATCTCCGCCGTCTCGAGGTCCACATCGGTCGTGCTTCGCGATTGGGGAAGCCGAGCAAGCATGCTCGTGCCTCCTTTCAGTGCGAAGGGGCAATCGTCCTGCGAGAACACCCGGCAGAGAAAGCGATCGAAGATAGCCAGTTCGATGAGGCTCTGGACGGAGGAACCGAGGCCGCTTCGGTGCGCCGCGCGGGCCTTCTCCGTGATCGCGGAAAGCACCGCACGCCCATCTGGGTATGGGTCGCTGACGATCATTGTTCCCCCGCCTTCCTGCTGAACTTTTCTGTGGCGCCGACTGTCGGAGCCGGCGAGTTCCCGGTTTGGACTGAGAAGTCGATCGCGGGAGTGGTGATGTTTGGCAGCGATTCCGATATCTGCGCTGCGATGGATTTCGTGATGTGTTCCATCTGTTCACGCTGTTGCTGAAGTAGTGGGGCGAGCACGGTGTCCGTGATTTCGGACACGAGGCGACCCTGGTCCACGAGTACCGGTACGATCATCCGCTCGATGTGTTCGCGCAGCTCGACGCTCCACGCCAGCTGGGGCTGTAGGCCGGCGATGATGGTCCTCAGCTGTTCCTGCACTGCCTGGCCGACGATTCCCTCGAGGGCGGCGCCGATAGCCGGCCGCTGCACGAGCCCACGCGCTGCGGCGATATCGTCGATTCCCGCGCTCCGGCGGAGTTGTTCCAGCAGAGCTGGGCCGTCGCCTCGAGGGTGGCCGTATCGTGCGGCGAACGGGGTCAGGAGAAGGCCGAGGTGTTCGAGGTCGACCGCTCGTTCTCCCCGGGTCGCGTCGGCCAGCACGTCGCCGACCAGGGACAGGTCGCCGATCTCGTCGACCAGGTCGGCAACCGTTCGTTCGATGCTCGTCACCGGGAGGCCCCCGACAACCACAATGTCGCGTGAATCCAGGTGGCGCCGGCTGTAGATAATGTCGGTTCGTTGCGTTTGGCGTCGCTCGCTGGTGATCAGACGGTACGGGACTGGATTGATATCGCCGCACTCATGAACAGCTGCCGCGGCCGCCCCGCCCACCACGACTCGTGGGGTACTCCCCCGCTCCCACGCCAGCACTATGGGTTCAGTCGACATCCAGGCAGCGCGCAGATCATCTAGAGGAGCGACCGGCACTCCCCCGAGCCGATACACGCCGTGGGCGAGTCGCTCGAGTCGCCCATCTTGTTCCCGATGCGAGAGATTGGCGCGACTCACACCCCTTGCCCGCGCCTGAGCTGTGGTGAATAGACCCCACTGACCGGCAGCGAGTTCCTGAAGGATCGGTTCAACAACAACGTTCATACTTGGAAAGTATAACCAGAGTACGCTTTTCAAGCAATTGTGTTCTCGAAAGGCAGACGGGGGATTTTCTCGAGCGGATCTAACGGGAATCGGGCGTCCCGGAACTACGCGGATCCTCATCGGCGCTCCTCGGCCATTCTCGTGTCCCGGTCACCGTCCGGCTTATGGGACGCAACAGGTGGAGGGCAAGGCATTGTTCGTGGCGGGCCGGACGCGCCTACGCTTTCTTCGTCCGTCCCATATAGCGGTGTGATCGCTGTCAGCCGGCAGAGGCCTGGGCGCACGAGTCGTCCTGTGCTGTTTGACCGGTGAGTCCGTCCAATGCCTGGACGGTCGGCTGCGGCGCGGGGGCGGCGGTTTCGCTCGGTGTCGGTGTGGACGTCGGCGTGGACGTTTCCACCGGCACCTGTGCATTCGGTGTTGGTTCCGGTGTCGGCGTTGTTCCGGGGAGGATGAAAGGCTCATCGTTGTCGAGTTTGGTGAACATTTCGGCGGCCACCTTTTCCCTGGGCACGACCTTGCCCGGGAAGTCGAAGTCTTCGGTCGTGCCGGGATACTGCACAAACAGCAATCGATCCAGGTCGATGTCTTGGAGGGCCAGAGCCATGGACACCATGGTGTCGGTATCGGCGAGGGACGTCGAAAGCTTGATATTGGTGGCCGCGGCGTTGGCGAGGTTGATCAGGGTCGGAATGCTCGTGAGTGTTCCGTTTCCCTGCACCGTGCGCATGAGCGAGGCCATATAGATCTGTTGTGAAGAGATCCGTGCCAGGTCGCTGCGGTCGCCGACACCTTTCCGGCTCCGCAAAAAAGCCAGCGCCGTGTCCCCGGCGACGATGCTCGTTCCCGCGGGCAGGTCCAAACCTGCGGCTGGATCGTTGATGGCTGCATTCAGACAGATGGGGACCCCGCCGACGGCGTCGCTCATTTGGACAACCCCGTCAAAGGAGATCAGTCCGGCATACGGGATGGTCAGTCCCGTCAGCTCAGATACGGTCTTGACCACGCAGGGAAGCCCGCCACGCGACATGGCCTCATTGACAGGGCGTGCGGCCATTGCTGAAAATTCGGCTTCGCTCGTGGCGTCGGTGCACTCGGGGTGCGGCACGATGAGGTCGCGCGGGATGCTCACCACGACAGCATTGGTATGGTCTGCAGAGACGTGCACGAGAATGTTCACGTCGTTGAGAGTGCCCTCACGTTCGCCATACGCTGCGCTCTGGGTTGCATCGTTGTCGATGCCGACCAGAAGAACATTGAAACCGTTTTCGTAGCTTTCGAGCTGCGGCACGGACGCCACCGCGTCGCCATCCGTGATGTCGATGGCGTTGTCGTCGACCGTCTTGTTGAAGTCCCACACCGCGACAGCAACCACGGCCGATGTGCTGACCACGGCAACGGTCAGTACAACCGCCACCAGTTTGAAGGCGGTCATGTACGGATTCGAGCGCTTCAATCGCCGTGACGTGCGATTCCAACTATCCGTTTGCTTCGCCTGCTCGCGTCAACCAAAAAAGCCCTGCCCCCTTGCGCTCGGTGTGTGACCGAACCATCTCTTTGCGTTAGACCGATCCTGCCCTTAGACGTCCCGTGGGCCCTCCGAGGCTACCGCTTTCCCCTGCGACGGCCGTGGCGCACGGACGAGGTCGTCGCTACCGAGACTGGAGTTGGTGAGCGCCATGCCGGCCCGGGAGTCCTCCACGGGCTGGCCGGAGACTCAATCCGTCAGCGGGTCCTTCCCGCAGGCACGCCAGCGCAACTGTCCGGTCGCGTTGCCCGAATTGATCAGATCTCGGTTCGCCACCACCCGTCGAAGGGTCCAGAAGAATGCGGTGTTCTGGGTCCGGAAACAGGGGAATGCTCCGATATTCCGCTAGTCTCGAGCCCTCGAACGGTCCGCACCGACCGCTGTGCTTTCGTCTATGTGGTCGTCAAGGTTCTAGGACAGGGAGAACAGATACGCCGGTGCGGCCATCCGGGTTACGGTGTCTGAGTCGGGGGCAGCACTGGCAATGGCACCGTAGACCATTTCTATCCCTGCATCGTCAATGATTCCCGAGAACGACGTGGGGAGGTCAACCGCAACGGAGCGTATTCCGAAAGCATCGTCAGTATGCACTCGGTTCGAAGGCTGATTTGCGACGGCAACGTCAAAGTCATCACCGACACGAGTCAGGTCGACCGCGGTGATGGCCACATTGGCATCCGTGATCGCTGACGTCGCCTGCACGCTGAACGCGGGCTGATACCAGCGCGCTTCGCCAGTGAGGATCGCCTCGGCCGGGTACCGGTTAACGACGATGTCGAACCCACCCCAGGAAGTCCCATCAACTTCGGGATAGTGGTTGGTGCTGTCTTGGTGGCGCACCTCGGTCGGTTCCCCGAGGATACCGACAGTGGCGGCAACGGCGGCGTCGCCGTCCTCGGAATACGTCAACGAGACGAGTACGTCTCCACTCGCATCGACAATGTCCGTGCTCTCGGCACCAATAATGATGTCCGTGGGTTTGGAGGCCGTCGACGATACGGAGGGCGCTGGGTCAATGGGGGCGGGTTCCGCGGGCGGTATGGTCGCGCATGCTGAGAGCATCAGGCCCAAGACGGCCGTGGAAATTACTGCGAATGTCTTACGAATGTGAGCCCCCAGAGAAGAATGCCGACATGAACAAACCGTCCACCTCAGATTTCAACGGTATCGCTCCAAACGATTGAACGCAGATATCGTTACTGGGCTGGCGAACGGGATGGTAGCTGAGCAGCTTAGGGCGTGTCTCCTAATGATCCGTGGGGTCGTGTGGCACAGTTGACGCATGTCGCGAACTGCCGTTTTATCTGACAGCGAGTGGGCTCGACTCGAGCC
>NZ_QZVS01000051.1 GCF_003602235.1 Cryobacterium melibiosiphilum
CCCGCTCGCCCGCCCCGCCGACCCGGCAGCCGCGACCGGAACCGCCCTCGCGCTGCAGTTCGACGTGCTGCCGCCGGCTCCGCGCAGCGCCCGCCTGAACGCCTCGCGGCCGCCCGAACCCAGCCGGCTCGGTGCCCGCCCGATGCTGATGGGCAAAAAAGGCAAGTGGATTCGCGGCACCGTGACCTGGGACAACCTGGCCTGGACCCCGGGCTCCTTCGCGCCCGAACACCGCCGGGTGCTCAACGCGCTCTACGCGCTGTACTCGGCCGGACAGCGGTATTACACCTATACCGAGCACTGGATCCACCTCGACACCTTCGGCAACCGGGCCCTCTGGGAGCTGCTGAACGAGGCCCAGTCGATCGGCCTGCCGCTCGTCAGCGCGACCGCCAACCAGCTGCCGGTGACGATCTCGGAGACCCCCGCCGCGCTCGAACTCGACATCCACCGAGACCGTCCAGACGACGCCGCCAGCGCGGGCGGCCTCGTGCTCACCCCCACCCTCACCGTCGACGAGCAGCGCCTCAACCGCAGCCGCATCGGCTTCATCGGCGAGCCCGCGCACGGCATCTTCACCTGGACCGGCGGCGGCGACCCGGCCAGCGGTGCCGGCTCCACGTCGAGTTCAAGCGAGCTGCACCTCACCCTCGCACCGCTCGCCCACCCGGTGAGCGCCCAGATGCGCGCCCTCGCCACGGCCGCCGAGCCGCTCCGCATCCCGGCCACCGACGAGCCCGCGTTCCTCAGCGACTACTACCCGTTCCTGCGCCAGCAGCTCACCCTCACGAGCTCCGACGGCAGCTTCGACCTGCCGCAGACCGCCCGCCCGGTGCTCTCGGTCGCGGTGACGCACCTGACGGATGCCCGCATCGAGCTGGACTGGGACTGGCAGTACTGCGCGCCGGCCGCAGAACCGGAGGCAGAGACCGCGACGGAGGCGCCCGCCCTGTACCGCCACACGCTGCGGGCATCCGCTCGCGATTCGCAGTTTCGCGACGACCCGCGCGAGGCCCGCATCTTGCGCGGCCTCGCCCCCCTGCTCGCGCCGTTCCCCGGCCTGGCCCCGCTGCCCGAGCGCGCCCTGCTCGAGGGCGCGGCCATGATCGCCTTCCTCGGCGACACCATTCCGGCGCTCGAAGCCACCGGCGACGTGCGGGTGAGCGTCTCCGCCGACGCCCCGCAATACCGACCGGCCGACGAGGCCCCGGTGATCCGCCTCGCGACGACCGAACGCGCCGACGACCGCGACTGGTTCGACCTCGCCGTCACGATCAGCATCGACGGCGAAGAGATCCCCTTCGACGAACTGTTCCGGGCCCTGGCGACCGAGCAGGAGCTGATGATCCTCGAAAGCGGCACCTACTTCAGCCTCGACCGCCCCGAACTGCAGGACCTGCGTCGCCTGATCGACGAGGCTCGCGGCCTGCAGGAATCCAGCAGCGGCGCCCTCGGCATCAGCCGGTTCCAAAGCGACCTCTGGGAGGAACTGCAGATGCTCGGCGTCGTCGCCGCGCAGGCGAAAAGCTGGCGCAGCGCGATCGAAGGGCTCACGGATGCCTCCCGCATCGACGAGCGCCCGCTCTCGCCCTCGGTGCACGCCACGCTGCGCGGATACCAGCAGACCGGGTTCGACTGGCTCAGCTTTCTGTTCGACCACCGGCTCGGCGGCATCCTCGCCGACGACATGGGCCTGGGCAAGACCCTGCAGGCGATCGCGCTCATCACCCACGCCCGCGACGCGGCCGGCGGCACCGGCACTGCGCCGTTCCTCGTCGTGGCACCCACGAGCGTCGTCAGCAACTGGGCCGCCGAGTGCGCCCGATTCGCGCCCGACCTGACCGTCGCCGCGATCACCGAAACCAGCCGCAAGCGCGGCGGCAGCCTCGCCGAGATCGCCGCGGGGGCGGATGTCGTCATCACCTCGTACACGCTGTTTCGGCTGGATTTCGACGAGTACAACGACTTTGCCGGGCATGAGGGTGGCGGCTGGGCCGGCCTGCTGCTCGACGAGGCCCAGTTCGTGAAGAACCACCAGTCCCGCGCGCACGTCTGTGCACGCCGGCTGCGCACCCCGTTCAAGCTCGCCATCACCGGCACCCCGATGGAGAACAACCTGATGGAGCTGTGGTCGCTGCTCTCCATCACCGCGCCCGGGCTGTTCCCGAGCCCCAGCCGATTCACCGATTACTACCGCAAGCCCATCGAGACCGACGGGGACAGCGAGCGGCTCGCCCAGCTGCGCCGGCGCATCCGCCCCTTCATGCTGCGCCGCACCAAGAATGAGGTCGCGAGCGACCTGCCCGAGAAGCAGGAGCAGGTGCTCGAACTCGAGCTGCACCCCAAGCACCGCAAGGTCTACGACACCCACCTCGCCCGGGAGCGGCAGAAGGTGCTCGGCCTGATCGACGACATGAACGCCAACCGGTTCGAGATCTTCCGCTCGCTCACCATGCTGCGCCAGCTCAGCCTCGACGCGAGCCTGTACGACGAGAAGTACGCCTCGGTGCCGTCGACCAAGCTCGACGCCCTGCTCGAACTGCTCGAGGACACCGTCGCCGAGGGGCACCGCACCCTGATCTTCAGCCAGTTCACGCAGTATCTCGGCAAGGCCCGCGACCGGCTCGACGCCGCCGGAATCTCGTACTCCTACCTCGACGGCAAGACCCGCAACCGGGCCCGCGCCATCAACGACTTCAAGACCGGGTCGAGCTCGGTATTTTTGATCAGCCTGAAGGCCGGTGGGTTCGGGCTCAACCTCACCGAGGCCGACTACGTCGTGCTGCTCGACCCGTGGTGGAACCCGGCGACCGAGGCCCAGGCCGTGGACCGCGTGCACCGCATCGGCCAGACCAAGAACGTGATGGTCTACCGGCTCGTCTCCAAGGACACCATCGAAGAGAAGGTGATGGCCCTCAAGGCCACCAAGGCCAAACTGTTCGAGAGCGTGATGACCGACGGCGCCGCGGCCGGCAGCGCACTCACGGCCGCCGACATCCGCGAGCTGCTCGGCTAGCAGCCCCGGCTACTGCCGCACCCAGAGAAAGTCGGCGACTTCCTCCCACTGGTGCTGCGAGTCGGGAACCGGGCCGGAAAACGCTACCGTCCGGGATCCGCTCCCCCCGCTGGCCGTGATCGGCAGCGACCTCGAGCAGGCAGACATCGGTGCTTCGCCATCGTCCAGCATCAGGCACAGCCCGTAATCGGGCATCAGCGCGGCGAAGTAGCTCGTGTCGCCGTCGACCCAGAGCAACCGGGTGCTGCCTTGGTCAATGTCCTCGAATGCGGTCGCCGGCATGTCGTCCGAGATCACATCCTGCGCGGTTTGTGGCTCCTCGAACATGTCGTTCACGTTCTCGCCGACGCAGCCGCTGAGGCTCACGGCGGCCAGCAGCGCGAGGCCGAGGGTCGTGCCGATTCGAAACGTTCCCCGCAGGTCGGGCCCAGCCACCGACAACTACCGTTCCTGCCAGAGGTAGTCGGCGACTTTCTCCCAGTCGCTGTAGTCATCGGGCAGAGTGTCGGCGAACATGGTCGTCTTCTGCCCCTCATTGGTGGTCGATTGCACCGGCAGGTCTTCGGTGCACGAGCTCGTGGGCGACTCGCCGTCGTCCACGAGCAGGCAGGTCCCCCACTCGGGCGAGGTGGCGGCGTAATAGCTCACGTCTCCGTCGGCCCAGAGCAGGCGGGTCGAGTCCCGATCGACGCCCTCGAAGGCCGTGGCCGGCAGCGTGTCGGGGAGCACATCCTCAGCGGCCTGTGGCTCGGTGAAGACGTCCAACGCGTCCCGCTCGGATGACGTGTCCGGCGAGGCCGGTGGCTCCGTGACGACGTCCGAGGCGTCGTCACTCCCGCACCCCGTCAGGCCGATCGCGGCCAACCCCACGACACCGGCGACGAGTGATTTTCGAAACATTCCTAAGAGTTTCATACCTCGACCCTACGCCCAGGGCTGTCTGACCGGCCAAAACGCTCGTCAAAGCGGGCCCCGGGCAGCCTTCACGCCGGCTGAGGCACAATAGAGGAGTGACTCCGACGACGACCTTCGCCCTCATCCGCCACGGCCAGACCGACTGGAACGCCCAGATGCGCATCCAGGGTTCCACCGACATCCCGCTCAACGCGATCGGCCGCGGCCAGGCGACGGATGCCGAAGCCGCCCTCTCCCCGTACGCCTGGGACTTCGTGGTCTCCAGCCCCCTGTCCCGGGCCGCCGAAACCGCCGACATCATCGCCGCCGACCTCGGCCTGACCGTGACCGAGCGGATGCCGCAGCTCGTCGAACGGGACTACGGCCCCGCCGAGGGCCTCGGCGCCGGCCCCGAACTTGACGCCCTGCGCATCCCCGCCGGCGGCTACGGCGGTTTTCGCGGAGCCGAGAGTGAGGCATCCGTCGCCGCCCGCGGCCTGGACGCCCTGCGTGAGCTCGCCCGCACGTGGCCCGGCGCCCGCATTGTGGTCGTCGCCCACGGCACGCTTATTCGGCTGTGCCTGATCGAGGCGCTGGGGCGCGAGATTCCGAGCATCGACAACGCCGCACTGACGCTCGTGCGCCTCGCGCCGCACACGACCGAGGCAGCGGATGCCTGGACCCTTGACGTACTGAACGGCGCGCTGGTCCCCGCCTAACCCGGGCCGTACGCACCCGCGGCGCCCGGAATGGGGGCACCGCGGGTGCCTGCGGGCTTCACCCTGCGTACACCCGCACGACGCGCAATCGACATTTAGCGACCCTAGGCTCCACGAAAGTGCCCGCCGCTGTCCTGATTCTGCCGAGGTGAGTGTCCTGTCCCAGCTAGTCGATCGCATCGATACCCGAGTGGCCCGGTTCCTGACCCCCGAACGGCGCCGGCGTCTGCAGCGGCCCCGCACCCTGATCCTGGCCTTCATCGCCCTGCACGTCGTGTTCTTCACGGCCCTGGCCCCGATGATGCTCACCGGCCGGGTGCTCGGCGACCTGCCGCTCTACCGCCGCTGGGCCGAACTGGGCTTTGACCACGGCGTCTGGCAGGGCATCGACACCGAGTGGGTCTACCCGATCGGTGCGATGGGACCCATCGCCTTCGCCAATATCGGCGGCCCCTACCTGTACCAGTTCATGTGGTTTCTGATGACGGCGCTGCTGAACGCCGCCGCCGTGGCAGCCCTCACCGATTTCGGCCGTCGCCGCAGCGGCTTCACGGCCGCCTGGTGGTTTCTCGCCGCCAGCTTTCTGCTCAGCCCGGTCGGCCTCCTGCGCCTCGAAGGCCTCACCGCGCCGCTCGTGATCGTGGGCCTGGTGCTGATCGCCCGCCGGCCGGTCGTGGCCGCCGTGCTGCTGACCCTCGCGACCTGGATCAAGGTCTGGCCGGCCGCGGTCGTGCTCGCCGTCGTCGTCGCCTCGCGCCGCAGGGTGACCATGATCGTGACGGGGACCGCCGTGACGGCGGCGATCGCGGCATCCGTCTGGCTGCTGGGCGGCCTGAGATACCTGACCGGTTTCGTGACCGAGCAGACGGACCGGGCGCTGCAGCTCGAAGCGCCGGTGTCGACGCCGTGGGTGTGGCTCGCACTGGTCGGCCAGCCCGAGACCTCGATCTACCAGAACTACGAGATCGCCACCCGGGAGATTCGCGGCCCGGGTGCCGAGGCGGTTGCCGCGCTGATGACGCCACTGATGTTCGGTGCCCTCGGCCTGATCTTCGTGCTGATGCTGCTGGCCCGGCGCCGCGGCCACGATCCCGCGCAACTGCTGCTGCTCGGCGCGCTCGCCCTCGTCACCGCGTTCGTGGTGTTCAACAAGGTCGGCTCACCGCAGTATATGCTCTGGATCGCCCCGGTCGTCGCCGCGGGAATGCTGCGCAGCTGGCACCGCTGGCGTGTTCCGGCCTACCTGATGCTCGTCATCGCGGGCCTCACGACGCTCGTGTTTCCGGTGTTCTACCTGCCGCTGATCGCCGGCGATCCGTTCTCTCTCGTACTGCTCACCCTGCGCAACGGCCTGCTCGTGGTGCTGTTCGGCTGGGCGGTGCTCGCGCTCGTGCAGCTGGTGCGTGCACCCGGCACCCCCGCAGCCCTGCCTGCGACGACGGATGTCCGACCTCGTGCTCCGCGCACGCTGTCCCGATGATCGCCGCTCGAATAGCACGCTCGCCAGCACAATAAACCGCCGCGGGGCGCGGACGCGTGTCATACTTGCCCATCACCGCACTTCGGTGCACGCAACAGGGGCACACCGCCGTACCCCGCCCAGCAGAGGATGAGATCTGTGACGCCTTCCCGAACCCACTCGACCGGCTCGCATCCGCTGGATCCTCTGGATGCGACCGAATTCACCCACGCGAGCGCGATCCTCGCCCGGGACCACGGCGTGGCCGACGGCTGGCGTTTCGCCTCGATCGAACTCGTCGAGCCGCCGCGCGCCGCGATCGCCGCGTTCGAGGCCGACGGCACCGCTCCCGCCCGCCTCGCGCGCCTCGTGGTGCTCAACCGCGCCGCGAACGAGACCTTCACCGCGGTCGTCTCGCTGAGCGACGACCGCACGCTCGAGTTCGCCCACGTTCCCGGCGTGCAGGCCAACTTCACCGTGGACGAGTGGGAAGAGGCCGACGCCGCCCTGCGCGCCCACCCCGACGTGATCGCGGTGCTCGCCGGCCGCGGCATCACCGACCTCAGCCTCATCTTCATCGACACCTGGACCTACGGCGACGCCGTCATTCCCGAGCAGTACCGCGGCCGCCGCCTCGGCTGGGCGGACATTTGGGTGCGGGCATCCGCCGGCGCTAATCCGTATGCCGGGCCGGTGAACGGCTTGCACTTCGTCATCGACGTGAACACCATGGAGCTGCTCGACATCGAGGACTCCTTCACCGTCGAGACGCCCGAGATCATGGGCGAGTACGTGCCGCACCTCGTGCCCGAGCGTATTCGCGCCCAGAGCGTGCGGCCGCCGCTGACCCCGCTCGATATCGTGCAGGCCGAGGGCCCCGGCTTCACGGTCGACGGCCACCTCATCCAGTGGCAGGGCTGGTCGATGCGGGTCGGCTTCAACTACCGCGAGGGTATGACCCTGCACCGGGTCAGCTACCGCGACGGCCACGCCGTCGGCGGTGAGCGCGACCGGCCGATCGCCAACCGGCTGTCGTTCTCGGAGATGGTCGTGCCCTACCGCGACCCGAGCGTCGACCACTACCGTCGCACCGCCTTCGACATCGGCGAGTGGGGCCTCGGCTTCATGACCACCTCGCTCGAACTCGGCTGCGACTGCCTCGGCGAGATCCGCTACATCGACGCCGTGCTGCACAACAGCAAGGGCGAGCCGTACTCGATACCCAACGCATTCTGCGTGCACGAAGAAGACAACGCCGTGTTGTGGAAGCACGTCGACCACGACGCCGGCGCAGAGGTGAGGCGGATGCGCCGCCTCGTCGTCTCCTTCCACGTCACCGTCGCGAACTACGAGTACCTGGTCTACTGGCGCTTCTACCAGGACGGCAACATCGAGTGCGAGGTGCGCGCGACCGGCATCATGGTCGTCACCCACATCGACGCCGGGCAGCCCCACCCCAACGGCACCCTCGTCGACACCCGCACCTACGCGCCGATCCACCAGCACTTCATCGTCGCCCGGCTCGACCTCGACGTGGACGGCACCGAGAACACGGTGTTCCGCTCCGAAACCCAGATCGTGCCGACCGGCCCCGCCAACCCGCACGGCCTCGCCCTCACCCAGCTGAACACCCCGATAAAGACCGAAGGCTTCGACGACTTCGACTGGAACACCCAGCGGGCGTGGAAGGTCGTCAACGAGAACTCCCTGAACGGGCTCGGCACCCCGGTGTCGTACAAGCTCGTGCCGAGCGGCGCGATCCCGTCGTTCTTCGACCCGGCGTCGCCGGTGTTCCAGCGAGCACAGGTCATCGGCCACACCGTCTGGGTGACGCCGAACGACGAGTCCGAACGCTGGCCCTGCGGCGAATTCGTGAACCAGAGCGGCGTCGACCACGGCCTGCCCGAGTGGATCCAGGCCGAACGCCCGGTGCGCGGCACCGACCTCGTGCTCTGGTACGTCTTCGGAATCCACCACGTGACGCGGCCGGAGGACTGGCCGATCATGCCGAGCGACACCGTCGCCTTCTGGCTGAAGCCGGTCGGTTTCTTCGACCGCAACCCCTCGCTCGACGTGGCACCGAGCCCGGCCGCGCACTGCGCGCCGGGGCACGATCACGATCACGGCGCGGAGCAGGCCGGGCACGACCACGCTGGGCACGACCACGCTGGGCACGACAACGGCGGGCACGCCGCTGCCGGGTCAGACCATCACGAGGAGGCAGGGAAATGACCCGAGTCGACAATTACGTCGTCGCCTATGAGGCGACCGAACGCGGCAACGAGGCGATCGAACTCGGCGTCGCGCTCGCGCGCCTCACCGCCGCCGAACTGCGGCTGTGCCTGATCCTGCCGCGGTCCTCGGCCGTGCCCGCCAAGGTGCCGTCCTCCATCGCCGACTTCGATGCCCTGCTGGAGGAGCAGGGCCGACTGTGGCTCGCCGGGGCGGCGGCCCGGGTGCCAGCCGACGTCACGGCCACGACGCACCTGCTCTGGGCCGATTCCACCTCGGAGGGACTGATCGAGGCCGCCAAGCAGTTCCAGTCCGACCGCATCGTCGTCGGGGCCGCGCGGGGCGGCATCCTGAATCGCTTTTCCATCGGTAGTGTCGCCAACGCTTTGCTGCACGCCTCCCCGGTCCCAGTCGCGCTCGCCCCGCACGGATACCACGCCCCCGAGAAGCTCACCCGCATCACCTGCGCCATCGGCACCCGTCCCGGTTGGGAGGCGCTGCTCGACTCGCTGGTCGCCCTCTCCAACGGCCTCGACGTCGACCTGCGCTTCGTGACCCTCATCGAAGTGGATGCCGCGCACGGCCGCCCGGCGCACCCCAAGCCGCATCCGCCCCACGTCCCGCACGACCCTGCCGCACACGACCAGGCCGGGCACGACCATGGTGGAGCCGACCATGCCGGAGCCGCGGTGGCCGGGGCCGCCGCACTGCACGACAGCAGCGCTCACGCCGGCAGCGCCGCACACCTCGTGGCGGTGCTGCAGTATTTCCGCACCAGGTCCACGGCTCTCGGCACGGTGACGACCGAGGTCGGCACCGGCACGAGCGTCGAAGCGGCCGTCGAGACCCTCGGCTGGCTGCCGAGCGAGGTCGTCATCGTCGGTTCGAGCCGGCTGGCACGACCGAGCACCATTTTTCTGGGCATCACGGCCAACCGGATGCTGCACGGCCTGCCCGTTCCCCTCATCGTCGTACCGAACACGCACGCGCACCCGGCTCCGCCGACCCGCGTTCCCCCCACCCCCGCTCCGCCCGCCCGGACTCGCTGACGAGTTCGCCGACCTCAAGGACCAGGACCATGGCTCACACCCCCTCACCGGGCTCCACGCCCGACACGTCCTCTCTTCCTGCTGCCGGCGGTCTCTCCGCCAAGGGCCTGAGCGCCGGCTCCATCGGGCTGCTCGGCGCCACGGTCATCGGCATCTCGTGCATCGCGCCCGCGTACACGCTCACCGCCTCGCTCGGCCCGACGGTCGCCGCGGTCGGTACCCAGATGCCGGGCATCTTCCTGGTCGGGTTCATCCCGATGCTGCTCGTGGCGCTCGGCTACCGGGAGCTCAACAATGCGATGCCCGACAGCGGCACCTCGTTCACCTGGGCCACCCGGGCCTTCGGCCCGTGGATCGGCTGGATGGGCGGCTGGGGCCTCATCGTCGCGACCGTCGTGGTGCTCTCCAACCTCGCCGGGGTCGCGGTCGACTTTCTCTACCTCGCGCTGGCGCAACTGTTCAACAATCCTGATCTTGCGGATCTGACCAACAACGTCGTCGTCAACGTCGTGACCTGCCTGGTCTTCATGGCACTGGCCTGTTACGTGTCGTACCGCGGCATGGAGACCACCAAGGCCGTGCAGTACGTACTCGTGGCTTTCCAGCTGCTGGTGCTGGTCTGGTTCAGCGTGGCCGCACTGATCGAGTTCGGCAACGGCGCGGCCTTCGACGAGCTCGCCTTCAGCCCCGGGTGGTTCAACCCATTCCTGGTGCCGGACTTCTCGGCCTTCGCCGCCGGGGTGTCGCTGTCGATCTTCATCTTCTGGGGCTGGGACGTCACCCTCACGATGAACGAGGAGACCAAGAACCCCAAGACCACGCCCGGCCGCGCAGCGACCCTCACGGTGGTCATCATCTTCGCGCTCTACATCCTGGTTGCGATCTCGGCGCTGATGTTCTCGGGCATCGGCACGGGAGAACTCGGCCTCGGCAACGAGGAGATCCAGGGCAACGTCTTCGCGGCCCTTGCCGGCCCGGTGATGGGACCCTTCGCTATCCTGCTCTCGCTCGCGGTGCTCTCCAGTTCGGCGGCGTCGCTGCAGTCGACCTTCGTCGGCCCGGCCCGCACGATGCTCGCCATGGGACACTACAAGGCTTTCCCGAACCGATTCGCCACCATCAGCCCGCGCTTCAAGTCCCCCGGATTCGCCACCATCATGGCGGCAATCGTCGCCTGGGGCTTCTACGCGGTGCTGCGGGTTCTCAGCACCGACGTGCTCACCGACACCATCCTGACGCTCGGCATGATGATCTGCTTCTACTACGGCGTCACGGCGTTCGCCTGCGTCTGGTACTTCCGCGCCGAAGCCTTTGCGAGCGCCAGGTCGTTCTTCCTGAAGTTCCTGGCGCCACTCGTCGGCGGCGTGATCCTCAGCGTCATCTTCGTCACGACACTGATCGACAGCACCAACCCGGGATACGGCAGCGGTTCGAACATTGGCGGCCTTGGCCTGGTCTTCGTGCTCGCCATGGTGCTCTTCATCGCCGGCGTGGTGCTGATGCTGCTGCAGCACCGCGCCAACCCCGCGTTCTTCCAGGGCAAGACCCTCACGAAGGGCACCTCGACGGACCGCTAGCCCGGACGGGCGAGGGGCCACCGCGGTACGGGCGAACGGCCAGGGCTCAGGGCGAGGGCCAGGGCGCTACGGATGCGTCGGGCCGGGCCTGCAGGACCGGTCGCCCTCCCAGGCGGTCGCGCCCCGAAGCTGCACGTGCGTCCGAAGGCTGCACGTGCGCCGCTTGGCTGCACCCCGTCGAGCGCCCGAAAGCTGCACCTGTGGCACAAACCTGCACGCCGTAGCGGTCATGCGCCCGAAAACTGCTCGCGCGCCTGGCCTGCCACTAGCACGAGCAGTTTTCGGGCGCACGACCTCATGGCGCTGGTCTGAACCGGCGCACGTGCAGCTGTGGGCGCACCAGCGGGCGGGCGGGCGATCAGTCTCGCTGCCCGAGCCGCCGCATCCGCTGACCGAAAGCCGTGTCGGCTGCCGTGCCGTTCGCACGTCTTAGGCGTCTTCACGGTTTCTGGCCCCGACGACCCGATCCACCGGAGAAAAGTCCGTCGTTTCTGCAGGCGCGTCAACCGGGCTCGGGCCCCGCGCGACTAGCGGCGGGTGGAGACCGTCACGGTGAATTTGGTGTTGCGGCCGACCTGGCGGGTCGGGCCCACGATGCGGCTGAGCTCGGGGCGGTAGCCGAGGTGGGTGTTCCACACCGTCCACAGCTCACCGCCGGGCTGCAGCACCCGAGCCGCGTCCTCGAAGAGTTTCAGGGCGATGCCGGCGTGCACCGACGAGCCGATGTGGAACGGCGGGTTCAGCACGATCAGTTCAGCGGACGCATCCGGTCGCCCGGTGAGGGCGTCGTCACGCGCGACCGTGACCCGTTCAGCCACGGCGTTGGCGTCGATGGTCGCCCGGGCCGACGCGACGGCGGCCGAGGACTGATCGGTCGCGAGCACGCGCAGGCGCGGGCGCTGCTGGGCGAGCGCGACGGCGAGCACCCCGGTGCCACAGCCCAGGTCGATGGCGGTTTCGGCATCCGGCTTCATGCGATCGAGCACGTCGAGCAGCGCGCGCGTGCCGATGTCCACGCCGGTGCCCGCGAAGGCGGCGCCGTGCGCGAGAACGGTGAGGCCGAGGTCATCATGGCGTTCCGAGCGCGGCCAGGCCGGAGCGGCCGTCGCAGCGGAAGCCACCGGGGTCGACACGATCAGCACGCGGGACTTCTGGCGGGCCGGGGCGATGTTGAGGGCGCCGAAGTGGCGGCGCAGCACCTCATTCATGGTCACGGTCATGTGCTTGATACGGCCGCCGGCGAAGATCAGCACATCGGGGGCGGCGTAGCGGGCGATCGCGGCGGCGATCTCGTCGAGCTCGTCGAGGCCGCGGGGCAGCTGCAGCAGCACGACGCGGGCGCCGGTCAGCAATCCTGCGCCGAGGTCGTGCGAACGATAGGCGTTGGTCAGCTTGAAGGCGACGGCGTTGCTGTCGAGGGCCTGCTCCCCCGAGAGCGCGTCCTGGTAGACCCGGATTCCCTGCACATCGTGCAGGGCGGCGGCGCCGAGGGTGAGGGCGCCGTAGCGGTCGCCGAGCACGACGACCTCGCCGGGGCCGGCGGCCGCAAGCGCGCCGGCGGCTTCGTCGAGAATCAGGCGGTCGCTCGCGTCGACGGCGAAGAGGTTGTCCGCTTCGACATCGGGACGGCGGCGCAGCTTGTCGAAGTCGAAACCGTTCGGCGCGGCTACGGTCGTGCGTGTGCCCTGATCGGACATCGTTCCCCCTGAAGAGTGTGGTGCAGTTGTACTGGTAAAAACTGCTTGTTAAAAACTGCGTATAAAGTGACGTGCTTCACGACTATGGGCCGTGAAGCTGGGTGAGTCGTGTGCTGCTCTGACCTAAGTGTGGTCTAAAGGTCGCCAAATCACGACTTGATTCGACCGGCGTGTGCGGGTTCCGGCCTTCAGCGAGATCACTTCGCCCGCTACTCCGGCCGCGAAGACCCGGCGTCCGGGTCGCTGCAGCATCTCGTCGGCGAGCGTCGTTTCGAGGTCGCGCAGACGCGCTTCGAGTCGCCGCACGTGGTCCTCAAGCTCCAAAATACGACGGATGCCCTCCAGGCTGACCCCTTCGGTGCCCAGTTCCGCGATCTCCCGCAGTTTCACGATGTCGCGCATCGTGTAGCGGCGGCTCTTGCCGGGGGTGCGCTCGGGGCTGACAAGGCCGAGGCGGTCGTACTGGCGCAGGGTCTGCGGGTGCATCCCTGACAGTTCGGCCGCCATCGAAATGACGAACACGGGTGTGTTCTCGTCCATCGTCAACCCCGGGGCGCTAGCCCTGGGCCCGCGCGATCAGGTCGTCGCGCGGGTTTTCTTTCGGCAGGGATTCGGCAAACGCCGCGAGCTTCTCGGTCGCATCCTTCGACAGGTGCGACGGAACCGCCACCTGCACCACGGCGAGCAGGTCGCCGGTGCCCTTGGGAGTGACCACGCCGCGACCCTTGACGCGCAGCACGCGCCCGCTCGGAGTGCCGGGGGCGACACGCAGGCGCACCGGCGAGCCGCCCAGGGTGGGCACCTCGATGGTGGCGCCGAGGGTCGCCTCGACGAAGGTGACCGGCACGTTCACGCGCAGGTTAAGGCCTTCACGCTCGAACACCGGGTGCTTGCGCACGGTGATGGTGAGCACGATGTCGCCCGTCTCGCCGCCGTCGGGGCTGGCCTGGCCCTTGCCGCGCAGGCGGATCTTCTGGCCGTCGCTGACGCCGGCCGGAATCCGTACCTTGAGGGGGCGGCCGTCCTGCGTCTGCAGGGTGATCTGGTCGCCCTGGGTGGCGGTGAGAAAGTCCACGGTCGTCGAGGCGACCACGTCGCGTCCGCGCGTGGGCGCGCCGGTGCCCCGATATCCCCCACTGGAGTTACCGAAACCGCCGCCGCCACCGCCTCTGCCGAACATCCCTCCGAGGATATCGTCGAAGCCGCCCTGTTCGAAGGAGTAGTTCTGCTGCTGAGGTCGCCCCTGGCCGCCGAACATTCCTCCGAAGACGTCTTCAAAGCCGCCGCCGGCCTGGCCGCCGCCCCCGGGGGCAGTGAAGCGTGCTCCACTGCCCATTGCGCGCACGGCGTCGTACTCCTTGCGCTGCGCGGGGTCGGCGAGTACCGAGTTGGCCTCGCTCAATTCCTTGAACTTGGCTTCGGCGCTTGCGTTGCCCGGGTTGGAATCCGGGTGATACTTGCGCGCCAGCTTGCGGTACGCCTTCTTCAACTCCGCCGGGGTCACGTCTTTCGACACACCCAGAACGCGGTAGAAGTCCTTATCGAACCAGTCCTGACTAGCCATCGCTCGGAACCTGAACGACGACCTTGGCCGCGCGAAGCAGGGTCGAGCCAAGGCGATAGCCGGTTTCTGCCACGTCGCCGACAGTTTCCACGTCGACGTCGCCGGAGGGCTGCTGGAATATGGCCTCGTGCATCGTCGGGTCGAAGACCTCGCCGACCTCACCGAACGAGGTCAGGCCCAGGCGCTCAACGCTCGAGCGCAGCTTGGCCGCGATCGCCGCGAACGCACTGTCGGGAACGAGGTCGCCGTGCTTCTCGGCCCGGTAGATGTCGTCGAGCACGGGAATGAGCAGCTTCACGACGTCGCCGGTCACCCGCTCCTTCTCGATCGCACGGTTGGCCTCGGTGCGCTTGCGGTAGTTCGCGTACTCGGCGGTCACCCGCTTGAGGTCGGCGAGGTGTTCGCTCGTGGGCTCGGCCACTTCGCGCTGGGCAGCGTCGAGGATGTCCTGAACCGTCAGTTCGTCCTCTTCGATGCCGTCGGCCGATGCGGCGTCAGCGGATGCCGCGGCCGGGTCGGTCGCAGCGTCTGCGGTCGCCGAGGTGGCCGCGTCGTCGGGGGCGCCGGCATCCGCGGTCTCGGCTGCGTCAGGCGTGCCCGCCGCGGGGGCGCCCTTGTCGGGCTCCCCCGCTTTGTCGCGCTTCTTCTTGTTGTTGTCTGCCATTACTTCTTGGTCTCGTCCTTGGCGGGCTCGTCGTCGTCCACGACCTCGGCGTCGACAACGTCTTCGTCCTTGTTGTCTTCGGCAGGGGCGTCGTCGGCCGGCGCGCCTTCAGCGGCGGCATCCGCCTGGCTGCTCTTGTAGATAGCCTCGCCGATCTTGCCCTGGCTCTCGTTCAGCTTGTCGTAGGCGGTCTTCACGGCCGCTTCGTCGTCGCCGGCGAGTGCGCTCTTGAGGGCGTCGACGTCGGCCTGGACCTCGGTCTTGACGTCTTCGGGCAGCTTGTCGTCGTTGTCCTTGATCAGCTTCTCGATCGAGTAGGCGAGCTGCTCGGCCGTGTTGCGGGTCTCGGCGACTTCGCGCAGGCGCTTGTCTTCTGCGGCGTGCTCTTCGCCCTCGCGCACCATGCGCTCGATGTCTTCCTTCGCGAGCGAGGATCCGCCCGTGATGGTCATCGACTGCTCGGTTCCGGTGCCCTTGTCCTTGGCGGACACGTGCACGATGCCGTTGGCGTCGATGTCGAAGGTGACCTCGACCTGCGGGATGCCACGGGGCGCCGGCGCGATGCCGGTGAGCTCGAAGGTTCCGAGGTTCTTGTTGTCGCGGGTGAACTCACGCTCGCCCTGGAAGACCTGGATCGCGACGGACGGCTGGTTGTCGTCGGCCGTGGTGAAGGTCTCGCTGCGCTTGGTCGGAATGGCCGTGTTGCGCTCGATGAGGCGCGTCATGATGCCGCCCTTGGTCTCGATGCCGAGGCTCAGCGGGGTGACGTCGATGAGCAGAACGTCCTTGCGCTCGCCCTTCAGCACGCCGGCCTGCAGTGCGGCGCCGACCGCGACGACCTCGTCCGGGTTGACGCCCTTGTTCGGGTCCTTGCCACCGGTCTCGCTCTTGACGAGCTCGTACACGGCGGGCATGCGGGTGGAACCACCGACGAGAACGACGTGGGCGATGTCGCCGACCTTGACGCCGGCCTCACGGATGACGTCCTGGAAGGGCTTCTTGGTGCGGTCGAGCAGGTCTTCGGTCATCTTCTCGAACTGGGCGCGGGTGAGCGTCTCGTCGAGGTTGGCCGGACCGTTTTCAGTCAGCGAGAGGTAGGGAAGCTGGATGCTCGTCGACATGCTCGAGGAGAGTTCCTTCTTTGCCTGCTCGGCGGCTTCTTTCAGACGCTGCTTGGCGATCTTGTCCTTGGACACGTCGACGCCGGTGGTCTCCTTGAAGCGCTTGATCAGGTGATCAACGATGCGCTGGTCCCAGTCGTCGCCGCCGAGGCGGTTGTCGCCGGCGGTCGAACGCACCTGGATGGTGCTGAAGTCGTCGTCCTTACCGACCTCGAGCAGCGACACGTCGAAGGTTCCGCCTCCGAGGTCGAAGACCAGGATGAGCTCGTCTTCTTTGCCCTTGTCGAGGCCGTAGGCGAGCGCCGCGGCGGTCGGCTCGTTGATGATGCGCAGCACGTTGAGTCCGGCGATCTCGCCGGCCTCCTTCGTGGCCTGACGCTCGGCGTCGTTGAAGTACGCCGGCACGGTCACGACGGCGTCGGTGACCTTCTCGCCCAGGTACTGCTCGGCGTCGCGCTTCAGCTTCGCGAGGATGCGGGCACTGATCTCCTGCGGGGTGTACTTCTTGTCGTCGATGCCGACGGTCCACTCGGTGCCCATGTGGCGCTTGACCGAGCTGATGGTGCGGTCGACGTTGGTGACGTTCTGGCGCTTGGCGGTTTCTCCGACGAGAACCTCGCCGTCTTTCGTGAACGCGACGACGGAGGGGGTGGTGCGCAAGCCTTCTGCGTTGGCGATGACGGTGGGTTCTCCACCTTCGAGCACGGCCACCACAGAGTTGGTGGTTCCGAGGTCAATACCTACTGCACGAGCCATGTGGGGGGTTCTCCTTCAAGAGTATAAATCTCAGGTCTTGCAGACTTGAGCCTTGTTGACTCAAGTGTTGCAGGTCGCGAAAACCCTTGTCAACTTCTGTGCCTGAAAGTTGAGTGTGAGTGACTCAACTCTGTGTGACTCAACTCTGTGTGACTCAACTCTGTGTGACTCAACACAGCGGCCGGCGGCGCCGGGGCGAGCGGATGCCGCGCGACCGGGGGCGCGGCAACATCCGTCGGCCACCCCCGGCGACTAGGGTGAGCGCATGATCGAGCCCGCTGTCAGCGCTGACGCCGTTGCCCCGCCCACCCCGACGCGCGGCAGCGTGGTCGCCTGGGCCTTCTGGGACTGGGGGTCGGCCGCGTTCAATGCGGTCGTCACGACCTTCGTCTTCAGCGTCTATATCACCGGTGAGGCGTTCGGTGATGAAGACGTGATCAGCGCCCAGCTCGGCTGGGCCCTCGCCATCGCCGGCCTGCTGATCGCGGTGCTCGCCCCGATCACCGGGCAGCGCTCCGATTCCTCGGGGCGGCGCAAGTTCTGGCTCGGCGTGAACACCCTCGTGGTGGTCGTCATCACCGTGGCGATGTTCTTCGTCGAGGCCAGCCCGAGCTACCTGCTGCTCGGGCTGTTCCTGCTCGCGGCGGGCAACGTATTTTTCGAGTTCGCCGGCGTCAACTACAACGCGATGCTCGTGCAGGTGTCGACGCCGCGCTCGATCGGCCGGGTCAGCGGGTTCGGCTGGGGCATGGGCTACCTCGGCGGAATCGTGCTGCTGCTCATCGTCTACTTCGGCTTCATCGCTCCCGAGGTGGGCCTGTTCGGAGTGACGAGCGAGAATGGGCTCGCCGTGCGTGTCACGATGCTCGTCGCCGCGGCCTGGTTCGGCCTCTTCGCCCTGCCCGTGCTGCTGCGGGTGCCCGAATACCATGCCCCGGCATCGGTTCGCCGGCCGAAGGTCGGATTCTTTCAGAGCTACGTACTCCTCGGCCGCGACGTGAAACGGCTCTGGTCGACGAGCCGGCAGACGGTGTACTTTCTGCTGGCCAGCGCCGTCTTTCGCGACGGCCTCGCCGGGGTGTTCACCTTTGGCGGGGTGCTCGCGGCATCCGTCTTCGGGTTCTCCCCGGGCGAGGTGATCATCTTCGCGATCGCGGCCAACGTCGTCGCCGGCGTCGCAACGATGGCCGTCGGCGCCCTCGACGACCGACTCGGCGCGAAACCCGTCATCGTCACGGCCCTGGTGGGCCTGCTGGTCAGCGGCCTGATCGTGTTCTTCCTGCACGACGGCGGCCAGATCGTCTTCTGGACCGCGGGCCTCGCGCTCTGCCTCTTCGTCGGCCCCGCCCAGTCGGCGAGCCGCACGTTCCTGGCCCGGCTGATTCCGGCCGGACGCGAGGGCGAGGTGTTCGGGCTCTACGCCACGACCGGGCGCGCGGTGAGCTTTCTCGCCCCGACCGCCTTCGCCGTCTGCGTCTCGGTCTTCGGCGCGACCTACTGGGGCATCCTCGGCATTATGCTCGTGCTGCTGGTCGGGCTGCTGTTGCTGCTGCCCGTCAAGGCCCAGCAACAGCAGATCAGCTGAGTGCCTGCGGAGCATTCTCTGGGCATCCGCTGATCTGAGGCTGTGGCCTAGGCAGAGCGCAGACCCCGGGTCAGACTAGGGCGCATGACACTCTCCCAGTTGCAGAAAGCCGAACTGTTCAACGCACTCCACGTTCCCGGTGAGCCGCTCATCGTGACCAACGTGTGGGACGCCATCACCGCGAAGATCGTCTCCGAGGCCCCCGGCGTCAAGGCCCTCGCCACCGCCAGCCATTCCATCTCGAACGTGCGCGGCATCGAAGACGGCGAGGGCCTCAGCCTCGACGAGGCCATCCGCGCCGCGACCATCATCGCGACCGCCACGGAGCTGCCGGTCTCCGCCGACTTCGAAAAGGGCTACGCTGCGGATGCCGCGGGCGTCACCCTGCACGTGCGTCGCCTCATCGAGGAATCCGGCATCGTCGGCATCAACCTCGAGGACTCCGTCGGTGCCGCGAAGGCCCCGCAGTTCGACATCGATACCGCCACCGCCCGGGTGGCCGCAGCCCGCGTCGGCGCCAACCAGAGCGGCATCCCACTCGTCATCAACGCCCGGGTCGACACCCTCGCCGGCGGCGGCACCTGGGACGAAGCCGTCGCCCGCGCCAACGCCTACCTCGGCGCCGGAGCCGACGTCGTCTTCTTCCTCGGTCTCGGCGACGAAGACACGGTCTCGCGGGCGATCGAGCAGGTGCACGGGCGCATCTCCGTGATCGGTGCCCCGGGACTGGTGCCGCTGAAGCGCCTCGCCGAGCTCGGCGTCAGCCGGGTGAGCTTCGGGCCCGGAACGCTCGGCCTCACCCTCGCGGCGCTGCAGAAAGCCGCGACCGACCTCACCGCCCTCGGCGAGTACCCCGAAGACCTCGGCTTCCCCTTCACGCTCTAGCCCTACATCACGACCGCGCCCGAAACGGGTGACCGCTACCGTCATGACGGTAGCGGCCACCCGTTTCGGGGGCGCTCGTGGCCACTTCGCCTCGGAACGTCAGTCGTCGTCGCGGCCCGCCCGCTTACGGATGCCGCGCCCCTGCTCCACGTCGGCGCGCTCGGTCGCCGCAGCTTTGTCGCTCTTCTTCGTGTCGCGTGGCGGCAGCTGGATGTTCTCCTCCGCCTCGATTCCGGCCTGCAACTGGCGCCCGCGCTCGAGTTCGGCGTCGAACTCCGCGCCGAACAGCAGCGCGAGGTTCATGATCCACAGCCAGAGCAGAAACACGATGATGCCCGCGAGCGACCCGTACGTGCGGTCGTAGTTGGAGAAGTTCGCCACATACAGGCCGAACACCACCGACGCCAGCACGAGCACGATGACCGCGACGAGGGCACCGAAGCTCATCCAGCGAAACTTCGGCTGCCGGGCGTTGGGCGTCGCGTAGTACAGGATCGCAATGAGCAGAACCACGGCCGCCGCGAGCACCGGCCACTTCACAATCGACCAGACCACCTGCGCGGTCGCTCCGATGCCGAGGGCGCTGCCCACGGCGTCCGTCACCGGGCCGGAGACGACGAGGATCAGCACCATCACGAGCAACAGCAGGATGGTGACGACGGTCACCCCGAGCTGCGTGGCGCGCAGTTTGAGAAAGGGGCGGCCCTCGTCGATCTCGTAGATGCGGTTCATCGCCCGGCTGAAGGCGCCCACATAACCGGAGGCCGACCACAGGGCCACGAGAATGCCGAAAACGAGGGCGAAGCCCGCCGCGGGCGAATTCGCGAACTGCTCGAGCGGCCCGCGGATCACGTCGACCGTCGACCCGGGAGCCACCGATCCCACGATGGAGAGCAGGGCGTCGACGGATGCCTGCCCCTGGCCGATCACGCCGAGCAGCGACACGAGCGCGATCAGCGCCGGGAAAATCGAGAGCACCGCGAAGTAGGTCAGGGCCGCCGCCAGGTCGGTGCACTGGTCAGACGTGAACTCGTGCACGGTTTTGCGCAGCACGTATTTCCACGAGGTGGGTGACACCTCGGTCGGCGAGTCCGGCTTGCGCGGATCGTCGGGGGCGGGAGCATCGGCGAGTTTCTGGCTCGTTCCGGCGTCGGCCATCGGTTTCTCCTTCTCGGGGCCTTGAGGGCTCGGGGCCTTGAGGGCTCTGGGCCTGAAATATGGGGTTGCACACATGCCCCGCCGGCGTAAATCGGCGGGGCATGCGGAAGGGCGATCAGTGGGTGACTACAGCTCCACGTCGTTCGCCGAACGGCGGGCCTGATCCGTCACGGCGTCTTTGGCATCAACAGCCTCTCCCTTGACGGTGTCCACGGCCTCGGTCGCGGCATCCTTCACGGCCGTCGCCGCATTCTGAGCGGGCTCCTTCAGCGACTCCCCGACCGACTTCGCCGCTCCCACGGCCTCGTCGACGAGCGGGGCGGCGGCATCCTTGATCTGGGCGGCCATCCGCTGCTCCGAAGCCGTGGCCGGTACGAGCGAGGCGGCAAGCCAGCCCACGCCGAAGGCAATCAAGCCCACGGCCATCGGGTTGCCCTTGGCCTGTGCGGCGGCCGTGTGCGGCAACTCGCCGACGGCGTCGGATGCTTGCGATGCCGAACCCATCACCCGGTCGGAGACCGACCCGAGCGCGTTGCGGATCTTGCCGGTCTGGCGCTGCATGATCTTCGACGGGGTGACCTTGTCGGCGAGGGCGTCGACGTCGGAGCCGAGCTCGCGGCGGGTGCGCTCGATTTCGCGGCGGATCTGGTCGGGATCCTTCGACGCCGCCCCGGACTCGGTGTCGGACCCGGCGATCGCCATGGCCTCCAGGTCGTCGGAGCTGAGGTCGCGGTAGGTGTCGTGCGCCGTTCGTGCGGCGCGGGGCGTGCCCGGGTAGGCGGGGTCGGTGTAGTCGGTCATAGCGTGTCCTCGTTTCGGTTCGGAGTTTCGGAACGGCTGGGCGTAGTTGACGGGTTCAGCGTCTCGGGGATCTTCTTCAGTGACTCGGCCGTTCGCGGCACTCCGCGCACGGCCTTCATCTCACGGCGGCCGCGGGCATAGAGGATGCCGCCGATCGCCGCCCACAGCACGGCCACGATCACCGCGGACCAGCCGTTGCCCACGAGGTAGCCGAGGCCCCACCAGAGGGCGATCGAGAGGAACAGCACGGCCATGAGGCCCGCATACCCGGCAGCGCCGAGAAACCCGGCGCCCTTGCCGGCGCGGGTGGCGGACTGGGTCAATTCGGCTTTGGCAAGCTCGAGCTCCTGCCGCATCAGGGTAGAGAGGTCGCGGCTCACTTCGCCGAGCAGGTCACCCAGGGAGGTGTCGGCTGCTTTCTGTTCCGACGGGGAGGCATGCCCCGACGGGGCTGTGTGACCGCCGCTCATCGGTCGCTGCCGAGACCGTCGACCCCGCGGTAGCCGGTGCCACGGCTCAGGCCGTCGCCGCGCTGAAAGTCGGGGTCCTCGGTGAGGTCGTCGGCGCCGAGCCCGCTGGTGCCGAGGCTCGCGGTGCCGAGGGTGCTCGCCGGGCGCGGGGCGGGACGGCCCGATTCGGCGCTGATCGACGCGTCGTGCCGGTGCGGTGCCGAGGTGCTCGGAGACCCGTCGCCGGCGCTGACGACCCCGCGGGTCAGCCGGCCGGCGAGCACGCCGGCGGTCGCGGCGATCGCAATGAAGGTGCCGGGCTTACGACGCGCGAACGCGCGCACCTCCTGCAGCAGCGAGCCAGGGTCACGGGCGTCGAGCCAGCTGGCCACGCTGCCGGCGCGCTGGGCGGCCTGCTGCACGAGGTCGTTGGCGACGCCTCCGCCGTCGGCGTTGTCGGTCGACCGGGTCATCTCGGTCAGTTCCTCGCTGATCGAACGCAGCCCCGAGGCCACGCGGGCCTGCTGATGGGCGGCCTGGTCGCTGAGCTGAGTGCGGGCTTCGGAGAGAACGTCGGAGGCCTGCTTTTTCGCCTCGGAGGCGACCCGTGACGCTTGGTCCTTCGAGACGTCGGCGACGCGGTGGCCCGCCTGGGCGGCCTCGTCGCCGACGCGGGCGGCCTGCTCGCGCGGCGAGCTGCCTGAACTGTCGGAGGAACCGGGAGGCGCGGTGTTCGGGGTATAGGTGTTGGACATGGTGCTCCCTTCGTGGAAATTTCACTGGATTCCCCTAAGACGAAGGAAAGAGAGGAATCGTCACGAAAAAGTTCCACGAAAGTCACATCCGAGGTTCACCACCCGAGCGGGGTCAGCGAATACGCGTGGCCTCGTTGTGCTCGACCATGACCCAGGTGGCGCCGTCGTCGGCGCTCATCCAGCCCTCCCAGGTGTAGGTGTCGGCCGTGATCGAGGTGAAGTTCCAGCGGATCGGGCGCCCATCGGTACGGGTGCCGTCCTGCCGCAGGCCGTTGCGGTACGGGGTGGCCACGAGGTGGCAGTACTCCCCCATCGTCGGCGCGACGTAGCTCACGCGCCAGAGCCCGGCATACGGGTCGTACACGCGCAGCGCTGTGGCGACCGTTTCAAAACCCGACGGATGCGTCGCACTCGGCACGATCTCCACGTCTTGCACCGCACGCCCATCGAGAATGAACTCGACCAGCCAGACGAAGTCCCGCTCGACCCAGTCGCCGGTCTCCTCGTTGAGGCGGTGGCCCTTCGCGGCCCAGGAGCCGACGAGCTGGCCGAATCGCCGCATGCGGCCCGGGTAGTCGGGGGTGGCGGACGGCGCGACGAGCGCCTCGGCGAATCGGGGGCGCGCTGCGACGGTCATCCTCCGATTTTACCGGCCCGCGCGTTTCATTCGTGTGAACCCTCGCCCGGGCATCGTCAAGCCCGGCAGCTCAGGCGCCGCGGTGGCCCGCTTCGGTGACCGAGACATCCGTCTGGTGAAAATTCTGAAAGGAGCGCGACGCGGTCGGGCCGCGCTGGTTCTGGTACCGCGAGCTGTATTCGGCCGACCCGTATGGCCGCTCGGCCGGGGAACTGAGGCGGAAGAAGCACATCTGGCCGATCTTCATGCCGGGCCACAGCTTGATCGGCAGCGTGGCGACGTTGCTGAGCTCGAGGGTGACGTGGCCGCTGAAGCCCGGGTCGACGAAGCCGGCCGTAGAGTGGGTGAGCAGGCCGAGCCGGCCGAGCGAGCTCTTGCCCTCGAGGCGCGCGGCGACGTCGTCGGGCAGGGTGATCTGCTCATAGGTGGAGCCGAGCACGAACTCGCCGGGGTGCAGGATGAACGGCTCGCCGGCCTTGGTCTCGATCAGCCGGGTCAGCTCGGGCTGGTCCTCCGCCGGGTCGATATAGGCGTACTTGTGGTTGTCGAAAAGCCGAAAGTAGCGGTCGAGCCGCACGTCGATGCTCGAAGGCTGGATCATCTCCGGCAGGAACGGCTCCATCCGAATGCGGTCACGCGAAAGTTCGGCCTTGATGTCACGATCGGAGAGCAGCACCGTGCCAGCCTAACGCCGCGAGCTTGGTATGCTGGCACGGTTCCGGTTGCCGCTTGGCGGCGCCCCGGGCACGCGGATGTAGTTCAATGGCAGAACTTCAGCTTCCCAAGCTGATAGCGCGGGTTCGATTCCCGTCATCCGCTCCAGATACAGAGGCGCCTCGGGCTTCTTCAGCCGTTGACATCGTGCCGGTGGTGCACGATATCGTGCAAAAAGTACTGCCCCAAGGTCTCCACGGTGAATGAAGCCCCGTCGCTGCGGCGCATACTACGCCGCCGGTCGCCGACCTCGACCGCCGCGAACGAATCGGCGACGGATGCCGCAGCAGCCTCGAGCTCGCGGCTCACGGTCACGGGGTCCTGCAGGTCGTAGCGAGCCGCGATCGCCGTCGCGTCCTGGTCCCAGTCGGCCAGCTGTGGGTCGTCCTCGTCGAGGGCGCGACGCAGACGCTCGTCGAAGAGGCGGCAGCAGTCGCGCACGTGGGCCGCGTATTCCAGGGCCGACCAGGTGTGGTCGCTGGGGCGCACCGCGGCATCCACTCTGGCCAGAACGGGAATCCACGCGGCCGCGTTCGCGCGAATCAGGGCTGGCAGGTCGGCGAACGGCACCTCACCGGCCCGGAGTCCGCAATCCGCGCATGGGCGTTCGAGAACCCAGGTCCAGTCCGACGTGTCGGGAACGATAGCCATACCTCAGGCTAACTGCCGGGCGCAGACCGATAGCGTGGATGGTGCAGCAACAAAGGAGACACATGACGGTTTTGATTGCAGGATGCGGCGACCTTGGCACCGAGGTCGGGCTGCGACTGGCCGCGCTCGGCCATGACGTGCAGGGCCTGCGGCGCAACGCAGCGGTACTGCCGGCGCCGCTCACCGGCCAGTCCATCGACCTGAGCCACGACACCCCCGTCATTCCGCCGGGCACCGACCTCGTCGTGATGGCGATCGCGGCATCCGCCCCCACGCCCGACGCCTACCGCGCCGCCTACGTCGGGGGACTGCGCAACCTGCTCGACGCCCTCGACGCGGCCGGCGTCACCCCGCGTCGCTTCGTGCTGGTCTCCTCCACCGCCGTCTACGACGTGAACGACGGCAGCTGGGTCGACGAACAGACACCCGCCAACCCGACACCCGGCAGTACCGACGAGATTCTTCTCGACGCTGAGCGGATGCTGCACTCCCGCCTGCCCACCGCCACCGTTCTGCGCCTCGGCGGCATTTACGGTCCCGGCCGGGAACGCCTGATTCGTCAGGTACGCGAGGGCACGGCCACCGTCTCGGCCCGGTCGCGGCACACGAACCGCATCCACCGCGATGACGCGGCGGCCGCGATCGTGCACCTGCTGCTGCGCGCCGAGCAGCCCGCGTCGCTCTACCTCGGCGTCGACAACGCACCCGTGGTCAGCGCCGAGGTGCTCACCTTCGTCGCCACCGAGCTCGGCCTGCCGGCACCACACCCGACCGAGACCGAGAGCCAGCGCGGCGGCGACAAGCGCCTGAACAATGCCCTGCTGCGCAGCACCGGTTTCACCTTCACTTACCCGACCTATGTCGAGGGCTATCGGGCCCTGCTGGCCGGCGTCGGCGTCCGTCACCCGTAGTTCGGTCCCTTCTCGACGAACGAGTCAGGTGACCGGTATCCCTCCACAGGTCGAGTGCGGCACTGAGTTTCGCGGAAGCTGAGGTTTGCTCCGATAATGTCGGAGGTTGCTGAAACACTGAGGTCATGGACAACCTCGAAGCCACTTTCAGCGAAATGACCCGGTGTTTGGACCGGGCCGCGCTGTCGTCTGCGACATTTACCGCGTTGTCGAATGACGAATCGGAGCGGGCCCACCGCCTGATCGCCGCTTTTCAACGGAGGGTTACCCTCATCGCTGCTCTGTCGGCGGCGAACATTGGAGCTCGCTCCGATTACACGCTCGGCCGCGAGGGCCTGGCCCGCAAGCACGGCTTCACCAACCCGGCAGAGTTCGTGCAGAGCCTCGGCGGCGGCGGAGGCGGCACCAAAGCCGACGCCCGCAAGCTCATCGAGGCCGGCACACTCGCCGCCGCGACCGAAACCGCCCGGGAACGCCAGAAAGATGCCGACGCCCAGGCACTCGAGTTTCCCAACCTCCCGCCCGTCGAGGTTGACCAGCCGTGGTTCGCCCCGCTCGGCGAGGCCGTCACCGAAGGCGTGTTCACCGTCGAGGCCGCCACGGCCATCCGGCGCGGCCTGGGCGAACCCGCGATCGGCGTCACCTCGGACATGCTTCGCGCGGCCCTGATCGTGCTGATCCCCGAATGCGCCACCCTGAACGCCGACCGGGCCTCGCAAGCGGCCCGCCTCATGCGCGACCGCATCGACACCAACGGCATCGCCAGTCGCGCCGACGCCATGCGCGCCCGGCAATACCTCCGAGTCAACGACCGACCCGACGGCATGCTCCACGGCGAATTCCTCCTCGACCCCGAAAACGGCCAATTCATGCGGTCATTCCTGCTTCAGGTCGTCGGCCCCCGCCTCGGCGGCCCCCGCTTCACCGAAGAAGGCGCCAAAGCCCGCGCGCAGAGCATCATCGACGACCCCCGCCCCACCGACCAGATCGCCGCCGAGTCCCTGATCGAAGCCCTCGAAGTCGCCGCCAAAGCCGACCCCGGCACGGTCTTCGGACCCGTCGGGCCCAGCGTCAAAGCCGTCTTCGTCGTCCCCGACGACGCTGACACCACAGCGGGCAACACGGACACGGCCCACACCCCCGCCCCCAACGCCACGAATGACACCACCACCACCGGCATCCGCACCACCAGCACCACCGACACCACCAAGAGCCCGGCCACCAACGAGACGGGCACCACCGGCACCACCGGCACCACCGCTGAGACCAGCGGGCCACGCGAGACCAGCGAGACCAGCGAGACCAGCGAGACCGTTATCGCAGACGTCGCAGACGTCACAGATCTCCCGAAGACCACTGAGGTCCCCGACACCGGCGCCGCCACCCGCGCCGACAATGGACTGCTCTTACCCGGCGGCGGCACGTTCTTTGCCAAAGATAAAGCGACGAGCAGCCAAAACCTCACCTGGGGATTGAATGACGGGCTCCTCGAAGGCACCATCAACCCCGCACCCGAAGCCACCATCGCCCGACTCATCTGCATCGGCGGCTTCACCCCCATCCTCTTCACCA
>NZ_QZVS01000052.1 GCF_003602235.1 Cryobacterium melibiosiphilum
TCAGGCCGCCCTCGAGGCCGCCGAACGCAGCGCGGCCGCGCAGTCCGCGGCGCGCAGCCTCGAAGAAGAAGCGGCCCGCGCCGCCGCTGCAGCGGCCGCCGCGGTGCCGACCGGGGACGCGATCACGGCGGTCGGCGACTCGGTGATGCTCGCCTCGGCAGCGGAGCTGCAGGCGACCTTCCCGGGAATTTCGATCGATGCTGCCGTCAACCGGGGCATGCATGCCGCCGCGGGCATCCTCGCGGAATCCGCGGCCGCTGGAACCCTGCGGCCGGTGGTCATCGTCGGCCTCGGCACCAACGGGCCGATCACCGCGGGCGAACTCGCCGCGATCGAGACGGCCATCGGGCCCGACCGCCACCTCGTGCTCGTCAACGCGTTCGCCGAGCGGGACTGGACCCCCACGGTGAATACGACGCTCGCGAGCTTCTCCGACGCCGAACCCTACGTGGTGCTCGCGAACTGGCACGATGCCATCGCCGCGCGCCTGGACCTGCTCGGCGAGGACCGGGTGCATCCGGGCCCGACGGGCGGGCAGGTCTACGCCGACAGCATCCGCTCGGCCCTGCAGGCCCTCGCCGCCGACCGCTGAGCCGGTGCTCGTGCGTTAGTGCGTCGGAACCGCCTCGGCGTCAACACTTCGGAGGGCCTCGTCCACGGCCTGCTGCACGCGGGCATCCTCACGCAGCGCGCGCCGGGTGCGACGACGCTTGCGCACCAACATGGTCGCAACCACGCCGGCTGCGAGCAGCACGAGCAAAACCAGCTGGGCCCAGGGCAGGGCCCAGGTGCCGGCGGACGCCTCGACGGGGGTGATTCCCGGCGTCGAGCCGGCGACGACAGCGAGCTCGGGATCCAGGAATACCGAGGCCGTCAACCAGAAGACGGGAGAAATTGCTGCCACCGACACCGTGACCGGCCAGGACTCACCGGGCAGGAGTTCGGGAACGGCGGCGACATTCGCGATGTCCGTGGGCAGCATGCCCCACGGCCCTGCGAGGCCCACCGTCTGCCCGGCGGCCACCCGCACATTGCCGGTGTTAACCACGGAATAGCTCACGGTGGCGTCGCCGGTGCCGAACGGGTTGGCCGTTCCCGCGTAGGAGACGCTGAGGTTCTCGACGGACAGTCCCGGTTGCAGATCCCCCAGAACGCGCACGTGCATGCGGATGCCCAGGCGGCGATCCACGTCGATCCCCTGTTCCTGACCGGGCTGGGGAAGCGAGGTCAGAATTCCGCCCAGGTAGTCCCCCGGGGTTGCCTCGGCCGGAATCGTCACGGTGAAGGGCACTTCGACGCTCTCTCCGGCGGGGATGCTCACCTGTCCGGTGTCGAGCGCGGTCCAGCTGCCCGCGGCGACGGATGCGGTGTCCCGTGTCACAAGGTCGACCTGCCCGCTCGTCGTGGTGAAGCCGTCGGCGGCGTAGACGTCCAGTTCGAGGGGCTCCTCGTCGTGGTTGCTGATGATCAGGGCGTCGCTCAGAGACTCGCCCGGATCGAGGGTATAACCGAAATTCTGGCGTTCGGGGTCGGTACCGCTCGTGGCGGTCCGCACCCCCCAGGTGACGTCGCCCTCGGATGCCGCCGCCACGGCGGGACTCACCGTCGGCACTCCCAGCACGAAGATCAACGCTATGGGCAGGGCACGAAGCAGAGTGACGGCAGCATGCGGGCTGCGTGGTGGTCGGGCAAGCATCGAGGTCCCCTAGGTGTGAGTGAGAGTGTGGGTGGTGAGACACCGAGGAGGTGGGCGCCGGCGGCGCCCACCTCCTCGGTGCGGGCACAGGGGTTCTTAGCTCAGTGCGGTGAGCGTGAGCGTTGCCTGGTAGGTACCGTCGGTCACGTCAACCGGAACGGCGAGTCCCAGACCGGCGTCGAGCGTCGCAGAACCGAGGGCATGGCCGGTGGCGGCGTAGCCCAGGGTCGAGGAGGCGGACAATCCGTCGCCCGCGAAGAAGCCCGATTCAACCGCTGCACCGGCGACGGCGTCGCCACCGGTCTCAACGACCGACGGGGACCAGCCGAGGAAACGACCGGAGAACGACTTGTCACCGGAGACGAAGTCGCCGACCTGCGCGGAAATCGACCACTCCGGTCCGGCGGCACGGGTGTCGGTCACGCGGATGGCGTTGATCGAGCCAACGGCCGAGTAGTGGTCGCCGGCGTCGATCGCGGTGCCGAGGTCGAGAAGCGCGTTCGTGCCGTCGATGTTCCAGACGAATTCACCCGGAGCGGCCTCGGGAACGGTGACCTGAAGCTCCTGGGAGTCGAGGTCCGGCTGAACCTCGCGGGTCAGGGTGACCTGGTCCACGACGCTGTTGACGGGGTTCGCGTCGCCGTAGGCCTCGCTGCGCAGCGTCTTGATGGTGAAGGCCTCATCGGAGACCTCGATGGCGCTGTAGTTGCGCACGTGCTCCTGGTTGGAAGCGGACAGGTAGGAGAAGCCCTGTTCCTGCAGGTTGTAGTACTTCGAGCCGGAGGCCGAGTTCGCCGTGACGTAGAGTACGCCGCCGGGGCCGGCGATGACCGAGTCAGCGCCGGCTTCTTCGGCCTCGTTGGCCTTGACGCCGTTGTGCATCAGATAGCTGCGCGCGTAGGCGTGGTCGTGTCCCTGAAGAACCACGTCGATGCCGAGGTCTGAGATGGCCGTCGGCAAAACGGCGCGGCGGTCGACGATGTCGCCGTCGGTCGCGTGCACAGCGGGCGAGTAGATCGAGTGGTGGAAGGCCAGGACCTTCCACTTGGCCTCGTCGCCGTGCTCGGCGACGATCTGGTTCATCCAGGCAATGTGGGAATCGTTGTCGCGGCTGTTCGAGTTGATATCCATGAAGAGGACATCCTTGTAGATGAACCAGTAGTCGCCGCCCGAGGCAGTGTCCGAACCGGCACCGGCGCTGGCGTCGACGTTCGGCGTGTTGAAGTGCTGCTCGTAGGCCTTGTTGCCGACGTCGTGGTTTCCGTTGGTCGCGACGAACGGAATCTCGCGCAGTGCGTCGGGCTCGAGGAAGGCCTCGTACTGCACCTCGTTGGAGGCGGAATCGACCTGGTCGCCGGCCGAGAACAGCATTTCGGCGTCGGGGTAGGTCGAGGTGGCCACGTCGAGCGTCTCGCTCCAGCCGGCGGTGTCGCCGGGGATGTCCTTCGACGATCCGATCTGCGGGTCACCGAAGAAGAGGAAGTCGAAGGCACCGTCGAAGTCCTGGGTGCGGAAGGAGTAGGTGTTCGACCAGTCGCCTTCGCTGCCCACGCGGTAGACATAGGCGGTGTTCTCGGCGAGATCGGTCATCGTCGCAAAGCGGTTGTACTCACCGCTGGTGGTGAGTCCTCCCGTGGCCGAGATGCTCGTGGCCAGGCCCGGGAAGGCCCCGTCGACGACATTGGCGGCCAGAGCGACCTGGACGACCTGAGCCGTGTCGGCGGCTGAATACCAGGAGAAGTTGCGCATGGTTTCGTCGGCGCCCACATGCAGCACGATGTCGGACTGGGTGGAGGTGGCAGCGACGGCGCTCGTCGTGAGGACGCCGCCGGTCAGAGCCATGGAGAGGCAGACGACAGCAGCGCCGAAGACGATCCCCGTGCGCCGGTGAGCAGGCTTTGCAGCCCGGGTTGTGTTGCTAAACGACATGTGATTCCAGTACCTCTCGGATCTAAGGAACACGCTCATGCGCAAATGCGCACGCGCCGCAAGTGTGTTCTTGCTGAGTAAATTCCGTGTGAATGCTTTGAATCGGGCAAGCAAAGGGAGGAACAATCCTGTGTGTGTTGACACAATGCATGTACCAGTGAGGCCAAGGGCCGCACCGGTTGCTAGGCGAGCGCGAAGATTCTCTCCGCGAACCAGACCAGCCCGAATGCGGCGACCGCCCCGGAAACCATCACCGTGGCGATGACTCCCACCCGCGGCATCCGACGACGCAGCAGGGACAGCAGGGGAAAGACGCAGGCGATGATCGCGAGCTGCACGACCTCGATGCCCACGTTGAACACCAACAGCGACCACAACAGGGTCCACGACCACGCCTCGTCGATTCCGAGCGCCCCGGCAAAGCCGAGACCATGCACAAGACCGAAGCAGAAGACCACCGCGAGCCGACCCTGTTCCGCCCGCGCGATCGCCCAGCGCCCCGGCGAGGACCGCCCCCCGGCTGTGCCCGCTGGCCCGGGGACGAGACGAGAACGCCGCCGGTTGATCCACAGCGGCCAGGCGGCGACGACGGCGATGGACAGCGCGATGATCGGCTCGACCACAGCGGCCGGCACAGCGACCAGGTTGAGCGCGGCGATGACAAAGGTCAGCGAGTGGGCAACCGTGAACGCGGTCGCGGCGAGAACGACATCGCGCAGGCGGCGCGATCCGACGATCAGGGCCAGCAGAAACAGCAGATGGTCGGGGCCGGCAGCCAGGTGCTCGGCGCCGAGCAGGAAAAATTCCAGAAAACGCTCGTGCCAGGCCTGCCCCGTCGAAAAGGTGGGGTCGGACGAGTCCAGAGCGGCGCTGCCGGAGCGTCCGTCGAGGTCGTAGGTCACGATGGTCTTGGTGTCGGTGACATAGTCCTCGACGTCGGGAAACAGCGTGCTGGTCACCTCGTACGTCGGGCTGTCTGCGGAACCGGCCGCGCAGGCGAAGTCCAGCACCAGCAGCGCGTATGGCACATCGTCGCGCACGTCCATGGTGATCTCCCCCACCGGGACCGGGGAGCATGCCTCGCCGCCGAAGGTGACCTGGAATCGTTCCTGCACGTAGTCCCGCACGGTGTCGGCGTGGGCGTTCATGGCGATCGCCTCGTCGCCGGTCTCGAACAGGTCCATCCCCTCGTTGAAGAGGCCAGGGTCGTCCTGGTTCTCGGCCGCGGACACGACCAGCAGGTCGTATTCAAGGTAGATATCGGCGCGCAGATCCCCGGTGTCCGCGGCGACCGCGTCAACATAGACCGTCGACTCGAATCCGTGGGCTGACGCCGGCAGAGCGGCCAGCGTGGTGCCCGCGGCCGCTGCGACCAGCCCCACGACGACGGCGAGAGAACGGAAACGGCGCGGGGGGCGCGGGACGAAGACGAACTGGCTCATCCGGACAACCTGTCCGAACCGGATGAACGAGCAACGCCGAAAGTGTGAACTCGGGGTTACGCGGCATCCGCACGCCGGCTGCGGCGGGCACGAAAGTTCACCTGCCTGCTGCTCGACCGTCACCCCCCGGCCACGCCCGACTGCCAACCTGTGGCGGTGCCGGATCGTCCCCGACGCCTGACCGACCTCGGAGGTTGACCGCTGTGCACCCCAGACCACGCCTCACGTTTGTCGCAGCCCTGGCGCTGCTCCTCGTCGTCAGCGGATGCGCAACGGGCACGACGGCCACGCCGGGCCAGAGTCTCCGCCCGCTCGGTTCGGGCTACCTGGGCAGCATCACCATGCAAATGCCCGAGCCGACCCTCAGCCCGCTCCCCGGTTCCTGGGATGGCGTCGTGCCGCCCGCGGGTTACCGCGCCATCGTGATTTCCCGCAGTGTTGCTGGCGACCCGGGAAACGCGGATGCCACTCGGGCAATCGGGGCGGCCGTGGAACGCTGGGCGGCGCAGTACGACGTTGACCTGCAGTCCTTCGTAGCCGCCGATGACGACGAGGTCGAGCGCCACCTCGACGCGGCCGTGGCCCTGTCTCCCGACCTCGTTCTGGGGGCGGGCAGCGGCGTGGTGGACGTCTTCTCCCTGTTGACGGCCCAAAACCTGGGGCAGGAGTTTCTGATGGTCGGCGCGCAGCTGCCCGAACCGACCGCGAACGTCACCGCGGCCGTCTGGGCGGGGGCCACCTTTCGCGGCACCGGCGTCAGCGTCCCCGCAGACCAGGTCGCCTCGGCCGTGACCGTTCAGCGCGCCGAAGACGCTGTCACCGCCGGGGTTGCGGGCGTGCTGCACGGCCTGTCCGGCGTGGTGGTGCGCCTCACGTTCTGAGCCGGGCGAGCGCGGCGGGGCTAGTACTGCAGCGTGAACGCCAGCTTGCGGTGGGTGGGCACGTAGCCCATGCCCTCGTAGAGGCCCAGGGCACCGGTCGGGCTCGCGGAGTCGACCGCGAGGGTCGAGCGGTCATATCCCAGGGCTCGTCCGGCTTCGAGGTGCGCGGCGAGCAGTGACTGGGCGATGTGTCGGCCCCGCCACGCGGTCGTCACGCCGACGAGGTCGACATACCCCCCGGTGAAGCCCTGCGTGCGCCAGACATCTTCGTTCGCGCTCGACAGCACGAACCCGACGACCTGCTCGGCACCGGCGTCGTCGGTGCCGAACGCCACGAACGACAGGTCGGGCCGAAACCACCGACCCGTCACGAAGGCGTTCCAGTTCTCGTCGCTCATCGGCTGGCTCGCCCAGTGGTCCATGAAGGCGTCGTCGCGGGCGACGTGCACCGCCGCCGAATCCTGCATGCTGAACGGCGCCAGACGGATGCCGGGGGCCGGTTCGACCTCGGCGATGGGCTCGGTCAGGGGGCGCTCCAGGGAGAGGAAATACCGGGACAGGTGCATGCCGCCGAGCCGCAGCATCCGTGCGGTCTGCGGGGATCGCTCGTCGGCGTAGGCGAGGATCCAGCCCGGCAGCAGCTTGCTCGACGACGCGAGTTGCTGCTGCGCTCGCCCCAGCTGCCAGGCCAGCAGTTGCCGGCCGATGCCGCGGCCGCGCAGGTCCGGGTGCACTCCGCCGATCGGCATCGACCGCACGAGCGTCACCTGCCGCGGCGGGAACATGACCATCCCGACCGCGACGACCCGACCGTTCGTGTCGAGCCCGATCAGGGAGTCGTGTTCGGCGTGGAAATGCGAATAGCCGAAGTCGGCAGCAATCGCACCGCGCGCCGTGAGGTAGTTCGGGTGGTCGACGCGGCCCATGGCCTGCCGCAGCTGCCAGATGCCGTCGATGTCGGCATCCGTCGCCGCACGCCAGAAGGCGACATCAGGATGCCGCGGCACGGCGAGCCTGATCGGCGCGGCGACGCGGGCACTCAGCGGTGACTCGCTCGGCGGCCTTGGGGTTTGTGGGCGGATGCTCTGGGCTCGTTCCGGATCAGGCATGGGCCCAGCCTATGTCACCCACAAAAAATGAGGGGTCCGGCCGAAGCCGAACCCCTCATCGTGTTTCTATCGTGCGACTACTTGGTCTCCTCGACCGGAGCGTCAGCAACAACCGCGGCGTCGTCAGCGACGACGTCCTCGGCTACGGCAGCGTCGTCGGCGACCACGTCATCGACGACGACAGAGTCGGAACCGATCGGCGTCGCGGCGACGGTGGCAACCTTGGAGCGCTTGACCTTGGGGACGAGGGGCTCGAGAACGAGCTCCATCTGCACCATGGACGCATTGTCACCCTTGCGGAAACCGAGCTTCGTGATGCGGGTGTAACCGCCCTCACGCTCGTTGACCTGGGGTGCGATCACGGTGAAGAGCTCGTGAACGACGGTCTTGTCGGTGATCGTCGCGAGAACGCGACGACGCGCGTGCAGGTCGCCGCGCTTGGCGAACTGCACCATGCGCTCGGCGAGCGGACGCAGGCGCTTGGCGCGCGTCTCGGTCGTCTTGATGGACTTGTGGGTGAACAGGGCAGCAGCCAGGTTGGCGAGCATGAGGCGCTCGTGCGCCGGGCCGCCACCGAGCCGGGGTCCCTTTGTGGGCTTAGGCATGGGTAATCTCCAGTATCAAAAAACAGTAGAGGTCGTCGAAGAGACGAACCTTAGTTGGTGGGCTCTTCTTCGTATCCGCTGTAGAAGTGGGCGCCGTCGAATCCGGGAACCGAGTCCTTGAGAGACAGGCCGAGCTCAACGAGCTTGTCCTTGACCTCGTCGACAGACTTCTGTCCGAAGTTACGAATGTTCATGAGCTGGGTCTCCGAGAGGGCGACCAGTTCGCTGACATTGTTGATGCCTTCGCGCTTGAGGCAGTTGTACGAACGCACCGACAGGTCGAGGTCTTCGATCGGAATCGAAAGCTCGGTCGAGAGAACGGCGTCAACCGGCGCGGGGCCGATCTCAATGCCCTCAGCGGCGGTGTTGAGTTCGCGGGCCAGGCCGAACAGTTCGGTCAGGGTGCGACCGGACGATGCGATGGCGTCGCGGGGCGAGATGGCCGACTTGGTCTCCACGTCAACGACGAGGCGGTCGAAGTCAGTGCGCTCACCGGCACGAGTTGCCTCGACGCGGTAGGTCACCTTGAGAACGGGCGAGTAGATCGAGTCGACCGGAATCTGGCCGGCCTCGGAGAACTCGTTGCGGTTCTGGGCGCTGGACACGTAGCCGCGGCCGCGCTCAATGGTCAGTTCCAGTTCGAACTTGGCACTGTCGTTGAGCGTGGCGATGACGAGCTCGGGGTTGTGCACCTCGACACCGGCCGGAGCCGAGATGTCTGCTGCAGTGACCTGGCCCGCACCCTGCTTGCGCAGGTACGCGGTGATCGGCTCGTCGTGCTCGCTCGAGACGACGAGTCCCTTGATGTTCAGGATGATCTCGGTGACATCTTCCTTGACACCGGGAACCGTGCTGAACTCGTGCAGAACGCCGTCGATACGGATGCTCGTGACAGCAGCGCCCGGGATCGAGGAGAGCAGGGTACGACGAAGGGAGTTGCCAAGGGTGTATCCGAAGCCGGGTTCGAGCGGCTCAATGATGAACCGTGAACGGAACTCCGAGATGTTCTCTTCGGTGAGCGTGGGACGCTGTGCAATAAGCACTGTTGATTCCTTTCGGCTAAGTGTCCGCTATATGACACTTGCAATGACGAGGTGTTTATTAAGAAAGAAAGTGTCCAGGCGGGCCCGACCACGAGGTGGTCAGGCCCGCCACGACGGTGACAGTGCTTTAGACGCGACGACGCTTCGGCGGGCGGCAACCGTTGTGCGCCTGGGGGGTGACGTCGTTGATGGATCCGACCTCGAGGCCAGCGGCCTGAAGCGAACGGATCGCAGTTTCGCGACCTGATCCCGGTCCCTTGACGAAGACGTCAACCTTCTTCATGCCGTGCTCCTGCGCCTGGCGGGCAGCAGACTCTGCTGCCAGCTGAGCGGCGAACGGGGTCGACTTGCGCGAACCCTTGAAGCCGACCTGGCCCGAGGAGGCCCAGCTGATGACCGCACCGGTGGTGTCGGTGATCGAGACGATCGTGTTGTTGAAGGTGCTCTTGATGTGGGCCTGGCCCACAGCAACGTTCTTCTTCTCTTTTTTACGCGGCTTCCGTACGGCCGACTTAGGTGTTGCCATGAATTTCTCCTGAATCCTAAAGGCGTTAGCGGGCTAGGCCGGGGCCTAGCGCGCCTTCTTCTTGCCGGCTACGGTGCGCTTCGGGCCCTTACGGGTGCGAGCGTTGGTTTTGGTGCGCTGGCCGCGAACGGGCAGGCCCTTGCGGTGGCGAATTCCCTCGTAGCTGCCAATTTCAACCTTGCGGCGGATGTCAGCGGCAACCTCACGGCGGAGGTCACCCTCAACCTTGAAGGTTCCTTCGACGTAGTCGCGCAGGAGGACGAGCTGGTCGTCGCTCAAGTCCTTCACGCGGATGTTTCCGTCGATTCCGGTGTCGACGAGGGTCTTGAGAGCCCTCGTGCGGCCAACACCGTAGATGTATGTCAATGCAACTTCCACGCGCTTATCGCGCGGGATGTCGACGCCGGCTAGACGTGCCATTGTGTCTCCTGATACTGGATGGAGGTCTGTAGCAGTTCCTGTACACCGGCCTCCAACCGATGGTGTCACCCTCGCGGGCTCCCGGAACTGCTATTTACTTGTCGTACCGAAGTACGTGTCGTACCGAAGCGCTAACTGCACAGCTGATCTCTCACAGGCCTGACCCGAACAACTGTCCGGTGATCGAGCCTGCCGAGATCAACCCTGGCGCTGCTTGTGACGCGGGTTCTCGCAGATGACCATCACGTTGCCGTTGCGGCGGATGACCTTGCACTTGTCACAGATCTTTTTGACGCTGGGCTTGACCTTCATGGTGATTCCTTGTTTTCGCTGTCCTCGTACCCCGGGGATGCCCAAGGCCGTTACTTACAGCAGTCGTTACTTGTAGCGGTAGACGATCCGGCCACGGGTCAGATCGTAAGGGCTGAGTTCTACAATGACGCGGTCCTCCGGGAGGATACGAATGTAGTGCTGACGCATCTTGCCCGAGATGTGGGCAAGCACTCTGTGGCCGTTGGACAGCTCAACGCGAAACATCGCGTTGGGCAGGGCTTCGACTACCGCGCCCTCGATTTCGATGACACCGTCTTTTTTGGCCATAGCCTCACTGTCGCTCTTGTATTGATTGCTGGTCATGCGGATATTGCTGCCTGACACGCCCGAAAAGACGATGCCAGACACCAAAGATCAATCTTATGGTATGAAGTTGCCTTTTGGCAATTCGGTCCTATAATCGCCAGCAATCAATTTCAGAGCGACTGCGCTCAGAGGGACTGCGCCTGCCGCACCCGGGCGGCGACCGGCTCGAAGAGCGGATGCTCCGGCGCCAGCCCGCAGACCTGCTGCACGACCCGCTCGGCCGGCTCGGCACGCAGCAGCCGGTTCAGCTCCACGCTCTGCTCATCGCCCGGCACCACAAAACGGAATGCGGCACCGATCGCGTCGAGCAGGGCTACAGGAATCCGGCCGTCTTCGGCGATCTCCGCCGCCGGGCCGATGAAGCGTTCGGTGCGGCCGAGTTTGCGCAGCGGCTGCCGGCCGACCCGCTCAACGGTGTCCGGCAGCTGTGGGTTGGCGAAACGGCGCAGAATCTTCTCGCGGTAGGCCCGCTGTTCGGCCTCGTCGAGGCCGTGCTTGGCCACCAGCAGGCCGGAGGTCTCCTCGAGCACCCGGCGGGCGGCATCCGCTACCCGGGCGACACGCAGGGCGTCGTGCAGCGGATGCACCCCCTCCAGAAAACCCAGGTAGGCCACGGTCGCGTGCCCGGTGTTCACGGTGAAGAGCTTGCGTTCGATGTACGGTCGCAGGTTGTCGACGAAGGTCGCGCCGGTAATGGGCGGCGGGGCGCCGTGGAAGGCGCCCTGCTCGATGACCCACTCGTAGAAGGTCTCCACGGTCACATCGATGCCGGCGCCCTCGGGCTGCGCCGGCACGATGCGGTCTACGGCGGTGTTGGCGAAAGCCGCCCGGCTGCCCACGATCGGCCAGTCCTCCGGCGGCACGAGGGCCCGCACGTAGCCGGCGAGTTGGTCTGTCGCATTGATCGCGTTTTCGCAGGCGATCACCGCGAGCGGTGCGAGGTCACTCGAGCGCCGCGCAAGGCCGGCGGCGATCATCGGGGCCACCCGCGGCAGGATCGTCGGGCCGACCGCGGTCGTGACCACGTCGGCGCCCGCGATCTCCGCGATCAGGGCATCCGTTTCGGTCACGCTGTTGACCGCCCGAAAATTGTCGACCGTGTGCACGGCAGGGTTCTCCCCCACCTCGTGCACCCGGTAGACGGGGGCGGCCTTCAGCGCCTCGATGAGTGCCTCGTTGACGTCGGCGAAGACCACCTCGTAGCCGGCTTCGTGAAGCAGCAGGCCCACGAATCCGCGCCCGATGTTGCCGGCGCCGAAGTGAACGGCCGTCGGACCCTGCGGCGTCATGGTTCGTTGACCTCCTCGAGCAGGGTGAACATCTCTTCCGAGCTGCCGGCGTCCAGCAGGCGCTGCACCTCGTCTTCGTCGGAGAACACCACGGCGATCTTCGACAGGATCTGCAGGTGCTCGTTGTTCAGCCCGGCGATGCCGACCGCGAAGCGCACCGGCTTGCCGTTCCAATCGATCGGCTCCGGGTACCGCACGATCGACAGCGACGACCGCAAAATCGATTCCTTGGCCTTGTTGGTACCGTGCGGAATCGCCAGGTAGTTGCCCATGTAGGTCGACACGGATGCCTCCCGCTCGAACATCGAGTCGATATAGTCCGCGCGCACCGCGCCCGAAGCGACGAGCAACTGCCCCGCCTCACGAATGGCTTCGTCGCGCGACGTCGCCGTGCCGCGGGCGATCACGTTGGTCGGCTGCAGGATCTCGCTGCTGGTGTCGGCGGCAGTGCTGTCGGCGGCAGTGTTCTCGGCGCTCATCTCGTGACCTCGTCCCGGTTGTTGGTGTTGCCCCGTTCAGTGAGCATGCCGACGACCTCGTCGTAGCGGGGGCTGGCCATGAAGTTCTCCACCGACAGGTGCAGCGAGTTCGGCGAGGCGTCGCGCGCCCGGTCGGTGAGGTCCCGGTGCGTGATCACGAGGTCGGCGCTGCCGTCGAGGTTCGCGATGGCCTGATTGGTCACGGCGACCCCGGTCACGCCGGCCTTCTTGATCTTGTTGCGCAGCACCGAGGCGCCCATCGCGCTCGAGCCCATTCCGGCGTCGCACGCGAACACGATGGTGCGCAGCTCCCGGGTTGGAGCGGCCGTGTGGGCGGGCGTGGCGGCATCCGCTTCTGTCGAACGGCTCGCGCCGTTGCCGGCAGCCGACTGGCCGGCGAGGCCGCCGAGCACGGCGCTGGACTTGCCCTTGTAGGCCTCGGTCTGGGCCACGGCCGCGCTGAGGTCACCGGTCTCACCGGCGGCCAGGTCACGCTTGCGGCTGGCCCGCAGAATGACCGCCGCGATCAGGAAGGAGACCCCGGCGGAGCCGATCACCGACAGGATCACCCCGATGTAACTGCCGGGCGCGGTTTGGATCAGAACCGCGAAGATGCTGCCCGGTGAGGCGGGAGCTCGCAACCCGGTCTGGAAGGCCACGTTGATGGCGACCCCGGTCATGCCGCCGCCGATCGCGGCGAGAATCAGGATCGGCTTCATCAGCACGTAGGGGAAGTAGATTTCGTGGATGCCGCCGAAGAACTGGATGATGATCGCACCGGGCGCACTCGCCCGGGCAATGCCGAGGCCGAAGAACGTGTAGGCGAGCAGGATGCCGAGGCCCGGGCCGGGGTTGGCCTCGAGCAGGAACAGGATGGACTTGCCGCTCTCCTGGGCCTGCTGGATGCCGAGCGGGGTCAGTACACCCTGGTTGATGGCGTTGTTGAGAAAAAGCACCTTGCCCGGCTCGATCAGGATGCTCACCAGCGGAAGCAATTGGTTGCTCACCAGCCAGTCCACGGCGTCGCCGAGGGTGTTGCTGATCGCCGTGACGATGGGTGCGATACCGAAGAAGGCGCCGATGGCGAGTGCGCCGCCCAGGATGCCGGCCGAGAAGTTGTCGATCAGCATCTCGAAGCCGGGACGGATCTTGCCGTCCCAGATGGCGTCAATCTTCTTCATCAGCCACGCTGCGAGCGGGCCCATGATCATGGCGCCGATGAACATCGGGATCGTGCTGCCGACGATGACGCCCATGGTCGCGATCGTCGCGACCACGCCGCCCCGGGTGCTGTAGACCATCCGCCCGCCGGTGTTGGCGATCAGCAGGGGCAGCAGGTAGGTGATCATCGGGCCGACAAGCCCGACGTACTGCGGAAAGGTTGTGCCGTCTTCGGCCGCCGCGAGGGCGGTGCGGGAGCCGGTCCAGCCGATGACGGCTTCGTTGCCGAATCCGCCGAGGATGCCGTTGGGCGCCCATCCGGTGGGAATGAACAGGGCCGTGATCAGCCCCCACGCGATGAACGCGGGGATGTTCGGCATGACCATGCCGCTGAGGAAGGTACCGAAGCGCTGCACGCGCACACGCGCGCCCGCGGGCTTCGTCGATGCCGACGTCGTTGTCATTGCACTGTCTCCTTCATTGCCGGAACTCCTTCGGTGGGGGTGGTGTCAGGTGTGGGCAGCGGACAGGGCGAGGTCGACGGATGCGTCCCCGTTGCGCACGCTGAACACCTCGGCGGGCAGCAGCCGTGCACTCACCCCGTACTGGGCGGCGAGCTCGCAGATCTGCGCGTACTGGGGTGCCAGGTGCGGCCCAACGAGGAGAACGTCGATGTTGCCAAGACTCGCGCCGAGTTCGGACTCGCTGCCGGCGGCGACCTGCACGTCGAGCCCACGGGCGGCGAGGGTCACACGCATGCGCTGGGCCACGAAGGTGCTCGACGCCCCGGCGCCGCAGACCACCAGAATCCTCATCGATCGCCCTCCAGGTCGCTTGCCTGTTGCGGTGTTGACCCGATACTGGCAATTGGCTGGGAACCCCGCCAGCATGAAACTTTCCGCACCCCCGGAAAATCGACGTGCCACCGCCCCCAAACCGCAGCACAATGTGTGCATCGAAATGTCAGCATCGAGCCGGCCACATCGGCAGCGCGGCTGCCACCCCGACCTTGTTCCTAGCCCGTGACGACGGAGTCTGGCCATGACCGACAAAGCGACCCGCATGCTCGAGTACCTCGCCCACACCCCCGCGTGGGTCACCGCCGCCGAAATCGCCGACCACCTGGGGGTGACACCGCGCAGTGTGCGCAGCTACGTGACCCAGGTGAAGACGTCGACGCATCCGTTCACCGTCATCGAATCGGGCCCCGAGGGGTATCGCCTCAACCGCCGGGCCTACGACCGGCTCGGCGAGGCCCGGGTACCCCCGGCTCCCGACGCCCCTGCCGCCCGGCTGTACCGGCTCGTGCGCCAGCTCACCGACGCGACCGACGGCCTCGACGTCTATGAGCTCGCGGCGTCGTCTTTTGTCAGCGACTCGACCGTGGAGACCGACCTGACCCGGCTGCGGGCCCTGCTCTCCGACTCCGGCCTGGGCCTGTCCCGGCACGGGAGCGTCGTGACCCTCGACGGGTCGGAGACCGACCGGCGCCGACTGCTCAGCCCCATGTTCCGAGCCGAAGGCAGCCGCGGGCTGCTCGAACTCGAGGCGATCCACGCCGAATTCGCGTCAGAAAGTTTGGGTGCGTTCAAGACCGACCTGCTCACGATGCTCGACACCGAGGGCTATTTTGTGAACGAGTTCGGCACGACAGCACTTCTGCTCCACGTGGCGATCGCCGTTGACCGCGTTGCCCGGCGCGAGACGCCGCCCGCCGACCGCACCACGCCCGCAACGCCACTGGCCGAACAGCTCGGGGTTCTGCTGCAGCGCCACTTTCGGGTCGACCTTGACCCGCAGGACCTGGACTTTCTCGCCCAACTGCTCGCGACCCGGGTGGTGACACCGGGGCAGGACCAGCCCGCACAGCGGGTTGCGGCGAACTACGTGCGGCCTCGCGATCTCGCTATCGTGCAGCGCATCGTGGCCCAGGCCAGCGCCGAGTATCTGGTCGACCTGAACGACGAGGGCTTCATCGTGCGCCTGACGCTGCACGTGCGCAACCTCATCGACCGCGCCCAGGACCGCTCATACTCGCGCAATCCCCTGACCCGGTCGATCAAGACGGCCTACCCGATGACGTACGAATTGGCCGTGTACATCGCCAGTGCCCTCCAGGCCCAGGAACAGATCGAGATCACCGACGACGAGATCGCGTACATCGCCATGCACGTCGGCGCCCACCTGGAGCTGCAGGGCCGCCGCGAAGAACTCGTCACCTGTGTGATCGTCTGCCCGAACTACTACGACGTGCACCTGCGGCTGGTGGAGCGCATCGAACGCCTGCTCGGCACCGACCTCGAGGTCTCCGCGGTTGTCACCCGCAGCGACGTCGATTGGTCGACGCTGCACGCCGACCTGGTGCTCACGACGATCGACCCGAAACTGCACGGCGACGGAGTCATCGTGATCAAGCCGTTTCTGACGGCAGCCGACGTCGATCGCATCCGCCTGGCGGCGAGCCGGGTGCGGCGGCTGCGGCGCCGGGCGCAGATCACCGGCGACCTGTTGAAGTTCTTCGACGCACGGTTGTTCCTGCGCAATTTCTCTCCGAGCAGCGAACTGGCCATGATCCACGCCCTCGGCGAGCGGATGCAGCGGCTCGGCCTGATCGACGCGGCCTACATCGACGGCGCGATCGACCGTGAGCGGATGTCGTCGACCGCGTTCACCGACCATCTCGCCGTGCCGCACGCGATGGCGATGACGGCCCGGCAGACCAGCATTGCGATCGTGATCAACGACGCCGCGATGGACTGGGGTGACAGCCGAGTCAACGTGGTCGCGTTCATCGCGTTCAGCGCCGCCGGACGAGCGTCATTCCAGGCAGTGTTCGACCAGTTCGTGGAGGTATTCGCCGACCGGGCTGATGTGCAGCGACTGATCAAGCGCTCAATCGACTTCGACTCGTTCATCGGGGAACTCGCTCACCTGATGGACCAGTAGCGGCAACGCGGGGCGCGCCCCGCGGCATCCGCTGCCTGGCGAGCCGGCAGTTTACGGGATCGGGACCGGCGTGATGCCGAACTGGGCGAGGCCGGCGGCGCCGCCGTCTTCGGCGGTCAGCACCCAGATGCCGTCCTTGTGCACGGCGATGCTGTGCTCCCAGTGCGCGGCGGCGAGGCCGTCGCTCGTGGCGACGGTCCAGTCATCCTCTTTCGTGTACGTTTCGATGTCGCCCATGACGACCATCGGCTCAATGGCCACGATGAGGCCGGGCTTCACATCGGGGCCCTTGGGACGCACGCGGTAGTTGAAGACGGGCGGAGCCTCGTGCATGCTGCGGCCGATGCCGTGGCCGACGTAGTCGGTGAGGATGCCGTACGTGCCCTGCGACTCGATGTAATCCTCGATGGCCTCGCCGACCTCGTTGAGGTGGCGGGCGGTGGACAGCCGGGCGATGCCGTGCCAGAGCGACTGCTCGGTCACGTGCGAGAGCAGTTCGCGCTCGGCGACGACCTCGGGGCGGGACGGGTCGGGAATCACGAACGTGAACGCGGCGTCGCCGTTCCAGCCGTCGAGGATGGCGCCGCTGTCGATGGAGACGATGTCGCCGGGAACCAGCTTGCGGGCGGTCGGAATGCCGTGCACGACCTCGTCATTGACCGAGGCGCACACCGTGTGGTGGTAGCCGGTCTCGAGCTTGAAGTTGGGCTTGCCGCCGAGGGCCACGATCGCGGCCTCGGCGGCGGCATCCAGATCCAGCGTGGTTGCCCCCACGACCATTGCCGCCCGGGCCGCGGCGAGTGATGCCGCCGTGGCCAGGCCGGGCGCCACCATCAGGCGCAATTGGGCGGGGTTTTTGTAGATCGAGCGACGAAGGCTCATATTAAGGGGTTCCCACAAACTAACTATCTCGATGCGATTGGCTCGGGTGGAGCCAAGTGAAGCGGGTCGTGCTGGTGAAAACTACTTGCTGGCGACCGGCGGACGCAGGCCGCGCTCGGCCAGGGCATCCAGGATGCGGCCGGTGACCGTCGCGACGGCTCCGAGGCCGTCAACGGTGACAACGAGGCCACGCGCGCCGTACACGTCGATGAGCGGAGCGGTCTGCTCTTCGTAGACCGACAGGCGGTGACGGATCACGTCGGCGGTGTCATCGGCGCGGCCCTGCTCGGCGGCACGCTTCAGCAGTCGGGAGACGACCTCATCGGTGTCGGCCACGATCAGCACGACGACGTCGAGGGCGGTTCCGGCAGCTTCGAGCAGACGGTCGAGTTCGGTGACCTGATCCGTCGTGCGCGGGTAGCCATCGAGCAGAAAGCCGGGGGCGGCATCCGCTTGCTGCAGGCGATCTTCGACGATCGCGTTGGTCAGCGAGTCGGGCACGTATTCGCCGGCGTCCATGAACGCCTTGGCCTGGAGGCCGAGCGGCGTTTCATTCTTGACGTTGTAGCGGAAGATATCGCCCGTGGAGATGGCCGGAATGCCGAAAGCCTCGGCAAGCTCGGTGGCCTGGGTGCCCTTGCCCGCGCCGGGCGGGCCGATCAGGAGAAGTCGCGTCATCGGAGAAGTCCCTCATAGTGTCGTTGCTGCAGCTGTGAGTCGATCTGCTTGACTGTCTCCAGCCCAACACCGACCACGATCAGGATACTGGCTCCGCCGAAGGGGAAGTTCTGATCTGCGCCGATGACGCTGAACGCGAGCAGCGGGATGAGGGCGATGAGGCCGAGGTAGATCGAGCCGGGCAGCGTGATGCGGGTCAGCACGTAGTCGAGGTACTCGGCGGTCGGGCGGCCGGCACGGATGCCGGGGATGAACCCGCCGTACTTCTTCATGTTGTCGGCGACCTCTTCGGGGTTGAAGGTGATCGCGACGTAGAAGTACGTGAAGCCGATGATCAGCAGGAAGTACATCAGCATGTAGAGCGGGTTGTCGCCCGAGGTGAGGTTGTTGGTCACCCAGGTGACCCAGGCGGCGGGCTCCTGGCCGGCCGCAGGCTGGTTGAACTGGGCGATCAGGGCCGGCAGGTACAGCAGCGACGAAGCGAAGATCACGGGGATCACGCCGGCCATGTTGACCTTGATCGGGATGTAGGTGTTGTTGCCGCCGTAGGTGCGTCGGCCGACCATCCGCTTGGCATACTGCACCGGAACGCGGCGCTGGGACTGCTCCACGAACACGACCGCCATGACCACCAGCAATCCGACCGCGATCACGATGAGCAGCACGTCGATTCCCTGCTGGTTGCCGATGGACATCAGCGAGGTGGGGAAGAGTGCGGCGATCGAGGTGAAGATGAGCAGCGACATGCCGTTGCCGATGCCGCGCTCGGTGACGAGCTCGCCCATCCACATGATGACGCCGGTGCCGGCGGTCATGGTGATGACCATGAGCATGATGGCGTACCAGGCGTCGTTGGTGATCAGGGCCGAGCATTCGGCGCTGGCGGATGTCCCGAAGAGCGCGCCGCTCCTGGCCACCGTGATCAGCGTGGTCGACTGCAGCAGGCCGAGGGCGATGGTGAGGTAGCGCGTGTACTGGGTCAGGGTGCTCTGACCCGAGGCACCCTCCTTGTAGAGGGTGTCGAAGTGGGGGATGACAACCCGCAGCAGCTGCACGATGATCGACGCCGTGATGTACGGCATGATCCCGAGTGCGAAGACCGAGAGTTGCAGGAGCGCGCCACCACTGAAGAGGTTGACGAGCTCGTAGAGGCCGCTGGCCCCCTGGTTAGCCGCGAGACAGGCCTGCACGTTGCCGAAGTCCACGAATGGGGCGGGGATGAACGAGCCCAAACGGAACAGAGCAATGATGCCCAGGGTGAAGCCGATCTTCTTGCGAAGGTCAGGCGTGCGGAATATCCGCGCAATGGCGCTAAACAACAAAGGCCTCCAGTTATTAACGTGAATCGAGCTTGCCGAGTCCACACCAACGATTTACTCGATAGGTGGCTTCGACAAGCTCGACCAGCGTCTAGGACTTACTTGACAGAGCCACCAGCGGCGACGATCTTCTGCTCAGCTGAGCCGGAGACCTTATCGACCGCAACAGTCAGCTTAACCGTAATGTCACCGTTACCGAGAACCTTGACCTTCTCGTTGTCGCGAACCGCACCCTTGGCAACGAGATCGGCGATGGTTACATCGCCGCCGTTGGGGTACAACTCGGCCAGACGGTCAATGTTGACAACCTGGTACTCGACGCGGAACGGGTTCTTGAATCCGCGCAGTTTCGGGGTGCGCATGTGCAGGGGCATCTGCCCACCCTCGAAGCCGATACGGACTGTGTAGCGTGCCTTCGTGCCCTTGGTTCCACGACCCGCGGTCTTACCCTTGGATCCTTCACCACGGCCCACGCGCATGCGCGACTTCTTGGCACCGGGAGCGGGACGAAGGTGGTGTACCTTCAGGACCTGCTCGCGAGCCTCAGCCGGCGCAGCCTTGGCCGAAGCCTTGGTCGCGGTGGACTTGGCGGCCTTGGGGGCTGCCTTCTTGGCGGGCGTAGCTGTGGTTACAGCTTCCTTTTCGTCAGCCATTAGTCAATCTCCTCGACCTTGACGAGGTGAGCGACGGTGTTGACGTAGCCACGGTTCTGCGAGTTGTCCTCGCGGATCGTGACGGCGCCGATGCGTCGAAGACCCAGGCTGCGAAGCGTGTCGCGCTGGTTCTTTTTCTCACTAATTTTGGACTTGATCTGCGTGATCCTCAACTGAGCCATCAGGCACCTGCCTTTGCGGTTGCTGCAGCAGCAGCCGCGGCGGCATCGGCACGCAGGAAACGGGCCGGGGCCACGTCTTCGTACGCAAGGCCACGACGAGCGGCAACGGCACGGGGCTCTTCGAGCTGGTGCAGTGCTTCGACCGTGGCGTGCACGATGTTGATGGTGTTCGAGGAACCGAGCGACTTGCTCAGCACATCGTGGATACCGGCGCACTCGAGTACGGCGCGCACGGGGCCACCGGCGATAACGCCGGTACCGGCAGCGGCCGGACGCAGCAGCACGACGCCGGCTGCGGCCTCACCCTGCACGGGGTGCGGGATGGTCAGGCCGACGCGGGGAACGCGGAAGAAGTTCTTCTTCGCTTCCTCGACGCCCTTGGAGATAGCCGTGGGCACCTCGCGGGCCTTGCCGTAGCCAACGCCGACCAGTCCGTTGCCGTCTCCGACAACAACCAGTGCGGTGAAGCTGAAGCGACGACCACCCTTGACGACCTTGGACACCCGGTTGATGGTGACGACGCGCTCCAGGAACTGGCTCTTGTCGGCATCGCGGCTTCCGCGGTCCTTGTTGGGGTTGCGCTCACGTCCACCACGACGAGCCTCGCGGGGCTCGCTCTGCGGCGGGGTCGTGGATGCAGCAGTCTCAACCGGTGCCTCGGCAACGGCAGCGACGGGCGCTGTGGTTTCGATCTTTTCAGTGCTCACAGGTTCAATCCACCCTCTCGAGCTCCATCAGCGATGGCTGCGACGCGTCCTGCGTACTTGCTGCCACCACGGTCAAATACAACGGCTTCGATACCGGCTGCTTTCGCACGCTCGGCGACGAGCTCACCGACCTTGCGGGCCTTGGCGGTCTTGTCACCGTCGAACGTGCGCATGTCAGCTTCGAGCGTGGATGCCGACGCAAGGGTGAAGCCCTTGCTGTCGTCGACAACCTGCACAAATACGTGACGGGCCGAACGGGTGACGACCAGGCGCGGACGAAGCGCGGTGCCCTCGATCTTCTTGCGAAGACGAAGGTGACGGCGTCCGCGGGCAGCGGTCTTGCTCTTACCTCTAGTTCCGAGACCCATGGTTACTTACCACTCTTTCCGGCCTTGCGGCGAACAATCTCGCCGGCGTAACGCACACCCTTACCCTTGTAGGGCTCAGGCTTGCGAATCTTACGGATGTTGGCGGCGACCTCGCCGACGGCCTGCTTGTCGATTCCGCTGACCGTGAGCTTGTTGACGCTCTCCACGGTCAGAACGATGCCGACGGGCGGCTCGACGACGACCGGGTGCGAGAAGCCGAGGGCGAACTCAACGGAGGTGCCCTTCTGCGCCGCGCGGTAACCGGTACCGACGATTTCGAGACCCTTCGAGTAACCGACGGTCACTCCAATGATCTGGTTGTTGATCAGCGTGCGGGTCAGTCCGTGCAGCGAACGCGACACGCGCTCGTCGTTGGGACGGGAGACCAGTACGTGACCGTCTTCGATCTTGACCTCGATCGGGTTCGCAACGACGAGCGCGAGCTCGCCCTTGGGGCCCTTGACCGAGACAGCCTGGCCGTCAGCGACGACCGTGACCCCGGCGGGGATCACAATGGGCAGTCTTCCAATACGTGACATTGCGGGTTACCACACGTAGGCGAGAACTTCTCCGCCTACGCCCTTCTTCTCTGCCTGACGGTCGGTGAGCAGACCGCTGGAGGTGGACAGGATGGCCACGCCGAGGCCGCCGAGAACCGTGGGGATCTCCGTCGACTTGGCGTATACGCGCAGGCCGGGCTTGGAAACCCGCTTGATGCCCTTGATGGAACGCTCACGGTTCGGACCGAACTTCAGGTCGAGCGTGAGGGTCTTACCAACGGTTGCGTCTTTGACGTCCCAGGCAGAGATGTATCCCTGGGCCTTGAGGATGTCAGCGATGTGCGCTTTCAGTTTGCTATGCGGCATGGACACGGTGTCGTGGTATGCCGAGTTCGCGTTGCGCAGTCTGGTCAGCATGTCTGCGACCGGATCTGTCATTGTCATGTTGTGTTGCCTTTCTCGCCTGGTTTCGCGCATCCGTTACAAGGATGACGACCTGTGGTGGTGAGGGGGCCGACCGGTTGGTCGGCCCCCGGGGTGAAAAACTCGCGAGCGGCCAGTTCCCATGAGGAACTCGCGCCCAAACAACCAAGACTACTTGATTTTCATCACGATAGTTCTGGCTGCGTCTGCGGAGTGGACTACTTGGTGTTTTCGGCCGTCTTGAACGGGAAACCCAGCGCCTTGAGCAGCGCGCGGCCTTCGTCGTTGTTCTGAGCGGTCGTCACTACCGTGATGTCCATTCCGCGGATGCGGTCAATGCGGTCCTGGTCGATCTCGTGGAACATGACCTGCTCGGTCAGACCGAAGGTGTAGTTGCCCGCACCATCGAACTGCTTGTCGGACAGACCACGGAAGTCACGGATGCGAGGAAGGGCCAGGCTGAGCAGCCGGTCAAGGAACTCCCACATGCGGTCGCCACGAAGTGTGACGTGCGCGCCAATGGGCTGTCCCTCACGCAGTTTGAACTGCGCGATCGACTTGCGGGCCTTGGTGACCTGCGGCTTCTGGCCGGTGATCTTGGTGAGGTCGGAAACCGCACCGTCCATGACCTTGCCATCGCGAGCCGCTTCTCCGACACCCATGTTGACGACAATCTTCGTCAGGGTCGGAACGCGGTGCACGTTGGTGAAGCCGAGTTCCTCGGAGAGCTTCGCGGAGATCTCGTCGCGGTACTTCTGCTTCAGGCGCGGCAGGGCCTTGACGGGTGCAACACCCTCAACAACTGCAGTGTCAGTCATCAGATGTCCTTCCCTGACTTCTTGGCGTAACGAACGCGGACCGTCTTGGTGACGCCGTCCTTCGTTACCTCTTCGAGGCGGAAGCCAACGCGAGTCGGCTTCTTGGTCTCCGGGTCGACGATCGCAACGTTGGACACGTGGATGGCGGCTTCGAAGGTCTCGATGCCACCGGTCTTGGTGCCGCGCTGGGTCTGACCAACACGAACGTGCTTGGTCACGAAGTTGATGCCCTCGACGAGCACGCGGTTCTTCTCGACGTCGACGGAGATGATCTTGCCCTGCTTGCCCCGGTCGCCTCCGCGAGCCTGGGTGCGGCCGGTGATGACCTCTACGAGGTCACCCTTCTTGATACGCGCTGCCATGATTAAATAACCTCCGGTGCCAGCGAGATGATCTTCATGAACTTCTTGTCGCGAAGCTCGCGACCGACCGGTCCGAAGATTCGGGTGCCGCGGGGGTCACCGTCTGCCTTCAAGATCACTGCAGCGTTCTCATCGAACTTGATGTACGAACCGTCGGGACGACGGGTTTCCTTCTTGGTGCGAACGATGACAGCTTTGACGATGTCACCCTTCTTGACGTTGCCGCCCGGGATGGCGTCCTTGACCGTGGCGACGATGACGTCACCGAGGCCCGCGTAACGACGGCCGGAGCCACCGAGAACGCGGATGGTCAGGAGTTCCTTGGCACCGGTGTTGTCGGCAACTTTGACTCGTGATTCTTGCTGAAGCATTTTCTAACTCCTTATGTCAAGTAAGCGCGAGGCTTACTTGGCCTTCTCGAGAATCTCGACCAGGCGGAAGCGCTTGGTAGCGCTCAGCGGGCGAGTTTCACTGATCAGGACCGAGTCACCGACGCCGGCGGAGTTCGCCTCGTCGTGAACCTTCAGCTTGGACGTACGGCGAATGACCTTGCCGTACAGGGGGTGCTTTACGCGGTCTTCGACCTCGACAATGATGGTTTTATCCATCTTGTCTCCGGTCACAACGCCGCGCAGGGTCTTGCGGTAGCCGCGGACGAGAGCCTCGGCCGGGGCTTCAACGGACTTTCCGTCAGTCTTCGCCATGACTAGGCCTCCTTCGTGGGGGTAGCCTCGACTGCTGCGTCGTCCGTGGTGGACTCGTCAGCGGCCTTGGCCTTTTTGGTCTTCTTCTCGGTCTTCTTGTCGACCGCAGCAGGAACCTCGACGGCGACGGGCGTGGCACGAATGCCCAGCTCGCGTTCGCGAAGAACCGTGTAGATGCGAGCGATGTCGCGCTTGACGGCGCGCAGGCGGCCGTGGCTCTCGAGCTGACCGGTGGCCGACTGGAAGCGCAGGTTGAACAGCTCTTCCTTGGCCTTCTTCAGCTCATCGAACAGACGCCCGTTGTCAAAAGTGTCGAGCTCGACTGAGGCGAGCTCCTTGGATCCGATCGCCATTATGCGTCGCCCTCCTCGCGCTTGATGATGCGTGCCTTGAGCGGCAGTTTGTGGATGGCACGGGTGAGTGCCTCCTTGGCGACGGCCTCGGTGACACCGCTGAGCTCGAACAGAACGCGTCCGGGCTTGACGTTGGCGACCCACCACTCGGGCGAACCCTTACCGGAACCCATGCGGGTTTCAGCGGGCTTCTTCGTCAGCGGGCGGTCGGGGTAGATGTTGATCCACACCTTTCCACCACGCTTGATGTGACGCGTCATGGCGATACGAGCGGACTCGATCTGACGGTTGGTCACATAGGCGGGGGTGAGGGCCTGCAGGCCGTACTCACCGAACGACACCGTGGTACCACCGGTTGCGTGGCCACTACGGCCCGGGTGGTGCTGCTTGCGGTGCTTGACTCTACGCGGAATCAACATTATTTAGCCTCAACTCCTGCTGCGACCGGGGCCGCGGCCGGAGCATCTGCACGAGGTGCACGGCGCGGTCGATCGTCACGACGCTCGGGGCGGGACGACTTAGCGTTGGCCTGCTCGCGAGCGAGTTCCTTGTTGGTGATGTCGCCCTTGTAGATCCAGACCTTCACACCGATGCGGCCGAAGGTGGTCTTGGCTTCGTAGAAGCCGTAGTCGATGTTCGCGCGAAGCGTGTGCAGCGGCACACGGCCTTCGCGGTAGAACTCGCTGCGGCTCATCTCGGCGCCACCCAGACGACCGGAAACCTGGATGCGGACACCCTTGGCTCCGGCGCGCTGGGCGCCCTGCAGGCCCTTACGCATCGCGCGGCGGAAAGCCACACGAGCGGAGAGCTGCTCGGCAATACCCTGGGCAACCAGCTGGGCATCCTGCTCGGGGTTCTTGACCTCGAGGATGTTCAGCTGGATCTGCTTGGCGGTGAGCTTTTCGAGGTCAGAGCGGATGCGCTCGGCCTCGGCGCCGCGGCGACCGATCACGATGCCCGGACGGGCGGTGTGAATGTCAACGCGAACGCGGTCACGGGTGCGCTCGATCTCGATCCGGCTGACGCCGGCGCGGTCGAGGCTCGTGCTGAGCAGGCGACGGATCTTGACGTCTTCGGCGACAAAGTCGGCGTAACGCTGTCCCGGCTTCGTGCTGTCAGAGAACCAACGCGACACGTGGTCGGTCGTGATTCCCAGACGGAAGCCATACGGGTTTACTTTCTGACCCATTACTTCGTCCCCTCCTCAGGAGTGGTGAGCACAACCGTGATGTGGCTGGTGCGCTTCTTGATTTCGAATGCGCGACCCTGGGCACGAGCCTGGAAACGCTTGAGGGTCGTACCCTCATCAACGAATGCGCGGCTGATGTACAGGTCCTGCTCGTCCAGGTAGGTGTTTGCAGCATCCGCTTTGACCCGGGCGTTGGCGATGGCCGAGGCCACCAGCTTGTACACCGGATCGGACGCGCCCTGGGGCGCGAACTTGAGAATACCCAGCGCTTCCTGCGCCTGCTTGCCGCGGATCATGTCAACGACGCGACGGGCCTTCTGGGGGGTAACGCGGATGTGACGCACGCGTGCGATCGACTCCACCATTTCTTCTCCTCCTTACGCCACCGCGTTAGCGGCGACGACCCTTCTTGTCATCCTTCACGTGTCCACGGAAGGTGCGGGTGGGAGCAAACTCGCCGAGTTTGTGCCCAACCATGCTCTCGGTGACGAACACCGGGATGTGCTTGCGACCGTCGTGCACTGCGATGGTGTGTCCGAGCATGTCGGGGATGATCATCGAGCGGCGCGACCAGGTCTTGATTACGTTCTTGCTCTTGGCTTCGTTCGCCGCGAACACCTTGCGAAGCAGGTGGTCGTCAACGAAAGGGCCTTTCTTAAGACTTCTTGGCATCGTCTACTCCTACTTACGCTTCTTGCCGACGGTACGGCGACGAACGATGAGCTTGTCGCTTTCCTTGTTCGGGTGGCGGGTGCGCCCTTCCTTCTGGCCCCAGGGGCTGACGGGGTGACGTCCACCGGACGTCTTACCCTCACCACCACCGTGCGGGTGGTCCACCGGGTTCATGGCTACACCACGAACCGTCGGGCGAACGCCTTTCCAGCGCATCCGGCCGGCCTTGCCCCAGTTGATGTTCGACTGCTCAGCGTTGCCGACCTCGCCGATCGTTGCACGGCAGCGAGCATCCACGTTGCGGATTTCGCCGGAGGGCAGACGCAGCTGGGCGTAGACACCTTCCTTCGCGACGAGGCGAACCGACGAACCGGCGGAGCGGGCCATCTTGGCGCCACCACCCGGACGCAGCTCGATCGCGTGAATGATGGTACCGGTGGGGATGTTCTTCAGCGGCAGGTTGTTGCCGGGCTTGATATCAGCCCCGGCTCCCGACTCGATGATGTCGCCCTGGCTGAGCTTGTTCGGAGCAATGATGTAACGCTTGGTGCCGTCCACGAAGTGCAGCAGCGCGATGCGTGCCGTGCGGTTCGGGTCGTACTCGATTTCGGCAACGCGAGCGTTGACGCCATCTTTGTCATTGCGCTTGAAGTCGATCAGACGGTACTGACGCTTGTGGCCACCACCGATGTGACGGGTCGTGATGCGACCCTGGTTGTTACGTCCACCGGTCTTGGAGAGCGGCCGAAGCAGCGACTTTTCCGGGGTCGAACGGGTGAGTTCCGCGAAGTCGGCAACGGAGGAACCGCGACGACCCGGGGTCGTGGGCTTGTACTTACGAATAGCCATTAGTTATCCCTTTGTCCGGTCGTTCTAGCCGACGGCCGTGAAGATGTCGATGGACCCGGACTTGAGCGTGACGATGGCACGCTTGGTGTCCTTGCGCTTGCCCATACCGAACTTGGTACGACGAGTCTTGCCCACGCGGTTCAGGGTGTTGATCGAAGCGACCTCCACCTTGAAGATCTTTTCGATCGCGAGCTTGATCTCGGTCTTGTTGGAACGAGGGTCGACGATGAAGGTGTACTTGCCCTGATCGATCAGGCTGTAGCTCTTCTCGGAGACAACCGGGGCGATGATGACATCGCGGGGGTCCTTGTTGACAGCGGTAGCCATTATGCGGACACCTCTTCCTTCTTGGTCTTGCTCGCCACGAACGCTTCGAAAGCGGCCTTGGTGAAGACGATGTCGTCAGAGACGAGCACGTCGTAGGCGTTCAGCTGGTCCCACGAGAGGATGTGCACCGAGGGCAGGTTGCGAATGCTTCGCAGCGTGAGCTCGTCGGTACGCTCCAGGACAACCAACACGTGCTTGCTGGAGGCGATCTGCAGGAGCAGGGCCATAACGGTCTTCGTGTGGGGGGTCTCGCCGGTGAAGAGCGCCTCGACGATGTGCAGGCGGCCGCCGCGTGCGCGGTCGGACAGTGCACCCTTGAGGGCTGCGGCGATCATCTTTTTCGGGGTGCGCTGGTCGTAGCTGCGCGGCGTCGGGCCGTGCACGATGCCACCACCGGTCATCTGGGGAGCGCGGATCGAGCCCTGACGAGCGCGACCGGTTCCTTTCTGCTTGAACGGCTTGCGACCGGCACCGGAAACTTCTCCACGGCGCTTGACCTTGGAGGTTCCCTGGCGAGCGGCTGCGAGCTGCGCAACGACGACCTGGTGAATCAGCGGAATGTTGGTCTGTACGTCGAAGAGCTCAGCGGGAAGCTCGGCAGTGCCGGCCTTCGCGCCCTTCGCGTCCAGGATGTCGAGTGCGGTAGTCATGATAACTACGCTCCCTTCACTGCGTTGCGAACGAATACGAGGCGGCCCTTGGCGCCGGGAACGGCACCCTTGACCAGCATGAGGCCCTTGTCGGCATCAATCGCGTGAACCTTGAGGTTCAGCACGGTGACGCGCTCGCCACCCATACGACCGGCCATGCGCATGCCCTTGAAGACACGGCTCGGGGTCGAGGAAGCACCGATGGAACCGGGCTTGCGGTGGTTACGGTGCGAACCGTGCGAGGACGAGACGCCCTTGAAGTTGTGACGCTTCATGACACCGGCGAAACCCTTACCCTTGCTGGTTCCCATGACGTCGACCTTGGTACCGGCAGCGAACACACCGTCAACGGTGAGTTCCTGGCCCAGGGTGTAGTCAGCGGAGTCAGCGGTGCGGAGCTCGGTGACGTGGCGGCGCGGCGTGACGCCGGCCTTCTCGAAGTGACCGGCAGCGGGCTTGTTGACCTTACGAGGGTCAATAGCGCCAGCGGCGATCTGAACACCGGTGTAGCCGTCAACGGCCTTGGTGCGCAGCTGCGTCACAACGTTCGGGGAGATTTCGATGACGGTGACGGGAACAAGCTTGTTGTTCTCATCCCACACCTGGGTCATGCCGAGCTTCTTGCCCAACAGGCCTTTAGTGGTCTTGGTATCTGCGTAAGACATCGCGGGCCCTAGAGCTTGATCTCGATGTTGACGTCGGCCGGAAGGTCGAGACGCATAAGCGAGTCCACAGCCTTCGGGGTCGGGTCAATGATGTCGATCAGACGCTTGTGGGTGCGCATTTCAAAGTGCTCCCGGCTGTCCTTGTACTTGTGCGGAGAACGGATAACACACACCACGTTCTTCTCGGTCGGAAGCGGCACCGGGCCAACAACCGTAGCGCCCGCACGGGTCACTGTGTCGACGATCTTGCGCGCCGATATGTCGATGACCTCGTGGTCATACGACTTAAGTCGAATGCGGATCTTCTGTCCCGCCATGTCGAACTCTCTCTCTGTCTGGGCGTCTTACATCCCGGGGGTTGCATTGGACGCCGTAGTAGCACTGCTGCTGTCGCACCACTGTTCTTATGTCAATTTCCATCGCACCATATGGATGGTGGTCCGGATCAACGTCGACTCCCAGAGCAGAACCCGGGGAATTCACCGGCGCATCCACACGTGGATGAGCCGAATCATTCAGATAGTTGATTTGTGCGTGTCCTGCTCCCCGCGGCCTAACCTGCACCTTCTAGAGGGCGGCTATGCACTGCCTGGCAGTGATTTCGAAACATGCGAAACGCACACCCGAAAATGTTGAACTAGACGATTCTGCCACAGGTCTACCCCTTTGTGCAACCCGGGCGTGTCGGATTCGGCGTGTCGGTTCGTGGGTCGCACCGGGAGCCCCGATCCCGGCTCTCGCGAGTGAGCAATTTTTGCTGTTCCCGCCCTCGGGAAGTGCATATTTTGCTCACTCGCGGGTCAGCATCCATGTCGGGCCAGAAGAAGTCGGTGAAGACGTCGGCGCCGTCGACGATGAAGTGGCGCTGCAGCTCCGGGCGGGGAAAGCCGCTGAGGGCGATGTTGACCCGGCTGCCGGACTCGAGCTGGGACTCGGACTGGGTGACGCCGAAATCGACGATCGCCCGGGCTCGCACCGACCCGCGGAAGGGGAGCATCCGCTGCCAGACGTCGATCAGTTCATCTTTCGTCGCCAGCGGCGGATGCCCCGCGCGGTCGACGAGCAGCATCTGGTCGACGATCGCCACGGCCGATTTCAGGTCGAGCACGGCTGCGAGGTCGACGGCGGTGCGGGCGGCACTCGTCATGAGGACGCTGCCGCGCATTGTGACGTCGCGGGCATCTGCGCCGCGCTCAGGCCGGGCTGAACTACCGCGCGGCGGCGCAGGTACCGCGCGGCGGCGCACGTACCGCGCAGCGGCGCACGTACCGCGCGGCGGCGCAGGTACCGCGCCGCCGCGTGGGTC
>NZ_QZVS01000055.1 GCF_003602235.1 Cryobacterium melibiosiphilum
ATGAGCACGCGCGCGGGCGCCAGCCCGCGGCGCCTGCCCCGCGCGGCACTCCGTGCGCGGGGCCTCCCGCGCGCGGGGCTCATCGGGGTGCTGCTTCTCGCCGTGTTCGGCGGTTTCGCGAGCCCGGCACCGACCGAGGCGGCATTCACGGATGCCGAGCACGGCACATCCGTCGCCCTCACCGCGATCGTGGTGCCGGCCCCGATCATCGACACCTGCCTGTCACAGATGCTGCTGCTCTCGTTGACGCTGACGCCGCGGGTGACGATCACCTGGCACTACCCCACCGCCGGCTACACCGGGGCCAACGCCCGCTACTTCTACTACGACACCGGGCTGCTCCGGCTCGTGGCCGTCAATCTCGGCAGTGGTGTCACGACCACCGGACCCTCGGCGGGAACCTACACGAGCGTGTTCCAGGGCTCCCTGCTGGCCGGGCTGCTGGCCGGGGAAGCGGATGTGGGACTGGCCGCCGCGCATTCGAGCGGCTGGGTGTCGGGGGTGTCCATGGTGCACGCCAACTACCCGCTCATCGCGGGCACCGGCACCTGCACGATCACCAACGCCTAGCTTCCGACCCGGACCCCGCCCCGCGTACCATTCGACGGTATTCAACCCCGAAACGGCCCATTCCGGCCCGAAACCGGCCCAAACGGGATCAATCACCGTCGAATGGTACGCACGCAACGAGACCGGTCAGGGCAGCGGATGCACCGGCCCGGCTTACGACCCCGCCCGCGTACCATTCGACGGTGTTGAGGCACGAAAACCACGTTTCCGGCCGAAAACCGGCCGAAACCGTGCCGATATCCGTCGAATGGTACGGGCACACCGGGCTGGGGCCGGGGCATCCGCTCGCCTGGGGCTAGATGCGGGCCAGGGTCTGGCGGGCGATCTCGAGCTCCTCGTTGGTGGGGAACACGAGCACGGTGACCGCGGAGTCATCCGCTGAGATGCAACGCGGGCCGCGGTGCTTCGAGGCGTTCTTCACCGGGTCGATACGGATGCCGAGGGCTTCGAGGCCGCCGAGGGCGCGCGCCCGAATCATGGGATCGTTCTCGCCGACGCCGGCCGTGAAGCTGATCACGTCGACCCGGCCCAGCTGGGCGTAGTACGCCCCGATGTAGTGCTTCAGCCGGTGCACGTAGACGTCGATGGCGAGCTGCGAGGGGCCGTCGCCGGCATCCGCTGCCACGATCACGTCGCGCATGTCGCCGCGACCGGTCAGGCCCAGCAGCCCGCTGCCCCGGTTGAGCAGGGTGTCGAGGTCGTCGATGCTGAGGCCGGCGCGGCGGTTGAGGTGAAACAGCACGCCGGGGTCGATGTCGCCCGAGCGGGTTCCCATGACCAGGCCCTCGAGCGGGGTCATGCCCATGCTCGTCTCGACGGACTTGCCGGCGCGCACGGCGCAAACCGATCCGCCGTTGCCGAGGTGCAACACGATCTGGTTGAGCTCTTCGGGGGCGCGTTCCAAAAATTCGGCGCTCGAGCGGGCGACGAACCCGTGGCTGGTGCCGTGGAAACCGTAGCGGCGCACGCGGTACTTCTCGGCGAGGTCGACGTTGATGGCGTAGGTGAACGCCTCCGGCGGCAGCGTCTGGTGGAACGCGGTGTCGAAGATGGCCACGTGCGGCACGGTCGGAAAAGCCTCGATCGCAGCGACAATGCCCTGCAGCGCACCCGGGTTGTGCAGCGGTGCGAGCGAGGACAGCTCGTCGATGTCGCGTTCGACCTGCTCGGTGACGATGGTGGGTTCGTGGAAGCGGGCCCCGCCGTGCACCACGCGGTGGCCGACGGCGACCGGCGCGTGCTCGGTGAGCGAGGGCCCGTGCAACGAGAACGCCTCGAGCATCACGCCGAACCCTACGGTGTGGTTCTCGATCGGCAGCTCACGCTTGAACATCTGCGAGGTCATCGCGCCGGCGTCACCGTCGGGGGTGAAGACCGTGTGGATCGACGTGCCCATGAGCTCGCCGATGCGCTCGACGAGGCCGCTCGCGAGGGTGGTCTCGGAGTCCATCTCGATCAGCTGGTACTTGAACGACGACGAGCCCGAGTTGACGACGAGCACGGCGGTCATGCGCTGACCGTCGCATTCTGCGCATTCGACGCCGCAGCAGCGGATGCCGCCGCCTCGGTCAGCGAGGCCGCCTGGATGGCGGTGATCGCCACGGTGTTCACGATGTCTTGCACGAGCGCCCCCCGGGACAGGTCATTGATCGGTTTGCGCAGGCCCTGCAGAACCGGGCCGATGGCCACGGCGCCGGCGCTGCGCTGAACGGCCTTGTAGGTGTTGTTGCCGGTGTTGAGGTCGGGGAAGATGAACACCGTCGCGCGCCCGGCCACGGCGGAGCCGGGCATCTTGGTGGCGGCGACCGCGGCATCCGCGGCCGCATCGTATTGGATCGGGCCCTCGACCAGCAGGTCGGGGCGGCGCTCGCGCACGAGGGCGGTCGCGGTGCGCACCTTCTCCACGTCGGCGCCCTCCCCCGACGACCCGGTCGAGTAGGACAGCATCGCGATACGCGGCTCGATGCCGAACTGCACGGCCGTCTCGGCGGCGCTGATGGCGATGTCGGCGAGCTGTTCGGCGGTCGGCATCGGAATCACGGCGCAATCGCCGTAGACCAGAACCCGGTCGGCGAGCGCCATCAAAAACACGCTCGACACCACGCCGACGCCGGGACGGGTCTTGATGATCTCGAAGCTCGGGCGGATCGTGTGCGCGGTCGTGTGCGTCGCGCCACTCACCATGCCGTCGGCAATGCCGAGCTGCACCATCATCGTGCCGAAGAACGACACGTCGGTGACGATGTCGCGCGCATGCTCAACGGTCATGCCCTTGTGGGCGCGCAGTTTGGCGTATTCCTCGGCGAAGCGCAGGCGCAGCACGTCGTCGTAGGGGCTGAGCACCTGGGCGCGGCTGATGTCGAGGCCGAGGCCGATCGCGCGCGAACGCACCTCGATCTCCTCACCGAGGATGGTGAGGTCGGCCACGTCGCGGGCCAGCAGGGTCGCGGCGGCGCGCAGCACACGGTCGTCCTCGCCCTCGGGCAGCACGATGTGCTGCCGCTTCGAGCGGGCCCGTTCGAGCAGCCCGTATTCGAACATCAGCGGGGTGACCACGTCGGCCTCGCTGACTTCAAGGCGATCCAGCAAGACGGATGCGTCCACGTGCGTCTCGAACAAGGCCAGCGCGGTGTCGTGCTTGCGCTGCGAGTCGGCGGCGAGGCGGCCACGGGTGCGCGTGATGCGCAGGGTGGTCTGGTACGAACCGAGGTCGGTGCGGATGATCGGCAGCGAAGGTGCGAGGCCCTCCATCAGGCGCTGGATCGGTTCGGGCAGCTCGAAGCCGCCGTTGAGAACGATGCCGGCGATCGAGGGGAAGGTCGCGGAGGCGTTGGCCAGCAGCACGCCGAGCAGCACGTCTTCGCGGTCGCCGGGCACGACCACTACGGAACCCTCGATGAGGCGCGGCAGCACGTTGACCATCGACATGGCCCCCACGACGACGCCGAGCGCTTCGCGGGCGAGCAGCTCGGGGTCGCCCTTGATCAGGGTGCCGTCGGTGGCCTCCATGATGCTCTTCATGCTCGGGGCGACGAGGTAGGGGTCTTCGGGAATCGCCCAGACCGGCAGATCACCGGGCAGCCCGGTCTCTTTCTGGTGCGCGGGGGCGTCGACGACGGTGCGCACGGCGGCGACGATCTCAGCGAGCTGGTCGGGGTCGGACCGGTTCACGACGACGGCGAGCAGCGAGGCGTGCTCGTCGCGCAGTTCGGTGATGGCGACATCCGTCAGCTGGCGGATCTCGGTCACGCTGCGGGCGGGGCTCTGGCCGAGCCATTCGCCCTGGCTCTGGCTGTCGCGGCCGCCGAGCACGAGCAGCACCGGGGCGCCGAGGTTCGCGGCGATGCGGGCGTTGAAGGCCAGTTCGGTGGGGCTGCCGACGTCGGTGTAGTCGCTGCCGATGACGACGACGGTGTCGCAGAACGCTTCGATTGCCTTGTAGCGCTGCACGATCACGGCGAGGGCGGCGTCGGGGTCACGGTTGACGGCGTCGTAGCTCACGCCGATGCTCTGCTCGTAGTTCTGCACGGGAACCGGGCCGGTGCCGTTGGTGGTGCTCGCGCCGGCCTGCAGGTGCTCGAGCAGCAGTTCGAGCACGTAGTCGGGCTCGTGGGAGCTGCGCGCGACGGGGCGGAAGACGCCGACCCGGCGCACTGAGTGCGTCAGGGTATCGAGGATTCCGAGCGCGATCGTCGATTTGCCGGTGTTGCCCTCGGCCGAGGTGATGTAAATGCTTCGTGCCACAGTGTCCATCCAACCGCATTGTCGATGTGAGAGTTCGGGGTGGGGCCCCGGCGGAACGGGCGCCCTCGACCGATTCGCTAGCAAGGTGGGCGATCCCGACGGTGGGACCCGCACCAACGTGTCACCGGCCACAGCGTGGAGCGAATCTCGGCGGCCGAAACGGGCGCGGATTGCCACACCGCTTGCGGCGGTGACCTGCCTAGTATGGCGCATGCGCTGGCCCCGCACGTCGCGTGCCCCCTTCAGGGTGCGCTCCGGGGTGCGCTCCGAGCGGGGTTCGGGGTGCGGCAGCGGATGCCGCACCCCGGCCCGTTAGGAGTTGTCGCCGCCCGTGGACGCGGCGGCCCGCACCGACGCGGCGAGGTCGTCGGCAGAGGCCGCTCCCACGCTGCCGGCGGTGCCGCTGGCGGCCGCCCAGGTCCAGTCGACGACGGCCGGAGCGTCTTCGCCGTGGTCCCGGGTGTACTGCCAGGCGGCGAGCCGGGCGTCCTGCATCCGCTGCCGCAGCAGGCCCGACCGGGCACCGAGGCCGGGGGTGCGGTCGATGACGTCGATGACCAGCTGGTAGCGGTCGAGGTCGTTCATCATGACCATGTCGAACGGCGTGGTGGTGGTGCCGTTCTCCTTGTAGCCGCGGGCGTGCAGGTTTTCGTGGCCGTGGCGCTTGTAGGTCAGGCGATGGATCAGCCACGGATACCCGTGATAGGCGAAGATGATCGGCTTGTCCGGGGTGAAGATGGCGTCGAAAGCGGCGTCGGTGAGGCCGTGCGGGTGGTCTTCGGCGCTCTGCAGGCGCATCAGGTCGACGACGTTCACGACCCGCACGGCGAGGTCGGGGGCGTGCTCGCGCAAAATAGCGGCGGCGGCGAGCACCTCGAGGGTCGGCACGTCACCGGCGGCGGCGAGCACGACATCCGGGGCCTGGCCGGGGGTTTCGGTGCCGGCCCAGTCGAAGATGCCGAGCCCGCGGGTGCAGTGCGCCACGGCCTCCTCGATGGTGAGCAGGTTCGGCGCGGGCTGCTTGCCGGCGATGACGACGTTGACGTAGTCGACGCTGCGCAGGCAGTGGTCGTAGGTGCTGAGCAGGGTGTTCGCGTCGAAGGGCAGGTAGACCCGCACGACGTCGGCGCTCTTGTTCACCACGTGGTCGATGAAGCCGGGGTCCTGGTGGCTGAAGCCGTTGTGGTCCTGGCGCCAGACGTGCGAGGAGAGCAGGTAGTTCAGGCTCGCGATCGAGCGCCGCCACGGGATCTCGCTCGTCACCTTGAGCCACTTGGCGTGCTGGTTGAACATCGAGTCGATGATGTGGATGAACGCTTCGTAGCAGTTGTAGACGCCGTGGCGGCCGGTGAGCAGGTAGCCCTCGAGCCAGCCCTGGCACTGGTGCTCGCTGAGCATCTCCATCACCCGGCCGGCGCGGGCGAGGTTGGTGTCGCCCGGGCGCATTTCGGCGTTCCACTGCTTCGCCGTGACCTCGTAGACCGGCGGCGCGAGCCGGTTCGACGCGGTCTCGTCGGGCCCGAAGATGCGAAAGTTCTCGGGGTTCAGGCGGATCACCTCGGCCAGGAAGCCGCCGAGCACCCGGGTTGCCTCATCGAGCGTCGCGCCCGGCGCGGGCACGTCGACGGCGAAATCGCGAAAGTCGGGCAGCACCAAGTCGCGGCGCAGCAGGCCGCCGTTGGCGACCGGGTTGGCGCTCATGCGCAGCTCGCCAACCGGGGCGAGGTCGGTGATCAGGGCGACCGGGGCGCCGGCCTCGTCGAAGAGCTCTTCGGGGCGGTAGGAGTGCATCCAGTCTTCGAGGAGGCTGGTGTGCGCCGCGGTGTCGCGGGCATTGCTCAGCGGAACCTGGTGCGCACGCCACGTTCCCTCGACCTGGTTGCCGTCGATGACCGACGGGCAGGTCCAGCCTTTCGGGGTGCGCAGGATGATCATCGGCCAGCGCGGACGGGCGAAGTCCTCCCCGGCAGCGTCGGCGGCGGCAGCGGATGCCTTGATCTCGGCGATCTGGTTCAGCACCGTATCGAGGGTCGCGGCCATGCGCTCGTGCACGAGGAAGGGGTCTTCACCGTCGAACCCGCCGCTGACGATATAGGGGGTGTGGCCGTAGCCGCGCATCAGGTCGAGCAGCTCGTCTTCGGGGATACGGGCGAGCACGGTCGGGTTGGCGATCTTGTAGCCGTTGAGGTGCAGGATCGGCAGCACGACGCCGTCTTGAATGGGGTCGATGAACTTGTTGGAGTGCCAGCTGGTGGCCAGCGGTCCGGTTTCGGCCTCGCCGTCACCGACGACGGCCGCCACGAGCAGGGTCGGGTTGTCGAACGCGGCGCCGTAGGCGTGGCTGAGGGCGTAGCCCAGCTCGCCGCCCTCGTGGATCGAGCCGGGCAGTTCGGGTGAGGCGTGGCTGGGGATGCCGCCGGGAAAGCTGAACTGGCGAAACAGCTTCTGCACGCCGTCTTCGCTGCGTGCGATGTCGGGGTAGATCTCGCTGTAGGTGCCCTCGAGGTAGGCGTTGGCGACCATTCCGGGGCCGCCGTGGCCGGGGCCGGCGATATAGATGGTGTTCAGGGACCGTTCCTGGATGGCGCGGTTCAGGTGCGCGTAGAGAAAGTTGAGGCCGGGCGTGGTGCCCCAGTGGCCGAGCAGCCGCGGTTTGATGTGGTCGCGGGTGAGCGGCTCACGCAGCAGGGCGTTATCGAGCAGGTAGATCTGGCCCACGGCGAGGTAGTTCGCGGCGCGCCACCAGGCGTCGATGCTCGCGAGCGCCTCAGGCGTGAGCGGGGCGGGCTCGCGGGTGACCCAGGGGGTCAGTGTGGCGAGGGCGGGTCCGGACGTTTCCAGCATGGGTTCTCCAAGCACTGTTTGATCGGGTGTCGCTAACGCTGCCAGTCTAAAGAGAGCCACCGACATTCCACGGTCCCCCGGGGGGCTGCGCGGGCCGGGCCTGAGTGATGGCGCGGAAGTGCCGCTGAAAGAAGGGCCGAAGGTCCCGGGGTGCCGGCGCGGGGCATCCGCTCTGTGAATGAGGCGGAGCGGGCAGAGAAAAGACCCCTCGCGCACCCGCCAGAGCCCGGTTACCCTTGCTACGTTTCCGTCCTGGGGGAGTTGGCCTGGATGGCGCCACGCGAGGAGCCAAGCCCTAATCCTAGGCCAATCCGGGGGCGGCAACGGCACGCTCAGAAAACAGGTAGGATTCTCGGGTGCCGTTCGTACATGAACGGTGGCCAGGAGAATTCGCCTAGTGGCCTATGGCGCACGCTTGGAAAGCGTGTTGGGTTAACGCCCTCGGGGGTTCGAATCCCCCATTCTCCGCCAGTTTCTGCAGCTCAGCGTGTTGTGCATCACTCACGTCGTCGGCCACCGCCGGGCGGAGTGCACAAGCGCGACGATCCAGATGGTGTCGTCATGGAGCTCGGAGACCAGCCGATACCGTTCGACAGGAAATAGTTCCCGTGTACCCGACACCAAACCCGGCCTGTCGAGTTCAGGAAAGCGAGTCAAACCGGAGGCCGCGGCGCTGAACGCCTCATCCAGCCGGATCGCGGCTGCCTGATCCGCTTCAGCGACGTAGTCCCAGATCGCCTCGCGATCTCGGAGCGCCTATGGAGCCCACAGCACCCTCATCAGGAGGTGGCGTTGGCACGCTTACGGTCAAACTCGGCCTCGACGTCGGCGTTGTCGATGCCGTGGCCCGCACGCAACGACTCGCGTGCGGCATCGACCTTTCCGGACAGGAATGCCTGGTACTCGCGCGCATCCCGTTGCCGCTGGATGTATTCGCGCATCAGATCTCTCGCCACCTGAGAAGCGGGGCGATGCTCGGCCGCGGCCTCGGCCACGAACTCTGCACGCAACTCGGACTCCAACTTCATCGTGAAGACTGACTCCTTGGGCATGATCTTCTCCTTTACACCTCTCCATCATGTATGAACGAAGTGTATACGTTTTGCCTAGAGCCGCGCATGGGCCAGGACCGCTGCGACGATGTGCGGACTTCAGTACTTCTGGCCGGGTGCCCGCCTTCCATCTCGAAGCACGGAGAGAACGAGGCGATCTGCAGCGAAGTCTCTGAGTCCCAGACTCCCGCACTGTAGGTATCCCCGTCGACCGTATTGAGGTCTACTCGAAGGATGCCGCCCCTCACCTCTATCCGTTCGTCGGTGGATCCGGGCTTTTGCTCCCGCGCGCACGAAGCCACGGCGAGAAGCGCGGCCACGGCAAGAAGCGCGGCCGCGAAGTTTCTGCGCTACTACACTCCGGCGCTCAGCCGTCGGCCGCTAGTACTCATCAGACGGATACTGCCCCTCCGCCAGCTCGAAACACGGCGAGAACGAGGTGATGATCAGCTCGGTTCCAAGAGCCCAGATTGAGGCGCTGTAGGAGTCACCCTGTGTGCCAGTCCTGTCCACGCGAGGTGCTCCCTGCCTGGTTCTTTGGCGCTCCACAACCACTCCGTCCTTCTGCTCCCAGGCAGGGGCCACCGACTCGATCATCGCCTCAGGTCGGTATGGGCGTCGACCCGCGCGCGCTCGTAGGCGACGGCGAGGTCGTTGATCTGCTCGACCTCGACGGAGTAGCGGCCGAGGGCATCCGCTTGGGCATCGAGGCCGCGAATGAGCAGGTCGACCTCGGGCGTGATTGACGCCAGCCGGGCCACGAACGCGTCGCGTGACACCGCGGTCCACTCCGCGCCGCCGGCATCGGTCTGGGCGGCGAGAAGTCTGGTCTGCATCGTGCGCAGCGCAGCCGCCTTGTTCATCCGGGTGCTCGCTTCCGAGCGAATGCCGTACGGGTCGCCGAGGCCGGGCTGCGCGTGTGTCCACCTGCTCAGAATGCCTCTCGGGCCAGGCGTGCGTCGCTGGCCAGAAACGCTTCGGCAGCGGATGCCGGATACGCGCCTGTTTCCACCAGCAGCGCCTCGAGCAGCCCGGCCCGGAGCAACTGCTGGCCGGTGCCCGCCGCAAGGGCGGCCTGCACGGTGTCGGACTCGAGCACCCCGCCCGCGTACCGCCACTGCCAGCCGCTGAAGCTCATCTCGGCCGAAGCGGTCGTCACCGTCGCGGACAGCGCGTTCAGGAAGGCCGCGTCGACCCGCAAATCCGACATGCGTGCCCCCAGTCGTCTACCCCTGTTAGCGACAGCCTAGGGGGTCGGGTACAGGGCCACCGGCGAGCCCGGGGCAGGCGACGGATGCCGCGGCCACCCGCCTCCGTCCGCGGAAGCGGCGCAGGTCCCGCGCAGCGGCGCAGCACCCGCACACCTCTCGAGCGCCGGACGCAGCGGCCGGGTCAGGAGATGCGGCGGTTGTCGAACGTCGGCGCCGCGTTCGGCGCCGCGAGCTTGTCGAAGCGCGCCCCGGCCGGGTTGCTCGGCAGCAGCGTCAGCACGAACACAACGAGCCCGCCGATGCCGAAGGCGAACACGAGCAGGTAGAACCAGCCCGAGAAGTTCGCGTCGTGCAGCCGCCGCACGGTGACCGCGATGTTGGGCACGAGCAGCCCGAAAACCACCAGCAGGTAGAGCGGAACGCCGATCGCCGCGAGGCCCATTTCCGGCGCACCCGTCACGTCCTGGCCGGTCGGGATGATGATGAGGGCGCCGCTGATCATCAGCAGCACTCCCACGGCGAGCGCCCACCACCAGTATTCGCTGCGCGCAGCGCGGCCCGAGAACGTCGCGTATCTGCTCAACACCGTGGATACGGCGGCCATCGGTGTCCTCATGCGCTTCTCCCGGGGGTAGAACGTTAGTACTCCAAGGTTAACAGCGCGTTTGCACACAGCGCTACTGCACGCGACTTATTTACGCACTTCTGACCGGGGCGACGGATGCCGGGGGCCGCGCCGAGGCATCCGTCGCCGCCGTCTGCGCGAGAGTCGGCGGGGCGGTCGGGAGCAGGGCGAGGGCGAGCAGCATGAGTCCCCCGAGCAGCGGGATCAGGCCGAGCAGCGCGTACCAGCCACTCAGGTTCGCGTCGTGCAGGCGGCGCACGAGCACCGCCTGGCTCGGAACGAGCAGCCCCAAGGCGAGCAGTGCGAAGAGCAGCTCGGTGACCAGGGTCGCCGCCTGCGAGGCCGCGCCGCGGGTGCCGTCGCCGAGCACGAGCAGCTGCACGACCACGACCGCGCTGACGAGCGCGGTGAGAAACGCCGTCCACCACCAGAATTCCCGGCGGGTGGCACGGCCGCTGAAGCGGGCGTACTGTCCGGCGACGGATGCGACCGCTCCCGCCGCCTGCGCCGCCACCGCCCGCAGCGGGCCGGGCTCCACGACTACCGGCCCGAGGTGGCGGCGGCGCGCTCGGCGATTCCGCGCACGAACGAGGCCTGGCCGGCGTGCTGCATGACGTCGCCGAGCACACTGACGAGGCGCGCGGCGCGGGTGACCGGCGGGGTCCAGCGGCGGTCGATGACCTCTTCGAGGTCGGTGTCGGTGAGGGTGGCGAGGTAGCCGAGGCTGTCGGCGTTCACGGCGTCGTAGTAGCCGGCGAGCAGCTCGGCGTCGGGACGCACCGCGAAGACGTCGTCGGGGGTCTGGCCGTAGCCGGTGGCGTCGTCATCGAAGGGAAGCGCGAAGCGGGCGGCCCAGCCGTCCCGGGTCCAGGCCTGCTCCGTGCCGGCGAGTTCGGCGAGGTGGTCGTCCTGAACGCGGCTGAGGTGCCAGACGAGCCAGGCGATGGTGTTGGCGTCGGCATCCGTGCGATAGGTCAGGGTGTCGATGCTCGCGTCGGTGACGGCGCCACGCACGAGGTCGTGCAGGCGCCCGAAGGCTTCGAGCAGCAGGTCGGTCGCGGTCATGATGCTCCTCGGAGGGGTTGATGGGTGAGGCCTACAACGCTACTCCGCCCGGCCGGGTCGCTTCGGGTCAGCGGCGGTGCGCGCTCACCTCGGTCGCTTTCACCGAGAGCCAGACCTGGCCGCCCACCCGCAGGCCCAATTCGGCGACGGATGCCGCAGTCACCTCCGCGACGACCTGCGGATTCCCACTCGTGCGCAGGCGCACACCGCCGCTGCCCGGCTCGATGCCCGTGATCGTGGCCTGCCAGACATTGCGCGGGCTGGCGTGCTGCGGCCGCTCGGTCTGCACGACGACGGCCGACGGGCGGAACACCGCCGCCGCCGGGGCAGAGGTCGGGGCCGCGACGCCAGGGGCAGCGACGGACGGCTCCGTGAGGGCGGCGGCATCCGCTGGGCGAACCCGAAAGAGGCGACCGTCGGGGGCGAGAATCGCTCCGTCGACGGCCGTGCCGACGACGAGGTTGACCCCGGCGAGCGCCGCAACGAAGGGGTTGCGGGGGGCCTCGAGCACGGCGGCGGTCGTGCCCTCGTCGATGATGCGGCCCTCCTGCAGCACGGCGACGCGGTCGGCGAGCACGACGGCGTCGACCACGTCGTGGGTGACGAGGATCGCGCTGGTTGCGGTCGCGGCAAGCTGCTCGCGGATCAGCTGCCGCATCGCGGGCGCGGTTTCGGCGTCGAGGGCCGCGAGGGGTTCGTCGAGCAGCAGCACCCGGGGGCGGGCGGCGAGCGCGCGGGCGAGCGCGACGCGCTGCTGCTGGCCACCCGAGAGCTCTGCGGGCAGGGCGTCGCCGCGGCCGGCGAGTCCCACCCGGGCGAGCCAGGCATCCGCTTCGGCGCGAATCGCGGCCCGCGAGCGCGCCCGAAACGGGTGAGCGCTACGGTCACGGCCGTAGCGGCCACCCGTTTCGGGCGCGGTCCCGATCGCGACGTCGCGGTGCGGGTTCGATTCGGGCATAGCGGATGCCCCACCCACCCGGATCGCGAACTCCACGTTGGCGCGGGCGCTGAGGTGCGGAAAGAGCAGGGCGTCCTGGCCGAGGAGGCCGATCCCCCGGCGCTCCGGGGCGACGAGCACCGCGACACCGTCGCCCGCGCGGGTCAGCACTGCCCCCTTGAGCAGTACCGCCCCGTCATCCGGAGCGAGCAGTCCGGCGAGCAGCTCGAGCACCGTCGACTTGCCGGATCCGTTCGCGCCGAGCAGCGCCAGCACCTCTCCGGCGGCGAGGTGCAGCGTCACGTCGAGGGTGAACGCGCCGCGCGCGAGGGCGAGCTGCGCGCTCAGGAGGGGGGCGGCATCCGTCGCCGCGGCCGGGGTCGAAGACACGCCCGGCGCGGTCATGCGAGCGCCCCGGTGCGGCGGCCACCGACGAGCACGAGGATGATCACGGCGACCGCGATGAGCAGCAGCGACAGGGCCACGGCCTGGTCGGTAGTGACGCCGGAGCCGTTGAAGGCCGTGTAGATCGCGAGCGGCATGGTGCGGGTGACGCCCGCCTGGTTGCCGGCGAACAGGGCGGTCGCCCCGAACTCGCCGAGCGCGCGGGCGAAGCTAAGCACCGTGCCGGCGACCAGGCCCGGAAACACCAGCGGCAGCGTGATGCGACGGAACACCGTGCCGCGGCCGGCCCCGAGCGTCGAGGCGACCCGTTCGAACCGGGTGCCCTGGGTGCGCAGCGCGCCCTCGACCGCGATCACGAGAAACGGCATGGCCACGAAGGTCTGCGCGATCACCACGGCCGCGGTCGTGAACGGCAGCCGCAGCCCGAACGCGAGGTCGAGGTACTGCCCGAGCACGCCGGTGCGTCCGAGCAGCAGCAGCAGCGCGATGCCGCCGACGAGCGGCGGCAGCACGAGCGGAACGGTCACGATCGCCCGCAGCCACCCGGCGGTGCGCGGCTTCGATCGGGCGATCACGACGGCGAGCGGCACCCCGAGCAGCAGGCAGAGCACCGTCGAAACGGATGCCGTCGCGAGCGACAGTCCGAGCGGCTCGAGCGCCGCGCGGCTCAGCAACAGCGCCGGCAGCTGGGCCCAGTCGACGCGCAGCAGCAGGCCGGCCAGCGGCAGCACCAGCAGGGCGAGGCCGATCGCGGCCGGGATATAGAGGATCCGCGGGATCACGGTGCGAGGAACCCGGCGGCACCCAGCACGGCCTGCCCCTGTTCGGAGAGCACGAGGTCGACGAAGGCCTGGGCCGCCGCCGCGTGCCGGCTGCCGGCCACCACTCCGATCGGGTAGTGCCCGACGACGGCGTCGGCGCCGGCGGGGGTGATTCCCTCGAGGCGATCGGGGTTGGCGGCGATGTCCGTCGCATAGACGAGGCCGGCATCCGCTTCACCCTCGGCGACCTTCGTGACGACGGCCGTCACGTTCTGTTCCTCGCTCGCGGCGGTCACGGTGACTGATGCGTTGGCGAGCAGGGCAGCGGATGCCGCTCCACACGGCACCTGCGGCGCGCACAGCACCGTGATGGTGTTCGGCTCGGCGAGGTCGTCGAGGGTCTCGATGCCGCGTGGATTGCCCGGCGCCACCGCGATGCGCAGCGTGTTGGCGGCAAACAGGGTCGCCGGGCCGACGAGTGATTGCTCGGTGAGCACGGTCATGTTCTTCTCGTCGGCGCTCGCGAAGACGTCGGCGGGGGCACCGGATTCGATCTGGGTGGCGAGGGTCGCGGAGCCGTCGTAGGTGACATCGACCTCGACGGACGGGTTCTGCTGTTCCATCAGCATGGCAAGATCGTCGAAGGCGGCGGTCAGCGAGGCGGCCGCGTAGACGGTGAGGGTCTGGGGCCCAAGGGCGGCGCCGGGGGCCGCCGCACCGGGGACGGTGTCGGGCGCGGGCGTGCCCGTGGTCGCACAGCCGCCGAGGGCCAGGATGAGGGCGGCCAGCACGGCAGCGGTGACGGTTGCTCGGCGAATCGGCAGGTCGCGGCGGCTCACAGGGCGCGTCCCGGGGTCTCGACGATCACGTTGGTGGCCTTGATCACGGCGACGCTCAGCGACCCGACCTCGAGGCCGAGTTCGCGCACCGCCTCGCTCGACATCAGCGAGACGACGCGGTGCGGGCCGCACTGCAGCTCGACCTGGGCCATCACGGTGTCCATCGTGATCGCGGTGACGATGCCGACGAAGCGGTTGCGGGCGCTGCGGCCGACACGCGACGGATCGGCCGGCGCGCTGGCCTGCTCCTGGGCGAGGGCGGCGAGTTGGGCGCCGTCGATGGCGAGGCGTCCGGCGGAATCGGCCGCGGCATCCACTTTTCCGGCATCGACCCAGCGGCGCACGGTGTCATCGCTGACGCCGAGCAGCTCGGCGGCTTCACTGATCCGATAATGCGTCATGAATCGGAGATTAGCACCGCATCTGCGGTTTCGGGAGGAGCAGAGCCTCGGCCCTCCCGATCCGTCTCCGGGGCTCTCCCGGCATAACTCCTGCTGATCGCCGCGGCCAACCGCGGACTTCCGCGTGATCCCACGGTTTCTGCCACACCGCCGTGACGATCTGCAGGAGTTATGCTGCCGACATCGCCGAGACACCGGCTGGGTGGAGGCACAGCCGCGAAACGCTAGCCTTAACCCATGGCCATTTCTCCCCTCGTCGAGCCGGTTGCGCGGCTCAGTCCCGCCGAATCCGTGCGCACCGCCCGTCAACGCCGTCTGCCGCAGCTGAGCGAGCTCGGCCAGCGCCGCCTCGCCAACGCCCGCGTGCTCGTGCTCGGAGCCGGCGGACTCGGATCCCCCGCCCTGCTCTACCTGGCCGCGGCCGGGGTCGGCACGATCGGCATCGTCGACGCCGACGACGTGGAGCCCAGCAACCTGCAGCGCCAGATCGCCCACGGCCAGGCCGATGTCGGCCGCCCCAAGGTCGACAGTGCCGCCGAAAAGGTGCTCGCGATCGCTCCCGAAGCTTCTGTGCGGCGCCACCCCGAGCGGCTCGTCGCCGCGAACGCCGCTGAGATCATCGGCGGCTACGACGTGGTCATCGACGGCACCGACAACTTCCCGACCCGGTTCCTCGTGAACGACACCTGCGCGGCGCTCGGGCTGCCACTGGTGTGGGCCTCCGTGCTGCGCTTCGACGCCCAGCTATCGGTGTTCTGGGCCACCCCGCCGGCCGACTCGGGTCTGACCGGCGTGCACCTGCGCGACCTGTTCCCGACCCCGCCGGCCGAGGGCGAGGTGCCCAACTGCGCCGACGCCGGCGTGCTCGGCGCGCTCTGCGGCCAGATCGGCTCACTGATGGCGACCGAGACCATCAAACTCATCACCGGAATCGGCACCCCGATGATCGGCCGCGTGCTCGTCATCGACGCGCTGTCCGGTCGGTTCAGTGAGATTCCGCTGGCCGGAACCGGCATCGCCGCCGCGCCGACACCGGCCGAAATCGCCGCGAGCGCCGCCGCCGCCGCGGAAGCCTCAGCCGCCGTCGACCTGCCGGAGGTCTCGACCGCCGGGCTGCTCGCCCGCCTCGACGCCCGTGCCCTCGGCGCCGACGACTTCGAGGTCGTCGACGTGCGCGAGCCGAGCGAGAACGCCGAAAGCTCCATCCCGACCGCCCGGTTGCTGCCCCTCGGCGACCTCGTCACCCCGACCGGCCAGGCCTCGCTGCCCCGCGACCGGCCGCTCGTCGTGCACTGTCAGGCCGGCGGCCGCGCCACCCGCGCCGCCGTCGCCCTGCAGGCCGCCGGCTTCGACGTGTCGGTCTTCACCGGCGGAATCGACGCTTGGAACGACGCCGTCACCGCCGGCGACGCTCCCGGCATGGGCAGCAAATGGGCAGCGGATGCCGCCCCCGGCGACGCCGAGGACATCGACGACGAGGTGCAGCCCACCGGCCGACACGCTGCGCCGCCGGCCGAGACGCCGCCCGCCGCACCCGCATCATCCCCCGCGACCGCCGGAACCCCGGCCTGACCGTGACACCGCACGAGCACGACGGCCACACCGAACACGGCGTCCACAGCGGCCACGCGCACACCGCACCCGATGACGCGTGCGCGCCGGCGGCATCCGCTCGCAGCGTGGCCGAACAGCTCGCGCACGTGCTCGCCCAGGTGACCGCCCTGCCACCCGTGCGGCTGCCCCTCGACGAAGCCCGCGGACTCGTACTCGCCGAGGACGTGCGCAGCGCGACCGACACCCCGCCATTCGACAACTCCGCGATGGACGGCTACGCCGTGCGCCGCGCCGACCTGCTCGGCGCCTCCGAGACCACTCCGATCACCCTGCCGGTGATCGCGGACCTCGCCGCCGGCACCGCCGAGAACCCGCAGATCGGCCCCGGCCAGGTCGCCCGCATCATGACCGGGGCGCCGATCCCCGACGGCGCCGACGCCGTGGTTCCGATCGAAAACACCGACCAGGGCCGATATTCCGTGATCGTGAGGGTGCCGCCGCAGCCGGCTGCGCACATCCGTCGGGCCGGAGACGACGCCCACGCCGGCGACACCGTTCTGCGCGCGGGCCTGCAACTCTGGCCCACCCGCATCGCCGCGGCCGCGAGCGCCGGCACCGGCACCGTGCTCGTGCACCCGGCGCCGCGCGTCGCCGTGATCTCGACCGGCAGCGAGCTCGTCGTGCCCGGCGAGCCCACCCGGCGCGGGCAGATTCCCGACTCGAACTCCTTCTTGCTCGCCGCGGCCGTCGCCGAGGCCGGCGGCATTCCCCTGCGCGTCGGCGCGGTCCCCGACGACGACGACACCCTGCGCAACCTGCTGACGCGCCTCGCCGGCACGGTCGACGCGATCGTCTTGAGCGGCGGGGTGAGCGTCGGCGCCTATGACGTGGTCAAGGCCGTGCTCGCGCCGCTCGGCACGGTCGGATTCGGCCCGGTCAAGATGCAGCCCGGCAAGCCGCAGGGCTTCGGCCGCTGGCCCGCCGCGGCCGACGGCGCCGCGGGCCCGCTGATCTTCGCCCTTCCCGGCAACCCGGTCAGCGCCTATGTCTCGTTCGAGGTCTTCGTGCGTCCGGCCCTCAGACGGATGCTCGGCCACACCTCGATTCAGCGTTCCAGGGTGCAGGCGGTCGTCGCCGACGGCTGGTCTTCGCCTCAGGGTCGCGCCCAGTACATGCCCGTCGTGATCGAAGCCGACGGCGACCGCACCCTGGCCCGGCGCGCAGCCCGCGGCGGATCCGGCTCGCACCTCGTCGCGAGCCTCGGCCAGGCGACCGCGTTCGCCGTCGTGCCCGAAGACACCACCCGCGTCGTGGCCGGCGACACCGTCACCGTGCTGCTCACGACGCTGGCAGACTGACCTGATGACCTCTGCAGATCAGCCCTTCACCCACCTCGATTCCACCGGGCAGGCGCGCATGGTCGACGTCACCGAGAAGGTGCCGACCGTGCGCAGCGCGACCGCCGCCGGATTCGTACGCTGCGGCCCGCGCGTGATCGCGGCGCTCCGCGACGGGTCCACACCCAAGGGTGACGTGCTCGCCGTCGCGCGCATCGCCGGCATCCAGGGCGCAAAAAAGACCGCGGACCTGCTGCCGCTGGCCCACGTGATCGGGGTGCATGGGGCATCCGTCGACCTGATCGTCGAGGACGACGGCGTGAGCATTTCGGCGACCGTGCGCACCGCCGACCGCACCGGGGTCGAGATGGAAGCCTTCACCGCCGTCTCCGTCGCGGCGCTGGCCGTGGTCGACATGGTCAAGGGCCTCGACAAGTCCGTCGTGATCGAAAACGTGCGCCTGCTCGAAAAGACCGGCGGCAAGTCCGGGGCCTGGCACCGCGCGTGACGGATGCCGCACCCCGCGTCACCGTGAGCGCGCCCGAAACGGGCAGCCGCTACGGTCGTTACGGTAGCGCTCACCCGGATCGGGCGCGCGCGTGATCTCGGCCGACCCCGCGACCCCGGATTCCGGTCCCACCGGCCCCACCAGTCCCACGGACCACACCGGCCCCAGGGTCGACCTGATCGTGCTCGCCGGCGGACGCGGCAGCCGCCTCGGCGGCGCCCTCAAACCCGCGGTCGAGGTCGCCGGCCGCAGCCTGCTCTCCCGGGTGCTCGACGCGCGCCCGTTCGCCCGGCACACGGTCGTCGTCGGCCCCGAGTCCGCCCGCCCAGGCGGCGCGTCGAGCGCCCGCCCGGCCGACGCGTCCGCCACCATCTGGACCCTCGAAGACCCACCCTTCGGCGGCCCGGTCGCCGGTATCGCGGCCGGCCTCGCCGCCCTGCCAGCCCCGCACCCGGCCGACTGGATCCTGCTGCTCGCCTGCGACCTGCCCTGGGCAGCGGATGCCGCCCCCCGCCTCATCGAGGCCGCCCGCGCCGCCGACCTCCCGCCCACCGTCGACGGCCTGCACCTCATCGATGAGACCGGGCACGCGCAGTGGCTCGTGGCAATCTATCGCGGGCGGCAGCTCGCGGCATCCGTCGCCCGCCTCGGCTCCGACGTGCGCGGCGCGAGCATGCGGGCCCTGCTCGGCGGGCTCGAGCTGCGCGCGCTGCCCGACCTCGCCGGCAGCAGCCGCGACGTGGACACGTGGCAGGATGTTGCAGACACCACCGAACTTCTCCGCACCACCGAATTTCTCCGCACGACCGAACACCAGCGCGGCGCCGCGCCCGCCGCCCCCGCCCGACCCCCAGGAGACCCCATGAGCACCCCCGAACCCGGCACCGCCAAGCCCGACGCCCTGCCACCCGAAGCCCTCGACGCCTGGCTCTTCGCCCTCGCGACCAAGCTCGGCCTCGATCCCGACGAGATCCCGGTCGGCCTGCTGCTCGACGTCGCCCGCGACGTGGCGCACAATGTGGCCCGGCCGGCGGCTCCGCTCAGCACGTTCCTCGTCGGGCTCGCCGCCGCGCAGAACGGCGGCACGGCGGCCGACATCGAAGACGCCGCGGCGCTCGCGAGCGAACTGGCCCTCGCCTGGACGCCGCCGAAACTATGACGGTCAACACTGTGATGGTCAGCATCCGCTTCTTCGCCGGCGCCGCGGAAGCCGCCGGCACCGAATCCCTCAACCTCGAAACGACAACGGTCGGCGCCCTGCGCCACGACCTGGTCGAGCGCTTCGGCCCCGATTTCGCGCGGATTCTCGGCCTCTGCGCGCTGCTCGTCAACGGCACGCGGGCAGCGGATGATGCCACTCCCCTGCCCGAGGCCGCCACCGTCGACGTGCTCCCGCCCTTCGCCGGCGGCTGACCCGCCCCGCCCCGTACCGGTTGTTGAGCCTGTCGAAACACGACGGTGTTCAGTCTGTTCTGCCTGCTTTCGGGCCGAAAAACCTGCTTCCAAACTTCAGCTCCGTCGAACGGTACGCCGTTGCCGGGCCCGCGGCCGTACCGGTTGTTGAGCCTGTCGAAACACGACGGTGTTCGGCCCCGTTTTCACCGTTTCTGGCCCAAAAACTCGATCTTCAGGCCCTGATACCGTCGAATGGTACGTGCCACTACACGAGTGCGCGCTACAGGCCGACCCAGGTGTGCGCGCCGCCGATTTCGTACTGCTTCTTCCAGATCGGGACCTCGGCCTTGACCGCCTCGACGAGCGCCTCGCAGGCCGCGAACGCCACGGCCCGGTGCGCGCTCGCGACCGCGGCGACCAGCGCGAGGTCGCCCACCTCGAGGTGCCCGATTCGATGGCTGACGCACAGTTTCACCAACGGATGCTGCGCCCGCACCCGGTCGGCGATCTCACCGATGATGCGCCCCGCGTCGGGATGCGCGCTGTAGTCGAGCCCGGTGACCGTGTCGGCGGCGTCGGGGTCGTGGTCGCGCACCTGCCCGATGAAGGTCACGACGGCGCCGTCGGCGCGGGAGGAGACCGCCGCGACGTGTGCGGCGAGGTCGAGGGGGGCATCCGTCACTTCGGCGAAACCCAGAGAAGGGCCCATCAGTGGTCCCCGCCGTCGAGCTGGTCGATCACGTGGCGCACGAGCGGGGCGAGTAGGGTGACGCCGTCGAGCACGCCGCCGACCGAGCCGGGCAGGTTCACGACGAGCGCGCCGCGATTGCCGACCGAATCGGCGATGCCGGCGATGCCGCGACTCAGCACCGCGGTCGGGATCGTGGCGGCGTTGACCTGGCGCATCCGTTCTGAAATGCCGGGCAGCAGCGTGCGCAGCAGCGGCCGCGTGCCCTCCGGGGTCAGGTCGCGCGGGGCGACGCCGGTGCCGCCGGTCGTGATGACCAGGCGGGATCCGTCGCCGAGCGCGGCCGCGATCGCCCCCGACACGCTCTCGACGCCGTCGGGCACGACGCGCGCCGGGCCACAGGGGATGCCGGCGTCGGCGAGGGCGTCGACGGCCGCAGGACCCGACTGGTCCTCGCGTTCTCCGCGGGCCGAACGGTCCGAGATGGTGATGACGACGGCGTGCAGGGACGCTCCGAGTTTGGGCTGTGTTTTCACCGTTCCAGCGTAAGCCCCCTCGCCGGCCGCGTACCATTCGACGGTATCGGGCGCCCTCCGCACGATTTCTGGCCCGGAATGATGTCACAGCCGACCCAATTCCGTCGAACGGTACGGGGCATCCGTCGTCGCCGTCGCAACCCGGCGACGGATGCCGCCGCGCGCCTGGGCCACAGGTCCCGTCTTCATTTGTCACGGTGTTTGCGCGTTGATGCCCCGAACCGTCTGGGGGAGGCTGAGAAACAAGCGGGCCCGGTGCCCGATCGCGACGCTGAGGAAGCACATGTCTACCGTCACCACACCCGTTGTTGGCTCACCCGGTTCCCAACTGAAGCCGGACCTCTCGAACTGGGACCCGGAACACGACGAAACCTGGGATCCAAAACTCGCCTGGCGCACCCTGTGGATCACCACATTCAGCCTGACGCTCGCCTTCGCCGCCTGGTATCTCGTCAGCGCGATCGCCCCGCGCCTGAACGACATCGGCTACAGCCTCGAGCCCAGCCAGCTGTACTGGCTCGTCGCCCTGCCCGGGCTCGCCGGCGGCCTGCTGCGCCTCGTGTTCATGGTGTTGCCCCCGATGATGGGCACCAAGAACCTCGTCGCCATGTCCTCAGCCCTCCTCATCATCCCGATGCTCGGCTGGACCCTCGCCGCCCGGGACACCTCGACGCCGTACTGGGTGCTGCTCGCGCTGGCCTTCGCGGCCGGTATCGGCGGCGGGGCTTTCTCGGGCCTGATGGCGTCGACCAGCTACTTCTTCCCCAAGCGCCTCGCCGGAACGGCCCTCGGCCTGCAGGCGGGCCTCGGTAACTTCGGCATCGGCCTGATGCAGCTGATCCTGCCCTGGGTCGTCGGCTTCGGCCTGCTCGGCACCGCGGCCCTCACCCCGCAGAGCGACGCCGACGGTGACCTCGTCTGGCTGCACAACGGTGGACTCGTGCTCATCCCCTGGGCGCTGCTCGCCGTCGTGCTGTCGGTCATGTACCTGCGCCGGGTGCCGATCACGGCCAACTTCGCGCAGCAGATGGACATCTTCAAGATCAAGCACACCTGGATCATGACGGCCATCTACCTCATGAGCTTCGGCGCCTACAGCGGACTGGCCGCGCAGATGGGCCTGATCATCCTCAACGTCTACGGCGAATTCCCGGATGCCCCCAACCCCCTGGCCTACGCGTTCATCGGCCCGGTGCTCGGCGCTCTGATGCGCGCCGCAAGCGGCCCGTTCTGCGACAAGTGGGGCGGCGCGATCTTCACCTTCATCGGCGGCGTCGGCATGGTGGCCGGCACGGTCATCACCGCGTTCTTCCTCACCCCGACCAGCGTCGACGAATTCTGGGGCTTCCTCACCGGCATGCTCATCATCTTCTTCTTCGCCGGGCTGGCCAACGCCGGCACGTTCAAGCAGATGCCGATGATCTTCCCGAAGCGCCAGGCCGGCGGCGCCATCGCCTGGACCTCCGCCATCGCCGCCTTCGGTCCGTTCGTCGTGGGCATCTCCCTCACCCTGATCAGCCCGACCGCCTTCTTCGTCGGCTGCGCCGTCTTCTGCGTCTTCTGCACCTGGCTCGCGTGGTTCTACTACGCCCGTCCGGGCGCTCCGAACCCGAGCTGACCCTCGCCCCTCCCCCAACAGCCCCCGTGCCTCCACACGGGGGCTGTTGCCTGCCCGCCGCCGCCGCGCCGCACCCGCCCGCCCACGTACCATTCGACGGAGTTGAGCCCCCTTTCGGCCCGCTCCGGGCCGAAACCGAGGCTTTCGGCGCTGATCTCCGTCGAATGGTACCGGCCCCGACGCTCCCGGCGACCGCTGACCACACCCCAGGGGCCATTTTTGGCTTCTCGTCAGCGAGAAGCCAAAAAACGCCCCTGGCCGTGGGGCATAGGGTGCCCACGGGGCCCACGGGGCGCACGCAACGGGATACCCCGGTGGATACTGGAACAAGGGGGTCACCACATGACTGCACTCGACAACACGACACCGCCGCTGCCCGACGAGCCGATCGGCGGCGATCCGGTCTGCTGGCTCGAACGCGTCTGCCCCGACTGCGGCGCGCTCGTCGAGGCCGAACTCCCCGCCGAGTGCTGGCGCTGCGGAGCCACCGTCAGCCCGTCCTAACCACGCCGGGTCCCGCCGGTCGGCAGCGCGTGGCGAAAACAGGACGAATCTGCGCGTTGTCGACGTCTCCTCCTGCTTTCGCCACCGGTCTGCGGGCAGCGGATGCCGCGGCATCCGCTGCCGAGGATTACACCCGGGCGGCGGCCGGCTCGGCCTCAGCGACCGAGGGAGCCTCCACGTCGGACAGCGACATGCGCCCGCGCGGCGCGTTGTACAACTCGTGGTCGAGGATGCCCTGGCGCTTGGCGACGATCGTCGGCACGAGCGCCTGCCCGGCCACGTTCACGGCGGTGCGGCCCATGTCGAGCAGCGGGTCGACGGCCAGCAGCAGGCCCACGCCCTCGAGCGGCAGGCCGAGGGTCGACAGCGTCAGGGTCAGCATCACGACAGCGCCGGTCGTGCCGGCCGTCGCGGCGGATCCGAGCACCGACACCAGAACGATCAGAAAATACTGGCCGACGTCGAGGGAGATGCCGAAGAACTGGGCCACGAAGATGGCCGCGATCGCCGGGTAGATGGCGGCGCAACCATCCATCTTGGTGGTCGCGCCGAGCGGCACGGCGAACGACGCGTAGGCGCGCGGCACGCCGAGGCTGCGTTCGGTGACCCGCTGGGTCAGCGGCAGGGTGCCGACCGACGAGCGCGACACAAAGCCGAGCTGCACGGCCGGCCAGACACCGGAGAAGTACTGCTTCACCGACAGCCCGTGCGAGCGGATCAGCACCGGATAGACGACGAACAAGACGAGCACGAGGCCCGCATAGATCGCGATCGAGAACTTGCCGAGCGCGCCGATGGTATCCCAGCCGTAGACGGCCGCGGCATTGCCGATCAGGCCGATCGTGCCGAGCGGCGCGATGCGGATGATCCACCACAGCACCTTCTGGATCACGGCCAGAGCGGATGCGTTCAGATTCAAAAACGGATCCGCCGCCTTGCCGACCTTCAGCGCGGCGATACCGATCGCGATGGCGATCACGAGGATCTGCAGCACGTTGATGCTCACCGAGGTGCTCGCGACGCCGTCAGTGACGGAGGTGTTCGCGCCGAGGCCGAGGAAGTTCTTCGGGAACAGTCCGGCGAGGAACCCCCACCAGCTGCCGGTGCGGCCCTCATACGAGGAGTCGGCGGTGAGGCCGGTGCCGGCGCCGGGCTGCAGCAGCACGCCGAGGCCGATGCCGATCGACACGGCGATCAGGGCGGTGATGGCGAACCAGAGCAGCGTGTGCCAGGCGAGCTTCGCCGCGTTGGAGACCTGCCGGAGGTTGGCGATCGAGCTGACCACCGCGGTGAAGATGAGGGGCACGACGGCGGTCTGCAACAGGGACACGTAGCTGGAACCCAGAACCTGCAGCGTCGCGCCGAGGCCGGTGGGGGCATCCGCGGTGCTGCCGGTGTATTTGGCAATCAGACCCAGGCAGAGCCCGATGATCAGGGCGGCAATGATCTGCACCCCGAACGAGGTGACGAACTTCGGCAGGCGACGGGTGGGGGTGCTCGATCTGGAGCTCGTGTTTGTACTCACACGTTCAAGCCTACGACGGCCCCGCGCCGCCAGTGCCCTGCCGTCATGCGCCGACGTGCCCGTACCGTTCGACGGAGTTCTGGCCCGAAAACAACGTTTCCGGGCCAGAACAGGCCAGAACGGTGCCGAACACCGTCGAATGGTACAGAGCCCCGCCGGACACGGCCCGGAAGAGCGGGCTAGCGACGGATGCGCTCACGGTCGCGCCGTGCGACCGGGCGCTGGCTGCGTTCCCAGCCGCGCGGAACCTTGCGGGCGCTGTTGCCGGTGTGGTGGTCGCGCGAACGGTAGACGACGTACGGGCGCACGAGGTAGCCGAGCGGCGCCGAGAACACGTGCACCAGCCGGGTGAACGGCCACAGCAGAAACAGCGTCGTCGCGCAGAGAACGTGCAGCTGAAAGAAGAACGGCACGTCGCTCATCAGCGCGGGGTCGGGCTGAAACCCGTAGAGCGAGCGGATCCACGGCGAAATCGAGCCGCGGTAGTCGTAGCCGCCGCCGAAGATCTGGTACAAAACCGTCGCGGTCGTGCCGAACAGGATGGTTCCGCCGAGGAGCACGTACATGACCTTGTCCATCACGGTTGTGACGAGCAGCACCCGCCCGTTCAGGCGGCGCCGGTAGATCAGAATGCCGAGGCCGGCGACGGTGAGCACCGCCGCGAAGGTTCCGAGCCAGGTCGCGCCGAGGTGGTAAATGTGCTCGGTGACGCCGAAGAACTCGAGCCACGCCTTCGGGATGAACAGCCCCACGACGTGCCCGCCGATGACCATGAGCATGCCGTAGTGGAACATGGGCGAGCCCCAGCGCAGCAGCCGGTTCTCGTAGGTCTGGCTCGACCGCGAGGTCCAGCCGAACTGGTCATAGCGAAAGCGCAGCAGGTGGCCCACGACGAACACGGCCGCCGCCGCGTAGGGGAACGCGACCCAGAGCAGAAAATCCCAGGCATTCATACGAAGACATCCTTAGTGGGTGATGCGGTGAACGGCTTCAAATTGCCGAGAAAAGACACTCCGACCAGCTCGGTCGGCGGCCCCTCGTTGACCAGGTCGAGGTACCGGCGGCGAGTGGCCTCGTCGATCGCCGGCAGCGACAGCGACACGGCCTCCACCAGGTGCGCATAGGGGCTGTGCACGGTTTCCAGCGCACTCCGCAGCACCTCGATGCCGTCGCGGTGGGCGGCGAGCAGCTCGCGGGCGATCGGCGAGTCCGAGAGCGCCGAGAACTCGAGCACCATCGGCAGGTAGTCGGGCAGTTCGTCCGCCGCAACCTCCCACCCGGCCGCCCGGTACGCCTCGACGAAGCGCACGAGCGCCATGCCGCGCCGGCGAGTGTCGCCGGCTGCGTAATAGGAGAGGTACGGGCAGCACTTGCGTTTCAGGTCGAAGGTCGCGGTAAAGTGCGCCTCCAGCTCCTGCCCGGTCATCGCATCCGCTGAATCGAGGAACGCACCGAACGCGTACTGCAAGGGGTCGGGCAAGACGGCGACGGATGCCCGCACCAGCTCGAACCGCGCCCGCCGCTCGGGAGACGGGTAATCCAAAAGAATGGATGCCGCCATGTGCGCGATCACGGCGTGCTCGGTGGTGAGGTTGATCGCCGAGACGGTGCGGGAGAGCTTCAGCGGGGTCTGCAGAATGTTGGGAAACCTCATGCCGGGCTCACCCCGCCGAGCTTCGGGGGAAACATGCCTTCGGGAGCGCCCCCGGTGCCGTTCCAGTTCAGCAGGTTGATGCGCCCCGGGGTCGCCGGCCGCGTCTTGATGATCGGGGAATCCCCGACCATCTCGTTGTAATTGTCGACCGTCGCGTTCAGCGGCATGCCGGGGGTGTTGCCGTAGGGGCCCGCAGGGCCCTGGTCGCGGCCACCGTTGTGCGGCCCGGCGTGCGAGGAAGGCCCGCCCATTCCCGGCCCGCCCTCGTTGTCGAGCGAGCAGCCGAGTTCATCGAGCTCGCGTGCGGTCTCCACGTGCGCCTTCGGAATGACGTAACGGTCCTCGTACTTGGCGATGGCGAGCAGGCGGTACATGGCCTTCATCTCGGTGGCGGTCATGCCGACCGACTCCGGAATGCTCGCGTTTTCGTCGCGTCCGAGGTTGATGTCGCGCATGAACGAGCGCATCGCGGCGAGCTTGCGCAAGCTGGATTCGACGGGCTTCACGTCGCCGGCCGAGAACAGTCCGGCGAGGTACTCCACCGGGATGCGCAGCTTGTCGATCGCCGCGAACAGGGTGCGGGTGTCTTCGCCGTCGGCGCCGGAGTTGCTGACCACGTCGACGACGGGCGAGAGCGGCGGGATGTACCAGACCATGGGCATGGTGCGGTATTCGGGGTGCAGCGGCAGGGCCACCTTGTACTCGGTGATGAGCTTGCGAATCGGGCTCTTCTGCGCGGCTTCGATCCAGTCATCGGCCATGCCCTCGGCCTTCGCGGCGGCGATGACCTCGGGGTCGAAGGGGTCGAGAAAGCAGGAGCGCTGGGCTTCGAGCAGGTCCTGGTCGTTTTCGACCGAGGCCGCCTCGAGCACCGCGTCGGCGTCGTAGAGCATCAGGCCGAGGTAGCGCAGGCGGCCGACGCAGGTTTCGGAGCAGATGGTGGGCTTGCCCTGCTCGATCAGCGGGTAGCACAGCGTGCACTTCTCGGCCTTGCCGGTCTTGTGGTTGAAATACACCTTCTTATAGGGGCACGCCGACACGCACATGCGCCAGCCGCGGCATCCGTCTTCGTCGACGAGCACGATGCCGTCTTCCTCGCGCTTGTACATCGCGCCCGACGGGCAGGCGGAGACGCAGGCGGGGTTGAGGCAGTGCTCGCAGATGCGCGGCAGGTAGAACATGAAGGTCTCTTCGAACTCCATCTTCACCTTCTCGCTCATCGTCGCGAGAATCGGGTCCTGGGCGGCGGTCTCCTGCGAGCCGCCGAGGTCGTCGTCCCAGTTGCCCGACCACTTGATGTCCATGTTGCGGCCGGTCAGCAGCGACTTCGGGCGGGCGACAGGGCTCTGCGTGCCGGCCGGAGCGGTCGTCAACATGTCGTAGTCGTAGGTCCACGGCTCGTAGTAGTCATCGATGCCGGGCAGGTCGGGGTTGTTGAAGATGTGGGCGAGCTTGTTCAGGCGTCCGCCGCCCTTGAGCTTCAGGCGGCCGCGCTTGTTGCGCACCCAGCCGCCCTTCCAGCGTTCCTGGTCTTCGTACTGGCGCGGGTAGCCGAGGCCGGGCCGGGTCTCCACGTTGTTGAACCAGGCGTACTCGACGCCTTCGCGGTTGGTCCAGACCTGCTTGCAGGTCACGGAGCAGGTGTGACAGCCGATGCACTTGTCGAGATTCATGATCATCGACATCTGGGCCATGACGCGCATTAGTATTCCACTTTCTGGCTGCGACGACGGATGGTGGTGACCTCGTCGCGTTGGTTCCCGGTCGGTCCGAGGTAGTTGAAGGCGAACGACAGCTGGGCGTAGCCGCCGATCAGGTGGGACGGTTTCAAGAGGATGCGGGTGAGCGAGTTGTTCGTGCCGCCGCGCAGCCCCGAGGTCTCCGCGACGGGCACATTGATCGTGCGGTCCTTCGCGTGGTACATGTACACGGTGCCCTCCGGCATCCGGTGTGAGACGACCGCGCGGGCGACGACCACGCCGTTGCGGTTGTAGGACTCGATCCACTCGTTGTCGATCACGCCGATCTTCTCGGCGTCCTGCGGGCTCATCCAGATGGTGGGGCCACCGCGAGAGAGCGAGAGCATCATCAGGTTGTCCTGGTACTCGGAGTGGATCGACCACTTCGAGTGCGGGGTGAGGTAGCGCACCGCGACCTCGGCGCGACCCTTCACCGACGGGTCGCCCGTGGCATCCGTCGACCCGAGCTTCACGTCTTGGAAAAGGCGGTGCATGTCGAGCGGCGGGCGGAAGATGGGCAGCTGCTCGCCGAGCTCGATCATCCAGTCGTGGTCGAGGTAGAAGTGCTGGCGGCCGGTGAGGGTGTGCCAGGGCTTCAGGTGTTCGACGTTGATGGTGAAGGCGCTGTAGCGGCGGCCGCCGTGCTCACTGCCCGACCATTCCGGGCTCGTGAGCACCGGCACCGGGGCGCCCTGGACATCCGCGTAGGTGAAGCGGCGACCCGCGTTGTCGCTGGCCAGGTGGGCGAGCTGGGTGCCCGTGCGCTCCTCGAGCTGCCTAAAGCCCTGGGTGCCGAGGCGCCCGTTGGTGGTGCCCGACAGGGCGAGTACCATCTCGCAGGCGTGGATCGCGGTGGTGAGCTTTGGCCGACCGATGGCCGGGCCGGACTCCATCAGGCCGTTCTTGCGTCCGAGGTACTCGACCTCGACGTCGGGGGTGAACTTGACGCCCTTGGTGACCATGCCGAGCTTGCCGGTGAGCGGTCCGAGCGCGCCGAGCTGGGCGGCGAAGGCCGGGTAGTCGCGCTTGACGACGATGAGCTTAGGCATCGTGATGCCGGGGATCAACGTGTCAATATCGCGCACGGTGCCGTGCGGGGTGCTCATCGCGTCGGGGGTGTCGTGGCTGAGCGGCGCGGCGACGAGGTCGCTGCGCACCCCGAGGTGGGTCTCGCTCATCTCGCTGATCTTCGCGGCGAGCACGTGGAAGATGTCGAAGTCGGTCTTGGCCTGCCAGGGCGGGGCGATGGCCGGGTTGAACGAGTGAATGAAGGGATGCATATCCGTCGTCGACAGGTCGTTCTTCTCATACCAGGTGGCCGGGGGCAGAACGACGTCGCTGTAGATGGTCGTGCTCGTCATGCGGAAGTCGCTCGTCACGAGCAGGTCGAGCTTGCCCTCGGGAGCGGATTCGTGCCACTTCATGGTCTTGGGGCGTTTGTCCTCGGGCGATTCGGGCGCGCGCACGGCGGACTTCGCACCGAGCAGGTGCTTCATGAAGTATTCGTTGCCCTTGCCCGAGGAGCCGAGCACGTTGGCACGCCAGACGACGAGCACCCGCGGGAAGTTCTCGGGGGCGTCGGGGTCTTCGCAGGAATACGCGAGGCTGCCGTCTTTCAGGGAGTCGACGACGTACTGGGCCGGTTCGACGCCGGCCGCGGCGGCGTCGTCGACGAGGTCGAGGGAGTTGCGGTTGAAGGTCGGGTAGCTGGGCATCCAGCCGCGCTTGGCCGATTCGACCAGGGTGTCCGCGGTGGTGCGGTCCTTGAACAGGCCGGTGCCGAGCGGGCTCGCCAGGGTGTCGGCGCTCAGGCCGTCGTAGCGCCACTGGTCGGTGGCGAGGTAGAAGAAGCCGGTGCCGATCATCTGGCGCGGCGGGCGTACCCAGTCGAGGCCGAAGGCGTACTGGCCGTAACCGGTGAGCGGACGCACCTTTTCCTGGCCGACGTAGTGGGCCCATCCGCCGCCGTTGACGCCCTGGCAGCCGGTCATCGTGGTCAGCGCGAGGAACGCGCGGTAGATGGTGTCGGAGTGGAACCAGTGGTTGGTGCCGGCGCCCATCAAAATCATCGAACGACCTTCGGAGTCTTCGGCGTTCTGCGCGAATTCCCGGCCGATGCGTTCGGCGGCCTGCATCGGCACGCTGGTGATCTCTTCCTGCCAGGCGGGGGTGCCGGGGCTCGACGCGTCGTTGTAGCCGGTGGGCCAGACGCCGGGAAGGCCCGGCCGGCCCACGCCGTACTGGGCCAGGAGCAGGTCGAAGACGGTCGTGACGAGCGCGCCGCCGACCTGCCGCACGGGCACGCCGCGCCGGATGACGCCGGCGCCGCCGGCGTGCTGTTCGCCCTCGGTCGTCGGGGTCACGTCGAAGCGGGGCAGGTCGATTTCGACGACGGATGCGCCGTCCCAGTCGGGTGCGTCCATGATCGAGAGCAGCGGGTCGACGCCCTCGAGGTCGAGGTTCCACTTGCCCTTGTCGCTCTCGCTGAAGCGGTGACCGATGGAGCCGTTCGGCACGACCGCCTCGCCGGTCTGATCGAGCAGTACCGGCTTGAAGGCGGCGCTCGCGACGGTCGACGGAGTGCCGGGGAGAGCATCCGCGGTCACGAATTTGCCGGGCACGAACGCGTCGCCGCGCGGTGTGAGCGAGATCAGGTAGCAGCTGTCGGAGAACTTCTTCATGTACTCGACGAAGCGCGGGGTCTGGCGGTCGACGAAGAATTCTTTCAGCACGACGTGACCCATGGCCAGCGCCAGGGCGCCGTCGGTGCCGGGGTGCACCGCGAGCCACTCGTCGGCGAACTTGGAGTTGTCGGCGTAGTCGGGCGAGACGGTGATGACCTTCTGGCCGCGGTAGCGGGCCTCGACCATGAAGTGCGCGTCGGGGGTGCGGGTGACGGGAACGTTGCTGCCCCACATGATGAGGTAGCTGGAGTTCCACCAGTCGGCCGATTCAGGTACGTCGGTCTGGTCGCCGAAGACCTGCGGGCTGGCGACGGGGAGGTCGGCGTACCAGTCGTAGAACGAGAGCATGGTGCCGCCGAGCAGCGAGATGAAGCGGTTACCCACGCCCTGGCTCACGATCGACATCGCCGGAATCGGGCTGAAGCCCACGACCCGGTCGGGGCCGTACTTCTTGATGGTGTGCACGTGGGCGGCGGCGACGATTTCGCTGGCTTCGTCCCAGGTGGCGCGCACCAGGCCGCCCTGGCCGCGGGCACTCTTGTACGCTTTCGCGGTTTCCGGGTTGCCGGTGATCTCGGCCCAGGCCAGCACGGGGTCGCCGAGGCGGGCCTTGGCCTCGCGGAACAGGTTCAGCAGCACGCCGCGCACGTAGGGGTAACGCACCCGGGTCGGCGAGTAGGTGTACCAGCTGAAGGCCGCGCCGCGGGGGCAGCCGCGGGGTTCGTATTCGGGGCTGTCGGGGCCGACTGACGGGTAGTCGGTCTGCTGGGTCTCCCAGGTGATGATGCCGTCTTTCACGTACACCTTCCAGGAGCACGAGCCGGTGCAGTTCACGCCGTGGGTGCTGCGCACCTCTTTGTCGTGGGTCCAGCGGTCACGGTAGAAGGAGTCGGCGTCGCGGCCGCCCTCGAGAAAGACCGATCGCAGGTCGGCGGATGCCGTGCCCCGCCGCAGAAAGCGGCCCATGCCCACGAGGGTTTCGGCGAGAACGGTGTCGGTGCCGGCCTTGTGGGCCTTGTCCTTTTTCGCTGCCGTTTTCGCGCCGGCCCGGGTGGTGCGGGTGGTCGTGGTGGTGGTCGTCGTGATCTCGGTGGTGGTTGTGGTGGTGCCAGGCTCGGTGGAGCTTGACTCGGCAGGCGTTTTCACGGCACATCCCTCGCTAACCAGGGATTACCCTCGCGGCAACCACCCTGCTTACGAGTTTTGCCGGTGGGCACCGGTGCTTCAAGCGCAGAACACCGTGACAAATGCCGGGCTGCCCACGGCCCCGGTGTCGCCGTATCCGGTTGTTGAGCCTGTCGAAACACGACACTGTTGAACCGATTCAGGGTGGGTGTAGACGGGTCAACACCCTCACAAGCGCCTCAACACCGTCGAATGGTACGCGGCCGCGCGGTACTAGCGCCGCTGCGCGGTGGGCACGCCTACGGCGCAGCGGCGCAGGTACCGCGAATCTCACGGCCCCCGAAATCAGGCTCCGCAGCGCGGTAGCAGCGCCGCTGCGCGCTACCTGCGCCGCTGCGCGGTACTAGCGCCGCTGCGCGGTACCTGCGCCGGGTGCCCGCGACCCGCAGAACCGAGCGTCCGCCGTTGCGCGGTACGTGCGCCGCTGCGCTATGGGCGCGCCTACGGCGCAGTGGCGCAGGTACCGCGCTGCTCGCCAGCCGCGCGCGCGACCCGCCGCAGCGCGGTACTTCCGCCGCTACGCGGTAGCTGCGCCTGGCCCCTGCGGCAAGCGGATGCCCCGCCGCCGCACCGGCGCCGGCCAGGGCGCGTCAGCGGCGGCGGGAGCCGAGACCGGCACCGGCCGGCTCGGCGACCCGGCCGGCGGCATCCGCTGCCGAAGAGCCCGCGGTGACGGCGACCATCGCGTCGACCACCACGTTCGCCTCGGACACCGCGGCCTCGAGCGCGGCGCGGTCGGCCGCTATTTCGGCGGGGCTCGCGTGGTGCAGGTCGATCGTGCAGAGGCGCGGCGCCTCGATCAGGTGCAGCTGGTGGGCGCGCAGCGGCCCTTCGGCCTGCTCGAGCACCCCCTGGATCAGCTTGAAGTGCACGCCGCAGACCTCGGGGTGGTCCTTGACCATCTCCGAGTACGGGCAGTCGTGCAGGGTGACGTGCTGCTGATCATCGGTGACGCGGGCGTCGAATCCGGACTGGTCGAGGTGGTCGTCGAGCGCGTCGAACTGGCGCTGCACTGCGGGGTGCGTGGGCCGCACCGCGGCGGCATCAGCGGCGGCCCCGCACTCGGCTCCCACGGTCACCGCGCCGGCGGTGGGCCGGTCCACGGGAGTGAGGGGCAGCATCCGTCGCAGCTGCTCGGCGCGAATGAGCGCGGCCTCGACCTTTTTGCCACGCACCGAGGAGGCGTCGGAGTCCACACCGCGGGCGGCGCTGTAGAGCATGCGCGGGCGGCCCTTGGTCTGCCGAGGCTCGGGCTCGCAGGTGACGAAACCCTCGCTGATCAGGCGATCGAGGTGTTCGCGGGCCGTGTTGTGGTGCAGGCCGGCAGCCTCGGCGAGGTCGCCGACGGTCATCGTGCCGCGCTGTTGCAGCTGGTGCAGCAGGTTGATGCGGCTCAGAGAAGCGAGCGTTTTATAACTCGGGGGTTGGGCAGCCATGACTTTATTATCACCTGCGATTCTGAACGAAGGGTAGCGTCACGCGCGTATCAGGCGCCGCTAGCGAACGGGCATCCGCGGTGCGCGCCGAGGCGGCGGGGGCGGAACCTCTTTGGCGGCGACGACGTCGGCGAGCCGGAGGGAGACGAGCCCGCGCTTGGTCTCCACCTCGCACGTCTCGCGGTCAACCAGACGGAGGTACCCGAGGGCATCCGTGAGCCCGCCGGGAACGGTCGTGCGCACGACGACGCGGGTTCCGAGCAAGGCCCCCCGCAGAAACTCGACGGGCATGGTCACCCCTCTATCGTACGTCGGTGCCCCCGCGGCGGTGACGGATGCCGCAGCGCCGGCCCCCGGCATCCGTCGCCCGGCGCAGTCCGGCACCCCAAACCGAACGACCCCCCGGCGCCGAAGCACCGGGGGGCCGCCGAGGAGCTGCACGCGCTTAGCGCACGAGCACGCCGCCCTTCGACTCGAACGCGTCCGCCGGAACGGCCGAACTCTCACGGCCAGCCATGCGGCTGCCGTCCTCGAAGAAGCCGCCCTGGCTGCGGGCGAGTGTCATGATCGCGTGCGCGGCGCCGTCGCCCAGTTCGCTGAGCGCCTGCGTGTTGAGGTTGGTGATGGTGTCGCAGGCCTGGTGGTAGCAGGCGTCGAGCGCGACGCCGGCCGTGCCGCCGAAGATCGCGGCCTGCTCCGGGGTCTTCAGCTCTTCGGCCCCGCTGAACAGCCCGCCGGCGGGGATGCCCGCGGCAATGAAGGGCCCGTAGTCCGAGCGGCCGTCAAACGCGGTCGGCTCGGTCGGCAGGTTCTGCGCGGCGAAATAGTTGGTGAAGATGGTTTCGATCTGCGCGGAACCGGGAGGGCCAGACACCGCACCCTCTGCGGCCGAGCCGTCGCCGTCGTAGACGAAGCGCACGTAGTTCGGGGAGCCGAGCATGTCGAAGTTGAGGTTGGCGTAGATCGTGGCGAGCGTGTCGTCTGAGGCTGTCGCCACGTAGTTCTCCGATCCGAGCAGTCCGAGCTCTTCGGCGCCCCAGAACGCGAATCGCACCTTCTGGCGCGGGTTCACGTTGGTCTTGCTCATCTGGATGGCCGTCTCGAGAATCGTCGCCGTTCCACTGCCGTTGTCGTTGATGCCGGGGCCTTCCAGCACCGAGTCGAGGTGCGCCCCGACCACGATGACTTTGTCGGCGCTGCCCTTCTTCGTCTCCGCGAGCACGTTGGTGGTCGTGCGGGTCTCCGCGATCACCTCGGTGCTCACCGACACGACGGTCGGCCCGGCCTGGGACGCGGCGAACAGGGCCGCGCCATCGTCGTAGCTGAGCCCGACGACGGGCACGCTGAGGGTGCCGCCGAGGGTGCCGGTGAGCAGCTCGGTGCGTCCCGGGTTGCCCTCGTTGAAGATGATCACGGCGTCATAACCCGCCGCGATGGCGTTCTCCGCCTTGAGCGCAAAGGTGCAGGTTCCGCGCTGCACCAGCGCGACCTGGGGAGCGGTGGCGGAGGCCGGCACGAAATCAGTCGCGAGGCATCCGGCCGCCGAACTGGGCTCGGGGGTGGCGGGAATGACGAGGTTAGTCGCCGGCACGACCTGCCCGGTCACGTCGCCGCTGCCCGAATAGGTGAACGTCGCGGTCTCGTAGTCGAGGGCGGTCGGTGTCACCTGGCTCAGGGCGGCCGGGATGACCTCCTCGTAGTACTCGAACTCGAAGGGCTGCTCAGTGACGAGATAGCCGGCCTTTTTCAGCTCACCCTTCACATAGGCAGCGGATGCGTCATAGCCCGGCGTTCCCGCGGCTCGCGTGCCTCCGTTGCGGTTGGCGATGCGTTGCAGCGCCCGCTCGTGTTGCAGGATGCCGTTCACGGTGACCGCGTTCCGCAGTTTCTGGGTGTTGATCTCGTCGACCGCGGCGGTGGCCGACAGGGGAACGGTCAGGCTCCCCGCCACCAGCGCAGCTACCAGCCATGCTCTTCTTCGCACAATGCCTCCCGATTAGCGGGCCGCGGGGTGACTCCGTCGTCACGGGCCCGCTGAGACACTGCACCTTGATCGGCCTTTGAGCAGCCACCGTTACCAAACCGTGATATTTGCGGAGGTGGCCGCAGGCATCCGCGCCGGCCGTACCATTCGACGGTGTCCAGCCCGCGTGCGCGCGGAAAACACGGTTCAGACCCGCGAAAGCGGCCCAACTCCGTCGAATGGTACGGGCGGCCTGCCGCTAGCGCAGCAGGCTGAAGGCCTCGACGCGCTCGGACTGCCCGGCGATCAGGATCACGTCGCCGTCGAGCAGCACGGTGTCGACCGAGGTGTAGCTCCAGCCGACGCCGGGGCGGTGGAACGCCGTCACGGTCACGCCGTAGTTGGCGCGCACCTTGGTCTCGCCGAGGGGTTTGCCGATCACGGCCGCAGGCGGTGTCGTCTTCACGATCGCGAAGTTCTCGCCGATCTCGATGTAGTCCTGCATCGCCCCGCGCACGAGGTGGGCGACCCGTTTGCCCATGTCCTTCTCGGGGTAGATCACGTGGTGCACGCCGAGCTGGGTGAGGATCTCCCCGTGCGGGTCGCTCACCGCCTTCGCCCAGATATTGTCGATTTTGAGCTTCAACAGCAGGCTCGCGGTCAAAATATTGGCCTGGATGTCCCCGCCGATCGCGACCACGACGCTCGAGAAGTCGGGCACCGAGAGCTGGCGCAGGGTCGCTTCTTTCGTGGAGTCGGCGCGCACGACGTGGGTGAGCAGGCTGTTGTGAGCCTGCACGATCTCCTCGTCACCGTCGATGCCGAGCACCTCGGTGCCGGCCCGCATCAGTTCGAGGGCGAGGGCGCTGCCGAAGCGGCCGAGGCCGATCACGACGACCGATTCCGCCTCCATCAGCCGCGTCGGGTCGTGGTGACCGAACAGTGAGTACTTAGCCAATGAGGGGCCTCTCCTTCGGGAATTCGTACGCGGTACGGCGATCGCGCAGGGCGATCGCCGAGGCAAAGGCGACCGGGCCGAGCCGGCCGATGAACATCAGCAGAATCAGGATGACCTGGCCGGCGACCGGCAGGCCCGCGGTGATGCCGGTCGACACCCCCACGGTCGCGAAGGCCGACATCGTCTCGTAGAGCAGCCGGTCGAGCGAGATGTCGGTCATCACCATCAGCGCGGCGGTCGAGGACATGATCACGAAAACGGCGAGCAAGACCACGGTGATGGCCTCGCGGTGCACCGCGCGGGAGAGCCGCTTGCCAAACACGTTCACGGCGACCTCGCCGCGCACCTCGGCCCAGAGAATGAAGAACAGCACCGCGAAGGTCGTGATCTTGATGCCGCCCGCGGTGCCGGCCGGGCCGCCGCCGATGAACATCAGCACGTCGCTGCCGAGCAGGGTCGCCGAGTCCAAGCCTGCGTTGTCGACGCTGTTGAACCCCGCGGTGCGGGTCTGCACGGCCTGGAAAAAACCGACCAGGATCTTGTCCGGCCAGTCGAGCGGCCCGAGCGTCTTCGGGTTCGACCATTCCAGCGCGGTGATGTAGACGGTGCCGGCGACCAGCAGCACGATCGTGCCGACCAGCACGAGGCGGGTGTTCATCGTCCACTTCAGCGGCGAGCGCAGATGCTTGCGCAGCTGCACGATCACCGGAAAGCCGATGCCGCCGAGGATCACGGCGCCGCAGATGGGCAGGCAGATCCACGGGTCTGTCGCGAAGCCGATCAGGTTGTCGCTGAACAGGGCAAAGCCGGCGTTGTTGAAACTCGAGATCGCGTGGAACACGCCGAGCCAGATTGCGCGGCCGAGCGGCTCCTCGTAGCCGATCATGAACCGCAGGGTGAGCATCACGGCCACGACTCCCTCGGCGATTAGGGAGATGCGCACGACCCCGACGACCAGGCCTTTCACGTCTTCGAGGCCGACGCTTTTCACCTCGGAGGCCGCCGTGACGCGGGCGCGCAGCGAGAGCTTGCGCAGCACCGCGAGGCCGATCACCGAGGCGAAAGTCATGATGCCGAAGCCGCCGATCTGGATCATCAGCATGATCACGACCTGGCCGAACCCGGTCCAGTAGGTCGCGGTGTCCACGATGATCAGCCCGGTCACGCAGACCGCCGAGGTCGCCGTGAACAGCGCCTCCATGAACGTCGCCCCGCCCGGGCCGACCTTCGCGATCGGAAGCGTCAGTAAGAGGGTGCCGATGAGGATGGTGCCGGCGAACCCGAAGGCCACGATCTGCGCCGGGTGAAACCGGAATCGTTTGCGGGGAAACCCGTTCGGGCGGGCGGCACGTTTCTGCACGGGACAACTCTATGTGGCGACCCACACGCGTGCCGACGGGAATCGATCGGGCTTGCCAGCTTTCTGCCAGCTTCAGCGCCGCAGGCAAGCGGATGCCGCTCCTCGCGGCGATCGCAGCCGCTGCCGCCGCGCTCCCCACGGCATCCGTCACCGGTTTAAGCCCTGTGACTTCGTGCCGCACCAAACCGCATCCGCCGGGGCTCCGGACCAGTTGTGTGCCCCGGGAACCGTCGGGTGCACAGCAACACACGACATCAGAACAACAAATCAGCAACGAAGAGGAGTTCTCAATGAACACGATCACCAAGCGCATGACGGCCTTCGGCATCACCGGAGCCGCGGCGACCGCGCTCATCATCGGCGGCGTCATCGCCCCGGCCCAGGCCAACGACACGAACACGTCGACCGACACCCGCACCTCCACCAGCAGCGACTCGAGCAGCGACTCGTCGCAGACCCACACCGACCTCATCAACGACCTCTTCGGGTTCGGCGACATCGAAGGGGTCGGCGACGTTGACTCGACCGGCAACGGCGTGGTCGGCAACGACACCAGCCTCGGCGGCGTCGCCAACGGCGGCATCCTGAACGGCGGAGTGGTCAACGGACCGCTCGTCGACGACTCGCTGAACACCGACGTCGGAGACGTCGCCTCGGGCAACGAGACCGGCAACGGCAACGCCGTCGGCAGCGGAAACGACACCCCGATCGGCAGCGGCAACGACGTGACCGCACCGGTCGAGGCCCCCGTGACCGCTCCCGTTGAGGCGCCCGTGCAGGCTCCCGTCGGCAGTGGCAACGACTCCGACCTCGGCGGCACGGAGATCGGCACCGACGTCGACGACATCGGCACCGAGGTCGACGACCTCGTCGGCGACATCACGAGCGACCTGAACCTGGGTGGACTTCTCGGCCGCTAGTCGCGCACCGGCACTGATCACGGGCGGCTCCTTCGGGAGTTGCCCGTTTTTGGCGTCCGGTCCCCTTATGCGGTGGGATATTCTGACCCAGGGGGCGACTATTAGCAAGCCCCCGTTCCGCCGAGCAGTGGGGGCATACTCTGAGTACACGTGGACTGGGGGTGGGTATGGGGTCAGAACTGATAGAGATAGCCGGCATGCAGTTGCTGCGAGCTGAGGCGAGCGTCTACCGCACCATCGGCCTCGGCGTTCTCGCCCTGTTCGCCCCTATTTTTGCGGTTCTGTACTGGCTCATGATCCCGGCGGGAACGTGGCTCTGGGTCGCGAGCGCCCAGCTCGTTGCGACCCTGGCTTGCCTGGCCGCCCTGCTCGGCGCCTATCGCGCCTACGTGCGGGTCGGCGCGTCGGGCCTGTCGGAGCGCGGCATCCTGGGCCACGTCAGCAACGTCGGCGTGTCCGACGTTGCGAGCGTGATCCTGCTGGACCTCTACCGCAGCGCCGCCCTCGACACCCAGCCGCAACTGTTCGTCGTCGGCCACAGCGGAGAGCTCCTGATGCGCATGCGCGGCCAGTTCTGGACGCAGGAAGCCATGGACACCGTCGTCGATGAACTCGGCGCGCCCGTGACGCGGGTGCCCGAGCCGCTGACCCTGCTCGACCTCAACCGCTGGAAGCCGGGCCTGCTGTACTGGTTCGAACGCCGCCACGTGCCCCGCGCAGCCGCCTGACCGCCGGCCCGCCCACGGCGCAGCCCCCGCGCAGCGGCGCAACTCCCGCGCAGCGCGCGC
>NZ_QZVS01000057.1 GCF_003602235.1 Cryobacterium melibiosiphilum
GCCGGGTCCGCCCGTCTCGCGGGAGGGCGAGCGGCCGGCGGCGCCGGCGCGGCGGGAGGCGTGGGCCCCTCGGGGCGGGTGCCCCTGGCCGAGCCGCTGTCCGGGCACCGGCACCCGTCAGTGCACGGTACCGGCGGCAGCCGCAGTGCCCTCGGCGCCTCGGTCACCGTTCTCAGCCGACCGCGACGGCGGGTGGGCCTGATCTGGGCGCTCGTAGCGGCATCCGTCGTCGTTGTCGCCGGGGCCGGCGTGGGGGCGGCCGCCCTGCTGCAGGCCACCGACGCGGCCATTCCCAGCGTCACGAACGTTGACGGCTCCGCCGCCGGCGGCAGTGTGCTCTTCGAATGGTCCGACCCGGGAACCCGTGACGGCGACAGCTATGTCGTCGCGCTGCGCTCGGGGGAGACCAGCATCCAGCGCGGCACGGCCTTCACCGTCGACCCGCACGGTGAGGCCAGCGTCTGCGTGACCGTCACGGTCAACCGTGCCGGTCAGTATGGCGAGCCCAGTGGGGAAAAGTGCGTCGACGTCACCGGCGACGTCGCCGGGGACGCCCAGTGAACCTGGCCGGCGAGGGGTCGCGGCGAGCCCGCGTCGGGCCGTGGCTCGCCGCTCACCGTTCCGGAACGCTCACCAGTCTCGCGAGCACCCTCGTCGTGGCCCTCATCGCCACCCTCGCGGTCGTCTCGGGCGGCTACACGGCACAGCGCCTCGACCTGAACGATGCGGCGGTCTGGGTCGCGAACGAAAGCCGCCAGGCCGTCGGGCGGGCCAACACCGCCGTGCTTGAACTGAACACCGTCGTCGAGACCGGCCGGGCAAGCCTCGACGTGCGCCAGGCGGGCGAGACGGTGCTCGTCGTCGACCGGGCTAACAGTTCGCTCGAAATCCTCGACCCAGCCACGGCTGAACTGTCCGACAGTGTGGCGTTGCCGCCGAACGCCCCCGAGGTATTGCTCGCCGGCGACCGCACGGTGGTGGCCGCCAACGGCGATGTCTGGAATCTCTCGACGGCCCAGGTCGCCGATTTCGACAGTGTGAGTTCCCCCGACCTCGCGCTCGGGAGCGGTTCGGTGGTGAGCCTGGACTCCGAGGGGCTGCTCTTTTCCTATACCCCGGCCACCGACACCCTGGTGTCCGCGGCGGTGCAGACTTCCGATCGCATCACGGCCTCGGTCACGGTCGACGGCGGTGACCCCGACGATGTCTACGACCTGACCAGCGTGGATGGTGACTGGGCACTGCTGAACGTCACCCGCGGCATCCTCTACCTGGACGACCGAGAGGTCGACCTGTCCGCGCTCCTGACGGATGGCGCCGCGCTGCAGGCGGCCACACCCCGCGGCGACCGGGTCCTGGTGGCGCACGCGGGCGGGCTCATCGCCGTGCCGCTCGGCGGCGGAGAACCGCAGGAACTGGTCGCGGGGCGAAACGGCGTGTCCGCACAACCGATCTCCGTCGACGGATGCGATTATGCGGCCTGGGCAGATGGTGCCGCCTGGCAAAGCTGCGCGTCCGCGACGGGCACGCGCACCGGAGACGGTGAGGTTGCGACGCTCGACTCCCTCGCCGGGGATGCCCGCCTCCAGTTTCAGGTGAACGGAACCGGTGTCGTGCTGAACGATGCCCGCAATGGGGCTGCCTGGGCCGTGCAGCGTGGAACAGCGCTCATCGACAACTGGGACGAGCTGATCGACAGCGTCGTGGACCCCGAACGTGTCGAGGAAAACCTCGAGGACGCACCGGAATTCGAGGACACCCAGCTGCCTCCGGTCGCGGAAGATGATGAGTTTGGTGGGCGACCCGGCCACGCCGTCACCCTGCCCGTCTTGCTCAACGACTACGACCCCAACGACGACGTGCTGATGATCACCGACGTGACCCCGATCGACCCCGCGCAGGGGCAGCTCGATCTCATCGCCAACAGCCAGCAGATTCAGCTGACCGTGGGTTCCGCTGCACAGGGCACCTTCGATTTTGACTACACCATCAGCGATGGCCGGGGCGGAACGGCGGCGGCGACGGTCACCATCGCCGTGCGCCAGCCCGGCGAGAATTCCGCACCCGTGCAGGTGCGTGCGAGTACCGCGTCGGTGGAGGCCGGTTCGGCCACCACCACCCAGATCCTCGGGGACTGGGTCGATCCCGACGGCGATCCGTTCTACCTGACGGCGGCGAACGTGGCGGCGCCCGACACCGTCTCCTCCACCCCGAACGGTGCCGTCACCTTCACTCACGGCGGAACCAGTGCCTCGGACGGCGGGGGTGCCGACAGCACCGCTGAGGGAGCGGTCCAGGTTGGACTGGTCGTGTCGGACGGCAGCCTCGACGGCACCGGCACGCTCAACGTCACGGTGCGGCCGGTCGGAGCCGTGCCGATCGTCGCCGACACGTTCCTCGTGCTCGCCACGGCCGGAGCCGAGGTGACGGTGTCTCCCCTCGAGCACGTCCGGGGCGGGTCGGGGGCGTTGCGGCTCAGCACCGTGCCGGCGAAGTCGGACGTGACCATCACGACCGACGTCAACGCGGGCACGTTTCGATTTCTGAGCAGCGTCGTCGGCCCGCACTACCTCGAGTTCGTGGTCACCGACGATTCCGGAACGACCGCCGTCGGCCAGGTGCGCGTGCAGGTGACCGCGGCCGACGATGCTGCGAGCACTCCGATCACCGTGCCGCACACCGCGTTCATTCGCGGCCAGGAATCGGTTCTCGTGGATGTCCTGGCGGGCGATATCGACCCGGGCGGCGGCGTGCTGCTGGTCACCGGCACGATGAACGTGCCGGGCGGCAGCGGCCTGCGGGTCGAGGTGCTCGACCAGCGACTGCTGCGGGTGACGCTCACCAAACCGCTGGACGGGCCGGTCAGCTTTTCGTACCGGGTCAGCAACGGCCTGGCCTCAGCCGACGGCACCGTGACCGTCATCGAACTGCCGGCGCTCGCGCGCAAGCAGGCCCCGGTCGCCCGGCCGGACAGCATCTCGGTGCGCGTCGGCGACGCGATCGACATCCCGGTGCTCGCCAATGACGAACACCCCGATGGCGACCCGTTGACCCTGGCGGCGGAGCTGGCGACCCCGCTCGGCGGCGACGCCGGCCTGCTGTTCGTGGCCGGGAGCGGACTGCGGTATCTCGCCCCCGACGCGCCGGGTAACTTCACGGCCGTGTACCGGGTGAATGCCCCCGACGGTCAGTTCGCCAACGCCGAGGTGTCCATCTCGGTGCGCGAGGTCGACCGTGATGCCAACCGGCCCCCGATCCCGAAGACCGTGACCGCTCGGGTGCTGGCCGGCGAGACCGTGCGCATACCGATCCCGCTGGCCGGCATCGACCCGGACGGCGACTCCGTTCAGCTGCTGGGGCAGGAAACCAACCCCGAAAAGGGTGCCGTCACCGGCGTTGGCGCCGACTGGATCGAGTTCGAATCCGGCGACTACGCGGCCGGAACCGACTCGTTCAGCTACGCGGTCATCGACGCGCTCGGCGCGCGGGCGACCGGCCTCGTACGGGTCGGCATCAGTGCCAGGCTCGACGGCGCACGCAACCCGATCGCCGCCCCCGACGAGGTCGTCGTTCGGCCGGGCAGCACGGTGTCGGTGCGGGTGCTCGCCAACGACTCCGACCCGGACGGCGGCGACCTCAGCCTGCTGGGCGTCGAACCGACGGATGCCGCCGGGATCGCGAGCATCGACGGCGACGTGATCTCGGTGCAGGCCCCGAACGCCGAGGGCCGGACCGGTTTCATCTACGAGATCCAGAATGAGCGCGGCGGCACCGGCTCCAGCTTCCTCACCGTGGTGGTCGACCGGGACGCCCCACGGGCCCATCCCGACGCACGCGATACCGTGCTGACCCTCTCCGACGTGCTCGATCGGTCCACCATCGACGTCGACGTGCTCGACCGCGTTTTCTTCGCCGAGGGGCCGGCCAGCGAGCTGGTCCTCGGCGTGCTGCCGGGATACGCCCGTGACGCGGAGGTCACGAACACGCAGCGCATCCGTGTCACGCTCGGCGATGACAGCCAGATCATCCCGTTCTCCGTGACCCACCCCGACGACGAGAGCATCGTCTCGTACGCCTTCATCTGGGTTCCGGGCTACAGCGACGCCCTGCCGCAGCTGCGCACGAACGTCGCGCCGCTGACGATCGCCAGCGAGTCCAGCCTGAGCATCACCATCAACGAGTATGTCGTCGCCGTGGGTGGAAAAAACGTTTCACTGACCGACGAAGCCGCCGTGAGGGCGAGCCACTCCGACGGCGCGGACCTCGTCGAGTCCGCGGAGCGTCTCGTCTTCACCAGTGCTGACGGCTATTACGGACCGGCGTCGATCTCCTTCGAGGTGACGGATGCCCGCCGGGCGGGCGATTCCGAGGCCCGCATCGCCACGATCGTGCTGCCGATCACGGTGACCCCCAGGGAGAACCAGCCGCCGGCCTTCGACGGCGCCGTCCTTGATTTCGAACCGGACCAGACCACGGTCATCGACCTGCAAAAACTCACGTCGTATCCCTACCCCGACGCGGTCGACGAACTCGTATACTCCGTGCTCGAACCCGACCCGACCGGCTTCGACTACTCCCTGGCCGGATCGCTGCTGACCATCCACGCCGGTGAGGGTACCGAGAAGGGCAGCGAGAGCGCCCTGGCCATCGGGGTGCGCGACGACCTGAGTGAGGGTACCGCCGGACGCATCGACCTGAACGTCGTCGCGTCGACGAAGCCGCTCGCGATCCCCGCAGCCGACCAGGTGCTCGCACCGCGCGGCCAGACGACGGTCGTCGACGTGCTCGCCAACGACACCGCGACCAACCCGTTCCCGGCCGTGCCCCTGCGAGTCGTCGCGGTCCGAGGCCTTGACGGTTCCGGCGTCCCGGCGGGGGTGACGATCACCCCGAGCGCGGACCGCAGTCGGTTGAGCGTGACCGTCGCCGCCGGCGCCGACCCCGTCGACACGACGGTGCAGTACCAGGTCGCCGACGCCACGGGGGATCCCGACCGGTACGCCTGGGGAACGGTGCGGGTCTCCGTTCAGGACGTTCCCGATCCGGTGAGCCGCGTCACCGTGACCGGTTTCGGCGACGAAACCCTGTCGCTGTCCTTCAACGCCGGTGCCGCCAACAACGCGGCCATCACCGGCTACGACATCACCCTGACCGACGCCGACTCCGGCGCCCCGGTGGGGACGTCCACGTGCGCCGCGACGACCTGCACGGTCCCCACCGGCGGCAACGGCCAGGCCCACTCGGTGCGAGTGTCGGTCACCGCTCTCAACGCCCTCGGGCCGTCGGCAGCGGCCTCCTTCGCAAACGCCGTCTGGTCCGACGTGGTTCCGGCCGCCCCGACCGGCCTGACCGCCGCCCCGCTGGACGCGGCCCTGCGCCTCGGCTGGAAAACCGTCGCCCCGAGTGCGGGCGGAACCGCGGTGCGGAGCTACGTCGTGACCGTCAACGGCAGCGAACGGGCCGATGTCAGCGCCACCGCGTGCTCGGCTGGTGCGTGCAGTCTCGTCGTCGACGGCCTCAGTAACGGATCCGTCGCGTCCTACACCGTCAGCGCCCGCAATGAGGCCTTTCCGGCGCTCTCCACCTGGAACAGCGGCAGCGGTGACGGCACCCCGTACGGGGCGCCACGGGCCGGTGGCCTCACCGCCACGGCGACGGATGCCTCGGGGCGGGTGAGCGTGTCGTGGAACGCCTTCGACGGGGCCGGCTCGGCCATCGGCGGCTACTTCGTGCAGCGTATTGCCGGCGACTCGGCTCCCACCGGCGCGCAGGGATGTTCGGTGAGTGAACCCGCCCCCGGGGCGCTCGCCGCGCCGCGAACCGGCGGGGTCGTCGAGGAACAGCAGACGATGGGGGCAGCGGCCACCTCCGCGACGTTCGAGGTGTCCCTGGCCGACAACCGCAGCTACTCGTTCGTGGTCTGGGGCTACAACCAGGCGGGGTGCGCCGTGACGGCCGTGACGACCGTGAGTGTGAGCCCGGTGCCGGGTGAGATCACGTCGGTGCAGGGCACCATGGAATTGCGCGGCCAGGCGCCGGACGCGATTGCCCGGGACTACCACCTCACCGGCGTTGAGGGGGCGGGAAGCGTCGCGTCATACTACGAGCTGCGCAACGCCGGATCCGGTCGCGACCGGGGGGAGCGCCTGGGCAGCAATGGGGACGGCTGGCCCCGCGAACTTCTCGGTGACTCGTTCGGTGAGACCGTCGACTTCGAGCTGCGTGCGTGCAATGCGGCGGGAATCTGCGGTGCCTGGTCGGATTCATTCCGCGCGCCCGAGGCATCCGTCAGCTTGGCTGTGCGTGGCGTGGCCTACGACGCTGACGCTGGTGTGTTTAGCTGGACGAATGCTCCCGACAACGGCGCGGACCACCCCGCCACCTTCGAATGTTCGGCGAATGCCAACCCCGCGGGAACGCTCGAGGAAGCCGACTCTGACAACACCTGCACCCTCGCTGAACCGGCGGCCGCCGGCGGCGTGACGCTCACCGTGACCGTGGACGGGACCAGCTATGACTATCGGGATTGATGGCACGGATGTCGATGGCACGGCTCTTGACGGCACGGCACTCACCACGGAATTCCAGCACCGAATGAACGGAACCACCCCCACCATGACGATGAGCCCGGACCAGGCCAGCCAGTTCGCCGACGCCTTCGACCGCCTGGTACGCGGGGTCGAACACGTCGTGCTGGGCAAGAAGCACGTGATTCGGCTGGCGTTCGTCGCGCTGCTGAGCGAAGGCCATCTGCTGCTCGAAGACGTGCCGGGCACCGGCAAGACATCGCTCGCCCGGGCGATCGCCCAGAGCGTGCGGGGCACCGCAAACCGGGTGCAGTTCACCCCGGACCTGCTCCCGGGGGACATCACCGGGGTGAGTATCTACGACCAGAAGAGCGGCACGTTCGAGTTCCACCGGGGTCCGATCTTCGCCAACATCGTTCTCGCCGACGAGATCAACCGGGCGAGCCCCAAGACCCAGGCCGCCCTGCTCGAAGTGATGGAAGAAGGACAGGTCACCGCCGATGGCGTGACCCACCCGGTCGGGTCTCCCTTCATGGTCATCGCGACGCAGAACCCGATTGAGCAGTCCGGCACCTACCGGCTGCCCGAGGCGCAGCTGGACCGATTCATCATGAAATCATCGATCGGGTATCCCGATCACGCGTCGACGATCCGCATTCTGGAAGGGGCGAGCGCCCGCCCGCACGACCTCGTCGTGGCTGCGGTGCTGTCGGCCGAAACCGTCGTGGAGCTGGCAAGCCTGGCCCGCACGGTGTTTGTCGACGCGACCATCAACGACTACGTGTCGCGACTGGTCGATGCCACCCGCAACGCCCCGGAGGTGCGCCTCGGCGCCAGCGTGCGCGGGGCCCTCGCGCTGATTCGCACCGCGAAGACCCTGGCCGCGGCGAACGGACGACACTATGTGCTGCCGGACGACGTGAAGGCTCTTGCCGAACCCGTGCTGGCCCATCGGCTCTTGCTCGACCCGGAGGCTGAGTTCGACGGCGTGACCACCTCGAGTGTGATCGCCCAGATCCTGATCGAAACGCCGCCGCCGAGCGAGCGCCAGGCGGGGTGAGCAGCGGGTGACCGAGCACTCATCGGTGCATCGCTCGTCGACCCAGCATTCGTCGACCCAGAACTCCTCGACCCAGCATTCGATGATGCGGCGGGTGACCGGTCCGGGCGGAGGCACGCGCGACGGCCGGTTGGCCGATCTCCTGGACGGGCTCGTCGATCGCAGTCGGAGCCTGCGACGCCACGGCGGCCGGGTGGCGGCCACCATCGGGGCCGTCGTCACGCCACTCGGCTGGAGCCTGGCCCTCGCTGTGGCCCTCGCGTTCCTGGCCGGTTACGCCTTCGGCTGGGCCGAGCTTGTCGCCATCGGCTGGACCGGTGCCGTTCTGTTGCTGGCGGCGGGCGGCTACCTGATCGGCCGGGACGCCTACCGTGTCACCCTGGTGATGCCGGTCACCCGCGTCGTGGCGGGCGAGCGTGCCCCCGGACTGGTCGGCGTCACGAATTCGGGTCGCCGGCACCTGTCCGGCGTCAGCATCGAAGTGCCAGTCGGCGAGGGGCTCGCGACCTTTGTGATGCCCGGACTGACCCGGGGGGCCGCGTTCGAAGACGTGTTTCTCGTTCCGACCACCCGGCGCGGCATCATTGCGGTCGGTCCGGTGCGCACCGTGCGCAGCGACCCCATCGGGCTCGTGCGCAAGGAGCGGGTCTGGGCAGAGCCGCTCGACCTGTTCGTGCATCCCCGCACACTGTCGATTCCGAGCATGAGCACCGGCTTCATTCGGGATCTCGAGGGGCACCCGACCCGCAACCTGACCACCGATGACGTCTCGTTCCATGCGCTGCGCGAGTACGTTGCCGGGGACGAACGCCGCAGCATCCATTGGAAGAGCACGGCAAAAACGGGCACCTTCATGGTGCGCCAGTTCGAGGAGAGCCGGCGCAGCCACCTCATGGTCGCGTTGAGCCTGTTCGAGGGCGACTTCGCGAGCGATGACGAGTTCGAAATGGCCGTCAGCGTCGCCGGTTCCCTCGGCATCCGCGCGATTCGGGACGGCCGCACCGTGTCCGTCGTGGTGAGCGGGCGCGCGCAGGCGGGGTCGCAGGCCGGCCGCCGTTCCCGGGCGCCGCGACGGATGCCCGCGGCTCGGCCGCTGAGCACGATCTCGCGGGCCCGCCTGCTCGACGGCCTCAGCGGTGTTGAACGTGCCGACACGGCGCTGCCGCTGCCGGGCCTCGCGACGGTCGCCGCCGAGAGCGTCGCCGGGATTTCCGTGGCCTTTCTGATTTGCGGGACACCCACGACCCTCGCACAGTTACGGGCCGCGTCGACCCAGTTTCCCTCGGGTGTCGAAGTGGTCGCCGTCGTGTGTGACCCCGAAGCGCCCCCGACCCTGCGCCGGGTGGCCGAATTGAGCGTGCTCACCATCGGGTTCCTGGAAGACCTGCAGAAGAGCCTTGCTCGGTCGGCCGCCGCATGACCGGGCGCCAACGGCGAGCCCCGCTGCGCGCGCCCGACGTGGTCGGAAACCTGGTCGCGCTGCTGCTCGTGACGTGTGCGGCATCCGCCACCCTGTGGCCGAGCTACCAGAGTCGCGCCTTCGTGATCATGGTTGCGGGCGGGTTTCTGCTCGGTGCCACGGTGGCCGTGCTCGGGGCGCGGTTCCGTTGGCCGGCCTGGCTCGTGATCCTCATGTCGATCGGCGGCTTCGGAATCGTGGGTGTGCCGCTGGCCGTTCCCGCACGGGCCGTAAACGGCGTGCTGCCCACGACCGAGGGTGTGCGGGAATTGTTCACGGCGACCGTGCTGGGCTGGAAGCAGCTTGTGACGATCGCACTTCCCGTCGGCGATTACCAGGCGTTGCTGGTGCCGGCGTTGATTCTCGTCCTCGGCTCCACGGTCGTGGGACTCTCGGTCGCACTGCGGTCCGCTCACGGTGAGCTCGCGGTGCTCGCACCGGTCGGACTGTTCCTCGCGGGCATCCTGCTGGGGCCGAGCCGCGCGGCCCGCCCGGTCGAACTCGGGCTGGCCTTCCTGGTGCTGCTTCTGGGGTGGTTGCTGTGGTTTCGGTGGCGCCGCCGCGCCGCCGCGACCCGTCTCGTAGCGGCCCAGTCGACACGCACGATCGAGTCGGTCAGCGATCGACGGCTGGCCGGTGCCCGTCGACTGGTCAGTGCGGCGGTCATCGTCGCCCTAGCGATCGGCGGCGGGACCGCCGCCTCGATCGCCGTGCCGCCGACCGGCGTGCGGGACGTGGTGCGCAGCCACGTGCAGCAACCCTTCAATCCCAACGACTACGCGAGTCCGCTCAGTGCGTTCCGCAGTTATCTGCAGTCTCCTACCGTGGACGAGACCCTGTTTGAGGTGACCGGGCTGCCGGCCGGGGCTCTGCTGCGGCTGGCGACCCTGGACAGCTACAACGGTGTCGTCTACTCCGTGGGCAGCGACGACGCGGAAGCGGAGAGTGCGTCGGGATCGGTCGAATCCGGATCCTTCACCCGGCTGCCGTATCGACTCGACCAGAGCGCGGTCGACGGCGACGACGTCGTGCTGCAGGTCGAGGTGTTCGGTTATACCGGGGTCTGGGTGCCGGGCACTGGCCAGCTTGAGCAGGTCGTTTTCGGCGGCGACACCGCCGTCGCCCGGAGCGATTCGTTCTATTACAACGACGTGGGTGGCTCGGCGGCGGTGCTCGGCGGACTCACCCGTGGCGACCGCTACGAGAGCCGCTCCGTCGTTCCCACTTTTGACGGCAACCTGGCCGACGCCCTGCCCGGTTCGGCGCTGTTGCCCCCGGTCACGGTGCCCGACGGCATGCTGTCCGCGCTCGAGCGGGCACGCCAGGCCGGCCAGGGCCCGGGAGAACGGTTGCAGGCGATGCTCGCCGACCTCATTGCCGAGGGGTACATCAGCCACGGCGTCGGAGCCGACGAACCGGTCAGCCGCTCCGGTCACGGCGCAGACCGCTTGACGGAACTCTTCACGGATGTGCCCATGCTCGGTGACGCGGAGCAGTACGCGGTCGCGGCCGCGATCCTGGCGCGCGGCCTCGGTTTTCCCGCCCGCGTGGTTCTCGGCTTTGCACCGGATGCGACGGCCGACCCCGCAGGCGCCGTCACCGTGACCGGTGCTGATGTGACGGCCTGGCTCGAAGTGCAGACCTCAGCCGACGGCTGGGTCACCGTCGATCCCAACCCTGCCGTGCGCGAGGTGCCGGCGAAAGAACCCGACGACCCGACCGTGGTGTCCCGCCCGCAGTCGGTGCTGCCGCCGCCCGTCGTCGATACCGAGGACCCGTCCGACGCTCCGCCGCCGGACACGTCGGTCGAAGACCCGCCCGCGCCGATCGATCCGCTGCTGGAACTGTTGTTCGCGGTGCTGCGGATCACCGGCCTGAGCCTGTTGGCGCTGTTCGTGCTGCTCTCGCCGGTGATCGCCATGGTGGTGATCAAGAGCCGGCGCCGTTACCTGCGCCGCTCCCGCGGAACCCCGGCCGCGCGGATCGCTGGTGGCTGGCGTGAATTCGCCGACACCGTCACCGATTTCAACGGCCTGTCTGCGGCGGGCATGACCCGGGCCGAGCTGGCCGAATCGGTCGGTGGCGTGCCCACGGTCGGGGGCACCCCGCCGGTCGTGTTCGCCGGGCTCGTCGACCGCGCCGTCTTCGCACCCGGCCCCTCGTCGAGCGCAGACGCAGACCGAGTGTGGGCATCCGTCGGGGCGTTGCGCCGTTCCCTGGCCGTCGAACACACCCGTCGTGACCGTCTTCGCGCGCTGCTCTCGCTGCGTTCGTTCGGTCGCTACGCTGGAGGCAGGAAGTCCACTCGTGGAGCGGGCATTCGTGGAGCGGGAGCAGAGTCGTGACGAGCAAGGCCGGAACAGACGGGGCCGGCGAGCCGAGCGGTGAGACGGCGCGCTGCCGCATCTGCGCGTCGACGCTGCCGCCCGGAGCCATGTTCTGCGGCGAATGCGGCAGCTCGACCTCAGCGACACCGTTGACCCGGCGCCGCCCCGACCCGCGGGGTCGCGACACGACGATCATCCAACCGCTTCCACGGTCGACGGTCATCTCGGTGTCGGTTCCGGATCGCGTTCCGGCACCGCCGCCCGTGGAACGGATCGGTCCGGTGCCGACTTCAGCCCCTGCCGAATCTGCGCCGGCCGTTCTGCCCGACCCCGTCGCTGCGCCCATCACGGAGCCGCCCGCGACGCGGCCCGACGGCGTTCGGTTCGTGCTGCAGTTCAGCACGGGGGAGACGGTGAACGTGCACGGGTCGGGCCTGATCGGTCGGCGCCCGTTGCCGCAGCCGGGTGAAATCTTCGACCATCTGGTTCAGATCCAGGACTCCGGCATGTCGGTGTCCAAGAGTCACCTCGAATTCGGCCAGCACGGCGGCCAGTTCTGGGTGAGCGACCGGTTTTCCGGCAACGGCAGCGTGCTGCAGCGACCCTCGGAGGGTGCGCTGCGCTGTGAACCCGGACGGCGTTACCTGGTGCCTCGAGGATCACGCGTGGACATCGCCGACCAGTATTTCGTGCTCGCCTAGCCGATCGGGCGTGGGGCCGTTCGCGGCCCGTTTCTCTGCGCATTTCTCTGCCCGTTTCTCCACAGGCCGGGTGTGGCCAATGTTGTGCACAATTGGGCAATACTCCGACAACGGATACCGCCCGTCTGCTCTGCTGGGTCCATGGTCATTCGTCGACGGCTCCCCGCTCATACACTCCTGCCTGGTACCCCCGCTCCGGGCAGTGCTGGACCGGGCAGTGCTGGACCGGGCAGTGCTGGACCGGGCAGTGCTGGACCGGGTCGTGCTGGATCGGGTCGTGCTGGACGGGGTGGTGCTGGAACGGGCAGTGTGCCCCTTGATGAGCCCCTGAACCTTCCGCCGCGCCCCACACTGCCACCGGCCCCGGCTTTTCCCCTCGTTGCGTGCCTGGCCCCGCTCGTGGCAGCCGGGGCGATCTATCTGATCACCGGTTCGGCCTTTGCCCTGTTATTCGGTTTCCTGAGCCCGATCATCGCCGTCGGCAGCCTCATGGACGGTCGCCGATCGCGTCGCAGGCAGGGTGCTCGGGATACGCGTGAGCACGCCGTCGCGCTCGGTGCCCTCCGGGAGATCGTTGCCGATCGGCATGAGCGGCTCCGCCTCGCCGCCCGGCGACGCACGCCCGGCGCCCTCGCTCTGCTGTCTCTGCCCGCGGAGGCTGGCCTCTGGTCTCTCCCCGGCGAGACCATGCTGGTGAGCCTCGGACGCGGAACGGTCCCGAGCGGAGTGCAGCTCGGTGGGGCGCGCGACGCGCTCGACGAGCGGGCGCTGCGGGACTGGGCTGCCCTGTTGCCCGGTGCACCTCTGACGACGGATGTCGGGGGTGGACTCGGACTCATCGGTCCGCCGCTACTGACCCGTGCCCTGGCCCGGTCCGTGATCGTGCAATTGTGCTTCGCCCTGCCACCGGACACCGGTTCGGTGGTCGTTCCGCCGGGGGAGGCCTGGCGCTGGGCAGTAGATTTGCCGCACGCTTCCGATCCCGGTGAGGCCCGGCGGTCGGATTATCGCCTGCTGATCATCGATACCACCTTGACCGCGCATGCGAGCGAGAACGCAACCGCGCACGCGAGCGAGAACGCAACCGCGCACCCCAGCGAGCACGCAACCGAGCAGATGCCCGCGCAAGGGGAGCTGCCGCCGCGAGGGAAGTCTCCGGTGGTGGGAATCGTCGAGCGCGGCACCGCCGGGGCCCTCTTTCTCGCGACGGTGGAAGCCGACCTGCCCCGCGGCTGTGCCACGGTCGTGCGGGTACACGGGCCACAGCGCGCAGAGATCGTGCGCGCACCCTCGCCGGGGTCTGGCATCGGTTCTGGCATCGGTTCTGGCACGGGGTCCGGCACAGCGTCGGGGATGGTGCCGGGCACGCTCTGCGAGCCGGAACTGATCACCGCCGAACAGGCCGCGGTGTTCGCCCGAGCGTTGCGCGATCGGGCGACGGCGTCCGGGTTGTCACGCACGCCCAACGCGATACCCTCCGTCGTTTCCTTTGCCTCCCTGCTGCCCGGCAGCTCGTCGGAGACCGATGGCGGAGCATCCGTCGTTGCCCAGCCACCGATGAGCGGGGGACTGGCCTGCCCGGTGGGGGTCACCGCCGCCGGACCGCTGATGCTCGACCTCGTGCGGCAGGGCCCGCACGTGGTCGTCGGCGGCACGACCGGAAGCGGTAAGAGCGAGCTGCTGGTGACCTGGGTGGCCGCGATGGCGGCGTGCTTCGGCCCGGACACCGTGACCTTTCTGCTGGTCGATTTCAAGGGTGGCGCCGCCTTCGGCTCGCTGGTGCACCTGCCGCACTGCGTGGGCATGATCACGGATCTCGACGCGGTGCAGGCCAACCGAGCGCTCGCGAGTCTCTCGGCGGAGTTGCGCTTTCGGGAGAGCGTGCTCCGCGATGCCGGCGTGCGGGACATCTGTGAGCTGTCCGGGCCCGTGTCTTCGGCGACGGCACCGCCGGGCACGGCGCCGCCCGGCCTGCCGCGCCTCGTGATCGTCATCGACGAATTCGCGACCATGCTCGGGGCTTTTCCGGCGCTGCACTCCCTGTTCGTCGACATCGCCGCTCGCGGTCGCTCGCTCGGAGTGCACCTGATCCTGTGTACCCAGCGGCCGGCGGGCGTGGTGCGGGACTCCCTGCTCGCCAACTGCAGCCTGCGACTCTCGCTCAGGGTGAACAATCGGGCCGACAGCGAAGCGGTCATCGGAACGGATGCCGCGGCCGGGCTGCCCGCATCCGTGCCCGGGCGGTGCCTGGTCAGCACCGGGGAGGGGCCACCCGAGCTCGGTCAGATCGCCACCACCACGGCGGTCGACCTCGTCGCGCTCGCCGCACGCCGAACGCACGGCGGCGCCCTCCCGGGCGCCTCCCCGCGTCGGCCGTGGCTCGACCCGCTGCCGCGGGTGCTGCTCGAGTCCGATCTGGGCCGCGGTATCGATCCAGCCGACACTGAACTCGCCGACGCTCAACTGGCCGACGCTGAACCCTCATTTCGGTTGGGCCTGGCCGACGAGCCGGAGCATCAGCGTTATCGGGTGGCCCGCTACCGACCCGAACACGACGGGCACCTGCTCGTGGTGGGCGACGCGGGATCGGGCAAGTCGTCGCTGCTGGCGACCCTGGCCGGACAGGGCGGCGTCACGAGTCGTACTGAACTGGTCCGTGCCGATATCGAGCACCTCTGGGATGCCCTCGTGGCCGCCACCAGTCTGATCGAGACCGGACCGCTCGCTGAACCTATCTCTGAAACGAGCGCTGAAAGGAGCGCTGAAGCCCGCGCCCGGGACAGGCGCTTGCTGCTGATGCTGCTGGATGACGTCGATTCGGTGTACGCGCGCTGGAGCGGTGAACACCAGCAGGCCGCGCTGGACATGCTCACGGGACTGCTGCGCGACGGACCGGGCCAGGGACTGTTTGTGGCGCTCACCGCGCAGCGGCTGTATGGCGGGCTGCGCGGGGTCAGTGCCCACTGCCGCAGCCGGTTGCTCCTGTCCGTGCGCGACCGAGACGACTACCGCGAGGCCGGAGGGCTTGCCGACGTGTTCAGCGACACGCTTCCGCCGGGCGGCGGATATTGGCAGGGGCTGCGCGTACAACTCCTGGCCGCTGCCGCGGGGAATGCCCAGGCGCTGCCCGGGTGCGGCGCACCGGCCTCGCCCGTTGACCCCGCACCGATACTGGACCTCGAGCGGATGCTGCGTCACGCGCCGCTCGTGGTGGTCTCGGGCGCACCCGCCCGCACGATCGCCGGCCTGCGTCGTTCGGTTGGCCCGGAGGTTCGGCTCGTGGACCTCGTCGGCACGTCAGAACTCGGAACCGGTGCGTCTCGCCTGGAGGTGCGGGACGCGACGGCGGGCACGGTGATCGTCGGCGATGCCGACGGGTGGCAGGCCCAGTGGGCGCTTCTCGCCGCCCTGCGCGGGCGCGCCACACTGATCTTCGACGGATGCAGCCTCGCCGACCTGCGCCAGATCACGCACCGGCGCGATCTGCCACCACCGCTGCTGGCCGGCCGTTCGCGTGTGTGGGTGCTCTCGCCCGATGGCGCCCTGTCTCGGGCCACTCTGCCGAATGGGGCTTCGCGGCCCCTGAATCAGTGAGGTCCGGCCGGCTCTGAAGGGACGCGGGCAGGGAGGCTTTGTCGGGGTCCGTGAAGCCTTAGGCGAGCACCTCGGCGAGCGGGCGAAAAGGCAGGTCGTGGGCCTGGGCGACGGGGGAGCTGGCCAGCGCGCCGTCGACCACGTTCAGGCCCAGGGCGAGCGCGGCATCCGCTCGGAGGGCCGCGTGCCAGCCCAGGTTCGCGATCATGCGCACGTACGGAAGGGTGGCGTTGGTGAGGGCGTAGGTCGACGTCGCCGGCACGGCTCCCGGCATGTTCGCCACGCAGTAGAACAGGGACCGATGCACGCGAAATGTGGGGTCGGCGTGGGTGGTGGGGTGGGAGTCGGCGAAGCAGCCGCCCTGGTCGACGGCGATGTCGACGAGCACGCTGCCGGGCTTCATCCGGGAAACAAGTTCGTTGCTGACGAGCTTCGGGGCCTTGGCGCCGGGGATCAGCACGGATCCGATGACCAGGTCGGCCTGCACGACCGCCCTGTCGATCTCAAAACTGTTGGAGGCGATGGTCTTGACCCGGCCGAAGTACAGGGCGTCGAGCTCCCGCAGGCGGAACAGGTTGGTGTCGAGCACGGTGACCTCGGCGCCCAGGCCGAGGGAGATCTGCAGCGCCGCGGTTCCGGCCACCCCGCCGCCGAGCACGGTGATGCGGGCCGGGTGGGTGCCGGGCACGCCGGGTACCAGCAGGCCGGGGCCGCCGTGGGGCTTGAGCATGGCGTTCGCGCCGACGATCGGGGCGAGCCGACCGGCGACCTCGCTCATCGGTGCGAGCAACGGCAGGGCCCGCGACGGCAGTTGCACGGTCTCGTAGGCGATGGCCGTCACGCCGCTCGCAAGCAGGGCTCGGGTCAGCTCCGGCTCAGCCGCCAGGTGCAGGTAGGTGAAGAGCACGAGATGAGACCGGAAGTAGCCGTATTCACTCGCGACCGGTTCTTTCACCTTCAGCAGCAGCTCGGCGATGGCCCAGGTACTCGCGGCGTCGGGAAGGATGGTGGCGCCAGCGGCCGCGTAGGCCGAGTCCGTGATGGTCGAACCGAGACCGGCTCCGGTCTCGACGAAGACCTCGTGGCCGAAGGACACAAGCTCGTGCACCCCCGCCGGGGTGATGGCGACCCGGAACTCGTTGTTCTTGACTTCCCGGGGGATGGCTACCTTCATGAGACTCCTCTGTGAGGTGACGGTGCCGGTGTTGACGGCCCTGTCACCGCACAGCCTACAGAAGCGGCCTACAGATAGGTGGGGCGGATCACCCCAACCGGCAGCCCACCGCCGAGCACGGTGAGGCCGAGGTCGGGCGCGAGCGCGTCGACATCCGTCTGGGCGATAGCCCCGGCGTCGGCGAGCAGGTGCAGCGCGACGATCGTGGCGGCGCGCAGGTTGCCATCGAGCACCTTGAGGGCGACCGTGGTGCCGTTGTCGGCCGCGGCGACGACGATGCCCTCGGCGCCGCCCTTGATGAAGAGGCCGAGGCGGTCGATGACGGTGCTGTCGCTCAGGCCGGGACCGGCCACGACCCAGCCGTGCTCGCGCACCGCTTCGGCGAGGAAGCCAGCTTCGCGGTAGATCGCGAAGGGGGAGTTCGACTTCGACCCGGCGATGCGGGCGATGCCGCGCGCGAGGCCGGTGAGGGAGATCGCGTGAACCGGGGCGCCGCATCCGTCGACGCCGCTGGCCGCGGGGCGCTCGCCGGTGAAGCGTTCGAGCACGTCGAGCACGCGTTTCTGCAGCGGATGCCCCGGTTGCAGGTAGCCCGCGAGCGGCCAGCCGTTCTGGGCGCAGGCGAGCAGCATGGCCGCGTGCTTGCCGGAGCACTCCATATAGATCGGGGCCTGGGCGAGGCCCTGGCGCACCATGGCGTCACGGGTGGAGCGGCCGATCGGCCAGGCCGGCGGGCAGCCGAGGGCCGACTCCGGAATGCTGGCCCGGGCGAGCAGCCCGCGCACCAGCTCGACGTGTTTCGGGGTGCCGCTGTGGCTCGCGGTGGCGATCGCGGCGTCTTCCCCGCGCAGGGTGACCCCGCTCGCCATCGAGGCGATCGCCTGGAACGGCTTCATCGCCGAGCGCGGGTAGACCGGGGACGTAACGTCACCGAGGGTGCGCAGCACCTCTCCCGAGGTTCCGAGTACGATCGCGGATCCGGCGTGCCGGGACTCTACGAATCCGCTGCGTTCCACGACGGCGAGTTCGACCGCGTTCTCGATGGTGAAGGTTTCACCCATGCTGGTGCTGCTCACTCCCCGTTCACCCGGCCTAGAGCGACGCGATGGCGTCGTCGATGACCGAGAGTGCGTCAGCGATGAGGGCGTCGGAGAGGGCGAGGCTGGGCAGGAAGCGCAGCACGCTGCCGTAGGTTCCCGCCGTCAGCAGCAGCACGCCGTGCTGGCTCGCGTAGGCGGAAATCGCGCTCACCGCGGCCGCGTTCGGCAGCTTGGTCGTGTCGCCGGTGCCGGGCTGCACGAGTTCGATCGCGATCATGGCACCACGGCCGCGGATCTCGCCGATGATGTCGTACTTGTCCTTGAGAACGGTGAGGCCGGCGGTCAGGCTCGCCTCGATGCGCTGGGCTTCGCCGAGCAGGTTGTTGTTCTCGATCGCGTCGAACACGGCGATCGCCGCGGCGCAGGAGACGGGGTTGCCGCCGAAGGTGCCGCCGAGGCCGCCGGGCTGGCTGGCGTCCATGATCTCGGCGCGGCCGGTGACACCAGCCAGCGGAAAGCCGCCGGCGATGCCCTTGGCGCTGAGCACCAGGTCGGGGACCCAGCCGAAGTGTTCGCTCGCGAAGTATTTTCCGGTGCGGGCCATGCCGCTCTGGATCTCGTCGGCGATCATGACGACGCCGTTGGCGGTGCACCACTGCTGCAGGGCGGGCAGGTAGCCCTCGGCGGGAACCATGAAGCCGCCCTCGCCCTGGATCGGCTCGACCACGAGGCAGGCGAGGTCGGCCGCGCCGATGACCTTCTCGAGGTAGCCGATGGTGCGGGCGGCGGCATCCGTGCCGCTGAGACCGTCGTGATACGGGTAGGAGCTCGGTGCGTGGTAGACGTCGCTCGCGAGCGGGCCGTAGCCGGTCGCGTAGGGCGCGGCCTTGTAGTTCATGGCCATCGTGAGCACGGTGCGGCCGTGGTAGGCGTGGTCGAGCACGGCGACGGCGCGGCGCCCGGTGTACTTGCGAGCGATCTTCACGCCGTTCTCCACGCCCTCGGCGCCGGAGTTGACGAGCACGCTCTTCTTCGCGAAGTCGCCGGGGGTGTGCTCGGCGAGCAGCTCACAGACCCGCACATATTCTTCGTAGGGCGTGACGGTGAAGAGGGTGTGCACGAAATCTTCGGCCTGCTCCACGGCGGCCGCGACGACACTGGTCTCGGTGTGGCCGACCGTGGTCACGCCGATGCCGGCTCCGAGGTCGATGAACTGATTGCCGTCGACGTCGACGATGATCGCCCCGTTGGCCTTCGTGATGTAGACCGGCAGCATCGAAGCGACACCGCCGGAGACGACCGCGAGCCGTCGGCGGTGCAGCTCGGCCGAGATCGGACCGGGTATCGCGGTCACGATCTTGCGTTCCTGGGGGACCGTATATACGGGGGCAGAAGATGCGGGGGCAGAAGAAGCGGGCACGGCGGCAGAAGCAAGGGTGTCAGTCATGATTGCCCTAGTTTACGGCCCGACACCGCCTGCGCCTGTAGGGACTGGGAGAATCGTGTGCAGGCGGGGATTCCCCGGTAGCGCTCGAAGGTAGGGGAGACGTATGAACGGGGTTCACGAGTACGCGGTCACGGTCGACTGGACCGGCAACCGCGGCACCGGCACGAGCCACTACAAGGCTTACGGGCGCGAGCACACCATCACCGCGGGCGGGCGGGCATCCGCTGCCCAGAGCCCAATCCTGGGGTCGAGTGACCAGACTTTCCACGGCAATGCCGATCGGTGGAACCCCGAAGAGCTGCTGCTGGCGGCGCTCAGCCAGTGCCACCTGCTGTCGTACCTGCACGTCGCCGTGCGCAACGGGGTCACCGTCACGGGCTATACGGATGCCGCGATCGGCACCATGGAACAGTTGCCGGGCGGCGGCGGTCACTTCACGAGCGTGACCCTGCGTCCCCGGGTCACGATCAGCGACCCGGAGCAGGTCGCCTTCGCGCAGACCCTGCACGCCGAGGCCGCCCGCGAGTGTTTCATCGCGGCATCCGTCAACTTCCCGGTGCTGCACGAGCCCGAAACCGTCGCGGGCCCGCCACCGGCTCTGGCAGGCTAGTTGTAGAGCATGCCGCCGTCGACCAGCAAGACCTGGCCGGTCACATAATCGGAGTCGGGCCCGGCGAAGAATGACACGACCTTGGCGACATCGTCGGGGGTCTCGATGCGGCCGAGGGCGATGCCGTCGACGTTCTCCTTGAGGTTCTGGCCGAGCGGCTTGCCGTTGATCTCGCTGAGCTTCTCGTCGATGAGCTCCCACATTCCGGTGCCGACGATGCCGGGCGCGTAGGCATTGACGGTGATTCCCTTCGGAGCGAGCTCCTGGGCCGCCGCCTGGGTGATGCCGCGCACCGCGAACTTCGAGGCCGAATAGGCGCCGAGAATCGGGAAGCCCTGGATGGCGGCGATCGACGCGGCCGAGACGATCTTTCCCTTGTGGCCCAACTCGTCGAACTTCGCGGCTGCGGCCTGGATTCCCCAGACGACGCTGTTGACGTTGATGCGGAAGATCTTGTCGAGGTCGTCGGCGGTGATATCGACGATGGGCTTCACCTGGGCGATGCCCGCGTTGTTGACGATGACGTCGAAGCCGCCGAGAACATCGGTGGCCGTCTGCACGGCGGCGAAGACCTGATCGCGCTCGGAGACGTCGGCGGAGACGAATACGGCCTTGCGACCCAGCGCCTGAATCTCCTTGACCACTCCGGCACCCTTCTCGGCCTGAAAGTCGAGATCGGCGACGGCGATGTCGAAACCGTCCTGGGCCAGGCGAAGGGCGATGCCGCGGCCGATGCCCTGGCCGGCTCCGGTGACGAGGGCGACCTTGGTCGTGGAGGCGTTCTGTTGTGCTGCGTTCTGCTCTGCTGTGTTCTGCATGGGTGGCTTCTTTCCTGACGATTCGTCGCTCGGGCTGTGCCGGGCGGCATCCGTCGTTGTAACTGTGGCCTGGCGCTCCACGCCAGCGGAGGGGCGCCGCGCGTGTCACCGTGTGGCTTGCCCTTGGATAGTAGAACCAGCCCGCCATCGGGGAAATTCCATCCCTCTCAGCAAACGATCAGCTTCAGCCCCGCGCCCAACCGTGAGTTGAGCATCGTTTCTCGCCCGGAACGGATGCTCAACTCACGGTTCGACGTCAGGGTCGACCCGGCTAGTCGGGAACGACGACCGCGCGGCCGCGGATCTTGCCCTGGTGCAGCAGCTCGTAGGCGCGCGGAGCTTCGTCGAGGCTGAACGTCTCGATTTCCACGCCGATCGACCCGGCGCGGGCGAGGTCGAGAACCTCGATCAGTTCGGAGCGAGACCCCCAGTACGGCGCGCGCACGGCGACGTCCCACGCGGTGGTCTGGATGCCGACCCCGAGTGCGCCGCCGGCGATACCGACGATGCTGATCTCGGCCTCCACCGCGGCGATCACTCCGGCCAGGTCGACCGTCGCCTGGGCGCCGACGAAGTCGAAGATCGCGTCGGCGCCGAGGCCGTGGGTGAGGTCGCGAATGGTGCCCGCGGCAGCCGCGTTCGAGAGGATGGCGTGGTGTGCCCCGACCTCGCGGGCGAGGGCGAGCTTCTCCTCCGACACATCGAGGGCGATGATGTTCGCGCCCGTCATCGCCCGGATGATCTGGATGCCGACGTGACCGAGGCCACCGGCACCGATCACGACGGCCGTGCTGCCGGCGCCGAGCTTTGGGAGGGACCTCTTGATGGCGTGGTAGGGGGTGAGGCCGGCGTCCGTCAGCGACACGCTCTTGACCGGGTCGAGGTCTCCGAGCGGCACGAGGTGGCGCGGCGAATCGATGAGCATGTATTCGGCCATCGCGCCGGGGGAGCCGAGGCCGGGGGGAGCGATGCCGAGGGCGGCGGCGTTGGTGCAGTAGTTCTCCTTGCCCTCGGTGCAGTTGTGGCAGTGACCGCAGCCCCAGGGGCCGTAGACGGCGACGGATTCGCCGATGCGGAGGTGTTCCACGCCCTCACCGAGGGCCGCGACGGTGCCGGCGCCCTCGTGGCCGAGTGTCAGCGGCAGGCCGTAGATGTACTGTTCGGCGGACAGGCTCATGATGAATTCGTCCGAGTGGCAGGCGCCGGCGGCGGTCACTTTGATGACGACCTGGCCGGGGCCGGGTTCGGGGTCTGGCACGGTGACGACGCGGGGCGGGGCACCGATTTCGAGGTACTGAAGCGCTTTCATGTTATCTCCTGGCTGGAAGTGCACGAGCGAACTGTGTTGACACGATCAGCCTAGGCGCGCGGCCCTGACCCGTGAGTCAAGCATCCGTTTCCGCCGGCCCGAACGGATGCCTGACTCACAGTTCGGCGAGGTGGCACGGCGGTGGACTAGCGCGGTTTGCGTAGTACTGCTGAGAATGTAGTACCGTGGGGTGCGTTGCAGGGGTTGGCCCCGACACCGACGAACGAAGGAGACGCATGGATACCACCCAACTGCTCAAGGGGGTGCTCGATGTGGCCGTGCTGGCCGTGATCGCGAAGGATGACGGGTACGGCTACGACGTGGTGCGCCGCCTGCGCGCGGCCGGCCTCGACGCGGTGGGGGACGCATCCGTCTACGGCACGTTGCGCCGGCTCTACACGGCCGGGGCACTCTCGACCTACGTGGTGCCGAGCGACGGCGGCCCGAACCGCAAGTATTACGCGATGAACGCTGAGGGCCGGGCCATGCTCGCCGAGCAGCGCACCAATTGGACCCGGTTCGCGAGCACCCTGACGCTGCTGCTCGACGAGCCCGCCCAGACCACCCACCTTTCCAGCACGAACGGGGACCAGTCATGACCGACGCCACCGCACCCACCCAGTCCGACACATCGGCTATCCGCGACTTCGCTGCGGCCGTGCGCGGCCAGCTCAACGACCTGCCCGCCGACGACGTCGACGACTTGACCGACGGGCTCGAGGCCGACCTGACCGAGCAGGCCGCCGATGCCGCTGACTCCTCACCCGAGTTGGGAGACCCGGTCGCCTACGCCGCCGAGCTGCGCGCCGCAGCCGACCTGCCGCCCCGCGCCGAACCGGGTGCAGGTGTGAAGCGGGAGTCGCTGGTACGACGCGTGGGCACCCGGGCCCGCAGCTCTAGAGCGGATGCCGCGCGCAGCATCCGCCAGAGCCCGGCGGGCGCGCAGCTGCTCGACTTTCTGCTCGTGCTGCGTCCGCTCTGGTGGGTGCTGCGCGGCTGGGCCGTGTACGTCGTCGCGAATATCTTCTTCGGGGGGTCCTTCGAGGTTCTTCCGGCCGATCCCATCCGGGGCATCGCCCTGCTGGCCTTCGTGACGCTCAGCGTGCAATGGGGCCGGGGACGCTGGCTGCCCTGGCACTGGCTGCTCGGCTTTCGCACCCTCGTGAGCGTGTGCGCGGTCCTCGCCCTTCCGTGGCTGCTGTTCATCGCGGCGCACGAGATCACCGCGCAGAACAACGTCAACGCCTCCTACGACTCATATGTCACGCCCGGGCTGGTTCAGAACGGCGAGCAGGTCACCAACATCTTCGCCTACGACGCCGAGGGCCAGCCCCTGCCCGACGTGCAGCTCTTCGACCAGGACGGTCAGCCGCTCGGTGTCGTCGAGGACCCGGCGAACACGCCCTACCTGTCGCAGTACGACTCGGCAGGCACCGAACACATTCTGGTGCCGAGCCTGCTGGTTCCGGGCGGCAGCGGCTGGAATGTCTATCCCCTGGGTCAGGTGGCCTCGCAAGACGTCTACCCGTTCGACGCGCTCGCGCCGCTGGGGGAGGGTGAGGCGACGCCGTTCCCGTTCGCCCAGGTACAGCCGCTCGTGGCGGCGCCCGAGGCGGGGGAGGCGACCCCGTCGCCGACCCCGACGGCCGAGCCCACGGCATCCGCTACGAAGGTGCCCGCGCCGACCCCGGCGTCGACCGACGCGGATGCCCAGCAATGAGGGAATTCGGCGCGGACATCTCGCCCGCAGACGTAGAACTGCCCGCGACCCATTCCGTGGACATCACGGAATGGGTGCGGGCAGGCCGGGACTGAACTCTACGGCTTCGAGAGCAGCGCGAGGGCCTCTTCGAGCACGCTCATGGCGTCGTCGATGAGCTCGTTCGAGATCACGACGGGCGGCATGATGCGCAGCACGGAGTCCCAGCTGCCGGAGTCGAGAACGATGACACCGTTCGCCACCGCGTGCGCGATCACGGCGGTGAGCGCCTCGGGGTACTGCGCGGTGGTTCCGGGGTGCACGAGCTCGACGCCGAACATGGCACCCTTGCCGCGCACCTCGCCGACGACCGGGAACTTCTCGGCCCAGTCGCCGATGCGAGCCCACATGGCCGCTTCGACGCGCTGCGCCTCACCGATCAGGTTGTCGCGCTCGATGATCTCGAGCACGGCGAGGGCGGCCGCGGTCGAGACGGGGTTGCCGCCGAAGGTGCCGCCGATTCCGCCGGGCTGCACGGAGTCCATGATGTCGGCACGGCCCGTGACGGCGGCGAGCGGGAAGCCGCCGGCGATGCCCTTGGCCGTGGTGACGAGGTCGGGCACGACGCCGTGGTGCTCGATCGAGTACCAGGCTCCGGTGCGCGCGATGCCGGCCTGGATCTCGTCGGCGACGAAGACGATGCCGTTCTCGGTGCAGAACTCGCTGATGCGCTCGAAGTAGCCGGGTGCGGGAATGACGATGCCGCCGTCGCCCTGGATCGGCTCCACGAAGAAGGCGGCGATCTCGGTCGCGCCGATGTGGGTGGTGATGTAGTCGATGGTCTTCTCGGCCGCTTCGAGGCCGGTCAGTCCGTCGCGGTACGGGTAGCTGGTCGGCACGCTGTAGATCTCGCCCGGGAACGGGCCCATGCCGGCGCGTTCCGGCCAAGGGCGGTACGTCATCGTCATGGTGAGGTTGGTGCGGCCGTGGAAGGCGTGGTCGAGGGCGACGATGGCGCGACGGCCGGTGAACTTGCGGGCGATCTTCACCGCGTTCTCCACCGCTTCGGCGCCGGTGTTCACGAGGATCGTGTGCTTCTCGAAGTCACCGGGGGTGATGGCGTTGAGCTTCTCGGCGACCTTGACGTAGGTCTCGTAGGGCGTGACGGTGAACAAGGTGTGCATGAGCTTGCCCGCCTGGGCGGATGCCGCGGCCGCGACCTCGGGGTGCGCGTGCCCGATCGTGTTCACACCGATTCCCGATCCGAGGTCGATGATCTGGTTTCCGTCGACGTCGACGAGGATCGCTCCGGCGGCGTGGTCCATGTAGATATTGGCGAGGGTGCCGGCGCCGCGGGCGACGGATGCGACACGTCGCGCCTGCAGGGCGACGGACTGCGGGCCGGGCAGTTCCGTGACGAGTTTGCGTTGCTGGGGAACCGAATACGTAGCAGTCATCTGTCCACCATAGGACTGTGGGCTGGGTGCCGGGACCGCGAGGGGCCCGGCGAGCCTAGACGCGCTCCCGCGGGAAGACCCGGTCGGCAAGGCGCACGAGCGGATTCGCCGGGGTTTCGTTGTAGCTGCCGGCCAGTTCCTGTCCTGACAGCTCGTGAATGGCGGCCATGATCTCATCCGTCGCCTGACGGCGGGCCTTGCCCGACGTGGCCGGGCCGTGGGCGCTCAGATCGATCGGGGCGCCGAAGCTCACCGTGACCTTGCGGATGCGCGGCACCTTCGAGCCGACCGGCTGGATTTCCTGGGTCCCGACGAGGCCGACGGGCACCACCACGGCCCCGGTCGTCAGGGCGAGCCAGGCGACGCCGGTGCGGCCTCGATAGAGACGGCCGTCGAGGGAACGGGTACCTTCCGGGTAGATGGCAAAGGCACCCTCGGCTTCGAGCACCGCGCGGCCCTCGTCGAGGGCGGCCTGGGCCGCCTGGCCGGCTCCGCGTTCCACGCCGATCGCCCCGATCGCGGTGAAAAAGGTGCGGGACACCCAGCCCTTCATGCCGGTGCCGGTGAAGTAGGTCGATTTCGCGAGGAACTGCACGCGGCGGGTGGCGACCAGCGGAATCACGATGCTGTCGATGAAGGACAGGTGGTTGCTCGCGAGGATCACGCGGCCCGTGCTCGGGATGTTCTCCCGGCCGACGATGTGCGGCCGAAACACGACGCGAGCGACGGGCGCCATGATGCCGTAGCCGAGAAAGTAGACGAAACCGGGACGTTTCACACGCGGAAGGTCAACGGAGACCTCTGGATCCTGAGGTTCTTCGCTGGCACCGGTCACCCGACGACACTACCGCTCGCGTGCACGTTGCCCCGCCACAACCCGCCGACAGCGCTCGCATGCCTCGAGGGGCATACGCCTACCATGGGGGAATGCGCAGAGTAATCATCCTCGGTTCCACGGGCTCGATCGGCACCCAGGCCCTCGACGTCATCAGGGCCAACCCGCAGCGGTTTGAGGTCGTGGGGCTGTCCGCCGGCCGCAACCGCGACCTGCTGGCCGAACAGGCCGAGCTCTTCCACGTCGACGACACCGCGCTCGGCGCCGACGAGGCCGAACTGCTCGTTCGTGACGTCGACGCCGATGTCGTGCTCAACGGCATCACCGGCTCGGTCGGTCTCGGCCCGACCCTCGCCGCCCTGAAGGCCGGCCGCACGCTCGCCCTCGCCAACAAGGAATCCCTGATCGTGGGCGGCGACCTGGTGAAGACGCTCGCGAAGCCCGGGCAGATCGTTCCGGTCGATTCGGAGCACTCGGCAATCGCCCAGGCGCTGCTCTCGGGGACCGCCGCCGAGGTGCGGCGGCTGGTGCTGACGGCATCCGGCGGCCCGTTCCGGGGGCGCACCCGCGAATCGCTGCGCGACGTCACTCCGGCTCAGGCACTCGCCCACCCGACCTGGGACATGGGGCTCGTCGTCACCACGAACTCCGCCACTCTCGTGAACAAGGGACTCGAGATCATCGAGGCGCACCTGCTGTTCGACGTGGAATACGACCGTATCGATGCCGTCGTGCACCCGCAGTCGGTCGTGCACTCGATGGTCGAGTTCGTCGACGGATCGACCATCGCGCAGGCGAGTCCGCCCGATATGAAGCTGCCGATCTCGCTCGGCCTCGACTGGCCGAACCGGGTCGCCGCCGTCGGCACCCCGATCGACTGGACGACCCCGCACACCTGGACCTTCGAGCCCCTCGACGACCAGGCATTTCCCGCGGTCGAGCTGGCGAAGAAGGTGGGCCGTGCCGGCGGAACCTACCCGGCCGTCTTCAACGCGGCGAACGAGCAGGCCGTAGCAGCCTTTCACGCCCGGCGCATCGGCTTCCTGGACATCGTCGACACGGTGCTGCGGGTGGTCGAATCGCACGAACAGGATGGCCCGCTCACCCGCGAGTCACTGGCCGGCGCGGAGGCCTGGGCGCGAGCCGCGGCCGATCGACTCCTCGCCCCCTAGGCCCCGCGTTCAGTCGTCGTCGTCTTCGTCGTTGCAGATGCCGTCTTTGTCGTCGTCATCGTTGGGCTTGCACTCTTTATCGTCGTTTTTGCCCTTGTTGTCGTCATCCTCGTCATCATCATCAGACGTCGGCGTGGGGCTCGGAGTCGGGCTCGGCGACTCGGACGGTGTCGGCGTCGGCGTCGGCGTCGGCGTCGCAGTGGCGCTGCGCGTCGGAACCGGCTCCGGCACGCTCGCTTCGACGGCGGCGAGCAGGTCCGCGTTCACGACGGTGATCGCCGCCTGGATCTCGGCGGACCGTTCCGCGGTGATCTGGCCGGCCGAGGCCGAGGTGCGCAGGTCGGCCTCGACCGCGCTGAGCAGCGACAGTGCCGTCTCGTAGTCGCCGGCCGCGGCGGCGCTTGTCACGTCGAGCACGCTCGCCTGCAGGCGATCGGCGGTGGCCGGTTCGAGGGCGGCCGGGGCGTTCGAGCATCCGCTCAGGGTACCGAGCACGATCAGGGCGGTCGCCGCGAACAGGGTCAGGCGCGACCGGTTTCGGGCGAAAGGACGGGGGCTCACGGGTTCACGCTTTCTTGAAGCTGCTGCAGGCTGGTGCCGAGTTGGCCGTCGACGGCCGGGTAGTTCGGGGGTGGAGACACCGGTTGGACCGTCTGCGTCGCGATAAACAGCGCGATGAGGGCGCCGAGCATGACGACGGCGATCACGATCGAGCCGGTGATCACGGCGCGCTTGGGCATGGCGCGCGGCTGGCTGCTCGGTGAACGCAGCACACCGCCGCCCGCATTGGGCACGGCCGTCGGGGCAGCGGATGCCGCGGCCGGCGCGGCAACGGCGGCAGCGACCACCGGAGCCACGACCGTGGCGGCCGTCGGCGGTGCCGGGGTGAACGGGGTCACCGGCAGCAGCAACGTCGGCGCGGGGGCATCGTCGGCGGCCGGCAGCAGCCGTGTGGGGGCCGGCATCGCTGCCGTCGATTCGACTCCGCTGGTCGCGTCGATGGTGGCGAGAAGCTCGGTCGCGGCGGCCGACGGGTCAACCGGTGCGGGGACATCCGTCGCCAAGCCGGTTGTCGCGAGCGCCCGCAATGTCACTGCGGCATCGGCGGCGGTCGGCCGGTCGGCCGGGTCTCGGCTCGTCATCGCCGTCAACAGCTGCGACCAACCGGAACCGAGCGAAGCGGGAATCGAGGGCTGGCGCTGCAGCCGGGCCATCGCGGACTCGACCGCGGTGCCCGGGTAGGCGCGCTCGCCGGTGAGGCACTCGAGCAGCACGAGGCCGAGCGAATACAGGTCGGTGGGGGAGCCGAGCGACCCGCCGAGTGCCTGCTCCGGGCTCAGGTAGCTCGCCGTGCCGAGCAGGGTGCCGGTCGCCGTCAGCCGGGTCTCGTCGAGCAGCCGGGCGATGCCGAAGTCGGCGAGTTTGGCGTGCATGCTGCGGCCCGGAAATCCGGAGGCGCCCAGCAGCACGTTGGCCGGCTTGATGTCGCGGTGAATGATGCCGCGGCCGTGCACGTAGTGCAGCGCCTCGGCGAGGTCGGCGCCCATACGGGCGACATCGGCGGGTTCGAGGGGCGGCCCGGCCTGGATGCGGGTGCGCAGGTCGGAGCCGTCAACGTATTCCATCACGATGAACGTGCGCGGGGCGCCGTTGATCTCGGTCGTGCCGGCGTCGTATAGGGTGACCAGCGCGAAGTGGTTGAGGCTCGCGAGCAGAGCGATCTCACCGCTCTGGCGCTCCGGACCGGCTCCGTCGAGGCTGTCGTTGCGGAACAGCTTGACCGCGACCGTGCGGCCGAGGGCAGCATCCGTCGCCTCATAGACGGATGCCATGCCGCCGGTTCCGATCAACCGGTCGAGTCGAAAGCGGTCGGCTAAGACGGCACCGATGGCGCGGGTCGAATTCATGTCGTTCACGTTCCCATGAAACCACAGACGACCCCCAAGAGAGCGGTCGAGGGTGGTGCTGCGGCCCCACAGGGCAGATGGCCAGCCGCTTTGCAGCTTGGGACGGATACTCTACCCAAGTGGAATCCGTGCTGCTATTCATCCTGGGCGTGCTCGTCATCGTCGTGGGCCTCGCCTTGTCGATCGGCCTGCACGAAATCGGGCACCTCGTGCCCGCGAAACTGTTCGGGGTGAAGGTCACGCAGTACATGATCGGCTTCGGCCCCACCCTCTTCTCGAAGAAGAAGGGCGAGACCGAATACGGTGTGAAGGCCATTCCCCTCGGCGGCTACATCGCCATGATCGGCATGTTCCCGCCCCGCAAGGGGGAGGCCGTGCGCACCGCGAGCACCGGATTCTTCGACACGCTCGTGCAGGAGGGCGAACCCGCCGCCACCAAGAAGCCGAGCGCGGCGGCGACCATGGTCGAGGACGCCCGCCAGGCCAGCGCCGAGAGCATCGGCGCGGGTGAAGACCACCGCGCGTTCTACCGCCTGCCGGTGCTCAAACGCATCATCATTATGCTCGGCGGACCGTTCATGAACCTGCTGATCGCCGTCGTGCTGTTCGCGGTGCTGCTGATGGGCTTCGGCGCAGCGCAGGCGACCACGACCGTCGGCAGCGTGAGCGAGTGCGTGCTGCCGGCCACGAGCGACCGGCAGACCTGTGAGGCCTCCGACGAGGTCGCGCCCGGTGCGGCCGCCGGCCTGCAGCCCGGCGACCGCTTCGTCAGCATCAACGGAACACCGATCGAGACCTGGGAACAGTCGACCGAGATCATCCGCGACTCGGCGGGCGACACCCTCAGCGTGGTCGTGGAACGGGACGGCGTCGAGCAGACGCTCACGATTACCCCCAAACTCACCGAACGCTACGTGCTCAACGACGCGGCCGAACCCGAAACGGATGCCTCCGGCGACGCGATCACGGAACAGGTCGGCTTCGTCGGCATCGGAACCGCATCCGCCACTGTTCCCCAGCCCGCGTCGGCGGTGCTGCCCCTGGTCGGCCAGACCATCGGCACCACGGCGAACATCATCCTCAACCTGCCCCAGCGGCTGATCGACGTGGCCAACGCGGCTTTCAGCTCCGGCGAACGCGACCCGAATGGCCCGATCAGCGTCGTCGGCGTCGGCCGTATCGCGGGCGAGATCACCATGATGGATACCATCCCGGCCGCCGACAAGGTCGCGACGATGCTCGGCATCCTCGGCTCGGTCAACATCGCGCTGTTCGTCTTCAACCTCGTGCCGCTGCTGCCGCTCGACGGCGGCCACGTCGCCGGTGCGCTGTTCGAGGGCATCCGTCGCTTCTTCGCGAAGCTGTTCGGCAAGCGCGACCCGGGCCCGGTCGACATGGCCAAGCTCATGCCGCTGACCTTCGCGGTCGTGATCCTGCTCGGCGGCATGAGTCTGCTGCTGATCTACGCCGACATCGTGAAACCCATCAACATCTTCGGCTAGGTTCAGTTCGTCCTCCCCGAACTACTCCCCGGGGCGGATGCCGCGGCCCGCCCGGGGGAATAGCATCGAGCCATGCCAGCACACTGGGACTCCGACGCGGCCTGGTACCAGCGTGCCCCCCGGGACGGAGTCGACCAGGGCGACAGCGCGGCCGGTGGCTGGGGGTCCGGCTGGGGCGCTCGCGAAGGCGGGCCGCCGAACGATGCCCGGCGCGCGCGACGGCTGTGGTTTCCGGTGTTGTTCTCCTTCCTCGTGCAGGTGCCGCTGGTTGCCCTGCTGACCTGGCCGGGGCGCCAGACCGACGACCATTTCGGCGACATGCCCATGGTGCACGGCGCCGAGAGCGGTGGCGCGGCCGGCGGCTTCGACGCGTCACGCGGCGGCTTCAGCGACGGAATCGCCGGCGCCCTGTTCGGCGACCGCCCTGGCCTGCAATTGGGGAGCTGGCTCGTCGCCGTCATGCTGGCGTTCATCGGACCGCTCGCGCTCATCGGCGCGCGGAGGTTTCCCGGCCCGGTTGTCGCGGTCGCCGCGGCCGCGGTCGGCGCCCTCGTGCTGCTGCGCCCCGACCTCGGTGTTCCGCCGATCGCACTGGCCGTCGCGATCGTGCTCGGCATCGTGCGCGGCGCCCGGGTCTGGGTCTACGCCTCCGTCGCCACAGCCTGGGTCGCCACGATCGCCCTCGCGGCCCTGTTCGAACTCGACCTGCCGCCGCTGCGCATCATGGCGGCCACGCTCGGTCTCGCGGTCGTGATGGCTGCCGGGGAAGGCATCCGCAATCGCCGGGAGCGCTTTCGTGACCTGCGCCGCACGGCGGCCGCCCGCCAGCAGACCGCGGAACAGCGCGAGCGGGTGCGCATCGCCCGGGAACTCCACGATGTGCTCGCGCACTCGCTCTCCCAGATCAACGTGCAGGCCGGCGTGGGGCTGCACCTCATCGACAGCCAGCCGGAGCGGGCCGCCGAAGCCCTCGCGAGCATCAAGAGCACCAGCAAGAACGCGCTCGAAGAAGTGCGCACCGTGCTCGGCATCCTGCGGTCGACCCCGGATGGCTCAACCCCGGATGACGGTGGCGCCCCGCTCGCCCCACAACCCGATTTGGCCGGACTGCCCGCGTTGATCGAGTCGTTCACCAGGCAGGGCCTCGCCGTCGAATTCGCGGCCGCGCCGGCACTCACCGGCGCGTCGCCCCCGGCGGCCACCCAGCTCGCGCTCTACCGCATCGTGCAGGAAGCCCTCACCAACGTGCTGCGGCACGCCCGAGCGGCGACCGTGCGGGTGGAACTCGGTTGCGACGCCACGGGCTACCGCCTCACGGTGACGGATGACGGTTCCCTCGCCCCCGGCGCCGGCCCGTTGCTGCCCGGCGGCGGGCTACTCGGCATGCGCGAGCGCGCCGAACTGCTCGGCGGCAGCCTGCACGTGCATCGAGTTCCGGTCGGTCAGGGCGGCGGCGTGCGGGTCGAGGCCATGATTCCGGTGCTTCCGCGTCGGGATTCCCGGCCAGGCTCGGACCCGGCATGACCAACTCGGCAGTCGAGGGCGCCCGAGCCCTGCGTGTCGTCATCGCCGATGACCAGCAGCTGATTCGGGCAGGCTTCGCGGCACTGCTCGAGTCCGAACCCGACATCGCGGTGGTCGGGCAAGCCGCGACCGGCCGGGAAGCCGTGGAGCAGGTGACGCGCCTGCGTCCCGATGTGGTGCTCATGGACATCCGTATGCCCGATGGTGACGGCCTGTGGGCGACCGAGCAGATCATCCGGGATCCGCAGCTGTCGCGCACCCACATCGTGATCGTCACGACCTTCGAACTCGACGAGTACGTTGCGCATGCCATCCGCGCCGGCGCGAGCGGATTCCTGGTCAAGGACACCGAACCGACCGAACTGATTCGTGCCGTGCGCGTCGTCGCGGCCGGTGACGGCCTGCTCTCACCCGGAGTGACCCGGCGGCTGCTCGCGCGCATGGCCGCCGGGCTGCGCGAGCCGACGGATGCCGCGGCGCTCGCCGTTCTCACCGACCGCGAACGCGAGGTTCTCGCCCTCGTCGGCCTCGGACTGACCAACACCGAGATCGGCGTGCGGCTGTTCCTGAGTCCGCTCACGGCGAAGACGCACGTGTCGCGCATCATGACGAAACTCGCCGCCCGCGATCGGGTGCAGCTCGTGATCACGGCCTACGAGGCCGGACTGGTCAGTCCCAGCTGGTGAGGGCCCAGCTGGTGCCGCAGCCTGCACCCGGGGGAGTAGTCGAAGTGTCTCCCGAGGGCCGTTTCGCTCGGTGCGGTTGTGGAGGAATCTGATTCTGACGGATGACGCATCCGTCCTGGCTTAGGTGCCAGACGTTCTCGGATTGGACTCCTCATGCTGAGCACCGCACTCGCGACACTGTCGACACTGGCCGCCCGCCCCGACTGGGGCGACCGCATGGGCTACGGAATGGGGATGGGCTGGAGTGCCGGCTGGCTGTTCCTGCTCATCCCGCTGTTCTGGATTCTGGTCTTCGGTATTCTCTTCGCCATCTTCGGCCGCCGCTGGCGCCGCGGCATGCGCAGTGGCGCGGGCATGCATCCCGGCTGGCAGCAGGCGGCGACGGATGCCCGCAGCGCCGAGAAGACCCTCGCCGAACGTTTCGCGCAGGGCGACATCGACGAGGTGGAGTACCGCGCCCGGCTCGAGGTGCTGCGCGCCAACCGCGAGACCCCGCCGACCTCCGAGTAGCGGTATCCGCTGCGGTCGGAGCCTGGTGAGTTCCGGACTTCGTGCCTTCGTTTCGTTCGCGACGGCACGAAGTCCGCAACTCAACCGCCGAAGCGGGCGGATCCCGCTCGCGGGCGAGCTAGCGGGAGAGCAGCAGGGCCTCGCCCTGGCCGCCGCCGCCGCAGAGGGCGACGGCGGCCTTGCCGGTCCCGCGGCGGGACAGCTCGAGCGCGGCGTGCAGCGCGAGCCGCCCACCGCTGGAGCCGACCGGGTGGCCGATCGCGATCGCTCCGCCGTGAATGTTGACGACGTCGCTGGACACGCCGAGGTCCTTGCTGGACTGCACCGTGACCGCGGCAAATGCCTCGTTGATCTCGATCAGATCGAGGTCTGCGGCGCGCCAACCCTGCTTGTCGAGCGCGCTCTGGATCGCGTTGGCCGGCTGGGAGTGCAGCGAATTGTCGGGGCCGGCGACTTGGCCCGAGGCCTCGATCACCGCGAGCCACTCGAGCCCATTCGCCTCCGCGAACTCCCGGCTGCAGACGACGACCGCGCTCGCGCCGTCGCTCAGCGGCGACGAGTTGCCGGCCGTGATGGTGCCCTCGGCCGCGAACGCCGGACGCAGCTTGCCGAGCGTCTCCGTCGTGCTCGCGGCGCGCACGCCCTCGTCGACGGTGACGAGCACCGGCTCACCCCGACGCTGCGGAACGCTGAGCGGGGTGATCTCGTCGTCGAACAGTCCGGCTTCGGCGGCCGCGGCGGCGCGCTGGTGCGAGGCTGCCGAGACTTCGTCCTGCATGAGGCGGTCGATGGCAAGTTTTTCGTTGGTGCGCTCGGTCGAGAGCCCCATCGAGAGGCCATCGAAGGCATCCGTCAGCCCGTCGTGGGCGGCGTGGTCGAGCATCGTGACGCTGCCGAAGGCCCAGCCCTGGCGCGAACCAGGCAGCAAATGCGGCGCACGGGACATGGATTCCTGACCGCCGGCAACGACGACGCTCGCCTCGCCGAGGCGCACCAGGCGGGCGGCGTCGATAATGGCGGCGAGCCCGGACAGGCAGACCTTGTTGACGGTCATCGCCGGCACATTCCACGGGATGCCCGCAGCAATGCTGCTCTGGCGGGCCGGGTTCTGCCCGCAGCCGGCCTGCAACACCTGTCCCATCAGCACGAAGTCAACCTGGTCGGGGCTGACGCCGGCACGGGCGAGGGCCCCGGAGATGGCCGCGGCACCGAGCTGCACGGCGGTCAGGCTCGAAAGCTGGCCATTCACCTTGCCCTGCGGGGTTCGGGATCCGGCGAGAATGACAACTTCAGTGGCGCTCAATGGAGACTCCTTCGTCTGCGTGCTCGATGCGCCCAGCCTAGTGGCGCCCACCGACAGCCGCTCGACAGCCGACATGCAGCGTGCCGACAGCTGCCGCGCAGCCGCCTCGCGTAAGCTACTCGCGTGGCTGCTATCAATATAGGGATGCCGAAAGTACCCGAGGTACTCGCTCCCAGACGTGTTTCCCGTCAGATCAAGGTCGGCAAGGTTATGGTCGGGGGCGGCGCTCAAGTGAGCGTGCAGTCGATGACCACGACGCCGACCACCAACATCAACGCGACCCTGCAGCAGATCGCCGAACTCACGGCGAGCGGATGCGACATCGTGCGCGTCGCCGTTCCGACCCGCGACGACGCCGAAGTGCTGTCGATCATCGCGAAGAAGAGCCAGATCCCCGTCATCGCGGACATTCACTTCCAGCCCAACTATGTTTTCGCGGCCATCGACGCCGGGTGCGCCGCCGTACGCGTCAATCCCGGCAACATCCGCAAATTCGACGACCAGGTCGGCAAGATCGCTGCCGCCGCGAAAGCCGCCGGCACGAGCCTGCGCATCGGTGTCAACGCCGGATCTCTCGAGCCGAGCATCATGGCGAAGTACGGCAAGGCCACCCCGGAGGCGCTCGTCGAGAGCGCCGTCTGGGAGGCGAGCCTGTTCGAAGAGCACGACTTCCACGACTTCAAGATCTCGGTCAAGCACAACGACCCGGTCATCATGGTCAAGGCCTACCGCCTGCTCGCCGAACGTGGCGACTGGCCGCTGCACCTCGGCGTGACCGAGGCCGGACCGAGCTTCCAGGGCACCATCAAGAGCGCCACCGCGTTCGGAATCCTGCTCGGCGAGGGTATCGGCGACACCATTCGGGTGTCGCTCAGCGCGCCGCCGGTCGAGGAGATCAAGGTCGGCCTGCAGATTCTGCAGTCCCTCAACCTGCGTGAACGCAAGCTCGAGATCGTCTCCTGCCCGAGCTGCGGCCGGGCCCAGGTCGACGTGTACAAGCTCGCCAACGACGTCACCGACGGGCTCGAGGGCATGACGGTTCCCCTGCGCGTCGCGGTCATGGGATGCGTCGTCAACGGACCTGGCGAGGCCCGCGAGGCCGACCTGGGTGTCGCATCCGGTAACGGCAAGGGCCAGATCTTCGTGCGCGGCGAGGTCATCAAGACCGTGCCCGAGGCGGATATCGTCAAGACCCTGATCGAGGAGGCCAACCGCCTGGCCGCCGAGATGCCCGCCAGCGAGGATTCCCTCGGCGCCCCGACGGTCACGGTCGGCTCGAACTAGCCGCAGGCCGCCCGAAATGGGTGGCCGCTACCGCATTGACCGGAGCGGCCACCCCCGTCGGGTGCGTTCATGACCGTTCAGCGCCAGACCGCCGACGGCCGGCCAGGCCCGCGAATAGTGCGAACCCGGCCACACGCGTAAGGTAGGTCAGTGCCTACACGTCTCTCTAACTACTTCCTGCGTACTCTTCGTGAAGATCCTTCCGACGCGGAGGTGACCAGCCACCGCCTGCTCGTGCGTGCGGGGTACATCCGGCGTCAGGCCCCGGGTATCTTCGCCTGGCTGCCCCTGGGCCTGCGGGTCAAGGCGAAGGTCGAGAAGATCATCCGTGAGGAGATGGCCGCGGCGGGCGCGCACGAGGTGCACTTTCCCGCGCTGCTGCCCCGCGAACCCTACGAGGCCACCGGCCGCTGGGACGAGTATGGCGACGGCATTTTTCGCCTGAAAGACCGCAAGGGCTCCGACATGCTCCTCGCCCCGACGCACGAAGAGGTTTTCACCCTCCTCGTGAAAGACCTGTACAGCAGCTATAAAGACCTGCCGCTTTCGATCTACCAGATCCAGGACAAGTACCGCGACGAGGCACGCTCCCGCGGCGGTCTGTTGCGCGGCCGCGAATTCACCATGAAGGATGCCTACTCCTTCGACTACACCGATGCCGGCCTCGACGCGAGCTACCAGAACCAGCGCGACGCCTACGAGCGCATCTTCACCCGCTTCGGCCTCGAATACGCCATCGTGAAAGCGGATGCCGGCGCCATGGGCGGATCCAAGAGCGAAGAGTTCCTGCACCCGACCGCGGTCGGCGAGGATACCTTCGTGCGTTCCGCCGGCGGCTACGCGGCCAACGTCGAAGCCTTCACGACCCTCGTGCCCGAGAGCATCGACTTCACCGGTGCCGCCGCCCCCGTGATCTACGACACGCCCGACACCCCCACCATCCAGACCCTCGTCGACGTGGCCAACGCAACTCACCCGCGCCCCTCCGGCATCGCTTGGACCGCCGCCGACACCCTCAAGAACGTCGTTCTCGCGCTCATGCTGCCCGACGGCAGCCGTGAGATCATCGCGATCGGGGTTCCCGGCGACCGCGATGTCGACCTCAAGCGGGTCGAGGTCGCCTTCGCCCCCGCGGAGGTCGAAGCGGCCAACGAGACCGACTTTCTGCGCTACCCGGGCCTGGTCAAGGGTTACATCGGGCCGTGGACGGCGGCCGGCCCGGTGCTCGGCGCGGGAGAAGGCGCGGAGGTCTCGACCACCGGCATCCGTTACTTCGTCGACCCCCGAGTCGTCGCGGGCACCGAATGGATCACCGGCGCCAACGAAAACGGCCGCCACGTCTTCGGCCTCGTCGCGGGCCGAGACTTCGCCATCGACGAGACGATCGAGGCCTCCGACGTGCGCGCCGGCGACCCGGCGCCCGACGGCTCCGGCCCGGTCGAACTGATCCGCGGCATGGAGATCGGCCACGTCTTCCAGCTCGGCCGCAAGTACGCCGAAATCCTCGGCCTCAAGGTTCTCGACGAGAACGGCAAGCTCAAGACCGTCACCATGGGCTCGTACGGCATCGGCGTGACCCGCATCCTCGCGGTCATCGCCGAACTCAACAACGACGCGAAGGGCCTGATCTGGCCCGAATCCGTCACACCGTTCGACGTGCACGTGATCGCCACCGGCCGCGACGAGGTCGTCTTCGAAGCGTCGGAGACCGTTGTCGCCGCCCTCGAAGCCGCCGGCCGCGAGGTGCTCTACGACGACCGCCGCAAGGTGTCGCCCGGCATCAAGTTCGGCGACGCCGAACTGATCGGGGTTCCCAAGATCGTGATCGTCGGCCGCGGCGCGGCCGACGGCATCGTCGAGCTCTGGGATCGCCGGAGCGGCGAACGCGAGCAGATCGCCATCGAAGAGGTCACCGCGCACTTCGCCTGAACTTGTCGGACCGCGACGGATGCCCTCAAGTCAACCCGGGGCATCCGTCGCTTCGCTGTACCCGCGTGGGGATGCCCGAGCGGGGACAGCGGTGACGGGGCGTGCCAGATTCGGGTAGCGTAGTGGGAAGCCCGCTGCGCAGTTTCGCGGCGGCAAGAATCTGAATAGAGGAGGCCGGCCATGGACATCGACCTCAGTGTTTTGCGGCTTATGGAGCGCGAGAAAGAGATTCCCTTCGAGGAACTCGTGCAGATCATCGAACAGGCGATTCTGACCGCCTACATCAAGCACAGCACCCAGGAAGTATCCACGCACGGTGAACCGCCCACGCAGGCCACCGACGACGTACCCGGAGCGCGAGTCGTACTCGATCGCAAGACCGGGCACGTGGACATTTTCATCCCCGAGCACGACGATGAGGGCAACGTCATCGGCGAAGCCGTCGACAACCCGACCGACTTCGGTCGCATCGCCGCCTTCGCGGCGAAGCAGGTCATCAACCAGCGCCTGCGCGACCTGGCCGATGATGCCGTTCTCGGTGAGTTCAAGGGCCGTGAAGGCGACATCGTCGCCGGCATCATCCAGCAGGGCCCGAACCCGCGCATGATCCACGTGGACCTGGGCACGATCGAAGCGATCATGCCGCCCGAAGAGCAGGTGCCGACCGAGAAGTACGTGCACGGCGCCCGCATCCGGGTGTTCGTCACGGCCGTCGGTCGTGGCCTCAAGGGCCCGCAGATCACCGTGTCGCGCACCCACCCGTCTCTCGTGCGCAAGCTGTTCGCCCTCGAAGTACCCGAGATCGCCAGCGGTGTCGTCGAGATCGTGTCGCTCGCCCGCGAAGCCGGCCACCGCACGAAGATCGCCGTGCGTGCGACCGAACCCGGCGTCAACGCCAAGGGTGCCTGCATCGGTGAACTCGGACAGCGTGTGCGCGCAGTGACCGCTGAGCTGAACAACGAGAAGATTGACATCGTCGATTTCTCGTCGGACCTGGCCACCTTCGTGGCGAGTGCCCTGTCGCCGGCCAAGGTGACCAGTGCGTACATCATCGACGAGTCGATCAAGGCCGTTCGGGCCCTCGTGCCCGACTATCAGCTGTCCCTCGCGATCGGCAAGGAGGGCCAGAATGCCCGCCTCGCCGCCAAGCTCACGGGGGCAAAAATCGACATTCAGCCGGACAGCATTCTGGAGGATGTCGAATAGGGGGTACGATGGATCCCGTTAGAACGTGCATTGGGTGCCGTTCGCGCGCTGCACGGTCTTCCCTTCTCAGGGTGGTGGCCGGAAAATCGGAACTCGTGGTGGATGACACCATGACACTCCCCGGCAGAGGTGCGTGGCTGCACCCGACCGCTTCGTGCTTCCAGGAGGCACTGAAGCGCCGCGCTTTTGGGCGTGCCCTTCGCGTGACCAGCTTGCTGGACGCGAGACAACTAGAGAACAGGCTGAATGGCTAATGGATAACTAATGAGCGGCTCGAAATGAGACCCGTCCGTTATTAACGGTCTGCCCCTTTCCGGGCGCAGACCCGGAACAGGAGAATTGTGGCTGCAAAACCACGCGTACACGAGATCGCCAGCGAGCTCGGAGTCGACAGCAAGGTAGCCCTTGCTAAATTGAAAGAAATGGGCGAGTTCGTCAAGGGACCGTCCTCCAGTGTTGAGCCTCCCGTAGCCCGTCGCCTTCGCGCGGCGCTGCAGGAACTGGCCGCCAGTGCGACCACCGTTTCCGCGACCCCCGCCACCGCGGGTGCCGCGGCCGCTACCGTCACCACGTCCGCACCGCGGCCGAGCACCGGCATGAAGCCCGGCGTTCGTCCGAGCGCGGCGCGCCCCGGCCCCAAGCCGGGCGCCCAGGCCCCCGCCCCCGCGGCGCC
>NZ_QZVS01000058.1 GCF_003602235.1 Cryobacterium melibiosiphilum
CGAACTCGCCGCCGCCCGGGTCACCGAGCTGCTGCGCGCGCGCATCGCGCTGCGTGCCGCGGTGCGGCCGGTCGTGGCGCTCATCGGCGCCCGCCTGCTCAGCCGGGGCAAGGCCGCAGCCCCGCCGGCCGGGGTCGTTCCGGTGCTCGCCGAGACGTCGCTCGCCGGCTGGCTCGAATCCCTGCCCCGGGTTCTGCGCGCCGGCGAACGGATGGACCTCGCCGGCCTCATCGACCACCCCGGCACCTGGGGCACCCAGCGCAGTTTCGGCCCCGGCCTGCCCTCGCTGCGCCGCGTCCCCTAGTCAAGCCCGAGGGAGCCGGCCTAGCCGGCGACGGCGGGGATGATCGCGCCGGAGAACACCTGCCAGGCCAGAGCCGTCTTGGCTACGAGGCTCAGCGTGATGTAGGCGCGCTCGCCGCGCAGGTAGTCCTTCCAGCCGCCGATCTGCTTGTACTGCAGCCACTGGTTGAGGGCGAAGGTGTTGAAGAACAGGAACAGCGAGATGATGATGCCGTAGACGAACCCCGGAGGGCTCACGCTCGAGCTTGAACCGGGAGCGAGCACGTAGATCGCGATCACGATCCACGGCACCGAACCGGCCATGCTCCCGAACACGAACGGAGTGAACCGCTTGTTGCCGGGGGTCTCGTACTTTTCCTGCAGCGCGCCGAACAAAATCATGGTGGCGTTGAGGCCGAAGATCGAGAACAGCGCCGCAATGTCGGTGATGCCGGTGATCTGGGCGATCAGAAAGATCATGATCGACGAGCTGAGGGCGTACTCCACCCAGCGAAAGTAGTTGTGTTGCTGTTTCAGCCCGCTCGCGTAGCGGCCGAAGAAGGCCGGGCTGGCGATCAGAAAGTGAAACACCGCGGACAGCGCGAGAAAGGCCACCACGCCGGCGCCGACGTTGATGTCGAAGAGCACTACCCGTTCGGGCGCGATCGGTACCCCGGGCGCCCCGCCGAGGTAGTCGGCGGTGACGGGAAAGGTGACCTGCGCGCTGAGCGTGGCGAGAAAGACGGTGAAACCGATGGCCTGCACGAGGTGCAGGCCGCCGGCCACGATGTTGTAGGTGCGCAACCGAGCGATGCTCTGGTCAACGGAGAAGGTCTGTCGTGCCATGATGCCCCTGTTTCAGCCGAATTAAGCTGAGACTAACACCGGCACCGGCCCCTCGCGGGCGCCATGCCGGTCAGGCCGGAATGCGGCCCAGGGCGCTGAGCTTGGCGTGCAGGTCGCGGTCGGTCGGCTCGACCAGGTGGGTGTCGTCGGGAAACACGATCACGGGAATCTGGGTGCGGCCGCTGATCGCGTGCGCGCGGTCGGCGCCGTCTTGGACGACCTCGAGGTCGACGTAGTCGTAGGCCACGCCGAGGGTAGCGAGCAGCTTCTTGGAGCGTCGGCAGTCGCCGCACCATTCCGCTCCGTACATGGTGATGGGGGCAGCGGATGCGGTGGCTTCAGTCATGGCCTCACCCTACGCTCCCGAGTCTGGCGCCCGCTCAGGATCGGTGCCGGGGTCGATCGGCGGCGGGGTCGTGGTGTCATAGCTCGCGATGCGCAGCTGCAACAGCCGGATCTGCAGTCGGAGCGCCCGGATGACGAGCACCACGACGATGACCGCGAGAACAACGGCGGCGAGAACGAAGACCGCGTAGAGGATGAAACCAAGTGAAGCGACGTTTGAGACCATCCCCGTTACGGTACGCCGGGGATTGTCGCATGACGAATCGTTAGTGCTCGCGGATGCGCTCCAGCAGCAGGCCGATCAGCAGGGCCCTGCGGTGTTCCTCGCTGGTCAGGTCGACCGCTTCCTGCACGGCCTGCCGGTCGGCATCCGAGGAGAACACGACATCGAACTCGGCGAGTTCGGTGATCACCTCGATCAGGCGTTGTGCGCTCGACGCGGCCGCGGCGGCATCAGAAGTGGTCGGCGGGGTCGCGGCGCCGGGAGTCGCGTCAGGGTTCGAGTCGGGTGATTCCATGCCCTCCACGATACGCGCGCGGGCCTGTCGCGGCAGCGTCTGACGGTTCGTGGGTCATGCGGTCCAGTCTGGTCCGGGCAGACGGATGCCGCCACACCCGGCAGGGCGGGGTGCGGCGGCCCGGGGTTTCGTCGGTTAGGAGGTGGTCTCGGCGTCGTCGGTCGAGCTCGGGGTCGGAGCGTCGGTCGGAAGCTCGCCGTCGGCCGGAGGCGTCGGGCGCTCGCCGTCGCCGAGCGGGCCGCCGTCGCCGGGGCCTTCACCGTCGCCGGGGGTCGGCGCGGTGCCGACCTCGGTGGCGTCCAGGCTCGTGCCGTCGCCGTTCACGGTTCCGGTGGCGCGAATCTCGGTGCCCGCGGCCAGGTCGGCCGTGAGGTCATCGGTGTACGCCGTGTCGCCGCTCGTGTTGATCACGCGGGTGAAGCCGTCGTGGTCGGTGATGGTGATGGTGCTGCCCGAGACGGAGACGACCGTGCCGTGCATGTGCGGTTCGTGGGCGGGACGCTCGTCGGTGGCGGCGCCATCCGTCGAGCTGGAGCTGCTGTCACTCGCCGTGTCGGTTGCGGCGTAAGCGACGCTCGCGCCGCCGAAGGCGAGGGCGGCCGCGGCGACGGCGCCGATGACGAGCGGGGCGCGGCGACGGCGCTTGGCCGGACCCGCGGTCTCGATGGCGCTGAAGTGCTGAAGGTCGGTCATGAGTTCTCCTGACGGTGTCGGGGCGTGTCGAGTTCGACGGCCCGAGTCGATCGATGCTGCTGTTCGGCTCTTCTTCAGATTCATCGGCGAATCTGAAGACGCCCTGAAGTTCGCTCCCGCCGGTCACTCGTTCAGCGTTCCCTTACCCAACGCACAGGTTTGCCGCGCACTGTAGCAATATGTCCACCGCTCCTGCCCGCGTGCTCGTCGTCGAAGACGAGCCCGCGCTGCGCAGCGCGATCGGCCAGGCGCTCGCGGGAGCCGGCTTCACGGTGGAGACCGCCGCAGACGGCGCCGACTTCGCTCGGCGCCTCGCCCGGTTCCGGCCGGATGCCGCGGTGCTCGACATCAACCTCCCCGGCGAAAACGGCCTGCGCCTCGCCCAGCGGCTGAAGGCCGCGGGCGACACCCCGGTGCTCTTCGTCACCGCTCGCGACGGGGTCGACGACCGCCTCGCCGGATTCTCTGCGGGCGCCGACGACTACATCCTCAAGCCTTTCGTGCTCGCCGAGCTCGTCGCCCGCGTCACCGCCGTGCTGCGCCGCACCGGGCGGCTGGTCTCGCCCACCATCGAGGTCGGCGACCTCGTGCTCGACGAAGACGCCGCAACCGTCTCCCGCGGTGGCACGGTCATCGACCTCACCGCGACCGAACGCCGAGTGCTCACCTACCTCGTGCACAACCGCGGACGCACCATGTCCAAGACGCAGATCCTCACTCAGGTCTGGGGCTACGACAACGCCGACCCCAACCTGGTCGAGGCCTACGTCAGCATCCTGCGCCGCAAACTCGACGTGCACGGCCCGCGCCTGATCCAGACGGTGCGCGGCATCGGCTACCGGCTCCAGGCGTGACCGGGCTGACCGGGCTGACCGGCAGTCTGGCGCGGATGCCGATGCGCACCACCTCCCTGCGGCTGCGCGTCATTGCCGCCGTGCTCACCGCGCTGACCCTCGTGTTGGTGAGCGTCGGCATCCTGATCAACGTCGTGCTCGGTGAACAGCTGCGCGCCGACCTCGAACAGCGCCTGCTCGACCGCGCCGGCTACGCGCAGATCCTTGCCGAGGAGGGCCTCGCCGCGCAGGCCCTCGCCAACCAGCTCACCGGCGAAGACGTGAGGGTCAGTTACGAGGTCGACGGCGATACCGTCTATGGCCGGCAGGAACCCGGCCAGGGCGGCGGACCGGCCGGCGCGCCGGGAGACGGCGACGCACCCGGGCAGCCGGGGCAGGCCCCCGATCCGGCCCCCGGAACGGTCGTCACGCAGAGCGGCGACCGGGTCAGCGTCACCCAGACCATCGATGGCGGCACCCTCACGCTCAGCTCGAGTGAGGCCGGAATCGACCAGACCCTCGCCCAGCTGCGCACCATCGAACTCATCGCCGGCGCCATCACCCTCGTGGTCACCGGGGCGCTGCTGACCGGGATCGTCGGCGTCGCGCTGCGCCCGCTGACCCGCATGACCGAGGTCTTTGTCGCCATCACCAGCGGAAACCGCGGCGGACGCCTGCGCCCGAGCAACCCCCGCACCGAAATCGGACGCACCGCCGTCGCCATCGACGACATGCTGAACGCCCTCGAAACCGCGGAGAACACCGCGCGCACGGCCGAGGCCGCCGCCCGGGCGTCCGAGCTCACGGCCCGCACGGCCGAAGCCACCGCGGTCGCCGCCGAGGACCGCATGCGGCAGCTGCTCGCGGACGTCTCCCACGAGCTGCGCACCCCGGTCGCCGGCCTGCAGGCGAGCGCCGAAACCGTGCTGCGCGACAACCCCGCCCGGCTCGCGCGCGAACAGCTCCTGGTCGGCATGATCCACGAGACGCACCGCGCCGGCCGGCTCGTCGCCGACCTGCTGCTGATGACCCGCCTCGACCAGGCCCAGGCCGGCGCCGCAGGCGACGGTGCCCACCTCGGTGCCCACCCCGATTCCGGGCAACGGATGTTCCACCCCGTCAACCTCACGCAGCTCAGCACCCGCATCGTGGCCGAGCAGCTGCTGTTGGCGCAGGGCCGCACCCTCGACCTCGTCGCGGCGGGGGACGACGTCTGGGTGCACGGGGATGCCGAGCGTCTCACCCAGGTCGTCACGAACCTGCTCGACAACGCGCGGCACGCGACGGAGCCGGGCGGCAGCATCCGTCTCGAACTGGGCCGCACCGCGGACGAGGTGCGTTTGAGCGTCACCGACAGCGGTGCGGGGGTGCCGCCCGCCGACCGGGAGCGTATCTTCGAGCGGTTTGTGCGGCTCGACGAGTCGCGGGCGAGCAATCGGGGCGGCTCGGGCCTCGGCCTGCCGATCGCCCGCGCGCTCGCCCGCGCCCACGGCGGCACGCTCGCCTGCGTGGGCACTGCGGGCGGCGCGCGCTTCGAGCTGACGCTGCCCAGGGTGCCTGCCCTGCCCTGAGCCGACCATCGGGTCGAGGTGCGGACTTCGTGCCCTCCCGCTGCCCACGAAGGCACGAAGTCCGCATGTCACCGAGCGCGGCCGACACGCCACCCCCGTGACCACACCCATACTGGGGGTCTCACTGCGGGGCCCGCGCTGGCAGGATACGAAACCCGGCGAGGAGTAGATCATGACTCACACCCTTCCGTCCCGGCGTCGCGCTGAAGCGCAGCCGGTCAGCATCCGTTCCACCGAGCCGCACGCGCAGCTCCCCACCCAGCCCGGTACCCTGCCGGCGATGCCCGCGCACTGGGCCGTGTTTCATCCGCTGCCCGCAGCCGCCCCGCTCGTGGTCGGGCCGGGCGGAATCTTCACGGTCAGCGTGCACGACCTGGCCGGTGACTGGGCCTGGGCCGACCGGCGCGGGCTGCTCGTCTCGGGTCGCCGCGTCGACTATCTCGCCGAGGCCGAGCAGCAGGCCGAGCGCGTCTTCACCCGGTTGCGCGCGCGCATGGCCGTTCCCGCCCCGGTGCGGCCGGTGCTCGCGCTCGACGGCGCGCGCTACCTCGGCCTGCGTGATCGGCCGTTGCCGGTGAAGGTGCTCGCGGCGCGGGACCTCGAGGGCTGGCTGGCCGGCCTGCCGACCGTGCTGCGCGCGATCGAGCGGATGGAGCTCGCCGCCGTGATCGACAGCCCGGTGACCTGGGGAATTCGCCCCCGGTTCGGCCCAGGCCTGCCACCGCGCCCGCGACCCTGACCCTGAGCGCCGGTCAGGCGAGGCGTTCGAGCACGGTGCCGTCCCTCATCCGCTCGACGCGCACGACGTGCTCGCGAATGTCGCGCACGCCGCGGCGCACCGCGAGTTCGGCCACGTCCTGAGTCTTGGTGACGGCATGCGCCCGCGACGGATGCTGAAACTCCTCGATCGACTGGAAGGTATCGCGGCCGCGGGGTTCTTTGCTGTGCCGTTGCGCGTAGCCCGAGTTGAGGGCGCTGAGCTCGATCTCGTCTTCGTAGGCGGCGATCAGGCTTTTCGTGTTGACCGTGATGACGGTGTGGGCGTCGTCGCGATACCGTCGGGCGCCCAGCACCTCGTTCAGGCGGTTGCGCTGCAGAAAAAAGAAGACCCGGTCGTTGAGCAGGTCGTACCATTCGCCCACGGTCATGTCGTCGAGGCTGTCCTCGAGCGACGGTTCGTGTAGGGCCTTCTGGTGGCGCAGCACCGCGGTGCCGTAGTCGGGGTGCTCGAGAACGCGGGATTCGCTGCGGCGACGGCCGAGGATCGCGGCCTGCGGGGCGCCCTGCTTCACACCCCAGCGGGTGACGAGCGCGGTCGGGCTGAGCAGTCCGTGGCGTTCGATCTGGGGCCAGCTGTCATCGGCCGCGACATGGAACAGTTCGGGATAGAGGCGGATCAGGTCGCGGGAGTGCACGGTTCGAGGGTACTCGCCCCGCGGACTGCCGCCGATCAGGCGATCAGGCGCGGCAGCACCGCGGCAACGACGATCTGTGCCACCAGGGCCGCTTTCGTGATGAGGGTCAGTGCGATGTAGACGCCCTCACCGAACACGAAGTCCCGCCACGGTCCGGCGCGAAAGTGCGGCAGCAGCTGGTTGAGCGTGAACGCCCCGGCCGAGACGAAAACGGTCAGCACGAGGGCGAAGACGAAGACGGCCGGCCGGGTCTCGCCTGTCGACCCGGGCCCCATCACGTAAAGCAACAGGGCCAGCCAGGGCAGGGCCGCGACGAGGGCCCCGATCAGCAGGCCGGGGTACAGGGCGCGGCCCGGGGTATCCGTTTTCTCAAGGCGGGCGCCGACCGCGAGCAGGGCCACGTTCGCGACGACCAGCACGATGAACGCGCTCGTGTGGGCGATGGCGGTGATCTCGGCCAGCACCCAGAGCAAAATCGTCGAGCTGAGCGCGAAGTCCACCCAGCGGTAGGTGTTATGCCCGGTTTTGATGCCGATCGTGTAGTGAAACGCGGTCGGCGCGGAGACCAGAAAATGCATCACGGTCGACACCAACAAGAACAGCACCAGGGCCATTCCCACGTAGAGCGTGGACTGGCCGGCGCTGATGGCGACGTCGCGCCCGCCGAAGAACAGGTCCAGCGCGCCCGTCGCCGAGACCGGCTCGCCGAGCAGCACGAGTGCAGAGGCCAGGCCGGCGGCCAGCAGCAGGTGCGCGGTCGCGGCGAGGCGGTTGAACGTGCGCAGCCGACGGATGCGCTGGTTCACCGAGCGCGCTACCCTCGCCACGCGTCCATCCGATGCACTGCCACAGTCGCTGACGGTAGCAGCAATCGGCTCGGGGTTGCTGATCACGCATGTATGCAACATTTTTTGACGCTGTCAGGCGTTGCCGCACGGTAGGTTATGACAGAGCACCTCACTAGTTTTCTTAGTTATCTATTAAATGCGCGGTTACTGTCCAGTCCTGTACCTTCACCGAACTCTCGCAAGCAGAGGACATCGTGATACCTGACTCACTCTCCCAGTTCCAGTTCGACACCATCTACAACGTGTTTTCCCTCGTGATCGCCTCGCAGCTGTTCACGTCGATCTTCCTGATCATCTGCCTGCCGCGCGTGCTTCCGCGGTACCGCCAGGCGCTGACGGTCGCGGCCGTGGTCTGCGGCATCGCGGCTTACCATTACTTCCGCATTTTCACCTCGTTCACGGAGGCCTTCGTAACCGAGGCCGTCGGCGGCCGCGGCGACTATGTCCAGGTGGCCGGAGCCTCCTTCAACGAGGGCTACCGCTATGTGGACTGGCTGCTGACCGTTCCGCTGCTGCTGCTGGAACTCGTAGCCGTGCTGGCCCTGGCGCGCAAGGTGCAGGCGAGCCTGCTGTCGCGTCTCGTGCCGGCCGCCGCGCTGATGATCGCCCTGGGCTATGTCGGCGAGGTCGCGTCGGACAACCTCACGCGCGGCATCTTCGGGCTGCTGTCGTCTCTTCCCTTCGCCTACATTCTGTACGTGCTGTTCGTGGAGCTCACCCGGTCGCTCAAGCGGCAGCCGGAATCGGTGCGCAAGACGATCAGCCTGCTGCGACTCCTGCTGCTGGCTACCTGGGGGGTCTACCCGATCGCCTACCTGCTGCCCGGCCTCGGCATCGACGGCTCCGACGCCTGGGTGGGGCTGCAACTCGGCTACTCGATCGCCGACATCCTGGCCAAGTGTCTCTATGGCCTCATCATCTATCGGATCGCCCGCATGAAGTCCTTTGCCGACGACGACGGCTTCGCCGCGACCGAGCTTTCGGTGGAAGACGCGACCAACCTGAAACGCTCGACCGTCGAAATCTAGAGCTGATCCCGCTCTGGCCCCGGCACGTCAGCGATCGCTGACGTGCCGGGGCCAGCGCGATGCCCCATGCCGTCGACGCGCGGTCAGCCGCCCCAGAACAGGTCCGCGCCGGCCTGATCGAGCACCGCGTAGAGCACGCCATAGCCGACGTAGGCCGTGACCGGAATCAGCAGAAGCCACTCGCGAATCGAGCCGGCGTTGCCGAGCACCGGAACGGCCACGTTGCCGCCGGTCGACCACAGTGCGTCCAGCAGCGGTACCCGGCTCCAGGCCCGCGGCGGACGAGGGGCGAACGGCCAGAACAGCGGAAGACCTCGCTCGGTGAGCAGGTCCCCGACCAGATGGATGCCGTAGCCGAGCGTGAAGCAGACCACGAACCAGTCCTGTTGGCCGGGCGCGTAGAGGGTGATGATCGCGGCGAGGGCACCGCCCAGCAGCCAGGCGAAAAACCACGATCCGCGCGCGAGGCCCAGCGCCTTCACGGCGAAAGTGATCGCGGCGGCGCTCATCACAGCGACACCCCAGCCGAGCGGCTCGGGCCAGCCCGCCGGTTGCCAGACGAGTCGGCTGAGCCCGGTGGCGAGCAGCCAGGCGCAGAACACCGCGAGGATCGAGTGCAGGCCGTGGCGGTGGCCACCCGAAGCACGGCTGAGACCCGAGGTGACAAGCCGCCCGAGCACCGGGATTGACCGGGAGATCGTCGCCGAGGTATGATCCGCGTCGGCGAGCAGCGCCGCGCCCGCGCACAGCAGCGCTCCGGTCAGGGTGCCCATCGGGGTCACCGGACAGAGGCCGAGGCCGTGGCCGGCGGTCGCGGTCACCGCGATCCAGGCGGCGGCGCCGGTCATCGCATGGTGGGGGCCCATCATTTGTGCACTGCTTCTGTGATGCTGATCGATTCTCTCGCGCACGGTCTGAGGTTTCCGGGCGTGCCCCACCCTACGGTCGACCTCCGACATCGGTGTCGCTCGGGGGACCGCGATTCAGCGGGCCAGGTCGCGGTCGATACGAGCGAGGCGTGCCCGGGCGGACAGGTAGCCCGCATCCGTCGGCCCGGCGAGGCGCCCGAGGTGCCGCACGGCGTCGCGGTCGTCGGCGCCCATCTCAGTCGCACACCAGCGCCGCAGCAACGCGACGTTGTCGGCCGCACGCACGGATGCCCCCACCGCGCTGTTCAGCTCGGCGCGCAGCGGTTCGATGGCCGGTGTGAGGGAGCGGCCGAGCAGCGGTGCGCTATAGGCTGCGAGGGCCGCCGCCACCTGGCCGCTGCGCACGAAGTGCAGCACGCGCGCCACATCGGAGGAGCCCCGCACCGCGGGCGCCAGGCGATACGGCGTCGACTGCAGCGCATCGCCGAGCACCTGGCGGATACGGTGCATCTCGATGCGGATCGTGGCCGCCGCTCCGGTCTCCCCGTGCACCGCATAGGCGAGCTCGTCGGCGCTCCAGCCGCGATCCCGGGAGTCCAGCAGTGCGAGGATCTCCGCGCGCCGCGGTGACAGTGGAACCCGGCGGCCGTCGGCGGTGAGCACGGCCGGGCTGTCGCCGAGCAGCGCGAGCACGAGCGCTGGGGCCGGGGCGGGCACGGGCAGTGCCGGCCCGACCGGCCCGACCGGCCCGACCGGCCTGGCCACCATCGCGTTCGCCGACCCGGCTCCAGCCTCGCGCCGCGCGGCGCGCAGCAGCTCCTCGGCCAGCCGCACACCGCACTTGACCATGCGCATGCTGTCAGCCGTGACGGTGCTGAGCGGCCCGGACACGTTCAGCACGCCGAGCACCGCACCGGTCTGCGGGTCGCGGATCGGCGACGCCGTGCACGCCCAATCGTGGTGCGTGCGCACGAGGTGCTCGGCCGAGAACAGCTGTGCGGCGAGCCCGCTCACGACGACCTCGCTGATCGCGTTGGTGCCCACCCCGGTCTCCGACCAGTCGGCGCCCTCCACGAACTCGAGCCCGTCGGCGAGCCGCAGCACCGCGCGGCTGCCGACCCGCCAGAGCACCTCGCCGGTGGCGTCGGTGAGCACGAGCAGGTGCTGCCCCTCCGATCCCTCGTCGGCGAGCAGTTCGGTCAGGGCCGGCATCACCGCCTGAAGCGGATGCTCTCGCCGCAGCGCGACCGCGTCGGCCACGTCGTGCAGGTGCCGGGGAAGGTGCCGGTCAGGATTGATTCCCGCGGCGAGGGAACGCTGCCACGACTCCCACACCCCGGGCGCGATATCGGGCTGGGGTGCGCCCGCGAGGGTGAGCTCATGGGCCGCGCGCAACATCCGTGCATATTCGTGCGGGGAGGAAAATCGCAGGGCGGCCGCATCGGGCATGCGCTGCCTCCTCCATTGGAATAGCGGGTCGTGCCGTGTCGCCGCCGGTGTAACGCCTCTGTAACCCCCGCGGATATTGACTTGACAGGTACAGCTTGAACATACAGGTTGCGTCCGACAAAAGGGACAGACCTTTCGCTAGTTCACAAAGGAGTGACATGCCCGAATCACCGACCGCAGCACCCGAAACCGCAGCACCCGAAACCGCATCACCCAAAACAGCAGCACCCGAAACCGCATCACCGACAACCGTGGTCGAAGACTGGCTCGCCCGGTTCGACACGGCCCTGCAGAGCCGAGACATCGACGGCGCCCTGGCGCTCTTCGCCGATGACTGTTACTGGCGCGACTTCGTCTCCTTCACCTGGAACCTCAAGACCCTCGAGGGCAAGGCCGATATCAGGCGGATGCTCGACGTGACCCTCGACGACGTGGCCCCGCACTCGTGGACCCTCTCCGAACCGGCGACCGGGGATGCGGCATCCGCCGAAGCCTGGGTGACCTTCGAAACCGGACAGGCCCGCGGCTACGCGCACCTGCGCCTGAACGACGGGCTGTGCTGGACCCTGCTCACCACCATGCAGGAGCTCAAGGGTTTCGAGGAGAAGAAGGGCCGCAACCGCGATCAGGGCGTCTCCCACGAGATCACCAAGGGCCGCACCTCGTGGCTCGAGAAGAAGACCGCCCGGGAGGCGAGCCTCGGCTACGAGGAACAGCCGTACTGCGTGATCGTCGGCGGCGGACAGGGCGGCATCGGACTGGCGGCACGGATGCGGCGGCTCGGCGTTCCTACGATCGTGATCGAGAAGAACGCGAAGGCCGGCGACTCGTGGCGCAACCGGTACAAGTCGCTGCACCTGCACGACCCGGTCTGGTACGACCACCTGCCGTACCTGAAGTTTCCCGAAGACTGGCCGGTGTTCGCCTCGAAGGACAAGATCGGCGACTGGCTCGAGCACTACACGAGCATCATGGAGCTCAACTACTGGTCGAGCACCGAGTGCACCAAGGCGACGTTCGACGAGGCCGCGGGCGAGTGGGTCGTGGAGGTCGTGCGCGACGGCACGCCGGTGACCCTGCGGCCCAAGCAGCTCGTGTTCGCGCTCGGGGTGTCGGGATATCCGAACACGCCCGTCTTCGAGGGCGCCGCATCGTTCCTCGGCGAGCAGCACCACTCCTCCAAGCACGCCGGCGGCGGCGACTATGCGGGCAAGAAAGCGGTCGTGATCGGGTCGAACAACTCGGCCCATGACATCTGCGCCGACCTCTGGGAGCACGGCGCCGAGGTCACCATGGTGCAGCGCTCGTCGACGCACATCGCCCGCAGCGACGCGCTCATGGACCTCGCCCTCGGCGGACTGTACTCGGAGCAGGCCCTCGCGAACGGGGTCACCACCGAGAAAGCCGACCTGCTCTTCGCGTCGCTGCCGTACCGCATCCTGCCGGCGGCGCAGATCTCGGTCTACGAGCAGATGGCCGAGCGCGACGCCGATTTCTACTCCAAGCTCACGGCCGTCGGCTTCGACCTGGACTTCGGAACGGATGGCTCGGGCCTGTTCCTGAAATACCTCCGGCGCGGCTCCGGCTACTACATCGACGTGGGTGCTTCGCAGCTGCTCATCGACGGCCGCGTCGCGGTGAAGGCCGGTCAGGTCGAGCGCATCACGCCCGACTCGGTCGTGCTCGCCGACGGCACCGAACTCGAGGCCGACCTCATCGTCTACGCCACCGGGTACGGCTCGATGAACGGCTGGCTCGCCGACCTGGTCTCGCCGGAGGTCGCCGACCAGGTCGGGCGCTGCTGGGGCTACGGCTCGGACACCCCGAAGGACCCCGGCCCCTGGGAGGGGGAGCTACGCAACATGTGGAAGCCGACGAACGTGCCGCAGCTGTGGATCCACGGCGGCAACCTGCACCAGAGCCGGCACTACTCGAACTACCTCGCGCTGCAGATCAAGGCCCGCATGGAGGGACTGAACACCCCGGTGTACGAGCTGCAGGAGTCGCACTACACGCGCTGACCCGGTGCCGCTCGCGGTCGCCCGGGAGCAGGTACCGCGCAACGGCGTTACTGCCGCGCGGCGGGTGCGTGAAGGTGGTGGATTTGAGGTGCGCGGTAGCTGCGCCGCTGCGCTGTAGGCACGCCTATAGCGCAGCGGCGTTACTGCCGCGCGGCATGGGGTCGCCCCGGCGCAGGTACCGCGCAGCGGCGTTACTACCGCGCAGCGGCGCAGTACCCGCGCAGCTCGCCCGCGGCGCAAACGCACCCTGACCAGCACCCGCGCAGCGGCGCAGTACCCGCGCAGCGACAGCAGCGCGGGTGACGGGCGGCGCATCCGCTGGCGAGTAAAATTTGTGGTCTGGGGTCAGATCCTCGGCACACTCGCCTCTACGAAACGCGGTCAGCACCATGTCGCAGCCTGCCGTCACCGCGCACCGAACCCGCACCGAGCGCCTCGACGCCCTGCCCTTCACGAAACAGCACCGCAGGCTGCTCGTCGGCTCCGGCGTGGGCTGGGCCCTCGACGCCATGGATGTCGGCCTGATCAGCTTCGTGCTCGCGCAGCTCGCCGTGCAGTGGCAGGTCTCCGACACCGAACTCGGCTGGATCGCCTCCGCCGGTTTCATCGGCATGGCCCTCGGAGCGGTGCTCGGCGGACTGCTCGCCGATCGCCTCGGCCGCCGCCAGGTGTTTGCGATCACCCTGGTCGTCTACGGACTGGCAACCGGGGCATCCGCCCTGGCGCTCACCGTGGGCGTGCTCATCGCCGCGCGCTTCGTCGTGGGCCTCGGCCTCGGCGCCGAGCTGCCGGTTGCCTCGACCCTGGTCAGCGAGTTCGCGCCGCCGAAGATTCGCGGTCGCATCATCGTGATCCTCGAATCGTTCTGGGCGGTCGGCTGGACCCTCGCAGCCCTGATCGGCTTCCTCGTCATTCCGCTCTCCGATGACGGCTGGCGCTGGGCCCTCGCGGTCGGCGCCGTTCCGGCCATCTACGCGGTCGTCGTGCGGCTGGGCCTGCCCGAGTCGGTGCGTTTTCTCGAGTCCCGCGGCCGCACCATCGAGGCGGAGGCGACGGTGGTGCGCTTCGAGCAGTCGGCCGATGCTGGCACGTCGGCCGCGGCATCCGTCGTCGTGCCGTTGCATCAGACGGATGCCCCGGTGCCCGCGGCCGCAGCATCCTCGGTTGCGGGCACCCCTGCCCCTGCCCCGCAACCGGCGCCCGCCCCGAAACCAGGACCGACCCCCGCCCCGAAACCAGTACCGGCACCGTCGTTCGCCGCGCGCATCGCGGCGCTCTGGTCTCCCGACCTGCGGCGGTCGACCGCGTCGCTCTGGCTGGTCTGGTTCTGCGTCAACTTCGCCTACTACGGCGCGTTCATCTGGCTGCCGACGATTTTGGTGGCCTCGGGATTCTCGCTCGTGCGCTCGTTCGCGTACACCCTGATCATCACCGTGGCGCAGCTGCCGGGTTACGCGCTCTCGGCGTACCTGATCGAAAAGTGGGGCCGCCGACCGACGCTCGCGACGTTCCTGGTGGGGTCCGCGGTCGCGGCGACCCTGTTCGGCCTCGCCGACAGCGCCCCCCAGGTGATCGGCGCCGGCATGCTGCTCTCCTTCTTCACCCTCGGCGCGTGGGGCGCGCTCTACGCGGTCACTCCCGAGCTGTATCCCACGCGGATGCGCGCTACCGGGGCCGGCTGGGCGGCCGGCATCGGGCGGATCGCCGCGATCCTGGCCCCGCTCGCGGTGCCGATCGTGCGCGACGCCGGCGGCACCCTGCTGCTCTTCGTGATCTTCGCGGCGCTCTTCGTCGTGGCCGCGCTCGGCGCGTTCGGGCTGCCGGAGAAGCGCGGCCAGGCCCTCGAGGACTGACTCGCCCGCGCGAAATACATTCTGTCGTCCCGTTTCACAACCCCACTGATGGATTCCGAAGGGGATCGGGAGGATTCGTGCAGAAACGGGAGGCAGGGTGGAACTCTTGCCCGCGCCGAAGGAGAGCGCGGGCCCGATGCTCAGTGAGCCCGGCGCCCACGAGCGCACGGGCTTGCGCTACAGGACGTAATGCATTCAGATTCACTAGACCACACGACAACAGGCACCGCCGCAGCGGACGACACGGCTGATTCCCTCGCCGTAGACGTACCTCGGAAGCATGGCCGGCCCCGCCGCCTGCTCCTCAAATCCAGCGTCGCCCTCGCGGTCGCTGGCCTCGTCATCGGCGGCGGCTTTGCCATCAACACCGAAATCGTCGCCCAGGAACGCGTAGCGGCCGTCGCCGCAGCGGATGCCGCCGCCACCGCCGCCGCCGATCGGGAGCACGAACGCCTGCTCACCAACCTGGCCAAGAACTCCGCAGCCTCGACCCTCGACAACGCCAATACCGTGCTCGCCGCCAGCGCCAGCAAGGTCGACACCAGCGCACTGACCGAGGTGACGAGTTCGCTCGCCTCGTTCGAGATGCTGCCGCTCGACGACCTGGAGTCCCTGACCGCGGAGACCGAGACGGAGACCGCGTCGGTTGAAGCCGCCGCGATCGAAGCCGACCGGATCGCCGCCGAGGTTGCCGCAGCGGAAGCGGCCGCCGCTGCCGAAGCCGCCGCGGCCGCCGCCGAGGAGGAACGCCAGCTGATGATCGCGAACGCGAACACTCCGAACGGGGCCCGCGCTGTCGCCGCCGACCTGGCGTCGTCGAAGTACGGCTGGGGCAGCGGGGAGTTCTCCTGCCTCGACAACCTCTGGCAGAAGGAATCCGGCTGGAACTATGCGGCCGTGAACTCGAGCAGTGGAGCGACCGGCATTCCGCAGGCGCTTCCCGGGAGCAAGATGGCCTCGGCCGGAAACGACTGGGCCACGAGCGCGACCACGCAGATCACCTGGGGACTCGAGTACATCAACTCCTCGCGCTACGGCACCCCGTGCGCCGCCTGGTCGCACTCGCAGGCCAACAACTGGTACTAGCCCGGCGTCAGGGCATCCCCTGGGTGGTCCAGAGCACGAACCAGGACCACAGCGGGGTTGCGAAGGCCGCGTAGACCAGCACGTTCAGAACCACGGTCCCCCAGAAGGCCCGGCGAAAGCTGGCCTTCTGGGTTTTGTGGCGCAAGGTCTGCTGGGCGATGATCGCACCCGGCCAGCCGCCGAGCAGGCCCAGGGTGAGGAGGGTGCTCTCGGACACCCGCCAGCGCCCGGCCACGGCGGCCCGCTTGTCGACCGCATAGGCCACGAAACACACGACACTCATCGCGAGATAGATGCTGCCGACTCCTGCCGCGACCCAGAACGGGACCGGCCAGGCGCTGCCCGCGGTCACTGCAGCAGCGGCGAAGACCACGATCGCCAGGTAGCCGGCCGACCCGGCACGGGAGCGGCCCGCGCCGGAACGGGCGGCCGGTCGGACCCCGGGACGCGGCCCCGATCGCACGGGCACCGACCGTCGCGGCGTGCCGCTCCCGCGCCCCTCTGGCTGCAGGTCGATCGCCTGCTGTTTGCCGTCCCCGTTCACCGTGATCGCGAAGCTGTAGACCTCGCCGAGACGGGGCCGGCCGGCGCCGTGCGGGAACGCCGAGATGTGCACGAAGGTGTGGTCGTGGCCGCGCAGCGGAGTGAGAAAGCCGAATCCGCGCGTGTCATTCCACTGCGTGAGATGACCGTCAACCCGCTTCACTGTCGCACTCATGCCCACATGCTAGTTGGTCGAGCTCAGTCGGCGGGGTGCCAGGCGGCGACGGATGCGACGGTGCCGAGCACAACGCGGCCCGCGGCATCCGTCAGCACGATCTGAAAGCCGGGGGCATCGACCGTGGTGGTGATGCGCAACACCGCGCTCGCGGTTGCGGCATCCCAGCGCAGTTCGATGCTCGACCGGTTGGGGGAGGACCAGGAGAAGTCGCCCTCGAAGGCCGGATGGGTCGACCGCAGCCGCACGAGTGCGAGTTGAGCGCGGGTGATCTCGCTGGTGAGGGCCTGCGCGACCTCGGCGGGGGAGTACGTGTGCCGGTTGACGTCGCGGCCGTTGCCGGTCTGGGCGAAGAGGGCGGTGTCGTCGAGTCCCGCGAAAAGTCCCACGTAGTAGATCTGCGGGCGGCCGGGCAGAAAAAACTGCACCGCGCGGGCCAGCAAATAGGCGACCGGGTCGGCGCCGAGCACGCTGAAGAAGGTCGCGTTGATCTGGTGCGGCAGGCTCGCCCAGGCCGGAACGACCGACGCGACGGCCGAGTGTCCGCCGGTCAACCGCTCGGCGCGCGCAAAGATCGCCGCCATTTCGTCGTGGCTGAGCAGGTCAGGCAGGTCGGGAGGAACGGGCGTGGGTGCCGTTCCCATGAGTCGATTCATCTGTGCCAGGGCAGCCTCGAACGCCGGTCCGGGGGCCTCGGGCCTCGGCGTCACGGACGGGCCGGCGTCGATGATGCCGATCCCGTCATGGGTGTCGAGCACGGTGATCGCGTTCGTCGGCCTGACCTCGAACCACTGGGCGAGCCGGTCGACCGTTCCGGTGCCGAGCGAGTGCAGCAGCAGCGGTGCCAGGGCGAAATCCTAGACCAGGTCGGCGATCTGGGAGATCGCAATCTGTTGGGTGTGGTGGGCGTGCACCTCCACGAGCACCTCGAGACCTTCCGCGTGGGCGAGGTTGGTGATCACCCGGGCGAAGTCCAGCGTCTGCGATGACATGAAGCTGTCGTTGTCGGCCGATTTCACGGCGTACCCGACCGCGTCGAGCCGCACCGTGGTCACGCCATTCGCTGCCAGGGTGCGCAGCACCCGTCGCAGGTAGGCCCGGGCCGCCGGGTGCCGAACATCGAGGTCCACCTGGGTCGGCAGGAACGTCGTCCAGACCAGGTAGCGGCTGCCGTCGGCTCCCTGGAACGGAGTGAAGGGCAGCCCCGGACGAGGCCGGTAGAACGCCGTGATCTGCTCTTCCGTGGCGCCGTCGGGAAAGACGGTGTCAAAGCGCAGAAACATGCCGGCGTGCTCGGAGGCCTCGCCGTTTTCCAGCCAGTCGAGGAATTCGGCCGACGACGACGAGACGTGGTTCACCACGAGGTCCGCGGTCAGGCCGCGGGTGGCGCTGAGCGCACGCACGTCGTTCCAGGTGCCGAGACGAGGATCGACGCGGGTGTGGTCGATCGGGTCGAAGCCGGCATCCGCTCCGTCGAAAGGAACGTAGAACGGCAGCACGTGCACCCCGCCGAAGTCCCGCAGCGGCCCGTCGAGCAACACCCGCAGCGCCGAGAGGGTGCCGCCCAGGCGGTCGGCGTACACAAGCAGTTCAACAACGCCCAGTTCGACAGCGCCCACGGTGTCTCCTTCGTCGGCGCCAGACTACCGCCACGATCCCCCCGCGAGTGAGCAGTTTTTGCACTTCCCGAGCCCGGGAAGTGCACAAAGTGCTCACTCGCGAGAAACCGCTCGCGAGTGAGGGGGCGAGGTTAGAGGGCGGGGTCCATCGAGTTGAGGTGGCAGGCATCGTTCCACATCTGGATCACGTGGTTGTCGCGTTCCCAACCCAGGGTCGACACGGTCGCGGTGCCGAGGCTGAGGTTCTTGCCGCCCTCGGCGGGCAGTCCCACCCAGCGGGCGGCGAGGATGCGCAGAAAGTGACCGTGGGCGAACACGGCGACCGGGCCATCCGCTTCTTCGCTCGCGGCGATGACCCGGTCGGCGCGGTGGCCGACCTCTTCGACCGTTTCGCCGTTCCAGATCGGATGCGTCCACACCGACCAGCCCGGAATCTTCAGCCGGATATCGTCGGTGCGGAGGCCCTCATAGACGCCGTAGTCCCACTCGAGCACGTCTTCGCTCGGCACGGCCTGGGCGCCGTAGCCGGCGCGTTCCATGGTCTCCCAGGCCCGCACGAGCGGGCTCGACCAGACGGCCGCGAACTTCTCGCCGTCGAGCATCTCGCCGAGGGCATCCGCCTGCTGGCGGCCGAGGTCGGTCAGCGGGATGTCGGTGCGCCCGGTGTGCTTGCCGCTGATGCTCCAGTCGGTCTGTCCGTGTCGCACCAAAACGATGTTGTTCTCGGCCATGGGCCTGCTTCCTGTCACACAAGTTTACGTCGCGGCCCGCGAGCGGGGGCCGGCAGGATTCAGCGCGGCGGCGAGCGGTGCCGTGACTATGCCCGGGCGGGCGAGGTTGCGGCCGCCCCGGCCGGTTCTGTGAATTCGGGCCAATGCACCCGATTTGCTCGCGCCGGGGCCCGGCAGAGCGCACACTGGCAGGAAACGGGGGAGAGGAATGATCGCGAGGAGATGGCGCTACGGACCGGACCTGCCCCTGGCAGAGCGGTTTCTCACCGCCCAGATGTGGTGGATCGGGAGCGAACTGGTGCGCCGCCATCCGCACCTGGTCATGACCATGGTCGACGTCGACGCCCTGATCGAGCCGCAGGATCTGGACGTGTGCGAACGCCGCTGGCTGTTGCTCGTGCACGACGACCACGTCCTGCAGGTGCAGTTCGACCTCGCCGATGGCATCGAATACCGGCGGAGCGGCGGCCCGCAATCCCTCAGCTGGGCGCAGGTTTTCGCCGCGACCGGCCCCCTCGACATCGTCGCGCAGCTCGAGCAGGCGCTTCACCTCGACAGCCCCCGGCTGACTCCGGCCGCGACCCCACAGACCCTCGTCTACCGGGTCATTTCCAGCGCACTGGCGACCGGCCTCGATGATCCCCACGAGTGGTGTGCGGTGCCGGCACCGATCTCCATCGACGACGTGCCGGGCAGCCCCGGCGGTCCGCTGTTCGAAGGATTCTCCTCGACGGCGGTGCCGCGCGGGCACTATGCCCGCAGCTATCTGCTGGCCGAGCACCGTGCGCAACGCACGCTTTTTCCCCAACCCTTCTGGGCGCTTCTGCGCGACGATGAGCCGATCGCGATCTTCGATACCGCCGGCGTCGTGCACACCGTGCTCGGGTCGACCGACCTGCTGCCTTTCTATGAGGTGTGTGGCCGTGAATTGGCTCTGATCACCGCGCGCATCCTCGGCCCGTACCTGCCGTGACCGCGCGAGTCGTAGGCTGGTATCCCACCCACTGAGTCTGAGACAGGTGTCATGAGGGTAATCAGCTACAACCTCCGCAAGAATCGTGCCAGCGGAGAACTCCTTGCATTGTCGGAGCGGTACGACCCCGACCTGCTGTGCCTGCAGGAATGCGACACGCTCGACCTGCCCGCCGAAGTCGGGCTGATGCACCTGGCCGATTCCACCCAGCGCAACCGGCTGGGACTGGCGATCTATTACCGCAAGGACCGCTTCGAAGCGATCAAGACGCAGTCTTTCGCGCTCAAGAAATCACTGCACGACCTCGTGCTGACGCCCGCCCACGAGCGCCTCATCGGCACCCGGCTGATCGACACCGCCGCGCAACGGGAGATCGTCGTGGCCTCGTTTCACGCCGCCCCGCTCACGGCGCTCAACTCGCTGCGGCGCAACCAGATTCGCTCGGCGCACGAAGAGCTCCACCTGCTCGGGCCGGGATTGCCGACCCTCATGGTGGGCGACTACAACTACCCGTACTTCCGGGCGAAGCTCGGCGACAAGGTGAACAAGAGCGGCTACGACCTCACCTTCAGCGACACCAAGACGTACACCCGTTATAAGTTCTTCAGCGGGCACTTCGACCTGGCGACCTCCGTGGGCCTGACGATCGACAACGTCGAGACGTTGCCGATCGGCCTCAGTGACCACAAGCCGATCCTGGTCACGTCATCGTATCCGGATCAGCTCGCCGCCCACCCGAGCGTCGCGGACGCCGAGTTCACGATCTAGCTTCCACCCCGGATAGTGACGCGGTGTCGGGGTCGCCGTATCCCCGAATTTCGTTCGCCCGCCCGCCCGCCCGCCCGCATCCGCTCGCCCCTGACCGAAGGATTCCGTATGACGCAGCCCGCCCCGACCGAGTCGACCGATTCAGCCGGTGAGCCGGTCCTCGACGGGCAGGTCTTCGACGCCGTGCTGTTCGACATGGACGGCACCCTCATCGACTCCACGCCGGCGGTCGTGCGGTCGTGGCTGCGCTGGGCGAGCGAGTTCGGCGTCGATCCGTCCTTCCGCGACCAGGGCCACGGGCTGCCGGCCCGCGCACTGCTCGCGTCGCTGGTCGCGGCCGAAGACGTCGAAACCTCGATCGCCCGCGTGCTCGAACTGGAACTGGCCGACACTGACGACATCGTGGTGCTGCCCGGCGCCGTGGCTCTGATGGGGTCGATTCCCGAGGCGCGGCGTGCGATCGTGACGTCCTGTGCTCGTCCGTTAGCGGATGTCCGCCTCGCCGCCACGCAGTTTCCCGCGCCGGCCGTCGTGGTCACCGTCGATGACACCCCGCGCGGCAAACCGCACCCCGAGCCCTACCTCGAGGGTGCCCGCCGCCTCGGCTTCGACCCCGCCCGCTGCCTCGTCATCGAAGATGCCCCGGCCGGCCTGGCCGCGGGCCGTGCGGCTGGCTGCGCCACGATCGGCGTCGCCGGCACCCATGCGGTCGCCGACCTCGACGCCGACTTTGTCGTGCGCAGCCTCGCCGACCTGCGCGTGACCGTGACCCCCGACGGCCTGCTGCTGCACCACCTGGTCGACTAACCCCCGCGTTCGGGGTTCCAAACCGCGGATGCGTCGGCACGCGCCGCCGAATCAACGTAACGTTGAGAGGTGTGGTGGAGCCGGCGTTTCTCGGCGAGCCGCCACGCGCACGGGAAAGGTTTTGACTTGGACGACGAGTGTATCCACGGGCTCGAGGGCGAATTGTGCGCCTCCTGTTTTCCGAAAGCCGCTCCGGAGCCCGCTCTCGTCGTGAAGACACCGCGCGCCAGCCGCGCCAAGCTGTCCTCGCTGCGTGATCCCCGGCCGACCGCGCTGAGTGCGACCACCGCCGCCAAGACCGCGGCCAAGGCCACGCTGCGCGCCGCGCCGAAGACCGCCGTCGTGCGGGAGCCGCGCACGACCGCGGCCGCCCGCTCGTCGAGCGCCCGTATCGCCGCCGACAACGTCGGCGAACAGCGCATCTACCACGTGACGCACGTGCGCAACCTCGCCGCGATCCTCGAGTCCGGCGCGCTGCTCGCCGACGCCAACGAGGACTGGGACACCCGCCCGACCATCGATATCTCCACCGTCGACACCCGGGCGGCCCGCCGCGCGGCGGTCGTCGCCGGCGACGGCAGCGCGAGCGTCGCCAGCTACGTGCCGTTCTTCCTCTCGCCGAACGCCAACATCTGGCAGGGTGTGCGCTCCAGCACCGCCGACCCGCGACTCGTGCTCGACGCGCTCGGCTCCGACGCCGGCGATTTCGTGATCCTGGTCAGCACCGTCAAGACCGTGCTCGCGGGCCGCGCTGCGGCGATCGAAGCGGATGAAGCATCCGTCACCATCACCGACGGCGATGCCGGCGGCGTCCTCACCCGCTTCGCCGCCACCGTGGCGGCGGCCGACCGGATGCTGCGCCTGCTGCGGGCCAATCCCGAATCCGACGCACTGCAGAACGCCGAGCTGCTCGTGGCCGGCGAGTTCCCGTTCGAGCTCGTCACCCTCGTCGGCGTCACCAACGACAAGGTGCGCGACATCGTCAAGCCGCTGTTCGCCGGTTCCGCCTTTCGCCCCAAGGTCGTCGTCTACCCGCCGTGGTTCCTCGCCGCTGAGGAAGCCTAACCGGCAGTCGTTAGACGACACCGAGCAGCTAAACGACACCGAGCAGCTAAACGACGCCGAGCGGTCGCGGCCCGCCGGCCGGCAGTTCGACGCGCACGGTGTCGCCGGGCAGCACCGTGCCGCTCGCGACCACGATGCCCATGATGCCGGCCTTGCGCACCACCTGGCCGGCGGCATCCGTGCCGATCAGGGTCTTCATGAGGCCCTTCTGGTAGCCGTTGATGAGGCTGCAGGGGCTGCGCAACCCGGTCACCTCGACGATCGCGCCGGCACCGAGGTGCAGCCGGGTGCCGAGCGGCAGCGTGCGCAGGCTGAGCCCGCGGGTCGTCACGTTCTCGCCGAGTTCCCCGGCGGCGACCGTGAACCCGGCTGACCGCAGGTCGTCGAAGAGCTCGGCGGGGATCAGGTGCACCTGGGTCAGGTTCGGCCGGGTCGGATCCTTTTTCAGCAGGTAGCGGTGCTGGGTGGTGGCACCGGCATGCACGTCGCCCTCGACTCCGAAACCCGCCCGTAGACGGATGCTGCCTGCCGCCGGCTTGCTGAAGCGGTGCCGGTCATCGCGGCTGACGGACACGACCGAGCCGTGCCCGACGACCGTGGCGTGCGGGGACTCGGCTGCCGGTGTCATGGGACGAGTCTGCCACCTCTGGCGCGGGCAAGGCTCGACCGTGTCGGTGGGCGGTGCTAGGGTCGCCTCGCACTCGGCCGGCGGGGCCGAATCGTGCACCCGTACAGCCCCTACTGTTTGGGCCCCACCGCACGGGGCCGTTCTGATGAGAGGACACCATGCACGCCTCCGAGACCCTCAGCGCCAACCTCCAGTCCGTCCTGGTCGACCTGATCGACCTGCACGTGCAGGGAAAACAGGCCCACTGGAACATCCTCGGCACCAATTTTCGTGACCTGCACCACCAGCTCGACACAATCGTCGACGACGTGCGCGAGTTCTCCGACCAGGTCGCCGAACGTATGCGTGCCCTCGAGGCCATGCCCGATGGTCGCGCCGAGACGGTCACCGCCACCACCCACCTGCCGCATTTTCCGGCCGGGGAGGTCAGCACGACCGACGCGGTGGGCCTGATCACCGAGCGCCTCGACACGACCGTCGCCAACATCCGCGCGGTGCACGATGAGGTCGACGAGGAAGACCCGACCAGCGCCGACATCCTGCACCTGGTCATCGAAAAGCTCGAGCAGCATGCCTGGATGGTCAGCGCCGAGACCCGCAAGCCTCGCACGCTCGCCGCGGTCCCGTCGGCGAAGGCCGCGGGCAGCGGTTCCCGGGACACCGAGTGAGCCTGCGCCGCCCGCTTTGACCTGCCGGGCGTCATCCGCTGCCCGCCCCGCTACGTTCCAGAGGAGACCCATGACCACGCAGACGCAGACGCACCGGCCGGTGGACGCCCGGGTCTCAGCGGCCAGCGCGCACGGCCCGCAGCCGGTACGCCTGCCCCGGGCGGCTGCCGACCCGACCAGCCAGCCCCTCGGGCCGGTCATGCCCCTCGCGTCCGGCGTGACCCTCGGCCAGCTGTCCTCGGCGGCCCTGGTACGGGGCAATGCGGGTCGTGCGCTCACGCTGGCGCGGCAGCTGGGCGCATCCGTTCCCGTGATCGGCGCGGGCGAGACCGCGGTGCTGTTCGAGACGCTGGCGAGCCTTGCCGCGGTCGACCTCACCGCCGCGCGGGTGGCCGAAGCCCACCTCGACGCGCTCGCCATCCTGCGCCAGGCGGGGATCGATCCCGCGGCGCTCTTCCCGGCGGGCCAGGCCGGGGCGGATGCGGCGGGGCCGGTCTGGGGCGTTTTCGCCGCCGAAGCGAGCGGGCTGCGTCTTGATGCCCTGCCGGTGCAGTCCGGTGGCGTGCACCCCCACGCCACCGGCGGCCCCGGTGCTGACGCCCCCTCCTGGCGTCTCGACGGCACCAAACCGTGGTGTTCGCTGGCCGGGTCGCTCTCCCACGCCCTCGTGACGGCCCGAACCTCCGACAGCCAGCGGCGGCTCTTCGCGGTCGACCTGCGGCAGCCGGGGGTCGGCGTGCGCGCGGGAGGGTGGGTGGCGCTCGGCCTGCCAAGCGTGCCGAGCGGCCCCGTCGACTTCGCGGCCGTCGCGGCCCGCCCGATCGGAGCCGACGGCTGGTACCTGCAACGCCCCGGGTTTGCGTGGGGCGGCATCGGGGTCGCGGCCTGCTGGTTCGGCGGTGCGGTCGGCGTCGCCCGGCAGCTGTACGCGGCCGTGCACACGCCGGCGCACCACGCCCCCGACCAGATCGCCCTCGCGCACCTCGGCGCGATCGACGTTCTCCTGACTGCCTGCGGCAGCGCGCTCGGCCAGGCCGCCGCGGCGATCGACTCCGGCGCGGCGACCGGAACGGACGGAGCTCGACTGGCCGCCCGGGTGCGGGGGCTCGTCGCCCGCAGCGCCGACGAAATCATCACCCGGGTGGGCCATGCGCTCGGCCCGGCGCCCCTCGCCTTCGATGCCCGGCACGCGCAGCGCATCGCCGACCTGCAGCTGTATGTGCGCCAGCACCACGCCGAACGGGACGATGCCGCCCTCGGCCGCATGCTGCTCGCGCCGGGCGCGACCCACGCCGCCGACGGCGCACCGGCGCAGGGCGGCTCCCCGTGGTGAACTTCACCCACCTCGATGAGGGCACCCCCGAAGACGACTGGGCCGCCGCCGACCTGCCGGCCACGCTGCCCGCCCTGCTGCTCGACGGCGTCGAACGCCTCGTGGTGGTGGCGGCGCACCCCGACGACGAGACCCTCGGCGCCGGAGGCCTGCTGGCCCGGGCCGCGCACCTCGGGCTGCCGATCGTGGTGGTGGTGCTCAGTAGCGGCGAGGCCTCGCATCCCGATTCGACCACGCACACCGTGGGCCAGCTCGCCGCGCTGCGCGAATCCGAGCTGACGGATGCCCTCGCCGCCCTCGCCCCGACGGCCGACGTGCGCCTGCTGCGGCTTCCCGACGGCGCCCTCTCGGATCACCTCGATGAGGCGACGCAGGCGATCACCCACGCGATCGACGGCGGCGGCCCCGGCACCTGGGTGATCGCACCGTGGCGTTCCGACGGCCACCCCGACCACACGGCCGCGGGGGATGCCGCCGCGACTGCGGCTGCCGACGCGAATGCGCGGCTGCTCGAATACCCGATCTGGGCCTGGCACTGGTCCACTCCGGGCAGCGACGTCTGGGCCGGCGTCTGGCCCGGCGTCTGGCCGCAGGGTGCGACGCTCAGCGTGCTTCAGCTCAGCGCGGCCGAGCAGCGGACGAAGCACGTGGCCCTGGCCGGCTTTCCGAGCCAGACCCGCGAGCTGTCGCCACTGCCCGGCGACGAAGCGCTGCTGACAGCGTCGTTCCTGGCCTACTTTCGGCGCGGCTACGAAACCTTCATCGAGACGTCGGTGGCTCCGGCCGGCACCGAGCTGGCCGGCGGGGTATCGAACGCGGTTCCGTCAGGGCACGGAACCGCCGGAGGTCCCGCATCCGGTGATCTCGCCGGGGTCCTGCAGTCCCCGCCGGGGCCGACCGGCAGCGTCACGGACCTGCACGGCGCGCTGGCCGCCACCCGCAGCCTCACCGAGCCCTATTTCAACGACCTCTACGCCGGCACCCGCGACCCGTGGGGCTTTGAGTCCCGCTGGTACGAACGTCGCAAACGCGCGCTGACCGTGGCCGCCCTGCCGCGGCCCCGATTCGCCTCGGTGCTCGAACTCGGCTGCTCCATCGGGGTGTTCACCGAGCAGCTCGCGGGCCGGAGCGAGTCCGTGCTGGCCGTGGACATCAGCGAGGAACCGCTGCGCATCGCCCGCGAACGGCTGGCCGGGCATCCCGGCGTCGACTTCGAGCGGCTGACCGTGCCGCGGGAATGGCCGGCGGGCGCGTTCGACCTGATCGTGCTGAGCGAGGTGGGCTACTACTGCTCCACGGCCGACCTGCGCCGCCTGCTCGAGCGCTGCCGGTCGAGTCTCACCGCCGACGGGGTGCTGCTGGCTTGCCATTGGCGGCATCCGGTGGAGGTGTATCCGCTCACCGGCGACGCGGTGCACGCCCAACTGGCCCGTGTCGTCGGCCTGCAGCGCACGGTGCACCACGTGGAATACGACTTCATCCTCGAGATTTTCGAACCCCGCCCGGCCCGCTCCGTCGCCCAGCGCGAAGGCCTCGTGTCGTGACGTCGCCGGAACCCCGCGATCGGGCCGGGCGCCTCGATCAGGCCGGGCGCCTCGATCAGGCCGGGCGCCTCGATCAGGTCGGGATCGTTATTCCGGTGCGCAACGAAGAGCTGCTGCTGCCGCGCTGCCTCACCGCGCTCGCCGTGGCCATCGCGGCCGTGCGGGCGTCACCCGCGCCGGCCCGGCCGCGGGTCAGTGTGGTGATCGTGCTGGACCGCTGCAGCGACGGCTCCGCGAGCGTCGCCGCCGACTGGCCGCAGTACGGCGCGGTCGTCAGTGCGGCCGGGTCGGTCGGCGCCGCCCGGCGCGCGGGCGCTGACCGGCTCCTCGCGGGTCTCGGCAGCAAGCCACCGCGCCGACTCTGGCTGGCGACGACGGATGCCGATTCGGCCGTTCCGCCGAACTGGCTCACGGCCCAGCTGGCCTTCGCCCGCAACGGCGCCGAACTCGTGCTCGGCACCGTCGTGCCCGACACTGAACTGGCGACCGCGCAGCAGGAGCGGTGGCTGCAGCGGCACACCCTGGGGGAGGGGCATCCGCACGTGCACGGCGCCAACCTCGGGGTGCGCGCCGACCGCTATCTCGAGGCCGGCGGATTCGCATCCGTCGAAACCGGCGAAGACCTCCGGCTAGTGGCCGCGCTGCGCGCCCTGCCCGTCACGGAGGCCCGCACCGCACTGATCCCGGTGCTAACCTCGGGCCGCCTGACCGGGCGCGCCCCCGCCGGCTTCGCCGACTACCTGCGCGCCCAGGTCGCCGCGACCCCGGCGACGGATGCCGCGGCCGGCCACCTCGGAACGGCCGACGGCCGCCCCTGACCAGATCGGCCGTGCCCCGCTCTGCCCGGCCCGGCCCGGCCCGGCCCTGCCCGACTCGAACAGCCGGGTCAGGTGCGCAGGTACTCGAGTGCCGCCGCAACGAGGAGCTTGCGCCCGACGTCGATCGCGGGCGCGTCGACGAGTTCGAAGCGGGCGCTGTGGGGGCCGGTACCCTCATCAGGTCCGACCTCGTCGTCGCTGAACCGGGCCGGGTCCATGCCGCCCCAGAGCCAGAAGGCCGACGGGATCTCGGGGCCCGGGGACCGGTCGCCGGCGATCCCGAATTCGGCGGAGTCGTCGCAGCCCATCCGGCACGGGCGCCGGCGCACGCCGCCGGGCACCAGGGCTTCGTGGGCGGACTGAACCCGGTCGGTCACGGTCGACGTCCACGGTGCGGTCGGGTGCTCGACCCGGCCGACGGCAAACGGTCCGACGTGCTGGCCGAGCACAACATCGGGCCGGGGAAACCGGGTGAACAGGCCGTCGTCGAGCATGGCGCGGGCGCCGGCACCCTCGTCTTCGGCGGGCTGCCCGACGATCATCAGGGTTCCGCGCCAGCGATCCGATGCCTGCTCGAGCACATCCGCCGCCGCGGCCAAGGCGGTGACCTGCATGTCGTGCCCGCAGGCGTGCATGACCGGGGTGGCGACGCCGCCCACGGTCTGGGTGGCGCGGCTGCGCCAGGCCAGGTCGGTCTGCTCGAGCATCGGCCGGCCGTCCATGTGGCCGCGCAGCATCACGACCGGGCCGGTGCCGTTGCGCAGCAGGCCGACGACGCCGGTGCCGCCGACGCGGGTGGTCACGGTGAAACCCGCCGCGGTGAGCGAGGCCGCGAGCAGTCCCGCGGTGCGGGTCTCGCGAAACGCGAGCTCGGGGTGGGCATGCAGGTCGCGAAAGAACGCGACCCAGCGGGGGAGCGCGGCGGCGGTATCGGCGAGGATCTCGTGGGCCACGGTCTTCGCGAGGGCAGACGGTGTGGTCGTCAGGGCAGGCATCGGAGTCCTTAGGGTGGGGCAGACGGGGATCCTGGCCCGCGGCGCCGGGGGTCGTGCTGCCCAGCGTGGCGGTCCGTGATGGGATTGACGTCATCGATCGTGCAATGTGCACGAATTTGCCGCTGCGCGGCGTTTGCTGCAGGATCGGGTGAGTGATCGACGAACTGGATTTCCAACTCATTAACGCCCTGCAGTTGCATCCCCGGGCGTCCTGGGCGCAGCTCGAGTCGGTTCTCGACTCCGACGCGACGACGCTGTCCAGGCGCTGGGCACGGCTGACCGGTGACGGCCTGGTCTGGTCCACGGCTTACCCGACCACGCGTAAGGAATGGGGAACGGGCCCGAACGTGGTCTGTGCCTTCGTCGAGGTGAACTGCGCCGCGAGCCGCCGCGAAGACGTGCTGCGGGAGCTCGGCGGCCTGGCCGGGGTGCTCAGCGTGGACTGCACCTCCGGAGCCCGAGACCTGATGCTCACCCTCGTGATGACCAGCGTCGCCGAGATCGATCGGTATGTGGCGGATGCCGTGGCCACGGTCGGCGGCGTGCAGGCGACCCGCACCAACTTCATCTCTCGCTTCTTCGCCGACGGTTCCGACTGGCGGCTGCACGTGCTGCGGGATCGACAGGTGCAGGCGATCCTCGCGCTCAAGGGCACGATCCATGATGCCCCTGAGGTGCCGACCGCCCACCTGATGGAGGTGCTGACGGCGCTCGGCAGCGACATCCGTCTCGCCGCGTCGGCCATTGCTCTGGACACCGGGCGCAGCGTGTCGTCGGTCAACCGGTCGATTCGAGGCCTGATGCATGCCGGCTGGGTGCAGTCCCGCATCGAGATCGCCCACACGGCCATCGGTTTCGATGCCACGACCATGCTCTGGTACAGCGTTCCGCGCGCGCAGGTCGAGGCGGTCGGATCGGCGATTTCGCTGCAGCCGGAGACCCGCATGTGCGCGGGGGTGGTGGGATCGGCGAACCTCGCGGTGACGCTGTGGCTGAAAGACCTCGAGCAGCTGGATGAGGTGGAGAGCCGGGTGGCCCGGCTGTTTCCCAGCGCCCTGGTCGTGGACCGCTGGCTGCTGCCCCGCCAGGTGAAACGGATCGGCCACCTGATCGGAACGGATGGCCGCCACGGCGGTTATGTCGAACCGGTGCGCACCGTGCGGTGACGGTCAGTGACGCCTGGCGTGCCCGTGCCCGTGGCAGGATGAAGGCATGACTTATGTGCCCTCTGAAGCCCGTTACGAGTCCATGCCCTACCGTCGAGTCGGCCGCAGCGGCCTGAAACTGCCGGCCATTTCGCTCGGCCTGTGGCAGAACTTCGGAGGGGACACCGCCTTCGACACCCAGCGGGCGATCCTGCGCCGCGCGTTCGACCTCGGCATCACCCACTTCGACCTCGCCAACAATTACGGACCGCCCTACGGCAGCGCCGAAACGAACTTCGGCCGGCATCTCGCGAACGACTTCTCCTCGCACCGCGACGAGCTCGTCATCTCGACCAAGGCCGGGTACGACATGTGGCCCGGTCCCTACGGCAACAACGGCTCGCGCAAGTACCTGCTGTCGAGCCTCGACCAGTCCCTGGGCCGGATGGGACTCGACTACGTCGACGTGTTCTACTCCCACCGGGCCGATCCCGATACCCCGCTCGAAGAGACGATGGGAGCGCTGCACACCGCCGTCACGAGCGGCCGCGCGCTGTACGCGGGAATCTCCTCCTACTCGCCCGAACGCACCCGTCAGGCCGCGGCGATCCTCGCCGACCTCGGTACCCCACTGCTGATCCACCAGCCGTCCTACTCGCTGTTCAACCGCTGGGTCGAGGACGACCTGCTTGTCACCCTCGAAGACCTCGGCACCGGCTGCATCGCGTTCTCGCCGCTCGCGCAGGGGCTGCTGACCGACCGCTACCTGAGTGGCATTCCGGCCGACTCCCGGATCGCGCGTGACGGCTCCGCGAAGAAGACGATGCTCACCGAGAAGGCGCTCACGAGCATTCGCGGACTGACCGAGATCGCGGCCGGCCGCGGCCAGTCGCTCGCCCAGATGGCCCTGGCCTGGGTGCTGCGCTCGCCGGAGGTCACCTCGGCGCTGGTGGGTGCGTCATCCGTCGCCCAGCTGGAAACGAACGTCGCGGCCTTGAACAACCTCGCGTTCAGCGCCGACGAACTCGACGCGATCGACGAGCACGCCAGCGACAAGGGCATCAACCTCTGGGCGACCTCGAGCGCGGTGTAGCCGGGCGGCCAGCGGGGAGCTCAGGCCAGCGGGTAGACGAGCCGGGTCTGCCACGCGGCCGGGTCGGGGTTCTCGGCCGGGCCGACGAGGTATTCCTCCCAGGTGACGGCGGCCAGGGCCAGGTGCTGCTTCTCCACCCAGACGGAGAGCAGCTGGTGGGTCTTGCGGATCGTGTCGTAGCCGCCGGTGTGCACGGCGACGACGGCCGGCCCGCCGGGGAGGGCTTCAATGACGGATGCCGCCCGCGGCGTGGCGAGGGCGGCCACCGGAAACCCGGCGGTCACCTCCACGGTGTCGTGCGCCATCGCGTGGTACACCGCGGTCGGCGGGCCCATGATCTCGACGCCGTGGTCCTCCATCTCGCGGGCGACCGCGTCGAAGGTGGGGCGGAAGAACTCGCTCAGCTCCGCCAGCGGCACCAGGGCGCGGTAGCCGAAAATGTGTTTCGGTGCCAGGGTGACGCGTTCACAGTTCATCGGAATCTCCCGCCGATCGATGCGATCACCGTAAATGCGATCACCGTAGATGCGATCACTGTAGCGCGGTGCCCGTCGAGTGTGAGGCGCCGGTCAGCTCGTGCCGGCCAGCTCGCGGCGTTCGTCAATCCAGCGTTCGAAGTCCGCGGCCGGCAGCGGCCGGGAGAAGAAATAGCCCTGGCCCACATCGCAGCCCAGCCGGATGAGTTCAGCCAGCGCCTCGGCATCTTCGATGCCCTCCGCCACCATCGGCAGGTCGAGGCTGTGCACGAGACCGACCGCCGCCGCGACGAGGGCGGCGGTGCGCGGGCAGTCCATCATCGGCAGCACGAAGGACTGGTCGAGCTTGATCTCGTCGATCGGCAGGTCGCGCAGATAGGACAGTGAACTGTAGCCGGTGCCGAAATCGTCGATGGAAATACGGATGCCGCGCCGCCGCAGGCTCGTGAGAATGGCCTGCGCGCGCGGCCGGTCGGCGATCAGGAACTCTTCGGTGATCTCGAGCATGAGCAGTTCGCTCGGCAGGCCGCGGGCGTCGAGCAGGTCCCCGACCCAGTCGGCGAGACGGTCGTCGGCGAGAGACCCCGGCGCGAGGTTGACCGAGACGGTGAGCAGATGCCCGTTCCGGTGCCACCGTGCGGCCTGGTCGAGGGCCTGGCACAGCACAATTAGGGTGAGCTCGTCCATCAGGCCGGACTCCTCGGCCAGGCCGAGGAACTCGCCGGGGCCGAGCACGCCCCGGGTCGGGTGGTTCCAGCGCACGAGCGCCTCGGCTCCGGTGACGGTGTTGGTGGTCAGGTCGACTTTGGGCTGGAAGTAGGTCTGCAGCTGATCGTGGGCGAGGGCCAGCCGGAGCTCCTGCAGGGTGCGCAGCCGTTCAGCGCCGTGCTGGTTGTCGGCGGCGGCATAGACGTGCGGACCGGTGTTTCCGGCTTTGGAGCGGTACATTGCCATGTCGGCCTTGCGCATGAGCTGGTTCAGGTCGCTGCCCTGCTCCGGGTAGAGGGCGATGCCGATGCTGACGTTGGTCTGCAGCGTGATGCCCTCGAGCAGCATCGGTTCGGCGACGACGTGGCGCAGCCGCTCGGCGGTCGCGATCGCGCGCTCCCGCGACGCGCCGGCCAGCAGAATACCGAACTCGTCGCCTCCAAGCCGGCCGACGAGGTCTCCGGAGCGTAACTGGGTCGAGATCTGGGTTCCGACCGCGGTCAGCAGGTGGTCGCCGGCTTCGTGGCCGAGGCTGTCGTTCAGCTCCTTGAACCGGTCGAGGTCGAGCACGAGCAGGGCGTGCGGCCGGTCTGCGACGAGCCGACCCGCGGCATCCGCCCGAAAAGCGCGACGGTTGAGCAGCCCGGTGAGGTCGTCGGTGCGCGCCAGACGGCGGGCGATCTGCTGGCGGTAGGCCAGCGGAACCGTCGCCACGACCAGGCTCAGGGTCGCGAGGATGATCGGCAGCGGGGTCAGGGGCAGCTGGGTGCCGAGCAGCAGCACGGCCAGCCCGCCCGCGGTGGCCGTGGCCGGCGTCACCACGGTCCACCAGGTGTTGCCGGGTCGGGGGTGGGGCGTTTCCGGCTCGGTGGAGCGGTGCACCCAGACGGCGATCACGGCGACTCCGACCGCCCAGCCGGCATCCAGCACGCTGCCGACGACGTACTGGGCGGTGGGGAGGCCGAGCGCGTAGGTGACGTCCGCGGCGGTGAAGAGCAGGAGGCCGGCGGCGAGAATCATCCAGCGGCGGCCGGCTCGGCGGGATTCGGCCGTGGCGATCGCCGCGATCAGTGCGACGAGCACGAGGTCGCCGACCGGGAAGAGCAGGCCGAGCACGTTCTCGCCGGTCAGCGCGGTGCCGGCCACGAAAACCAGCACCGGGTCCAGCACGGCGGCCAGGATAGCCGCGGCCCCGAACGATCCCGAGAGGGTGTCGAGCAGCACCGGCATCCCGAGCGGGCGCAGGCGTCGAAACACCAGCACGATGAGGGCCGCGACCATGAAGACGTAGAAGAGCACGTACCCGACGTCGGCCGGCAGCGGCGACACGATGACCGGCGAGCCCTGCAGCTGCAGGTAATAGACGGTGTCAGCGAAGACCGTGCTCGTGACGGCGGTGGCGGCCAAAATGATGTCGGGGCGGCGAGCCCGGCTGCGGGCGGCGGCAATCCAGCAGACGAGCACGCACGCGAGGCCCGAGAGCGTCGCCAGCCAGCCGATGGTGTCGAGGGTGATCGTGTTCTGGGTGGTGCTGCCCTGCACCAGGAGGCCGACCAGGTAGGCGCCGATGCAGAGCCCGAGCAGCCAGAGCAGCGCGGCGCCGCTGCGCTTCGAGAACTGCCGAGGGTGGTCGTTCTGCGCGGGCGCCGATGGCGGCCGTGCGGCGGATGCGGCCTGCTGGCGTCTCGGCCCGAGAGGGAGCCGGGTATCTGCCGGATTGTGGCGTCTGTCGCGGCCCACGCGTTTGTTGCGGTCCACGAGGGCCTTTCTTGATCTGCCTCAGCCTACCGTTCGCCGAGCCGCCCCGTGTTCCGTCCCCCGTCCGCGAGTGAGCAGTTTGTGCACTTCCGGGCCTCGGGAAGTGCAAAAACTGCTCACTCGCGAAAGCGGGGCGGCTACTCGTCGAAGAGGGCGCGGATATCGTCGGCCGTGAGGTCGGTGCTGAAGGCGGCGTCATCGTCGATGACCGCGGTGAAAAGCTGCGCCTTGCGCTCCTTGAGCGCCATCACCTTCTCCTCGATCGTGCCCGACGCGACCATACGGTAGACCATCACCGTGCGGGTCTGCCCGATGCGGTGGGTGCGGTCCACGGCCTGCGCCTCGGCCTGCGGGTTCCACCACGGGTCGAGTAGAAAGACGTAGTCCGCCTCGGTGAGGTTGAGGCCGAAACCGCCGGCTTTGAGGCTGATCAAGAACACCGGTGCGGTGCCGGTCTTGAAGGCGTTGATCACGGCCGCGCGATCGCGGGTCGAGCCGTCGAGATAGCAGTAGGCGATGCCCTGCGCCTCGAGCCGGGCCGCCGCCTTCTTCAGGAACGAGGTGAACTGGCTGAAGATCAGCGCTCGGTGGCCCTCGGCCACGTTCGTCTCGAGCTGGTCGAACAGGGCGTCGAGCTTGCTCGAGGGCACGCCGGCGTACTTCTCATCGACCAGGGACGGGTCGAGGCTCAGCAGCCGCAACAGGGTGAGCGAGCGAAAGATGATGAACCGGTTCTTGTCGAGGTCGTCGAGCAGCCCGAGCAGCTTCTGCCGTTCACGCTGCAGAAACGTGTCGTAGAGCTTCTGGTGTCGCGGGTTCAGGTCGACGCTAAACCGCTGCTCCTGCTTGGGCGGCAGCTCGGTTGCGACGAGTTCTTTCGTGCGCCGCAAAATCAGCGGGCGGATGCGCCGCCGCAGCCGGGCGAGCACGTGCGGGCTCTCGCCGCGCTCGATGGGGCGCAGGTACTTCTCGGTGAACCGCCGCGCGGAGGGGAACAGCCCCGGGGCCACGATGCTGAAGAGCGCCCACAGGTCCATCAGGTTGTTTTCCATCGGCGTGCCGGTCAGCGCGAGCTTGAACGGCGTGTCGAGGTCCCGCGCGCAGACGTGCACCTTGGCGGTGCTGTTCTTCACAAACTGGGCCTCGTCGAGGATCAGCCCGGCCCAGGACAGCTCCTGGTAGGCGGCAAAGTCGAGGCGGAAGAGCGCGTAGGAGGTGACGATCACGTCGGACGTGGCGGCGGCATCCGTCAGCGCAACACCCCGCCCCGCGGTCGCCCTGACCGCGTGCACGCGCAGGTCGGGCGTGAATCGGCCGGCTTCGGTCAGCCAATTCGAGACGACGGATGTCGGCGCCACCACCAGGAACGGCCGCCGGTTCGGCGCCGGGGTCGTCGAGCCGAGTGGCGTCCGGGTGGCGTGCTCGATCAGGGCGAGAGTCTGCAGGGTCTTGCCGAGGCCCATGTCGTCGGCGAGGATGCCGCCGAGCTGATGCTTCCAGAGAAAAGCCAGCCAGGCGAATCCATCGTGCTGGTACGGGCGCAGGGTCGCGTGCACGCCCGGGGGAAGCGCAGGCCGGGTGAGAGCGGATGCCGCGGGGCCGTCTGCCGACGCGGCCGTCGTGCCCGCCGGCAGCAGCTCGAGCAATCCGCTGACCGCGGCCCGCCACGCCTGCGCGGGCAGGGCTTCGTCGGCGAGGTCTTCGAACTCGCTCCAGAGGCTGGCCTGGTAGCGGCTGATGCGCAGGCCGGTTTCCCACTCCTGCAGCGCGCGGGCTTCGTCGATGAGCTCGTGCAGCTGCGCGAAGACCGGTTGCTGTAACGAGAGGTAGCTGTTGTCGATGAGCAGCAGCCGCTTGCGGCCCTTGGCGAGGGCGGCGAACAGCAGGCTGAAGGGCACGGTCTTGCCGTTCACGGTGACGATCACGCCGAGGTCGAACCAGTCGCGCTGGTCGGTTTCGACCGTGGTCACGGTGAGGCGCGGCACGTCGGTGAGTTCGCGGTAGTCGGGTTCGGCGCCGACCGTGTCGACCCGCACGCCGCGCAGGGCACGCAGTCGCGGCAGCACGGTGGCGGCGAATTCGGCGGCGTCGATGCCGCGCAGGATGCCGTGTGGCAGCGGCTGCGGGATAGTCGGAGCGGCTGGGTCGGTGTCCGTGTCGTCGATGTCCGGCGTCTCAGACCCGGCCAAAATGTCGGCGACCCGCGCGGTCACGGCACGTTCATGGTCCCGGTCGCGGGTCGCACCGTCATCGACGGTTCCCCTGATGACTCCGGACCCGCTGGCCGGCCGCGCGTCATCGAGAGGCACCTGCAGCACGGTCGACCCGAGACTGTACTCCCAGTGCCAGTCGAGGTGGAGGCTCTGCCGCGCGGCGAAGCGCACGGTGAGCACGAGGCGCGGCGGCACGACCTCGGGCAGGTGCACCGAGGCATCCGTGCTGGTGATCGTCATGGCGGTGCGCAACCGGGGGTAAAACTCGCCCAGGAACTCGTCGACGTCGCCCGCCGGAACCGCGACGGATTCCGGCTGCCCGAGCAGGCGCCGCTGCTCGGCGGACAGCGGCACGAGCGTGGGGGCCAGGGTGAAGACCGGTGCGGCCCGCAGCGCGAAGGTGTACAGCCCGTGGGTGCCGATGGCGCCGGCGAATTCGGCGGGGTGCGGGTCATCGTCGATCGTCAGCCGGGTGCTCAGGCGCAGTCCGGAATCCGCGCCCGGCGCCCGCACGTCGAGGCTCACGGCGGCGCGGGAGCCGACCGTCACGATCCCGGCTTTTGCGCTCGTGCGCAGCTCGACGCCGAGGGCGGCGCCCTCGCCCAGCAGGTGCCAGAGCAGTGGACTCGTAAAGTCGTCGAGGTAGAGCCAGTCGGTTTCCTGGCTGTAGTAGACGCCGCGCAGGGCCCGGTAGACGGCGACGAACTCCGAGAACCAGCGGTGGTGCTCGCGGTTCAGGTTCAAGGCCACCGCCTGCGTCGACAGTCGACTCCAGGCCAGCGCGCCGCGCACCCAGCTGCCGCGGGCGTTCTGCAACATCGGACGCACACCGAGCCGAAAGTCGCCGTGGCCGGGCTGCACACGGGTCACCGTGCGGGCCGTCGGACCCCGCCAGCGCTCGTTCGTGTGCGGGGTCTGTTCGCGCAGCTCGAACTGCAGGGCCATCGAGGCGGGACGACCGGTCTTCGGGGCCGCCATCATCCGCCCAAAACTCGTCGGAGCGGATGCCGCCCCCGGCCCTGCGGCCACCCCGAGCACGTGCCGCCATGCGGTGGCGCCCGCGGTGGTGCTGTCTATGGTGCTGTCGGCGCCCCTCTCGGGCGGGGTCACGGATTCGGGCACGCTCCATCGTCTCATCCGGGTGCGACACCCGGCCGCCCTTCCCGGGGTTGGTTCTTCGGTGAGGTGCGGACTTCGTGCCTTGGCCCGGCCCGCGAGGGCACGAAGTCCGTACCTCAGTGCCGTCCGTACCCGACGGGCTCCAGAGTCGGGGGATTCACGTCGGTCAGCCGGCCATCGGCATCCAGTGCCAGCCAGGTCGCGATGCCGAGCCGGGCGAGAAAGGCGTCGTCGTGGCTGACCACGAGCAGCCCGCCACGGTACTGGCTGAGCGCGCCAACCAGCTGGTCCACGCTCTGCAGATCGAGGTTGTTGGTGGGCTCGTCGAGCACCAGCAGCTGCGACGGCGGATCGGCCAGCAGCAGACAGGCGAGCGCGACCCGAAACCGTTCGCCGCCGGAGAGGCTCCGCACCGGCCGATCCACCGCATCCCCGCGAATCAGAAAGCGCGCCAGCCGGTTGCGGATGTCCCCGGCCGACACCGAGGGAGCGGCCGCGCGCACGTTGTCGAGCACGCTGGCATCCTCCTCGAGCCGGTCAAGCCTCTGGGCGAGGTACCCGATGCGTTCGGTATGTGCCACCGCGGTCGCCCGCCCGGCCGGCGCGGCGATCCCGCCGCGGGAGGGGACATCCGGCAGCAGTGACTCGAGCAGCCGGGTCTTGCCGACCCCGTTCGGCCCGGTCAACGCGACGCGCTCCGGACCCTGGATGATCACGGTGCGGTTGGTGCCGCGCAGTTCCGCGAGCCGGCGGGTCGCGGCGACCTCGAGGCCCGGCAGGTCGACGTGAATCTGCTCGTCGGAGCGCACCCGGGACTCGGCGTCATCGAGGGCCGAGCGGGCGTCGGTGACCTTGCTGTCGGCATCCGCCCGCAGCTTGCCGGCGGACACCTGGGCATTCGTTTTCAGCTGGTTCATCACGATCTTCGAGCCGCGCTTGTTCTCGAAGTCGGTGCGCGCGGTCTTGCCCCGGTGGGCGAGTTTGGTCTCGGCCTCGATGCGCTGGCGTTTCTCGGTCTTCACGATGTGCTCGGCCGAGCGCTGGGCCTGCTGCGCGGCCGCCTGTTCCTGGGCGACCTGGGCGCGGTAGGCGCTATATGCACCGCCGAAGATGCTGAGGGTGCCGCCGCGCAGTTCGGCGGTGTCGTCCATGAGCTCGAGCAGAGTCGTGTCGTGGCTGACGACGATGAGGGCGCCCGTCCACGTGCGCACGAGGTCGCCGAGTCTGCGCCGGGCGTCACCGTCGAGGTTGTTGGTGGGTTCGTCGAGCAGCGTGATCGGGGCGCCGCGCAGCCGCAGGCCGGCGATCGCGACGAGCACCGCTTCGCCGCCCGAGAGCTCACCGACCGAGCGGTCGAGGCCCTCGGCGCTGAGGTCGCCCGCGAGTGTGGTGCCCGCGAAGCCGGCGGCCCGCAACACCTCGCCGGCCCGGGTTTCGATGTCCCAGTCGTCACCGACCGCGTCGAAGTTCGCGATCGACACGTCGCCCGCGTCGATGGCGCGCAGCGCGTCGACGGCGCCGCGGATTCCGAGCAGAGACGCGACCGTGGCCTGCACGTCGAGCGTCAGGGTCTGCGGCAGGTAGCCGACGTCGCCGTTCGTCGTGATCGTGCCACTCGTCGGGGTGAGCTGCCCGGTCAGCAGGCGCAGCAGGGTGGACTTGCCCGAGCCGTTGAGGCCGACGAGGCCGGTGCGGCCGCGTCCAAAGGTGGCGCTGATGCCGCTGAGGGCGACCGAACCGTCAGGCCAGGTGAGGCCCACGTTGTTCAGGGTGAGGGATGAGGCATGAGTAGACAAGAGGCTCCGACGGTCGTGGTGGTGCGCTGACCTCGGCCGCCGTGGCGAAGTGAGGAGTCAGCGCGTGAACGCGTAAACGTCGAAGTTCTTCACTGGTTTGGCCTCACTGTGTCTGACACGGGGGTGCATCCGAGAAGAAATGCCCCTCCAGTCTTCCAACGCCCGGCCCCCGCGGCAAATTCCCCCGGCGCGCAGAGGGTTCTCGGCGCGCTCAAGCCCGGCGCCGCTCCGCGGGTATTCTGTTCCGCGGGTATTCCGCTCCGCGGGCGCGGCGAGCCGCGGTGGCTACGCGGCGGCGAAACGCTTGGCCGAGCGGGCCTTGGCCTTCTCGGCCTCGACCTCGCGGCTTTTCGGCGGGGCGCTGCTCACGAGGTCTTCGAGCAGATGCCGCGAGACGTGCGCGATCTCGGCCACGGCCCGGTCGAAGGCCTCGGCATTGGCCTTCGACGGCTTCGTGGAACCGCTGATCTTGCGCACGTACTGCAGCGCGGCGGCATGCACCTCGTCGTCGGTGGCGGCGGGTTCGAAGTTGTGGAGGGTGTGAATATTCCGGCACATGCGTCCAGAATAACCGCAGGTCGCGCATCCGTCACCGCGAAGTTGCAGGCGTACCTGCCATGCTTACGCTTATGGAATCTGGCACCTCGCTCCCGTCACCGTGGACCGCCGTGTGGGTGAGCCTGATTCCCGTGGCGCTGCTGCTCGGGCTCACCGTCATCAGCTATTCGTTCGCCCCCGAGGGCACGAATCACAATGTGCTGTTCCTGGCCCTGATCCCGGGCTTCGCGGTCGTGACCTATGTGCTCATGCTGCGCTCGCTGCGGGCGTTCGACCTGCGGCTGCGCACCGTGTTGCCGGGCGCGCTCGTGTTCTTCGTGGCCCGCTCCGAGGCGCTGCAGCACGGCCTGGCCGACCTCACCGGCGAGCCCGTCGCGCTCGGCCAGTTCGTGGGCGTCTCCGCCGACGCGGAAGGCCTGCTGTTCTGGTCGGGCAAGAACAAGGGCCTGCCGATCACCGTCGTCGACTGGACCGAACTGCGCGCGGTGTCGATCGGCGGCACCCCGATCGACATGAGCGAACACATGGCGCTGGTCAGCATCGTGCGGCAGCTCGGCTGGAACAAGCTCGGCTACTTCGGGGTGCCCGCGATCACGCTCGACCTGCACCGCGGCGGGGAGAACGTGTCACTGCCGCTCGCGCTCTACAGCGCACGCACCGGGTATCCCGCCTCGCGCACCGACTTCGCGCTGACCGTCACGTCGTTCCTGCACCTGCGCGCCGAAGCCTGACCCCCGCCGCCGTCCGCGGCTCAGTCGGCGATCACCGGCTCAGGCTCCCCAGACGGATGCGCCCCGGCCGCGTCGATCACCCAGGCGTAGTTGAACGCGCGCTCACGCCAGGCACTGTAGCGACCGGAGACCCCGCCGTGGCCGGCCGACATCTCGGTCTTGAGCAGGGCATCCGCCCCGACCTCGCGCAGCTTCGCGACCCACTTGGCGGGCTCGACGTAGAGCACCCGGGTGTCGTTCAGGCTGGTCACGGCCAGAATGCGCGGGTAGTGCGTGGCGTGCACGTTCTCCACCGGGGAGTACGACTTCATGTAGGCGTAGACCTCGGGGTCGTGCAGCGGGTCTCCCCACTCGTCCCACTCGATGACCGTCAGGGGCAGCGACGGGTCGAGGATCGAGGTCAGCGGGTCCACGAACGGCACGACCGCGAGGATGCCCGCGAACAGCTCCGGGGCGAGGTTCGCGACGGCGCCGACGAGCAGGCCGCCGGCGCTGCCGCCCTCGGCGACGAGGTGCTCCGGGGTGGTGTAGCCGGCATCGATGAGGTGCTGAGCGCAGTCGATGAAGTCGGTGAAGGTGTTGCGCTTGTGCGTGGTCTTGCCGTTCTCGTACCAGAGCCGGCCGAGCTCGCCGCCGCCGCGTACGTGAGCGATGGCGAAGATCATGCCGCGGTCGAGAAGGCTCAGCCGCGGAATGCCGAAGCCCGGGTCGATGCTCTGCTCGTACGAGCCGTAGCCGTAGAGCAGGGTCGGCGCGGGCACTCCGGGCGTCACGAGGTCGCGGCGAAAGACCAGCGAGATCGGGATGCGGGTGCCGTCGCGTCCGATTGCCCACTCCCGGCGCTGCTCGAAGACGAGCGGGTCGTAGCCGCCGAGCACCGCTTGCTGCTTGAGCTGGCGCATCTCGCCGGTCGCCACGACGTAGTCATACACCGTGGAGGGCGTCACGAAGCTCGTATATCCGAGCCGGATCGTGGGTTGCTCCCACTCCGGGTTGCCGTGCGTTCCCACGGCGAACAGCGGTTCGTCGAACTGCAGTTCGGTGAGCCCGGCACCGTCGCCGCGGCGGTCGATGGCGATGCGGGTCAGGCCCTCACGGCGGTATTCGACGACCACGAAGTCGCGGAACGCGTCGACGCCTTCCAGCCGAATCTCCGGATTGTGGGCGAGCAGCACGCGCCTCTCGCCGAGCGGGTCGCCCGCCGCGACGCTCACCAGCTCGAAGTTGATCGCGTGGTCGTTGTGCACGATCAGCAGTCGGTCGTCGCCGTCCAGCACCGCGTGCTCCACGTCGTACTCGACGCCGTCGACCCGCGGCCAGACGATGCTGAACTCGCCGGTCGGGTCGCTCGCATCGAGCAGGCGGGTCTCGCTCGTCACGCTCGATCCGGCCTCGATCACCAGGTACTTGCGGCTGCGGGTGAGGCCCACACCCACCCAGAAGCGCTCGTCGGGCTCCGAGAAGACCGTCACATCGGCGGATGCCGCGCTGCCGATCTCGTGCCGCCACACCGTGTCGGGGCGCCAGGCCTCGTCGACGGTCGTATAGAAGAGGTAGCGGCCGCTGGGGTCGAACAGCGCGCCCTCGGAGGTGTTCGGAATCTCATCGGCGAGGTTCTCACCCGTCTCGATGGTGCGCACCCGGATCGTGTAGCGCTCGTCGCCCTCCACGTCGACGGCGTAGAGCAGCAGGGTGCCGTCATCGCTCACATCGAAGCTGCCGAGCGAGAAGAACTCGTGGCCGGCCGCTTCGGCGTTGTCGTCGAGCAGGACCTGCTCGCCGGGCAGGCCGGGAGCATCCGTTGCGGTGTTGGCCGTGGGCAGCGCCGGCGGGGTCCAGTCGGCGGGGTCGCTGATCGGGGCGCGGCAGTGGATGCCGTATTCCTGGCCTTCGACCGTGCGGGTGTAGTGCCACCAGAGTCCCTGCCGTACCGGAACGCTGAGGTCGGTCTCCTGGGTGCGGCCCTTGATCTCTTCAAAGATCTGTTCCTGCAGCAGCTCCAGGTGGCCGGTGCGCCGGTCGGTGTAGGCGTTTTCGGCTTCGAGGTGGCTGATCACGGCGGGATTGTCTTTGTCCCGCAGCCACTCGTAATTGTCGATGACCACGTCGTTGTGGTGCTGGCGGTGCAGGGGAGTCTTCACGGCAATCGGCGCGGTGTTCATACCTTCAGCGTACCCAGCACGCGGCCAGCCGCGCACCGAACCGCGCCCCGAACCGCGCGGCCGGCGCCGTGGATCAGCGCACTCAGCCGGCGAGCATCCGCGTGATCTCGGCGGCCGGCCGGGCCCGCACGAGCCGGTGCCCGGTGCCAGCCCAGAGCGCCATGCCGTGCGGGTCCCCGGC
>NZ_QZVS01000059.1 GCF_003602235.1 Cryobacterium melibiosiphilum
GGCGCGGGCCGCTTCTTCTTCGAGGCTGCGCGCCGCGGACTGCGCGGCCGCGCTGCGTTCGGCGGCCTCGAGGGCGGCCTGACCGCGCGCGATGGCGACCTGCGCGGCCGCGGCCGCGGGAGCCGTGGCCAACGCCGCGAACGTACCGGAAGCCAGCAACCCGGTCACGATCACCACGGACAGCAGCACGAGTGACGGTCCGCGCCGACGGGAGGTGAGGCGACGCGCCGTGAGCCGGCGCCAGCAGCCGCGCGCACCGAAGCGCCGGATCGGCATTTCCAGCCACCGGTAGGAGCTCCCGGCGGCGAGCAGGGTGATCGCTCCCGCCGTGATCCCGATCGGGAGGAGATCGTGCCGTGCTGCCGGCCAGGCCAGCTGCACGAGCACCAGTACGGGCCAGTGCCACAGGTAGAGGCCGTAGGAGCGTTCGCCCAGGTACCGCAGCGGTCTGCTATCGAGCGCCCGGCCGAAGGCGTCGCCGCGCACGCCCGCCCAGATCACCAGTGCGGTCAGCAGGCTCACGAGCACGAGGCCGCCCCGATACGACGCAACACCATTGTTCGGCAGCACCCAGAAGCCCACGGCGACGAGTGCCAAGGCGAGGGCGCCGAGCCAGGGCCGGGCACGCGCCAGCAGCGCTGCCGTGCGGCGAACCGGCCCGACGGCGCGCTCGCGGCGCAGCACCAGCGCGAGGGCCGCGCCGATCAGAAGCCCGAAGCTGTGCGTGTCCGAGCCGTAGTACACCCGCGTCGGGTCGCCGCCGTCGAAGAGCACAGCCATCCACAGGGCGGATGCCGCCGCCAGCCCGAGCACGAGCCCCAGCCGCAGATCGGGGCGGCGAATGCGCAGCAGCCCGAGGAGTGCGAGCGGCCAGACCAGGTAGAACTGCTCTTCCACCGCGAGCGACCAGAGGTTACGGAACAGTTCCGGCTGATCGGCGCTGAAATAGCTGGTGTCGGCCGCGATCGCGACCCAGTTGTAGCCAAACGTCGCGGCCCCGAGAAGTTGGCCGCCGAGTCCGATCAGTACGTCGCCGCCGACCAGCCACGCGGCCGTGCAACCGGCGAGCGCGAGCGGCACGATCGGGGGCACCAGTCGGCGCACCCGGCGTTTCCAGAACCGGCGGAGGTCGAGCCGGCCGCTGCGCTCGTGCTCGGCAACGAGCAGCCCGGTGATCAGAAAGCCGCTGATGACGAAAAAGATGTCCACGCCGATGAACCCACCCGGCAGCGCCGCGGGAAAGAAGTGGAACAGCACGACCGCGACGACGGCGATGGCGCGCAACCCGTCGAGTCCGCCCAGCCGCCCGGCCCGCGGCGTGCCGGCGGATGTACCCGGACGCATAATCGTGGGACCTGTGGCCGACGGGGGAAGGGTGGGGCTGATTTGCATCTGTTGGCACTCGAAAGGGGGTGACCGGGCGCCCCGGTCCCACGATAGCCGCCAGCGAGCAGCCTAGGCTTAGGCTCGTGACTTTTTTCGCGCCGATTGACGGCCTTCCCGTGCCGCCGACTACGCGCATCCGCCTCGACCTCGCCTATGACGGCACCGACTTCACCGGCTGGGCACGCCAGCCCGGGTTTCGCACCGTGCAGGGCGACATCGAAGACGGCCTCGCCTCGATCATGCTGCGTTACCCGCCGAGCCCCACCCTGTATGTTGCCGGTCGCACCGACACCGGGGTGCACGCCGTCGGTCAGGTCGCGCACTTCGACCTGACCCCCGCACAGGCCGACAGCCTGGTGCGCGTGAAGCGCGGCACCGGCATCCGCCCGCCGGTCACGCTCGGCACCGCGGTGCTGCGCAGACTCGGCGGAATCCTGGTGACCAAGCCCGAGATCGTGCTGCGCGCGGCATCCGTCGCCCCCGCCGGGTTCGACGCCCGCTTCTCGGCGCTCTGGCGCACCTATGAGTACCGCATCAGCGACCTCAACGCCCTGCGCGATCCTCAGCAGCGACTGCGCACCACCTGGCATCCGGGCAAACTCAACCTCGAGGCGATGGATGAGGCCGCCGCGACCCTCATCGGCCTGCGCGACTTCGCGGCCTACTGCAAACCCCGACCCGGCGCCACGACGATCCGCGAGTTGCAGGACTTCCGCTGGCGGCGCGATCCCGACGGAGTGCTCGTCGCCACGATCACCGCGGATGCTTTCTGCCACAGCATGGTGCGTGCCGTGGTCGGCGCGACCGTCGCGGTGGGGGAGGGGCGGCTCGGCATCGACCGCCTCGCCACGATGCGCATGGACCGCACCCGCATCACCGAGTTCAAAGTGATGCAGGCGCACGGGCTGACCCTGATGCGGGTCGGCTACCCCGAAGACGCCGAGATGCGCCTGCGGGCCGTCGAGACCCGCAACCGCCGTTCGCTGCCCGCCTTGGTCGGCGACGACGCCGAGTAGCCGAGCCGCGGCATCCGCCGTCGAGGGGGCCTGAATCCCGCGCAGCGGCGTACCTACCGTGCAGCTCGAATTTGCGCCCCTTTGCCCCTGGCGTAACCACCGCGCAGCGGCGCAGGCCGCGCGCAGCGCAGAGGCTGCACGGATGCGGGGTGGCGTAGGTCCCGCGCAGCGGCGCACGTACCGCGCAGCTCGAACATGCCCCCCTTGCCCCTGGCGTAACTCCCGCGCAGTGGCGCAACCACCGCGCAGCGGCGCAACTACCGCGCATGAACTCTCAGAGCTGAGCGGAGAAGTTGCCTTGAGCGGCCCGCTCGACTAGTGTGGACCCTTGGTGTCTGTGCGTTGCAGCACGGCATCCGAACGTGAGCCCTCCATCGACAGTGTTTTCATCAGGAAAACACGCCCGGAGCGGGATTCACGAACACCTCCGTTCGAAAAAGAAGAAAGCAGCACAACAGTGACGCGCACTTACACCCCCAAGGCAAGCGAACTCCAGCACGACTGGGTTGTCATCGATGCCACCGATATCGTCCTCGGACGTCTGGCCAGCCACGCGGCGATCCTGCTGCGCGGCAAGCACAAGGCCACCTTCTCTCCCCACATGGACGGTGGCGACTTCGTCATCATCATCAACGCGGAGAAGGTTGCCCTCACCGGCAAGAAGCTCGACCTCAAGATCGCTTACCGCCACTCCGGTTACCCGGGCGGCCTCACGGCGACCAACTACTCCGAGATGCTCGAGAAGCACCCGACCCGCGCGGTCGAGAAGGCCATCCGTGGCATGCTGCCGAAGAACTCCCTCGGCCGTGCACAGCTCCTCAAGCTGAAGGTCTACGCCGGTGCAGAGCACCCGCACTCGGCCCAGCAGCCGAAGCCGTACACCCTCAGCCAGGTCGCTCAGTAGCGTCCGCCTCAGACTTCTCAAGACTCTAGAAAAAGGATTCACACAATCGTGGCGAAGATCGCAGACCAGATTGACCAGGCTCCGGAGAGCTACTCGACAGAGACTCCCGCCGAGACCGCAACCAAGGCGCCCCGCGCCATCCTCAACGTTCCCGGCGCAGCCGTGGGACGTCGCAAGCAGGCCATTGCCCGCGTGCGCATCGTTCCCGGTTCGGGCACCATCGTGGTGAACGGCCGTGCGCTGGAGGACTACTTCCCGAACAAGCTGCACCAGCAGCTCATCAACGACCCGTTCAAGGTCCTCGACCTGCTCGGCAGCTACGACGTCATCGCACGCATCACCGGTGGTGGCCCCTCGGGCCAGGCCGGCGCGCTGCGCCTCGGCATCGCTCGCTCGCTGAACCTGATCGACGAAGAGAACAACCGCGCGATCCTCAAGAAGAACGGCTTCCTGAGCCGCGACGCTCGTGTCAAGGAGCGCAAGAAGGCCGGACTCAAGAAGGCCCGCAAGGCTCCTCAGTTCAGCAAGCGCTAGTCGAATAGCCGACGTCGATATGACTCGACTGTTCGGCACCGACGGCGTGCGGGGCCTGGCCAACCGTGATCTCACGGCTGGCCTGGCCCTGGAGCTGGCTCAGGCCACTGCCGCGGTGCTTACCACCGGTCGCCGCGCCGAAAAGCGCCGCGAATCCGGTCAACGCCCCGTCGCCGTGGTCGCCCGGGACCCCCGTGTCTCCGGTGAATTCATTATTGCCGCGGTCTCTGCCGGGCTGGCGAGCTCCGGAGTCGATGTCCTCGACGCCGGCGTGATCCCCACCCCCGCTGCCGCATTCCTGATCTCCGATATCGGCGCCGACTTCGGTGTGATGATTTCCGCCTCACACAACCCGGCCCCCGACAACGGCATCAAAATCTTCGCCTTTGGCGGCACCAAGCTTCCCGACGACGTCGAGGACCGCATCGAGTCCTACATCGGACACGACACCCTGATGCCGATCGGCGGTGACGTGGGGCGCATCCGTCGCTTCGCCGACGCCGAAGACCGCTACGTCGTTCACCTGCTGACGACGCTGCCGCACCGCCTCGACGGCCTGCACGTCGTGCTTGACTGCGCGCACGGCGCCGCGGCCGGCGTGTCACCGCAGGTCTTCACGGATGCCGGCGCTCGCCTCACCGTGATCGGCGCCGACCCCGACGGCCTCAACATCAACGACGGTGTCGGCTCGACGCACCTGGACAACCTCGCCCGCGCCGTGCTCGAACACGGCGCCGACATCGGCATCGCCCACGACGGCGACGCCGACCGCTGCCTCGCGGTCGACGCGGCCGGCAACATCGTCGACGGCGACCAGATCATGGCGATCCTCGCCGTCTCGATGGCCGAACGCGGCGTGCTGAAAGACCGCACCCTCGTCGCCACCGTGATGAGCAACCTCGGCCTGCGCAAAGCCATGGCCGCCAACGACATCACCGTCGTGCAGACCAAGGTCGGCGACCGGTACGTGCTCGAAGAGCTCAACGCCCACGGCTACTCGCTCGGCGGCGAGCAGAGCGGACACGTCATCATGACCAAGTTCGCGACCACCGGGGACGGCATCCTGACCGGGCTGCACCTGGTTGCCGAGATGGCGCGCACCGGCAAGACGCTCGCCGAACTGGCATCCGTCATGACGGTCTACCCGCAGATCCTCGTGAACGTGCGGGGCGTCGACCACCGGGCGCTGCACTCCGATGCCGTGATCGCCGAGGCGATTCTCGCCGCCGAGACCGAACTGGGCGACACCGGACGCGTGCTGCTGCGCCCCTCGGGCACCGAACCGATGGTTCGCGTGATGGTCGAAGCGGCCGACCAGCCGACCGCCGACCGCCTGGCGCACCAGCTCGCCGACGTGGTGCGCGAGCGCCTCGCCAACTAGCCGCCCCCGAACGGTCCCGAGTGCCGCGACCGTGCCTGCCGACGTGACGAGTGCCGCGAGCGCGGGCATCCGCTAGACCTTGCGCAGCAGTACCTTCGAAACCGCATGGTCGGGATCTTTGCGCAGCACGAGCGTCGCCCGGCTCTTGGTGGGACGGATGTTGCGCAGCAGGTTGGGTTCGTTGATGCTGATCCAGATCTGCCGCGCCTTCGCCCGGGCCTCGGCCTCGGTCATGTCCGCGTAGCGGTGAAAATACGACTTCGGGTTGATGAACGCCCCGCGCTGCAGCTTCAAAAACCGTTCTTCGTACCAGCGCGCCACGTCTTGCGTGCGGGCGTCCACGTAGACCGTGAAGTCGAACAGGTCGCTCACGGCCAGGCCGTGGCCGGCCCCGGGGGGCTGCAGCACGTTGAGGCCCTCGATGATCAGGATGTCCGGCTGCCGCACGATGATCTGCGCGTCGGGCACGATGTCATAGCTCAGGTGTGAGTAGAACGGGGTGCGGGCCTCGGCGGCGCCGCTCTTGACCGCACTCACGAAACGCAGCAGTGCCCGCCGGTCGTAGGACTCGGGAAATCCCTTGCGGTCCATGATGCCGCGGCGCGCGAGCTCCGCATTGGGGTAGAGAAACCCGTCGGTCGTGACGAGCTCAACGCGGGGGGTGTCTTCCCAGCGCGCCAGCAGCTCGCGCAGCAGTCGGGCGATCGTGGATTTACCCACGGCAACCGAGCCGGCAACCCCGATCACGAACGGCACGTGCAGGGCGCGTTCGCCGAGAAAATCACTCGTCGCCCGGTGCAGGTGGCGGGCGCCGGCCGCGTAGAGGTTGAGCAGCCGGCTCAGCGGAAGGTAGACATCCGTCACCTCGTTGATGTCGAGTGGCTCACCCAGCCCGCGCAACTGCACGATCTCGGTCTCCCGAAGCGGCAGGCGAGTGGATGCGGCGAGCGCGGCCCAGTCGGCACGATCCAGTTCCACAAAAGGGGTGCCGTGAACCTTGTTGATGGGGCTGGTCACCGGATCGGACATTTTCCCAAGCTTAGTCCGACTAAAATCGGGGCCATGTGTGGAATCGTGGGTTACGTCGGAGGCACCAACAAAGCGGTCGAGGTTTTGATGGGAGGGCTGCGACGTCTGGAGTACCGGGGCTACGACTCCGCCGGCATCGCCGTGATCGACGAGGAGGGCGTTCTCAACTCCGTGAAGCGCGCCGGCAAGCTCGCGATGCTCTCCGATGAGCTGAAACGTCACCCGGTCAACGCGGGGCGCACCGGTATCGGGCACACCCGCTGGGCCACCCACGGAGGCCCGACCGACGAGAACGCGCACCCGCACCTCGCCGACAACGGCAAGCTCGCCCTGATCCACAACGGCATCATCGAGAACTTCGGCCCCCTCAAGGCCGAACTGCTCGCCGAGGGCTACACCTTCGAGAGCGAAACCGACACCGAGGTCGCCGCCGTGCTGCTCGGCCGCGAATACCAGCGCGTGGGCGACCTCGGCGAAGCCTTCCGCAGCGTCGTCGCCCGCCTCGACGGTGCGTTCACCCTGCTGGCCCTGCACCAGGACCAGCCCGGCGTTGTCGTCGGCGCCCGTCGCAACTCGCCGCTCGTGATCGGCCTCGGCGACGGTGAGAACTTTCTCGGCTCCGACGTGGCCGCGTTCATCGAGTACACCCGTCGTGCGGTCGCCATCGGTCAGGACCAGATCGTGACGATCACGCCCGACAGCGTCACCGTGACCGACTTCTTCGGCGCGCCCGTCGAGGTCGAAGAGTTCGACGTGGCGTGGGACGCTTCCGCGTCGGACAAGGGTGGTTGGTCGAGTTTCATGGCCAAGGAGGTCTCGGAGCAGCCCGACGCCGTCGCGAACACGCTGCGTGGCCGCATCGTCGACGGGGTCGTCGTGATCCCGGAATTGGCCGAGTTCGGGGATGAGGCGCTCGCGCGCATCCGCCGCATTGTGATCATCGCCTGCGGTACCGCAGCGTATGCCGGTCAGGTCGCCAAGTACGCGATCGAGAAGTGGGCAAAGGTTCCGGTGGATGTCGAGCTCAGCCACGAGTTCCGCTACCGTGACCCCGTCATCGAGAACGACACCCTGGTGGTGTCCATCAGTCAGTCCGGCGAGACCATGGACACCCTGATGGCCGTGAAGTACGCCCGTGAGGCCGGGGCGGTCGCGATCTCGATCTGCAACACCCAGGGCGCCACGATCCCGCGCGAGAGCAACGCGGTCATCTACACGCATGCCGGCCCCGAGGTCGCGGTCGCGTCGACGAAGGCGTTTGTCGCCCAGATAGCCGCGCTGTACCTGTTCGCCCTGCACCTGGCCCGGGTGCGCGGCACGCTCGGCAGCGCTGAACTGCTCGAGCACACCGCCGAACTGCAGGCCATTCCGGAGAAGATCGCCACCACCCTGCTGCAGGGCGACGCCGTACGCCAGCTCGCGACGTGGATGACCGACTCCCGCGCGGTGCTGTTCCTCGGCCGGCACGTGGGCTTCCCGATCGCGCTCGAGGGCGCGTTGAAGCTCAAGGAACTCGCCTACATCCACGCCGAGGGCTTCGCCGCCGGCGAGCTCAAGCACGGCCCGATCGCGCTGATCGAGCCCGGCCAGCCGGTGTTCGTCGTGGTGCCGAGCCCGCGCGGCTCGGCGCACCTGCACCCGAAGGTCGTCTCCAACATTCAGGAGATCCGCGCCCGCGGTGCCCGGGTCATCGTGATCGCCGAGCAGGGGGATGCCGCGGTGCTGCCCTTCGCCGACACCGTGATCCACATTCCCCTGGCCGCCCCGCTGTTCGAGCCGCTGCTGGCCGTGGTGCCGCTGCAGCTGTTCGCGATGGAGCTGGCGACCGCGAAGGGCCTCGACGTGGACCAGCCCCGCAACCTGGCCAAGTCCGTCACCGTCGAGTAGTTCGCCGGCAGCAACAGTGATTGTGGGCATCGGGGTCGACGTGGTCGACCTGGCGCGGTTTGGGCGCCAGGTCGACCGCACGCCCGCCCTCATCCCGCGGCTGTTCGCTGAGAGCGAACGCGGACTGGCGGTGCACTCCCTCGCCGCCCGGTTCGCAGCCAAGGAGGCCCTGGTCAAGGCCCTCGGCCACAGCGGCACCCTGACCTGGCGCGACATGGAGATCGTCTCCGACGTGCACGGCAACCCCGGATTCGTGGTCGATGGCCCGCTCGCCGCCGTTCTCGCCGCGCGCGGCATCGATCGGGTGCACGTCACCATGACCCACGACGCCGGCGTCGCCTGCGCCTTCGTTGTGGCCGAGGCCGACCGGTGAGCGTGGCGCCGTTCCGGCTCGGACGGAGCGTCGTTCCCGACTCCGCGGCCATGCACCGCTTCGGCCGGGACCTCGCCACGGCACTCGGCGCCGGGGACCTGGTGGTGCTCACGGGTCCCTTGGGCGCCGGCAAGACGACCCTGACCCGGGGACTCGGCGAGGGCCTGGGAGTGCGCGGCCCGGTCACGAGCCCCACCTTCGTACTCGCCCGCACCCATCCGAGCCTGGTCGGCGGGCCGCCGCTCGTGCACGTCGACGCGTACCGCCTGCAGAGCGCCGTCGAACTCGACGACCTCGACATCGACTTTCCGCGGTCCGTCGTGGTCGTCGAATGGGGCCGCGGCATGCTCGACGGCATCACCGAGAGCTGGCTCGACGTGGAGATCGAGCGGCCGCGCGGCGGGCGGCTGATGGCGACGACGGATGCCGCGGCATCCGTCACCGGGCACGACGCGGACGACGACGACCTCGACGATGACGACCTCGACGAGCCGCGCACCGTGACGATCACCGCGCACGGCCCGCGCTGGACGAGCCTCTAGTCTCGCGTCGCCCGTAGACTTCGACAGGACCTCGGCGAGAGGACCACATCGACAGGACCTCGAACAGGGAGCAGCATGCTGCGGCACGGCGCACGATACTGGATCATTCTGCTGGCCGTCGGCCTTATCGGCGGGCTGCTGTCGGGAACCTTCGGGGTCGGCGGCGGCATCATCATGGTGCCGTTGCTCGTTTCCCTGGCCGGCATGGACCAGCGCCGCGCGGCCGCGACAACCCTCGTGGCCATCGTGCCGGCCGCGACGGTCGGCGCCATCACCTACCTCGCCAACGGGGAGACCGACCTCGTGGCCGGCGGCTTTGTGGCCTTCGGCGCCATCTTCGGAGCCGTGCTCGGCAGCTGGCTGCTCAAGCGCCTGCCGCTCGTCTGGCTGCGCTGGATGTTCATCGCCCTGCTCGTCGGCGTCGCCGTGCGCATGCTCCTGGTCGTGCCCGTGCGCGGCGAGCAGCTCGACCTGACCTGGTACGTCGTGGTCGGCTACATCGTGCTCGGCCTGATCATGGGTATCGCCTCGGGCCTCTTCGGCATTGGCGGCGGCGTCATCGCCGTTCCGGCCCTGATCGCCGTGTTCGGCATCAGCGACCTCATCGCCAAGGGAACCTCGCTGCTCGTCATGATTCCGACCGGCATTGTGGGCACCATCTCCAACGTGCGCGGCAAACTCGTGGACGTGCGCGCCGGCCTCGTCGTGGGCGCCGCGGCGACGGCGGCCTCCGCTCCCGGGGTGGCGATCGCGCTGATTCTGCCGCCGCAGGTGTCGAGCATTCTCTTCGCCGCCCTGCTCGTGCTCGCCGCCGTGCAGCTGACCATCAAGGCGATCCGGGCCCAGCGCAAGCCGAAGCCCGAACCCGACCTTTCCACCCCCGACGCGCCCAGGGAATAGGCTGAACGGATGCTCCTCGCCATCGACACCTCCGCGGGTACGAGCGTCGCCGTCGTCGACCACGCCCGTGGTGTGCTCGCCGAACACGGCGTGGCCGACACCATGCGCCACGCCGAAGTCGTCGGCCCGCTGATTCAGCAGTGCCTGGCCGAAGCCGGCGTGACCGTGGCCGAGCTGTCCGGTGTCGTCGGCGGCATGGGACCCGGCCCCTTCACCGGGCTGCGGGTCGGCATCGCCGCCGCCCGTGTCTTCGCCCTCGGAGCCGCCCGCCCGCTCGTGCCGGTCGTCAGCCACGACGCCATCGCTTTCGGCCACTACCGCCGCGGCCACACCGGCCCGCTGCTCGTGGTCACCGACGCCCGCCGCCGCGAGGTCTACTGGAGCGCCTTCAGCGGAACGGATGCCGCGGGGCTGCCCGAACGCCTCGCCGTGCCCGGTCTCGCCCAGCCCGCCGCCCTGCTCGAGCCGGACTTTCCCTTCGCGGGGATGATCCGCCTCGACGCGGCCACCGTCAGCGCCGGGGACCTCGGCCTGCTCGCCGAGTTGACGTTCGCCGCGGGGCGCCCGTTCGCCGCGAACGACGCCCTCTACCTGCGCTCGCCCGACGCCGTGCTGCCCACCACCCGCAAGCGGGTCAGCAATTGACCGGCCCTGAGCCGGGGACCTGGCAGCTGCGCCGCGCAACCGTCGATGACCTGGCCGCGATCATGCACCTCGAGACCACGGTTTTCACCACGGATGCCTGGAGCCCCGAGATGATGCGCCGCGACGTCGCCGACGCCCACTGTTTCTACCTCGTGGCCTTCCCGCCCGACCATCCCGACCGCATCGAGGGCTACGCCGGCCTGCTGGCGCCGCGCGGCGGCGCTCAGGGTGACATTCAGACCATCGCGGTGGCCGAGACTGCCCGGGGCCGGGGCCTGGGCCGGGTGCTCATGCTCACGCTCATCGGTGAGGCCCGCAAACGCGGTGCCCGGGAGGTTTTTCTCGAGGTGCGCGCCGACAACCCACCGGCCCAGCGGCTCTACGCCCGACTCGGCTTCGAAGAGCTCGGCCTGCGCCGCGGCTACTACCAGCCCGACAACGTCGACGCCATCGTCATGCGCCTGACCGTGCCCGACCCGCACACCACCCTGGCGGCGCACGGTGCGCCGGCGCCCGACGGCCCGCCAGCCCCCGACGGCCCGCCAGGCCCCGACAGCCCGCCAGACTCCGACAGCCCCACAGCCCCCGACAGCCCCGAGGTGCCCGCATGACCCCGATGAATCGCGAGAACCCGCTCGTGCTCGGCATCGAAACCTCCTGCGACGAGACCGGAATCGGCATTGTTCGCGGCACCACCCTGCTCGCCAACGTGATCGCCTCCTCCATGGACGAACACGCCCGCTACGGCGGCGTCGTGCCCGAGGTCGCGGCGCGCGCGCACCTCGAAGAGCTGGTCCCGGCGATTGAGGCCGCCGTCGCCGAGAGCGGCATCCGCCTGGAAGACCTCGACGCGATCGCGGTGACGAGCGGTCCGGGGCTCGCGGGTGCGCTCATGGTCGGCGTCGGCGCGGCCAAGGCCCTCGCCCTCGCCCTCGGCAAGCCGATCTATGCGGTGAACCACCTGGTCGGGCACGTCGGCGCCGATGTGCTGCGGCTGGGTGAATCGGATACCGTGCCGCTGGAGTACCCGACGATCGCGCTGCTCGTCTCCGGCGGACACACTTCCCTGCTGCTCGTGCGCGACCTCACGAGCGACGTCGAATTGCTCGGCGAGACCATCGACGACGCTGCGGGCGAGGCCTTCGACAAGGTCGCCCGCATCCTCGGCATGCCGTACCCGGGCGGACCCCGCATCGACGCGGCCGCCGCGACCGGCGACCCGCGCGCCATCCGCTTTCCCCGCGGGCTCAGCCGCCCGAAAGACATGGACGAGCACCGCTACGACTTCTCGTTCTCGGGGCTGAAGACATCCGTCGCCCGCTGGGTGGAACACCGTGAGGACGCCGGCGAGCCGGTGCCCGTCAGTGATGTGGCGGCGAGCTTTCGCGAGGCCGTCGTCGACATCCTGCTCACCAAGGCCGTGGCCGCCTGCGCCGACTACGGCGTGCCCCGGCTGCTGCTCGGCGGCGGCGTGATCGCCAACGCCCGGCTGCGGCAGGTGGCCATCGAACGAACGGATGCCGCCGGGCTCACCCTGCGCATCCCGCCGCTGTCGCTCTGCACCGACAACGGTGCGATGATCGCCGCGCTCGGCGCCCAGCTGATCATGAACGGGCACGAGCCGTCCACGCTCGATTTCGGCGCGGATTCGACCCTGCCCGTTGAACAGATCCAGGTCGCACCGGCGCCCGTGGTTCCAGCCGTCCGCGGTGGGAACGACGGCAACACGCCCGCCGGGGTGACCTAGTCAACCCGACCGGGTATTCTGTATGTTTATCGTGAGACACCCTGCACGACCGGAACCCCCAAGGAGTTCGCATGACTGATCCGAACCAGCCCCCCGTCACGCCGCCGTCCAACAATCCTCCCCCCGCGTACGGACAGCCGGCCGCCCCTGACTTCGGCCAGGCCCCGGCATATGGTGCCCCCGCTTACGGTGCACCCGTCTATGGCGCCCCGGCGCCGCAGCCCTACGGCGCTCCGCCGACCGGCTCCGACAAGTACAACGTGCTCGCAATCGTGTCGCTCGTCTCGGCGTTCTTCATCTCGCTCGTCGCGGTCATCACCGGGCACATCGCGCTCAGCCAGATCAAGAAGACCGGCGAGAAGGGCCGCGGCCTCGCCATCGGCGGGCTCGTCCTCGGCTACGCGGGTATCGCGGCGGGCATCATCGCCCTGGCGATCCTGATTCCGCTCTACCTCGCCATTCTGAGCGACCCGAGCTTTCAGAACGAACTCAACAACTACTAGGTTCAGCGGTTACGAAACCCGGCGGCTGCCCGGCTGGGCAGCCGCACCAGCCGGTTCCGTTCCCGTGTCAGGAGGAAGCTACCGATGAGTGACCCCACCACCCCAGGCACGCCTCCGGTACCGCCGGTGCCCGAGGTTCCCGGCGTTCCCCAAGTGCCCGATGTTCCCCAGGTGCCCGACGTTTCGCAGGTCCCCGGTGCGACGGATGCCCAGGCCCGTCCGGCGACGCCGTTCACCGAACCGGGTGAGCCGTCGGCTCCGCCGGCCTATGGAGTCCCGACCCCGCCGGCTTACGGAGCCCCGACCCCGCCGGTCTATGGAGCCCCGACCCCGCCGGGTTACGGAGCCCCGACCCCGCCGGCCTACGGAGCCGCGTCCGGCTACGGCGACCCGCGCCAGAACTCGGCCGGTGCGCCCCCGCCGCCCGCCGGAAACCCCTACGCGAGCAGTCCCTACGGCGCCCCCGCGGTGAAGCAGCCGATCCTCAGCATCCTCTCGCTCGTTGCCGGCATCATCGCCGTGCTCGGGTCGCCGATCGGCTTCATCCCGTTCGTCGGCGGCTTCCTGGGGCTGTTCGTACCGATCGGCGCGATCGTGCTGGGCTTTCTCGGCCGCAGCAAGGAGCCCCACGCCCGTGGCTACTGGCTCACCGGCCTCATCACCGGTTTCGCGAGCCTGGCGCTGGCGATCCTGAGCATCGTCCTGTGGATTGTCGTGTTCGCCATGTCGCCGAGCTACGGCACCGGCTACGACTCCACCTTCTAACGCCGACCCCAGACCAGAGACTCCATCATGAGCGGACAGCACCGCGACCCGTCCGCCCCGGTGGATGACTACGAGTACGACCTCACGCGCCCACCGGCGGTCACCCCCGAGGGGCAACTCGCCTGGGAGGCCACCGAAACGGCCCCCACCGAGTGGGTGCCGTACGTCTACACCGAGGCGGAGGTGCGCACGGTCGGCATCCGTCGACGCCTGTCCGTGGCATCCGTCGTGCTCGGCGTTCTCGGCCTGATCGGGGGCGTGCTGGGCGTCTTCGGGCTGCCGTTCGCCCTCAGCGCCGTGGTTCTTGCCCTCACGGCCCGGGTGTCCGAGCGGAGAGCCGGCGCCTTCTGGCTCGGCGGCCTGCTCTGCGGCATCGCCGGGTTGCTGCTCGGTGCCGGCTGGCTGTACTACATCACCCAGGTATTGATGCCGCTCACCGACGGCTGAGACTGATTCGTCGCATTCAGCGCAGTCGTCGCAGTCGTCGTACCCGTCGCTGTCAGCGCACCCGCTCCACGAGCAGCGCCACGCGGTGCCCCGCGGCGCGGGTCAGCACGAGGGTCGCCGACTCGGAGCCCTTGAGCTTCAGCCGGGTGCGCAGTGTCGCCGGATCCACGTCGACGCCGCGCTTCTTGATCTCCAGGGTTCCGATCTGGCGCTCCGCGAGCGCGAGCCGCAGCTTTTTCTCGTCGACCGGCAGCGACTCCAGCACCCGGAACGCGGTCGCGAACGGGGTCGGCGTGAGCGTCGGAGCCGTCAGGTAGGCCAGGCCCTCGCTGAGCATCTCGGCGCCGAGCGTGCGCGCCAGGTCGCCGATCAGCCGGGCCCGGATCACCGCGCCGTTCGGTTCGTACAGGTAGTCGCCGAGTTCGCCGACCGGGGCATCCGCGCTGTCGGCCGCGGCAGTCATCTCCGCCACCCCGCCCGGGGTGAGCAGCAGCGCCGAACGACGGATGCCCGGGCGCGCCAGCACCCCGAACCAGAGCGCCATCTCCACCAGCTGTCCCTCGACGGAGACCCACTGTGCCTCGGCGTCGGGGGGAATCTGGTCGCGATCGTGGCCGGGTCCGAGTTTGACGCCGATCGGCATCCGCTCGCTGAGGCCGAAGACGAAGTCGAGGCTGGGGGAGTAGTCCTCCGAGCGGGTCAGTCGGGTGGTGTTGGTGTGGCCGGCGGTGCGGCGCGCCGGGTCGAGCCAGGCGGCGTCGAAGCCGGCCAGGTCGACGTCTTCGGCGTTGGAGTGCACGACCGTGGCGCTCGGAAACGGGGCCAGGTTGTAACTCGCGACGGTCGCGGTGACCTCGTCGGCGTCGACGGCGGTCACCGCGAGGTCGAGGGCGGCCATGGCCATCGCGTCGCCGCCGATGCCGCAGCCGAGGTCGGCGACGCGGCTGAGGCCCGCCGCCTGGAAGCGCCCGGCGTGCAGGGCTGCGACGCGCAACCGGGTCGCCTGCTCGAGGCCGGCCTCGGTGAAGAGCATCCGGCTGGCGAAATCGCCGAACTTCGGGCCGGCCTTCCCGCGCAGCTTCGACTGCCCGAGCACCGCGGCGACGAGGCCCGGCGCGTGCCCGGCCTTGCGCAGCGCGCTGACCCGGGCGACAACGTTGCCGTGGGCGTCGTAGGGCGGCAGGGAATCCAGCAGGCGCAGGCCTTCGGGCGAAAGTAGCTCGACGAGCTCTGAGCGATCCATCAGGCAATTCTCCCACGCTCCTGCCGCCGTCCCACGCCCGCATCTGGCACTCACGTTGCGTGAGTGCCAGATGCGCCCTAAGCTTGATTTAGCACTCTCGACGTGAGTCTGCTAACCCAAATCTTCGTTAAGAAAGAGGTCAACCGTGTCGGTCTCCATCAAGCCGCTCGAGGATCGCATCGTCATCAAGCAGGTCGAAGCGGAGCAGACCACCGCTTCCGGCCTCGTCATTCCTGACACCGCGAAAGAGAAGCCCCAGGAGGGCGAAGTTGTTGCAGTCGGCCCCGGCCGCATTGACGACAACGGCAACCGCATTCCCCTCGACGTCGCCGTCGGCGACAAGGTCATCTACTCCAAGTACGGCGGAACCGAGGTCAAGTTCGGCGGCGACGACCTTCTCGTCCTGTCCGCACGCGACGTGCTCGCGGTCGTCGTCCACTAGGACGCTTCCCCTGCGGCACACGCCGTAAACTAAAAATCCCGGATGGCCCTGCCATTCGGGATTTTTTGTCGGAAAGGGCCCACAATGACGGATGCTGCGACACCGGTGACCGCTGCCGTCACCCCGAAACCACCCCGCAGCGAGCACAGCCGCGGCCTGCTGCTCGCCGTGCTCAGCTACGCCCTCTGGGGAGTGCTGCCGCTCTACTTCCTGCTGCTCGCGCCGAGCGGGGCCTTCGAGGTCGTCGCCTGGCGGGTGCTCTTCTCCCTCGTCTTCTGTGTGCTGCTGATCACCGTCACCCGCACCTGGCGCAAATTGGCCGGCGCCTTCGCCAAGCCGAAGGTCGTCTGGACGATGGGCCTGGCCGGCCTGCTGATCTTCGTCAACTGGCAGACCTACGTCTACGCCGCCCTGAACGGGCAGGTCGTCGAGGCGGCCCTCGGCTACTTCATCAACCCGATCGTCACCGTGTTCCTCGGCGTGCTGCTGCTGCACGAACGGCTGCGCCGGGTGCAGTGGGTCGCGGTGGGCATCAGCCTCGTGGCCGTGATCGTGCTCACCATCGGTTACGGCACCCTGCCGTGGATCTCCCTCGTTCTGGCCTTCTCGTTCGGCTTCTACGGCCTGATCAAGAAGCGGGTCGGCGGCGACGTCGACGCGGTCACCGGGCTCACCCTGGAAACGGCGTGGCTGGCTCCCGTGGCCCTCATCCAGCTCGTGGTGGTGGCTGGAATGTCGGGCCTGACCTTCGGCACGGTCTCACCCTGGCACACGGTGGCGCTGCTCGGCGCCGGCGTGATCACCGCCGTACCGCTGCTGTTTTTCGCCGCGGCCGCTCGACGGCTGCCGCTCACCGTCATCGGACTCGTGCAGTTCATCGCGCCCGTGCTGCAATTTCTCGTCGGCGTCGTCGTGCTGAAGGAGCCGATGCCGCCCGAACGCTGGGCCGGCTTCGCCCTGGTCTGGGTGGCGCTCATCATCCTCACCGTCGACATGGTGCGGTCGGGCCGCGCCCCGCGCCGGGCGACGCTCGAACGCACCTGAGCCGATCCGCCCGACCGCTCCTGCCCGGCGCGGGCCCCGCGCGCTACCCTCGATAAGAATGCCAACGAAAGGATGACGGATGCCCCGTGCCCTGCCCCGCCGTGCCCTGGTCGCGTGTGCCGCCGTGGGCGTCGCCCTGTTCGTCCTGACCGGCTGCACGACCGAGCCGCCCGTCAACGTGCCGAGTCCGACGCCGACGATCACCTCCGGCATCGTGCCCATCGGTGATGGTGTGCTGCGCATCGGCACGCTCTTTCCCACGATCGGTGATGCGGCTGCGAGCGGCGCGGCCCAGGTCGCCGGCACCGAGCTCGCGGCACGCACCGTGGCCGATGAGGGCGGCATCCCCGGCCGCACCATCGAGCTGATCCACCGCAACTCCGCCGGCGACGTCGCTGCCGCCGTTGCTGACCTCGTGGCCCGTGGCGCCGACGTCGTGCTCTGGGACGCGGCGACGACGCCGACTCCCGAAGTGGCGGCATCCGTCACCGAGGCCGGGCTTGCGTTTCTCGCGCTCGGTGAGTTCGCGAACGGTGGTACCCCGCTCGCCACCGACGAGGCTTTCACGGCGCGGCTGAAGACGGCCGATCCCGGGCTGGCGGCCACGGCCGGCGGTGCCGAGAGCTACGACGGGGTCATCCTGACGGCGCTCGCCGCGACGGCCGTCGGCGACGATGCCGCGGCATCCGTCGAAATCGGCTGGGAAACGGTCGCGGCCGGACCGACGGTCTGCACGTCTTGGGGAGAATGCGTCGCTGCACTGGTTGATGCGCAGAGCATTGAATATCAGGGCATAACCGGCGTTCGATCGTAACGATTTGGTCGCTTTACACGGTTGTAACACGATCCGTGAGGTTATCGGTACCCGCGTTGCCTAGTGTCAAAGCACGGCAGTCACTCGGCTGCCGTGATCTTTGTTTTCTTTCTAGTCCCAAGGAGCAACATGAGCGTATTCGCGAAGGCCCCGGCCTCCCGCTCAGTTCGTGCAGTCGTTACCGGCGTCGCCATGCTGGGAGTGAGCGCTCTGCTGCTCACCGGCTGCAGCGGTACCTCAGATCCCGTTGAAACGGATGCCGCCGTCGTCGACGAAGGCGTCGTCGCGGAGGTGGGCGCGGGCGACCGTGCCCTGGAGCTCAAGATCGGAACGCTTCTGCCCCAGAGTGGCACCCTCGCTTTCCTCGGCCCGCCCGAGATCGCCGGCGTGAACCTCGCAGTGCAGGACATCAAGGACGCCGGCCTGGGCCTCGAGGTCGCAGTGACCTTCCGCGACTCGGGCGACACCACGACCGACACCGCGACCAACTCCGTAGACGACCTGCTCGGAGAGGGCGTCAGCGCCATCGTCGGAGCGGCCTCCTCGGGCGTCTCCAAGACCGTGATCGACAAGATCACCGGCGCCGGCGTCGTGCAGTTCTCGCCGGCCAACACCTCGGAAGACTTCACCGAGTATGCCGACGACGACTACTACTGGCGCACCGCGCCCTCCGACCTGCTGCAGGGCGCCGAGCTCGGCAACCTGATCGCCGGTGACGGCAACGAGACGCTCGGCCTGATCGTCCTCAACGACGCCTACGGCACCGGCCTCGAAGCCTCCACAACGGCGGCCTTCGAAGCCGCCGGCGGCGAGGTTGTCGCCTCGGCGCTGTTCAACGAGGGTGACCCGAACTTCGCGGCGCAGATCGCCGAAGTGACCGCGGCCGACCCCGACGCGATCGCCCTGATCACCTTCGACCAGTCCAAGATCATCGTTCCCGACCTCGTCGGCAGCGGTGGGTTCCCGGGCGACAAGCTCTACTTCGTCGACGGTAACCTCTTCGACTACAGCGCCGACCTCGCCCCCGGCCTCATTGAGGGTTCCAAGGGCACCCTGCCCGGTCTCGACGTGGCGACCCTCGGTGACTTCACCGATCGCCTGCTCGAGATCGACCCGTCGCTGACCGACTTCAGCTACGCCGCCGAGTCCTACGACGCCGTGATCCTGCTCGCGCTCGCCGCCTACGCCGGCAACGACACCTCGGGTGAGACGCTCAAGACGTACCTCCGCCAGGTCTCCGGTGGCACCGGTGAGGGCGTCAAGGTGACAACCTTCGCCGAGGGCGCTGCCGAACTCGCTGAGGGCAACCAGATCGACTACGACGGCCTCTCCGGTCCGGTCGACTTCGACGAGCACGGCGACCCCCAGGACGCCACGATCGGCAAGTACGTCTACGGGAGCGAAAACAAGTACACCCGCATCGCCGAGTAACGCAGCACCCCAGTAACACCGAAGGGCCCCGGCTTCCGCCGGGGCCCTTCCTCGTGCCCTGGGCGGACTGCGCCCGCGCCGTGAGCGCATACGCGCGCCCGATACGGGTGGCCGCTACGGTAACGGCCGTAGCGCTTACCCGTTTCGGGCGCGGTGGTGGCTGGCCGCCCTCGGTGGGCTGGCCCGGGGCATCCGTCGCGGCGGGGTCCTGATTGAGCGGATGCTCCACCCACGCAGAAGCGGGGCACTCGCTGGTCAGACAGTGTCTGACCGGCGAGTGCCCCGCTGATGGGGACACCGGTGAAGCGGCTAATCCTGACCGAGGGTGCCGAGGTAGAGGCCGATGACCTTGGGGTCGTTCAGCAGTTCCCGGCCGGTTCCGGTGTAGGCGTCTCGGCCCTGGTCGAGCACGTAACCGCGGTCACAGATCTGCAGGCAGCGGCGCGCGTTCTGCTCCACCATGATCGTGGTCACGCCGGCCTTGTTGATCTCCTTCACGCGCAGGAACGCTTCGTCCTGGCGCACGGGGGAGAGGCCGGCGCTCGGCTCATCCAGCAGCAACACGTGCGGGCCCATCATCAGGGCGCGGCTCATGGCGACCATCTGCCGTTCACCACCCGAGAGTGACCCGGCGCGCTGGGACATCCGCTTGCCGAGCTCGGGAAAGATCTCAGTGACGAACTCGAGGCGCTCCACGAGCCCCTTGGGCTTGAGGAAGATGCCCATCTCGAGGTTCTCCCGAATGGTGAGGGTGGGGAACACATTGTTGTTCTGCGGCACGAAACCCACGCCCTGGGCGACGAGCTTGTTCGCCTTGAGGTTGGTGATGTTCTTGCCGCGCAGCAGGATTTCACCCTCGCGCACCTTGACCTGGCCGAAGATCGACTTGAGCAGCGTTGACTTGCCGGCGCCGTTCGGGCCGATGATGCCGATGAGTTCGCCGTCGTAGGCGGTCAGTGAGCACTCGTTGAGAATGTTCACGCCGGTCACATAGCCGGCCGTGACGTTGTTGACCTCGACGACCTTCTCCCGGGTGGGAGCAACGGTCGGTTCTACGAGGGGGCTAGCGTTCGTCATCGAGCAACTCCGTAATGGCGGAAACGTGCTCGACCTCGGCGGCGGGGTCTTCGCCGATGTCTTCATCGTGGTGCGAGCCCAGGTAGGCGTCGATCACGGCCGGGTTCTTCATGACCTCGTGCGGGTCACCCTCGGCGACGACCTTGCCCTCGGCCATCACGATCACCCAGTCGGCGATGTGACGCACCATGTGCATGTCGTGCTCAACGAACAACACGGTCATGCCCTGCGCCTTGAGGTTGAGGATGTGGTCGAGCAGCGACTGGGTCAGCGCCGGGTTCACGCCGGCCATCGGCTCGTCGAGCATCACCAGGGTCGGGTCGCTCATCAGCGCCCGCGCCATTTCGAGCAGCTTGCGCTGGCCGCCGGAGAGGCTCGCCGCGTAGTCGTTCTTCTTGGTATCGAGCTTGAACCGGGTGAGCAGGTCGAGTGCCTTGGCCTGGTTGTCGGTCTCCTGCTTGCGCCAGAGGAACGGGAGCAGGGCGCGAAACAGGTTCTCGCCGCTCTGGCCCTTCGCGCCGAGCAGCATGTTGTCCATGACGGTCAGCAGGCCGAGGGCCTTGGTGAGCTGGAACGTGCGAATCTGGCCGAACCGGGCGACCCGGTAGGCCGGCACTCCGGCGATCGGGCGACCGTCGAAGGTCCACTTGCCCGCGTCGGGCTTGTCGAAACCGGTGAGCAGGTTGAACAGCGTGGTCTTGCCGGCGCCGTTTGGGCCGATCAGCGCGGTGATCGCGCCGCGGGGAACCTCGACGTGGTCGACATCGACGGCGGTCAGGCCACCGAAGGTGCGGCGCACACCGTCGACGACGAGGATCGGATCCCGCTTCTTGCAGCCGGGCTCTGCCTCGCCGACGTGCAGGTCGGTCGTCTTGATGGGCTTGCCGGTCGGGCCCGTGGGAAGCACCGGAACAGTATTAACGGACAAAGGCCAACTCCTTCTTGTTTCCGAAGACGCCTTGCGGTCTGAATATCACTATCAGCATGATCGCGACGCCCACCAGGATGAAACGTAACTGGCTACCCTGAACGACGGTCATGAACGGCAACCAGCCGGCCTCCACAGCCCGGGCGATGAAGCCAGAGAAGAAGGAGAGCAGCACCCAGAAGATCATCGATCCGATGATCGGGCCGAGAACCGTCGCGGCCCCGCCGAGTAGCAGGATGGCGTAGATGAAGAACGTCAGCGTGGTCTGGTAGTTCGACGGGACCACCGCGCGGGGCAGCGCGAAGATCATGCCGGCGATCGTGCCCAGCACGCCGCCGAGAATCAGGGACTGCATCTTGTAGGCGTACACGTTCTTGCCGAGGGCGCGCACGGCGTCCTCATCTTCGCGGATGCCCTTGATGACGCGGCCCCACGGGCTGCGCATGATCTGCCACACGAACAGCGCGGCGAGAATCACGATCGACCAGGCCACAATGCCCAGCCAGGTGTCGTAGGCGTTGTTCTCGAACGGGCCGAATCCGTATGTGCCGTCGGCGAGCGGGTTGAGCGCCGCGAACTCGTTCTTGTAGCCGCTGAGACCGTTCGCCGACCCGGTGACGGATGCGAAAGCGTTCGTCGTGAACAGCAGCCGCACGATCTCCGCGGCCGCGATCGTGACGATGGCGAGGTAATCTGCCCGCAGCCGCAGAGTGGGAATGCCGAGAATCAGCGCGAAAATAACGGATGCTCCCACCCCCACCAGGAAGGCGCCCCACACCGGGAAGCCGAAGGTGAGGATGGAAATGGCGTAGCCGTAGGCGCCGAGCGCCATAAAGCCGGCCTGGCCGAAGTTGAGCAGGCCGGTGTAGCCGAAGTGCACCGCGAGCCCGAGGGCGGCGAGGGCGTAGGCGGCCGTGGTCGGGCTGATCAGCTCGCCGGCGGCATTGTTGAAGATTGCTCCCCAGTCCATGTGAACCCCTAACCAATTCTCTCTTTGCGACCCAGGATGCCTTGCGGCCGGAATAGGAGCACCAGGATCAACACGACCAGGGCACCGGCGAACTTCATGTCGGAGGGAATCCACAGCGTCGACACTTCAACGAAGATGCCCACGATGAGGGACCCGACGAGGGCGCCGAAGGCGGTTCCGAGACCGCCGAGGGTCACGGCCGCGAAGACGAGCAGCAGCATCTGGAACCCCATGTCCCAGCTGACGCCGGGGCGGAAGTAGGCCCAGAGCACCCCGCTGAGGCCGGCCAGCGCGGCGCCGACCACCCAGACGATGCGGATGACGTTGTCGACGTCGATGCCGCTGGCCGAGGCGAGGCTCGGGTTGTCGGAGACGGCGCGGGTGGCCTTGCCGATGCGGGTGCGCAACAGGAAGTAGGCCACCGCCAGCAGCACGATGATGCTGATGAGCATGCTGCCGATGTCGATGGGCGAGATTGAGATGGGTCCGAACTTCAGGTCGGCTTGGCCGGTCCCCGGCAGTTGGCTCGTGCTGCCGCCGAAGAAGAACTGGTACACATACCGCAGCGCCAGCGAGAGGCCGATGCTGACGATCATGAGGGGGATGACCGCCACCCCCTTACGCCGCAGGGGTTTCCACAGCGCCGCATCGAGGGTGTAGCCGAGGGCTCCGCTGAGCACGACGGCGATCAGAATGGCCAGCCAGACCGGCAGCCCGAAGCCCGAGAAGACCAGCGTCATCAGCGCACCGAAGGTGATCAGCTCGGCATGGGCGAAGTTGCTGAGGCCGGTGGTGCCGAAGATCAGCGAGACGCCGATCGCGGCGAGGGCGAGCAGCAGCCCGAAGTTTACACCGTTGACGAGTCGATCCAGGAACTGGTTGAAGAAGCTCGTGGTCTCCCGCGTGCCCTCGCCCAGGAAAAAGTTGACCGAGACGCTGTCGATCAGGTCGAACTCGGCCTGGAAGACGTTCGCGCCGTCCTCGACGACCACGCCTTCGGGAAGGGTGTCCTCGTCGAGGGTGACCTCGTAGGTGTCCTTTTCGGGAACACCGATCTTCCACTTGCCCTCGGCGTCGGTTTCGACTTCGGCGTCATACCCGCCGCCCTGGGCGGTGATGAGCACACCCTCGAGCGGGTCGCCGTTGAAGCGCACGTTGCCCGAGAGGGCGAACTCATACTCGGTTCCGACTTCATCGGCGTGGGCGCTGCCCGCGGAGAAAGTCGACAGGGTCAGGGCCGCAAAAAGCACTCCAAGCAGGATGACGATCATCCTGGGTGTGAATCTGCGAGCCAGCTGAATGGGCTTCACGGGACCTCCATGTTGGTGCCGACCGGGGATAAACCGGGCGGGCGCCGGGTCTCACTGCCAACAACGTTGTTGAGAGTACGTGCCGATTATGTCCTATATGTTTCGCAGACGTTCATCCACACACCGTTCTGGTAACGGAATGCGCGGCGGCTAAACACGCTTAACATTGAAGAACCCGAAATTCGTAAGATTTTCGGGCTTCTTTCGTTCCTTTCTATACACAGTTCCAACACGCAAAGGGGTTTCATGGATCAGCCAGATCCGTTCGGTTTCACCGGGCTCACCTACGACGACGTGCTGCTCCTGCCGGGGCACACCGACGTCATTCCGAGTGAAGCCGTCACAAAATCCCGGTTGACACGGCGAATCGACGTGTCTTTGCCGCTGCTCTCCAGCGCGATGGACACCGTCACCGAGACCCGCATGGCGATCGCCATGGCCCGCGAGGGTGGCCTCGGCATCCTGCACCGCAACCTCTCGATCGGTGACCAGGCCGAACAGGTCGACCTCGTCAAGCGCAGCGAATCCGGCATGATTACCAATCCGGTAACAACTTCGCCCGACGCGACCGTGGCGGAGGTAGACGCCCTGTGCGGCCAGTTCCGCGTGAGCGGCCTGCCCGTCATCGACGGCGAGGGAATCCTCGTGGGAATCATCACCAACCGCGACATGCGCTTCGTGCCGAACGCGAAAAAGGCCCTCACCCGGGTCAGCGAGGTCATGACGACCTCGCCGCTGATCACCGGCAAGGTCGGTATGGCCCCCGAAGACGCCCTCGCGATTTTCGCTCGCCACAAGATCGAGAAGCTCCCCCTGATCGACGCCGCCGGCAAGCTCACCGGCCTCATCACCGTCAAGGACTTCGACAAGAGCGAGGAATACCCTCTCGCCACGAAGGACGACGCGGGGCGCCTGCGGGTCGGCGCGGCCATCGGCTTCTTCGGTGACGCCTGGCAGCGCGCCACCGCGCTGCTGGACGCCGGCGTGGACGTGCTCGTGGTCGACACCGCCAACGGTGACAGCGCCGGGGTGCTGGACATCATCCGTCGCCTGAAATCAGACAAGGCGTTCGCCGACGTCGACGTCATCGGCGGCAACGTGGCAACCCGTTCCGGCGCGCAGGCGCTCATCGACGCCGGCGCAGACGCGATCAAGGTGGGCGTGGGCCCCGGCTCGATCTGCACCACCCGCATCGTGGCCGGCGTGGGCGTGCCGCAGATCACCGCCGTCTACCAGGCCAGCCTCGCCGCACGGGAAACCGGCATTCCGGTCATCGCCGACGGCGGCCTGCAGTACTCCGGTGACATCGCGAAGGCTCTCGTGGCCGGCGCCGACACCGTGATGCTCGGCTCACTGCTGGCCGGCTGCACCGAAAGCCCCGGTGAGCTCGTCTTCGTCAACGGCAAGCAGTTCAAGACGTACCGCGGCATGGGATCGCTCGGCGCCTTGCAGACCCGCGGTTCGAAGACCTCGTATTCCAAGGACCGCTACTTCCAGAGTGACGTGCCGAGCGATGAGAAGCTGATCCCCGAGGGCATTGAGGGCCAGGTTCCGTTCCGCGGCCCGCTCGCCGCCGTCGCCTACCAGCTCATCGGCGGGCTGCGCCAGTCCATGTTCTATGTGGGCGCCCGCACCATCGCCGAGCTCAAGCAAAAGGGCAAGTTCGTGCGCATCACGCCCGCCGGGCTCAAAGAGTCACACCCGCACGACGTGCAGATCGTGGTTGAGGCCCCGAACTACCGCCGTTAGGCACCCGTGCGGCATCCGCTTCAGTCGTGAAGCGGATGCCGCGCGCGGCTGGCGGGGCCGACTGTCGGCGGCTCCGGCTAAACTGTGCTGGTGAGTATGGAAATCGAGATCGGCCGTTCCAAGCGCGCACGCCGCGTATACGCCTTCGACGACATCGCGGTGGTGCCCTCCCGGCGCACCCGCGACCCGGAAGACGTGTCGGTGAGCTGGTCGATCGACGCGTATAAGTTCGACATCCCCGTTTTGGCCGCACCGATGGACTCCGTCGTGTCGCCCGCGACGGCCATCATGATGGGCCAGCTCGGCGGTGTCGGCGTGCTCGACCTCGAGGGTCTCTGGACCCGCCACGACGACCCCGAGCTGCTGCTCAACGAGATCCGTCGCCTCTCGCCCGAGAAGGCCACCGCCCGCATGCAGGAGATGTACTCCGCGCCGATCCGGCCCGAACTCGTCACCGCGCGCCTGGCCGAGATCCGCGCCGGCGGCGTCACCGTCGCGGCCGCCCTCTCGCCGCAGCGCACCCAGGAACTCTACGAAACCGTCGTCGCCGCCGGCGTCGACCTCTTTGTCATTCGCGGCACCACGGTCAGTGCCGAGCACGTCTCGCAGAACCAGGAACCGCTCAACCTCAAGAAGTTCATCTACGAACTCGACGTGCCCGTCATCGTCGGCGGCGCGGCCACCTACACGGCCGCCCTGCACCTGATGCGCACCGGCGCGGCCGGCGTGCTCGTCGGTTTCGGCGGGGGAGCCGCGGGCACCACCCGCGCAACCCTCGGCATCCACGCCCCGATGGCAACCGCCGTTGCCGATGTCGCCGGGGCCCGCCGCGACTACATGGACGAATCGGGCGGCCGTTACGTGCACGTCATCGCCGACGGGGGCCTCAGCACCTCGGGCGATATCGTCAAGGCGATCGCCTGCGGCGCCGACGCCGTCATGCTCGGAACCGCCCTCGCCCGGGCGACGGATGCTCCCGGCGCCGGATTCCACTGGGGCGCCGAGGCGCACCACCCGCAGCTGCCCCGCGGCAAGCGCGTCGAGGTCGGTACCGTCGCGCCCCTCGAAGCGATCCTCTACGGCCCGGCTCCCGTCGCCGACGGCACCGCGAACCTGATCGGTGCGCTGCGCCGATCGATGGCCACCACCGGCTACTCCGATCTCAAAGAATTTCAGCGGGTTGAAGTGGTTGTCGCGCCGTACCGAGTGAACTAACGTCGTCTAGAAGCTCGCTGCACTACAAAAGAACGCTGTACCCGGAACGCTGTAGTTCCCCGCCCGCCCGAACCTTTTTCTCGTAAATTGGAGTCGCACATGGCCACGCAGGATTCAGTCCCCAACAACGTCACCCGGTCGACGAAACTGGGTCCCGAGGAACGCGCGGCTGCGCTGGCCAAGCTCAAGACGAAGGAACTCGACATCCTCGTCGTCGGCGGCGGCATCGTGGGCGTTGGCTGCGCGATGGATGCCGTCACCCGGGGCCTCAGCGTCGGCATCCTGGAGGCCCGCGACTGGGCCTCCGGCACGTCGAGCCGGTCGTCCAAGCTCGTGCACGGCGGCATCCGCTACCTGGAACAGCTCGACTTTCGCCTCGTGCGCGAGGCCCTGACCGAGCGCGGACTGCTGCTGCAGCAGCTCGCGCCGCACCTTGTGAAGCCGGTGCGCTTTTTGTACCCGCTCAAGAAGCGCTTCACCGAGCGGTTCTATATCGGCGCCGGCATGCTGCTCTACGACATCTTCTCGTACACCGGCGGGCGCCCGCCCGGGGTGCCGCACCACCGCCACCTGTCGAAGCGCCAGGTGCAGAAGCTCATGCCGAGCCTCGCCAACGACGCGCTCGTCGGCGGCATCACCTACTACGACGCCCAGGTCGACGACGCCCGCTACGCGGCCTCGCTCGTGCGCACCGCCTCGTTCTACGGCGCCCACGCGGCCAGCCGGGTGCGGGTCGAGGGCTTCATCAAGGTTGGCGAACGCGTTGTCGGCGTGCACGCCCACGACCTCGAGACCGACGAACACTTCGACGTGCGGGCCAAGCAGGTCGTCAACGCGACCGGCGTCTGGACCGACGACACCCAGCGCATGGTCGGCGAACGCGGCACCTTCAAGGTGCGGGCGTCGAAGGGTGTGCACCTTGTGGTGCCGCGGGACCGGTTCCAGAGCGCGATGGGACTGCTGCTGCGCACGGAGAAGAGCGTGCTCTTCGTCATCCCCTGGGGCCGGCACTGGCTGATCGGCACGACCGACACCGACTGGCACCTCGACAAGTCGCACCCGGCCGCGACGGCCGCCGACATCGACTACATCCTCGAACACGTGAACTCGGTGTTGAGCGTGCCGCTCACCCGCGAAGACGTCGAGGGCGTGTACGCTGGCCTCCGCCCGCTGCTCGCCGGGGAGAGCGACCAGACCTCCAAGCTGTCGCGCGAGCACCTGGTCGGGCATTCCGTTCCCGGCCTCGTCGTGATCGCCGGCGGAAAATGGACCACCTACCGCATCATGGCGAAGGACGCCGTCGACGCGGCGGCGGACGCCCTCGACGGCAAGGTGCCCGCCTCGACCACCCAGAACATCCCGCTGCTCGGTGCCGAGGGCTACCAGGCCGCGTGGAACAAGCGCGGCAAGATCGGCCGGGCCTTCAACCTGCACACCGTGCGGGTCGAGCACCTGCTCAACCGCTACGGCACCCTCACCGACGAACTGCTCGATCTCATTCGAGCGGATGCCTCCCTCGCCGAGCCCCTGCCCGGCGCCGACGACTACATCGCTGCCGAGGTCGTTTACGCAGCTTCGCACGAGGGTGCGCTGCACCTGGATGACGTGCTCGCGCGTCGCACCCGCATCTCGATCGAGGCTTGGGACCGTGGGGTGTCGGCCGCTCCGGTCGTGGCGAAGCTGATGGCGGGCGTACTCGGCTGGGACGCCGCGCAGGAGGAGCGCGAAGTGGCCGTCTACCTCAAGCGGGTCGCCGCCGAGCGGGCGTCGCAGTTGGAGCCCGACGACGAGTCCGCCGACCGGGTGCGCCTCGAGGCCCCCGACATCGTCGTCACCAACTAGCGCGCGCCGCCGGCTGCCGCGCTCGCGGCACTCGTTCGGCAAGCCGGCACTCGATACAACGAGTGCCGGCTTGCGCACTGAGTGCCACGACCGGCTCAGCGCGTGCCACGACCGGCTCAGTGCGTGCCACGACCGGCGTGGACGTGTTGCGCGCCCGGCCCGGCTGACGTGCATGCGGGCTCCGGTAGAATGGGGAGGGTGCACATAAACCCTGCCCATAATCCCCAGGAGTCGTAATAATGGTTGATGTTCGGCGGGTCAAACTCCCCGGAGTCGGTGTTCTGCACACCTTCATCACGGATGACGGCGGCAAGGTCGGCGTCATCGCCCACCGCTCCGGCCACAGCGACCTGATCACCTTCGCGGACGATGAGGGCGGCCCCGACGCCAGCAAGGTCTCTTTGCGCCTGAGCGAAGATGAGGCCCACACCCTCGCCGAACTGCTCGGCGGCACCCAGATCACCGAAAGCCTCACCGCCCTCGACCAGATCCCCGGCCTCAGCATCGACTGGTTCACCGTGGACTATGAGGACTACATCGCCGGCCAGCCCCTCGGCAACCCGGCCGAACGCGGCATCGCCGGCCTGACCGTCGTCGCCGTCGTGCGCGGCGAATCCGCCAACCCGGCCCCGGCGACGGACTTCAAGGTTTTTCCCGGGGACACCCTCGTGGTCGCCGGCTCGCCCGAGAAGGTCGTGAAGGCCTTTTCCTTCTTCCGCACCGGTGAAGTGAAGGCGAAGTCCGTCGACGCGCCACCCGGAGGCTAGCCCATGCATCTGGGCGAAGACCTTCTGGTACTCGGCATCCTCTTTGTCGTCGCGTACGTGCTCGGGCGTCTCGGCAAGCTCATCGGCCTGCCGACCATTCCCGTGTACATGATCGTGGGCGTTCTGGCGAGCCCGCACACGGAGTGGTTCCCCCTCAACTTCGCCGCCGGCGACATCGAGCTGATCGCGGTCTTCGGGCTCGTGCTCTTGCTGTTCAGCCTAGGACTCGAGTTCGACCAGGAAGAATTCTTCGGTAACGCCAAGACCCTGCTCATCTCCGGCGGTTCCTGGGTGCTCATCAACATGGGTGCGGGCTTCATCTTCGGGCTCATGGTCGGTTGGGGTCCCCGCGAAGCGCTCGTTATCGCGGGCATGACCGGAACCTCCTCGAGCGCCATCATCACCAAGTTGCTCATCGAGCTGCGGCGCCTCGCCAACAAGGAGACCCCGATGATTCTCGGGGTGACCGTGGTCGGCGACATCTTCATCGCCATCTACCTCTCCATCGTGTCGGTCGTGCTGAGCGGCGAGACCGAGATCTGGCCGATCGTGCTGCAGCTGTCGATTGCGTTCCTGTTTTTGGTGGTCATGTTCTCCCTCGCCCGCTGGGGCGGCCGGGTGGTGTCCCGCCTCATTCGAACCAAGGACGACGAACTCTTCACCATCCTGTTCTTCGGCCTCGTGGTGCTGTTCGCCGGCATCGGCGAGATCATCGGCGTGACGGATGCGATCGGTGCGTTCCTGATCGGCGTCGTGCTCGGCGCATCCACGTACCGCGCCAAGATAGAGCGTGTCGCGGTGCCGCTGCGCGACGTGTTCGCGGCATTCTTCTTTCTCAACTTCGGCCTCGCCCTCGACGTCGCCGAGTTCCCGCCGGTGATCGGCGTCGTGCTGCTCGCGATCGTGATGACATTCGTGCTCAGCCTCGGCTCCGGCGCTCTGCTGGCGTACCTGCACAAAATGGGCCGCCGGGAAGCCCTCAACACCGCCGCGATCTTCGTGAACCGCGGCGAATTCACGCTGATCCTCGCGACCCTGGCCCTCGGCGCCGGCCTCGACCCCCGGCTGCAGCCCTTCGCGGGCCTCTACGTGCTGTCCATGGCGATCCTCGGGCCGCTCTTCACTGCCAACTCGGAGAAGATCGGCGCCTACCTGAGCGGCAACGTGCCGGTCGTCGGCCGCAAACCGCGCAACGCCATGCTCGAGGAGGAGATCGCCCTCGTCGAAGCGGCAACCGCCAACCCGGGCGGCGACGATACCAAACGTGCCGTCAAAAGGGTGACCGACGCCCGCCCGCACGGCGATGCGCAGCCTGACGCGTACACCAACGGCGACGGCGACCCGACGGATGCCGACCCCGGCGCCTCCGATCGATCCGCTTCCGATCGATCGAGCGATTCGATGCTCGACTTCGTCACCGACCGCCTCGAGCACCAGCCGGGCCAGAGCCCTACCCAGAACCCCACCGCCCCCGCCGACACGCCGGACCGCAAGACCCGGCCAGGAGACTATTCGTGATCAGAATGATGGTGCGCCCCCGCTGGGTGCTCGCCCTGCTCCTCGCCCTCGCCATTGCCGCCGCGTTTGCGGTGCTCGGCCACTGGCAGCTGGAGCGAGCGATCGCATCCGGTGTCGTCGTGGAACGCACCACCGAACTGGTGACCCCGCTCACGGAGGTCGTGCAGCCCGACGGTCCGGTCACGCAGATCGCGACCGGCCAGATGGTCACCACGGGCGGGTACTACGTCGCCGGCGACGAAGAGCTGATCGGCCAGCGATTCAACGGCGAGACCCTGGGCTACTGGGTGGTCAGCCACTTCGTCACCGCCGACGGCTCGAGCATCGCCGTCGCCCGCGGCTGGGCCGAAGACGAAGGCGATGCCCGTGCGGCCCTGGCCGCCCTGTCGAGCGCCGCCGACACGGCCACCCTCGACGGTGCCCCCGACAACTATGCGCCCACGACCCTCACCGGTCGGTTCCTGCCCGGCGAAGCACCCGAACTGCCCGACAAGGAGGCTGGCGACCCCTACGCCATGAACACCGTGTCCCCGGCGGCGCTCATCAACCTGTGGGCCGATTTCACCGACCAGTCCGTGTACTTCGGCTACATCGTCGATGCCGAAGCGGCCACGGGCCTGGCCGTCATCGACTCACCGATCCCGGTCGTGGAGAAAGAGCTGAACTGGCTCAACATCTTCTATGCCATCGAGTGGGCCGTGTTCGCCGGCTTCGCGGTGTACATCTGGTACCGCCTCGTGCGGGATGCCGTGGAACGCGAAGAAGAGGACGCCGCCGAAGCGGCTGCGGCCGCGGCCGCAGCGGGCGAGCCCGACGTCGACGATGCGCCGCGCTCCGCCCTGCACCCTGCGAACGCCCACGCGCCAGCGCCGTAGAATACCGTGCCGTAGAATTGGGCCATGCCTCGTCAACCCAAGCCCGCCGATCTGCCCAGAATCCCCGGTGCGCTCCGGCTCTACCAGGTGTCGTCGACCATCACCGGTGTCTTCCTGCTGCTGCTGTGCATCGAAATGGTCATCAAGTACGGCTTCGGCCACGAGATCGAAATGGGCGGCCCGCAGGGGTTCCTCGCCCTCGTCCCGACCGACACGGTCACCGCCGTCAACCTCAGCACCGGCATCCTGATCGCGCACGGCTGGTTCTACGTGCTGTACCTGTTCGCCGACTTCCGCCTGTGGAGCCTGATGCGCTGGCCGTTCTGGCGCTTCGTGCTCATCGCCCTCGGCGGCGTCGTTCCCACCCTGTCATTCATCGTTGAAGTTCCCGTTGCCCGCACGGTGAAGCGCTTCATCGCCGAGAACGCTGAGAAAACCGCGGCAGTTGCCGAGAAGGCCCAGGCTCATTCATGACCAGCACCACCCCCAGCTCCACCACTGTGCCGGATGCCGCGTTGCTGACCGGCGACCTCTCGGGCCTCGACCGCCCGGTACTCGTTGTCGACTTCGGTGCGCAGTACGCGCAGCTGATCGCGAGGCGCGTGCGTGAGGCATCCGTCTACAGCGAAATCGTCGCGCACACGATCACCGCTGCCGAAGTTCAGGCCAAGAACCCGCTCGGCATCGTGCTCAGCGGCGGCCCGTCGAGCGTCTACGCCGAGGGAGCCCCGGCGTTCGACGCCGCGATCTTCGACCTCGGCATTCCGGTGCTCGGCATCTGCTACGGCTTCCAGGTGATGGCGACCGCCCTCGGCGGCACCGTCGCCCAGACCGGCGCCCGCGAATACGGCTCCACTCCGGTCACCGTCAGCAACGGCGAGAACGTGCTGCTGGCCGACCAGCCCGATGCGCAAAATGTGTGGATGAGCCACGGCGACTCGGTCGCCACCGCGCCCGAGGGCTTCACCGTGCTCGCCTCCTCGGTCTCGACCCCGGTCGCCGCCTTCGCCAACGATGCCAAGCGCCTCTACGGTGTGCAGTGGCACCCCGAGGTCAAGCACTCCGAAAACGGCCAGCACGTGCTGGAGAACTTTCTGCACCGCGCCGCCGGCATCGCCGCCGACTGGAACAGCGGCAACGTCATCGCCGAACAGGTCGCGAAGATTCGCGCCCAGGTCGGCACCGGCAAGGTCATCTGCGGCCTGTCCGGCGGAGTCGACTCCGCCGTTGCCGCCGCCCTCGTGCACAAGGCGATCGGCGACCAGCTGGTCTGCGTCTTCGTCGACCACGGCCTGCTGCGCGAAGATGAGCGCCGCCAGGTCGAGGAGGACTACGTGGCCGCCACCGGCATCCGCCTGGTGACCGTCGACGTGCGCGAACAGTTCCTCACCGCCCTCGACTGTGTGAGTGACCCCGAGACCAAGCGCAAGATCATCGGCCGCGAATTCATCCGCACCTTCGAGCAGGCCCAGGCCGAGCTCATCGAAGAGGCCAGGGAAATCGACGGCGACCCGATCCGGTTCCTCGTGCAGGGCACCCTCTACCCCGACGTCGTCGAATCCGGCGGCGGCAGCGGCACCGCGAACATCAAGAGCCACCACAACGTGGGTGGCCTGCCCGACGACCTCAAGTTCGAGCTCGTCGAACCGCTCCGCACCCTGTTCAAGGACGAGGTGCGGGCCATCGGCATGGAACTGGGCCTGCCGGCGGAGATCGTGCAGCGCCAGCCGTTCCCCGGACCCGGCCTGGGCATCCGCATCGTCGGATCGATCACGCAAGAGCGACTCGATCTGCTGCGTAAAGCGGATGCGATCGTGCGCTTCGAGCTCACCGCCGCGGGCCTCGACCGCGAGATCTGGCAGTGCCCGGTCGTGCTGCTCGCCGACGTGCGCTCGGTGGGCGTGCAGGGTGACGGCCGCACCTATGGCCACCCGATCGTGCTGCGCCCGGTGTCTTCAGAGGATGCCATGACCGCCGACTGGACCCGCCTGCCCTACGACCTGCTCGCCAAGATCAGCAACCGCATCACGAACGAGGTCGACGGGGTCAACCGCGTCGTGCTCGACGTGACGTCGAAGCCGCCGGGAACCATCGAGTGGGAGTGATCCCGCGGTAGCGTGACAGGAAGGGCCGGCTCGTGGTGAGCCGGCCCTTCTGTCATATCGGGGCTGTCGGTTGACCGTTTGCCGGGGCGGGAGTTGACTGGTTGGGTCAAAAACTCGAACCCAACGGAGAACTCACAGGAGACCACTATGCCCAGCAACTCCCAGCCCACCATCGTCTTCGTGCACGGCGCGTTCGCGGATTCCTCCGGATGGTTGGGTCCCATCAGCCGCCTCGAGGCCGACGGCTTCACCGCCCTCGCCCCGGCAAACCCGCTGCGGGGCCTGCGCAGCGACGCCGACTACCTGCGGGCGTTCCTGAACACCGTGCCCGGCCCGATCGTGCTCGTCGGCCACTCCTACGGTGGCGCCGTCATCACCAACGCGGCGACCGGAAATCCCAACGTGAAGGCGCTCGTCTACATCAACGCGTTCGCTCTCGATGAGGGCGAACCCGTCGCCGTTGCCAACGAGCTCGGCGGCGGCCACTCGAGCCTCACCGAACACATCCTGGCCCGCCCGTTCCCGGGAGCCGCGGAGGGCGACGCCGACGCCTACATCGACCCCGCGTTCTTCCACTCGATCTTCGGCCAGGATCTTCCGAAGGCGGATGCCGCGGCCCTCGCGGCCACGCAGCGTCCCGCGGCGCTGTCCACCCTCGGGGTGCCGTCGGGCCCGCCGGCGTGGAAGAGCATCCCGAGCTGGTACCTCGTGTCATCGGCGGACCGCATCATCCCGCCCGAAGCGGAGCGGTTCATGGCGGCGCGGGCAAAGGCCCGCACGGTGGAGATCGACAGCTCGCACGTGGCCATGATCAGCCACCCGCGGGAGGTCGCAGACCTGATCCTCGACGCGATCCGCACCACGACCCGCGAATCGGTCAACAGCTAGCCGCGGCGCGGTCTGCAGGTCGGCTCACGAGGTTTCGACCAGCGCGCTTCGCGCGCAGGCTCAACCAGCGTGTGGATGAATCCGCTGGTTGAGCCGGTGCGCGAAGCGCGCCGGTCGAGATTTCGACAAGCTCAATCCGGGTGGGACGACCTCCGGAGCTAGTCTTTCGGGGCCTTCAGCCAGCGACGGATGGCGACGATCACGACACCGAGCAGCCCGAGCAGAATGATGGCCCCGGAGACATAGCCGAGCGGGGCATTGTTGCCTTCGAGTTCGGCAGGCAGTAGCCCGGGCATGGCGGACAGGCTCAATTCGATGAAACGCATGCCTTAAGCCAACCACATGCCGGGGGCAGCGACGTGACGGCACTGGTGCGGCCTCCGCCTGAAAACACGTCGACCCCCGCGCCGTGCGGCGCGGGGGTCGACGTGGTGGGGTCTGGCGGCTATTCGCCGCGCAGGATCGCGAAGATGCGCAGCAGTTCGACGTAGAGCCAAACGACGGTCAGCACGATGCCGAACGCAGCGGACCAGCCGTACTTGCGGGGGGCGCGGTTCTGCACGCCTTTCTGCACGAAGTCGAAGTCGAGCACGAGCGAGTACGCGGCGAGGATGACGGCGAAGAGCCCGATCGCTACGCCGAACCAGCCGCTGCGCATCGTGTCGGCGCCGGTGAAGACCATCAGGCCGAGGTTGATCAGCTGGAACACGCCGTAGCCGACCATGGCGATGATGAAGACCTTGGTGGCCTTCTTCGAGGCGCGGATCTTGCCGCTGCGAAACAGGGCCAGGGTGACCCCGACCACGACGAGGGTCGCGAGGATCGCCTGCGTGACGATGCCCTGGTAAGCACCGTTGAAGAGCATCGAGATGCCGCCGACGAAGAGGCCCTGGGCCGCCGCGAAGGTCAGGATCAGCGGAGCCGACGGCTCCTTCTTGAAGGTGTTGACCAGGCCGAGTACAAAACCGGCGATCGCGCCCGGAATCATCAGGATCGGGAACATCCAGCCGACCGCCGCGGCCACGATCAGAACGGCGAAGGCGATGCCGGTCTTGGTGATCGTGTCTTCGTAGGTCATGTGACCGGTGTCCTGCGAACCCGCGGAGGGCTTGTTGTACATGTCCTGCAGGTCGTTGTCAGACAAGGTGCGGGAAGCCGCCAGCGCACCGGGGGCGCCGAACGCGGCGTTTCGGGAGAACGCGGGGTTGGAGGTTGCCATGTAAATCGCAGCTCACAATCAAGTTAGGTAGACGGGACCCCCCTATAGAGGGAGTACCCACCACTGTATCGAAGAGCCCCTCCGATTGCAGCGGCCATCAGTGGATTTACAGCCTCCGGCGCCCGTGGCACGAGGCGCCGAAAGTCGCTCGGGCACGGGGAACGCCGACCACAGGACTAGCCTGATCTGATGCATCCGTTAGTCATCGGTCACCGCGGCGCCAGCGGTTACCGCCCCGAACACACCCGCTCCGCCTACGAACTCGCGTTCGCGCTCGGCGCCGACGCCGTCGAACCCGATGTGGTCGCCTCGAAGGACGGCGTGCTCGTCGTGCGCCACGAGAATCAGATCAGCGAGACGACGGATGTCGCCGATCACCCCGAATTCGCCGCCCGCCACACGACCAAAACCGTTGACGGCAAGGTCTTGACCGGTTGGTTCACCGAGGACTTCACCTGGGGGGAGCTCCGCACCCTCGGCATGCGCGAACGCCTCCCGGCGCTGCGCAAGAACAGCGCGAGCTTCGATGGGCAGTTCCCCATGCTGCGGCTGCGCGACGTCATGAAGCTCGTCGACCGGGCCGCGGAGATCGCCCGGGCGCCCCGCAGCATGGTGGCCGAGCTGAAGCATCCGTCCTATTTCGCGTCGATCGGGCTGCCGCTCGACGAACTGTTCGCCGCCGAGATCAACCGGGCCGGCTGGAATGCGGGCGACGGCCGCCTCATCACCGAGAGCTTCGAACCGACCGTGCTCGCCCAGCTGCACGCCCGCGGCGTGTACGGCAAGCGGATCCTGCTGCTCGAAGCCCGGGGCAAACCGGTCGACCTGGTCTCCCGGCTCGGCGCCGACGCTCCGCGCTACGCCCACTACCTGACCGACGCCGGCCTGTACGACCTGCGCGGCACGGTCGACGGAGTCAGCGTGCCCAAATCGCTCATTCTCGAAACGGACGAGGGCGGTACCGTCACCGGGGCGAGCCCCCTCGTCGACGCGGCCCACGCCGCCGGCCTGTATATCTACTGCTGGAGCCTGCGCCCCGAGAACCGTTTTCTCGCGCCGAGTTTTCGCCGCGGCCGATACAAGGCCCAGTTCGGCAACTGGTCCGCGGAGTTCCGCACCATCATGGGCTCCGGCGTCGACGGCGTGTTCGTCGACCACCCCGACCTCGCGGTAATGGTGCGCGCCGAACTGCAGCGCGAAGAGGAACTGCTGCTCGGCTGACCTCCCGGAACGGGTGTCAGACGCCTCGCCTAGAATTGAACTCGATATGACACCCTCTTCTGCTCCGGAATACCAGCCGCCTGCGCGCCCCGCCCAGACGGGACGTTCGGCAACCCCGATCATCCTCGACGGCCACGGCGGCCCGGTCGGCACGGCCGGGGCGGGTTCCGGCGGCGAGCACCGCAGCCACCTGCTCGACGGGCTCAACCCGCAACAACGCGAAGCCGTCGAATACCGCGGGCAGGCGCTGCTGATCATCGCCGGTGCCGGCTCGGGCAAGACCAGCGTGCTCACCCGCCGGGTCGCGAGCCTCCTGGAGACCCGGGATGCCTGGCCGAGCCAGATTCTGGCGATCACCTTCACCAACAAGGCCGCTGCTGAGATGCGTGAACGGGTGCAGGCGATTCTCGGTGACGGGGCATCCGGCATGTGGATCAGCACGTTCCACTCGTCGTGCGTGCGCATTCTGCGGCGGGAGGCCGACAAGATCGGCCTGTCGAGTAGCTTCAGCATCTACGACTCGGCCGACACCAAGGTCACCCTGAAGCGCATCATCAAGAGCCTCGACGCCGACACCTACGGGTTCACGCCCGGATCGGCCGGCGCCAAGATCTCCAAGCTCAAGAACGAGCTCGCCGATGTCGACTCCTACGCCCGCAACGCGAACATGAGCGACCCGCAGGAGGTCATGTTCGTCGAGATTTTCCGCCAGTACACGGCCCGGCTGCGCGCCGCGAGCGCCCTCGACTTCGACGACCTGATCGGCGAGACGGTCTACCTGTTCCGGGCGTTTCCGGATGTCGCCGCCCTCTACCGACGCCGGTTCCGGCACCTGCTGGTCGACGAGTACCAGGACACCAACCACGCCCAGTACGCCTTCGTGCACGAACTGACCCGGCCGGTCAGCCCTGCGCTGGCGGAGCAGATGGACCGGGACGGCGTGCACGTGCGCAACCTGCGCGACGCGAGCGGCGGCATCCCGGGCGCCTCGTTGACCGTGGTCGGTGACTCCGACCAGTCCATCTACGCGTTCCGCGGCGCCGACACCCGCAACATCACCGAGTTTGAACGGGACTACCCGGGCGCGAAGGTGATCCTGCTCGAGCAGAACTACCGGTCGACGCAGAACATCCTCTCGGCGGCGAACGCCGTGATCGGTCACAATTTCGACCGCAAAGACAAGAAGCTCTGGAGTGCCGGCGGCGACGGCGAGAAGATCGTGGGCTTCACCGCCTACTCGGGCCACGACGAGGCCCAGTTCGTCTCCGACGAGATCGACGTGCTGCACCGCGCCGGCATGGCCTACCGCGATATGGCCGTGTTCTACCGCACCAACGCGCAGACCCGCGCGCTCGAAGAAATCCTGGTGCGCTCCGCCACGCCGTACCGCGTGGTCGGCGGAACCAAGTTCTATGAACGCGGCGAGATCAAGGATGCCCTCGCCTACCTGATCGCGGTCGCCAACCCGGTCGACGAACTCGCCCTGCGGCGCATTCTGAACACCCCCAAGCGCGGCATCGGCCCCGCGACCGAAACCGCGCTCGCGAGCTTCGCCGACGACAACGACTTCACCTTTCGCCAGGCGATGCGGTCGTCGAGCGCGCTGGGCCTCGGCCCGAAGGTCACCGGCGCGATCCTGAAACTCGCCGAACTACTCGACGCCGCCGCGCTGATGCTCGTGCCCACGGTCATCGCCGAAGACGGCACCGGCACCGGCGGCTCCAACGTCAGCGAGGTGCTCGAGTTTCTGCTCGAGGGCAGCGGCCTGCTCGCCGTGCTGCGCGGCAGCCGGGACCCGCAAGACGAGGCCCGCGCCGAGAACATCGAGGAACTCGTCGCCCAGACCAAGGACTTCAACAAGGAGAACCCCGATGGGGGGCTCGTCGACTTTCTCACCCAGGTCTCGCTCGTCGCGGCTGCCGACGACCTCGACGACGCCTCCGGAACGGTGTCGCTCATGACGCTGCACACCGCGAAGGGCCTCGAATACGAAGCCGTGTTCCTGACCGGCATCGAGGAGGGCCTGCTGCCGCACCAGATGTCCGCGAACGAACCCGGCGGCCCCGCCGAAGAACGCCGCCTGTTCTACGTCGGCATCACCCGGGCCAGGCAGCGGCTGTACCTCTCGCTGGCCATGACACGCGCCCAGTTCGGCGATATCAACGTGGCGATGCCGAGCCGATACCTGCAAGAGATCCCCGCCGAGCTGATGGACTGGCGGCAGTCGCCGGGCATGGCGAACTCCCGTGGCGGCACCCAGCCGCGCGCCCTCAACGTGCGCCGCGACGGCTACGGCGGCGGCTTCAACGGCCGCAGCAAAGAACTCGCCGGGCTGCCGCCGGCGCCCCCCAAGACGAAGACCGAATGGGCGAACCGCATCACCGGAACCGTGCGCGACAACGGCAGCCTGACGCTCGAAGCGGGCGACCGCATCCGTCACGTTGATTTCGGCGACGGACTCGTGAACCAGGTCACCGGCGAGGGCACCAAACGCATCGCGCACGTGCAGTTCGACACCTCCGGGGCCAAGAAACTGCTGATCAAGGTCGCACCGATCGAAAAGCTCTAGCATGGCTTGGGTTGACCCGGCGGCGCCCGACCGCGGGCGCCGGCCGGAATCGTTGCTGCAGTTTCTGCGCTCGCTGCGCGGCTGGCAGTTTGAGGTCGCCTCGCGCGCGGCGGTCTCGGTGGCCGTTCCGCTCGCGGTGCTCGCCTCGGTCGGCCGGCTCGACTGGGCCGCCTACGCCGCGTTCGGCGCGATGACGAGCCTCTATGGGCGCAACGAGCCCTACCGGCAGCGGATGCGCACGGTCACCGCCGCCGGACTGCTCATGCTCGCGATCATCGCCTTCGCCCTGACGCTGGCGAACTTCGGTGCCGGACTGCTCGCCCTGACCGGCGGGCTCGTGCTCGTGCTCACGGTGAGCATTGTGCTCTGCCGCACCCTCGGCCTGTTCCCCGGCACGCCGATCTTCTTCGTCTTCGGCTACGCCGTCGTCGCCGAGATCGCTGTTCCGGCGGAGGAGTTCGGGCCGCGGTTGCTCGTGGCGGTAGCGGGGGCATCCGTCGCCTGGGCGCTGACGATGTCGGGCTGGCTGCTGCGCCGCCTTGCCGGCCGCCGCGAACCGGCCCTGTTCAAGGAACTGTCCCGGGCCGCGACCGTGCGTCCGCGAGCCGTCGCCGACCCGCAGGTGTGGCTGAACGTGGCGCAGAACGTGATTGGCGCCCTGCTGGCGGGCGCGCTCGCGATGTCGTTCGGCCTCGGGCATGCCTACTGGGCGGTCATCGCGGTCGTGGCCGTGCTGCCGCCGCCGCACGCCGCACACTCGGTGTCACGGGCCTTTCACCGCATCATCGGCACGGTGCTGGGTCTGGGGGTGGCGGGGCTCGTGCTGCTGCCGGATCCGCCGGTCTGGGTGCTCATTCTGGTCATCGCGGTCGCCCAGTTCGGGGCCGAGCTGTTCATCGGCCGGCACTATGGCGCCGCGCTGCTGTTTGTGACGCCGCTCGCCCTGACGGTCGTGCACCTCGTGAGCCCCGAGCCGGTGGCGACCCTGCTGGTCGACCGGGTGCTCGAGACCACGCTCGGCGGAGTGGTCGCCCTCGGCATCGTGCTCCTCGTGCAGGCCGCCCAGCGCCGCCGGCTGCGCTCTGCCTGACCGGCGCCTCGGCCGTGCTGGCAGCCGGGTGCGCGGGGTGCGCGGGTTGCGTCGGGGTGCGTCGGCGGCCGGCGGCATAACTCCTGCAGTTTGCCCGATCGGCCGAAACGTTGCCCGTCTTTCCGGGCTTTGGTAGGAGTGGCCGCAGAATCTGCAGGAGTTATGCAGCCGCCTCGGGCGCGGGTCGGCCGCTGCATCGGAACCGCAGTGCCGCATCACAGGTTTTTCTCAGCGTCCCGATAGCTGTTCGATGAGGTCGGCCGGGATGCTCTTCTCATGACCCTCGACACGCGCAGTACCCGACCCGGCACCAGCCCCGCGCCCCGGGCCGCTCGCGTCCCCGCCCCGGCTCCCGGCCGGCTGCCCGTACGCCCCGCTTACACGAAGCGGATGCGCCTGGCCGACACCCTGCAGACCCTCTGCATCACCTCGGTCGCCCTCGTCGTCGCCATCTTCCTCGCCGACGGCGGGGCGGCCGACTTCGGCACCTTCGCCGACACGCTGACCTCGATCGGGATCCTCGCCGGCCTGATCGGCACCGACCTGCTGCTCGTCATGATGCTGCTCGCCTCCCGCCTGCCGCCCATCGACCGGGCCTTCGGCCACGACAGTGCCATGGCACTGCACCAGCAACTGGGCAAACCGGCCCTCTACCTGCTACTCGGCCACGCCGTGTTCCTGATCGGCGGCTATGCGGCCGCCGAGAACGTGAATGTGTTCGCCGAGACCTGGAGCATGTTCTTCACCCTGCCCGACATGCCGCTCGCCTTCCTCGGCCTCGGCCTGCTGATCGCGGTCGTCGTCACCTCGCTCGTCATCGTGCGGCGTCGCTTTCGCTACGAGGCCTGGCACGCCGTGCACCTGCTCGGCTATCTCGCGGTGCTGGTCTCCGTCCCGCACCAGTTGAGCGTCGGCGGACTGCTCGCCGAAGGCGCCATCGCCCGCTACTACTGGCTCACCCTGTACCTCGGGGTGGCTGCCGCCATCATCGTCTACCGGTTCGTGCTGCCGATCGTGCGGTCGCTGCGTCACCAACTGGTCGTCGACCGTATCGAACGGATCGCCCCCGGTGTGGTGTCGATCACCCTGACGGGCCGCGAGGTGAACAAGCTGCGCGCCGAGAGTGGGCAGTTCTTCATCTGGCGGTTCTGGAGCCAGGGGCTCTGGTGGCAGGCGCATCCGTTCTCGCTGTCGGCCGCGCCGACCAACGACAGCCTCCGCATCACCGTGCGGGCCCTCGGTGACGCTTCGGCGGACCTGCCGAATCTGCCCCGCGGCACCCGCGTGAGCTTCGAGGGCCCCTACGGCATCTTCACCGACCGCGCCCGCACCGCCCCGCACCTCGTGCTGGTCGCCGCCGGCATCGGGGCGGCGCCGATTCGGTCGCTGCTCGAGAACGCCGACTTCGCCCCGGGCGGCGCCACGGTGCTGCTGCGCTCGCACAGCGTCGGCGACAGCTACCTCAGCAGCGAGATCATCGAACTCTGCCAGCGCCGCGGCGCCGAGCTGCGCATCATCGCCGGCACACGTGCACCCCGCGGTGACAGCTGGCTGCCGGCGGATGCCGCCGCCGCCCGCATCACCCTCCGCACGCTGGTTCCGCAGCTGCGCTACTCCGACGTGTATGTCTGCGGCCCCCGCCGCTGGACCGACGCCGTCGTGCGCGACGCGCGTTCGGCGGGCCTGCCCACCCGACAGATTCACTACGAAAGGTTTGATTGGTGAGATCACGCGCAGTACTCCTGGCCGCCGTGGCTTCCGTCTCGGTGCTCGGCATCGGGTGGCAGCTCGGCACCCAATCCATCGAGGCGTCGCAGAGCCTGACCGCCTCGGGCAACACGGCGAGCACGGCCGGTTCGACCACGACGACGGATGCCGCGGCCCGGGCCGCGCAGGCCGCTCACGATGCCGCCGCGGCGGCGGCCGCCGCC
>NZ_QZVS01000060.1 GCF_003602235.1 Cryobacterium melibiosiphilum
CACCAGTGGTGCTGAGCCGCACCACCACTGGTGCTCTTCCGCACGATCAGTGGGGCTCAACCGCACGATCGGGTGGGGCTCACGGGCTCTAATACTCACGGTACGCTCCGGGCCGAGACCAGGGGCCACGATGTGCTCGAACTCGCCGCCGTGTTAACGCCGACCAGGTCGAGTACGGACCCGTTGCTCGGTCGTTGCACCAGTGGCCCCCGACCGCACGACTGCCCGGCACCTCGGCGCAATGAACGTGGCCCCCGACGACAATATTGAACGGCCCCCACACCGCAAATATTCATGCGATGCCCTCACTGCAGCCACACGATCCGACGCAGGGAGCGGTGTCTGTCTCCAATTCGCATCACGAAATTTTCTCCGGTGGATAATGGGTTCGAAACGCTCGATCTTGTTGTCCGCAGTCGGATAAATCTTTCGTCACCGAGGCTCGGTTTTTCTTGTCCAATCGCTCCGCCGCAAAATGTCGATCGCGGATACTTTCAAAGAGACTGAAGTCAGGACTTGCCGCATTTCTGTGAGCGCAACTCCTTTGTTCGTGGAAGCCTCACACTGTTTATTTGTCTTCCGCGGCCGGTGCTAACAGCGCTGCGGACTCTTCATTGAGGGTTCTGGGGTTTCCATACCGGGCTTCCAGGACGTCCACGACGTGTTGGATGCTGTATTCCTTCTGGACGGCCAATCTTCCTCGGAGCCCCATATCTGTCGCTGCCTTAGGGTCGCGAAGAAGTTTAGAAACTGCGCGAGCTAGGTCCTCCGGGGACCCATCTGTGACGAATCCACAGCGATTCATTTCCACGAATGGCGCTAATGCACACGAGTTTGTGATTACGACCGGTCGCCCGATCGCGAGTGCCTCTATAATTGTCATTCCGAATGGCTCTTCGACTGATGGGAGCACGTATATGGCGCTGGACGCCATTCGACTTTGCGTCTGTGACGGGGCAAGCCCTGGTTCCATGTGTACCCGGTTGCTCAGATTGAATTTATCAATCGTTTGTTCGACATTGACGCGCTCTCCGTCGTCAGGCCCGACGATCGCGTAGCTAGCGTCTGGGAACTCATCCTTCAGAATCTCGGCCATTTCAACGAAGGCCACAGGCCTTTTCCTCACATGCAACCTCGCGAGGAACAACACCTCCACAATGTCAGGTCGTGGCTCGTAAGGTGCTGCCGGAACTCCATTCGGCAGCTCTCGTACGGGGAGGTTTTCAACGGGAAGGACGCCCTTCAGCCCATCTCTCTCCATGTTCGACAGGTAGAAAATTGTGGCGGATCGATTGAGCACTGGACGAGTCGCAAGCATGTCCATAATTCTTGAGGTCAACTTGCTTGACGGCCCAATCATCCCGTGTAACTGGAGATGAAGCGGTACCTGGAGACATGTGAGCAGTAACGCCGTAGGCATTGTTAACAGATCGCGCGCCAAGTGAACGTGGACGACATCAGCCCTGCGGCTCTTCCAAAGAGTCCAAGCTAGCATCTTGAGAGAAAACAATCCCCCGTACCCCGAAGTCCCGAGTAATTTGTGTGCTCGGAATAGTTTCACAGGGACGCCGTCGATGTCTGCGGGAAGAATTCGACCATATCCCATCGCAGTGCCGACCAGTAAGACGTCGTGCCCGCGGGACCTCAGTTCGCGAGTTTGCCGCAAGGCTACTCTGGTCGGACCACCGAATGCGCCATCGGGTGTGAACAAGGGAGCGATGTGGAGAATCTTCATTCGTTACCTTCTTTGACTCGGAAGCGAAACGCGACGAATTCGGCTTGCGGACCTCGTACAATCGCGTTGGCCTTGACGTCACCCGCAACAACAGTCATCGGTTGGAGGAGAGCAGATCGTCCAATATTCGCACCGCCTAGGACGATACACCTCGAGGTAATCCAGGCGCCGGAATGGACATGGATGGGACGCGTCAGTAAACGCATATCCACCCGGTGGGCATGGCTGCCAGTTGTCAGGAACGATTCTTGAGAGACGACGACATCATGACCGATATAGATGTGATCCTGATTGTGAAACCAGACGCCTTCGCCGATCCATGAGTCTGCGCCGATGTGCAACTTCCATGGAAATTTGACCCGTGTACGAGGTCGGAACACGACGCCCGGTCCGATGTCCGCGCCAAATAGGCGGAGCACCGCAACTCGCACCTTCGAGCTGACTTGCCAGGCATTTGTGACGAAGATCAACTCGGCCGCGGCCCAAAGATAAACCGTAAATCTCGAACGGTCCCAAGCTGCACGTTCGCCGGGCGCTGAGGCTAAATTGATCACAGGAGTGATGAAGTTCTCGCGACCCTCGGTCGAGCCAGGTTTTTTCAATGCCATTTCCAGACCATCCCCCACAAATGTTCACGACCCGTGCAACCCGAACAGGTCATAAGAGCAGTTCCATCGTATCGGAGGTAAGCGTATTTGATTTCTGGGGTTATCAAGCCGAATTGGGTCTGCTGCGTTCCTATGCCAAGGTAACCTGTCGTTTGAAACAAGATCTGAATTTACGCGCGGCTCGGCCATCGACCTGTTTGGTCAGGATTTCGCTTCAGGAGAGATCTTTGTGCGTGCCTTTATTTGAAAATCCGAAGACGCTTCAGGCCCAGCGTTTTCAGAGTGATTCAGCGGAGATATTCATGAATGGCATAGCTTCCCCGTCGGCCATGGAGTTAGCAGACATTACGACAACACCTGTCGTCCTCATCATGGGAATAAATTTCTCCCCTGAGATAACTGGCATTGCCCCCTACACCTCTGCTCTGGCTCGTGGACTGCGCGTCCGCGCTTTTGACGTGCGAGTTCTCACGTCACATCCGCATTATCCGGAGTGGAGAGTACGACCTGGATATGGCAAATGGTCCACATCTGAGATCGTCGGCAATGTTCCAGTGGATCGCAAACTGCATTATGTGCCCAAGTCGCCGAAGGGTGTTAAGCGGCTTCTATCAGAGGTTAGTTTCGGTCTGCGTCTCCTGATCGCTCCTTGGGACAACCCTGATGTGGTCGTGCTGATTTCTCCCGCGCTATTCTCGTGTGCACTCGTCTCGCTGCGAGCACGGTTTGGCTCGAACAGGCCGGCCATGAACATTTGGGTTCAAGATCTTTATAGTTTAGGTCTCTCCGAGACTGGCTCTGGAGGCACCTGCGTGACTAAGTTCGTGACTTGGGTGGAGAAGCAGACACTAAATTCCGCTGACGGGGTTGTAGTCATCCATGATCGTTTCGCATCTTATGTAACCAATGTTCTTGGTGTTGATGCTGAGCGAGTTCGAGTGGTTAGAAACTGGACCCATCTTGAAGCCACCTCGCCTCTTGATCCCTCGCAGACGCGAGGCCAGCACGGTTGGAGCGAGGCTGAGACCGTAGTGTTGCATGCCGGAAATATGGGTGTGAAACAGGGGCTCGACAATGTCCTCAGTGCGGCGCGCCTCGCTGATGAGCAGGGGGCCTGCGTTCGGTTCGTACTTCTCGGGAACGGAAGTGAGAAGGCAGGCTTGATTGCCCGTGGTGCTGATATAAAGAGACTGCAATTCATTGACTCGCTGGATGATGTGGGTTTTCAGAGCGCCTTGGGAGCTGCCGACATCCTCTTGGTAAACGAACTCCCCGGCGTATCGGAGATGGCCGTACCCAGCAAACTCACCTCTTACTTCAATGCGCACCGGCCCGTTCTGGCAGCCACAGATCCGAAGGGAGTTACAGCTCTTGAGATTGCGGCCGCTGCGGGTGGTGTTGTCGTACAAGCAGGAGACCCTCAAGCTTTGCTGGACGCAGTTGTCGAGCTCAGTCTCGACCGGGCGCGAGCGGCTGCGTTGGGGGCTAACGGATTTCGCTACCGCAAGGAAGTGCTCGGTGAAGATGCTGCCCTTGACCGTTATGCTCTTTGGATAAGGGGCCTTGCATCGTTGGGCGGTCGCAAGCGCGGCCGGCCCCTGCCCATTGCCACTCGGGGGAATTTATGACTAAGCGCGCGCTCATCACGGGGATCACCGGACAGGACGGCTCGTATCTTGCCGAACTGCTGCTGGCTAAGGGGTACGAGGTGCACGGCCTCATCCGTCGTGCATCGACGTTCAATACTTCTCGAATTGATCACCTCTATGTCGACCCTCACGACCCTGCCGCGAAGTTGTTTCTGCACTACGGAGACCTGAGCGACGGCTCGCGCCTCGTGACTCTGCTCGCTGAGATCCAGCCCGATGAGGTCTACAACCTCGCCGCACAGTCCCACGTGCGGGTCTCTTTCGACGAGCCCGAGCACACTGGCGATACGACTGGCATGGGGACCATTCGTTTGCTGGAAGCTGTTCGTATGTCCGGCATCACGACCCGTTTCTACCAGGCGTCGTCGTCGGAGATGTTCGGTGCCACGCCGCCTCCGCAGAACGAGGAGACTCCGTTCTACCCGCGCTCGCCTTACGGCGCCGCGAAGGTCTACAGCTACTGGATCACCAAGAACTACCGCGAGGCCTACGGTATGTTCGCCGTCAACGGCATCCTCTTCAACCACGAATCGCCCCGCCGCGGTGAAACCTTCGTCACACGCAAGATCACCCGCGCCGTCGCCGCTATCAAGGCCGGCAAGCAGGACCACGTGTACCTCGGCAACCTCGACTCCATCCGAGATTGGGGCTACGCCGCCGAATACGTCGAAGGCATGTGGCGCATGCTGCAGGTCGACGAACCTGACGACTTCGTGCTCGCCACCGGTGGCAACTTCACCGTGCGCGACTTCGTGCAGACCTCGTTCGAGCATGTGGGGCTGAACTGGGAAGAGCACGTCCGCTTCGACGAGCGTTACCTGCGCCCGACCGAGGTCGACGCCCTGGTCGGCGACGCGTCTCACGCTGAGGAAAAGCTGGGCTGGAAGGCCACTGTCGACACCGCAATGCTCGCCCGCATCATGGTCGATGCCGACATCAAGCTGCTCGAGCACGCTGGCCGCGACTGGATCGACACGGTCAAGCTTGTGAGCTGGGGCACCCTGGAGCCCGCGGCGGTTGGTGCGTGAGCGCTGACGAGCGCGACCAGGTCGACTTTAACCCCTCAGCCCTCGACCGCGACGGCCGGTTCTACATCGCCGGCCACCGCGGCCTCGTCGGCTCCGCGATCTGGCGCCGGCTCGAAGCGGAAGGGTTCACCGACCTCGTTGGCCGCACCTCCGCTGAGCTGGACCTAAAGGACCGCGACGCGGTCTTCGCGTTCTTCGCCGAAACGAAGCCGAAGTACGTTGTGCTGGCCGCAGCGAAGGTGGGCGGCATTCTTGCCAACAACAACTACCCGGTCGATTTTCTCAGCGATAACCTGCGCATCCAGGTCAACGTGCTTGACGCTGCGCTGAAGTACGGCGTGGCGCGCCTGCTTTTTCTCGGCTCGTCTTGCATCTACCCGCGGCTGGCGCCGCAGCCGATTCGCGAGGACTCGCTGCTGACCGGACACCTCGAGCCGACGAACGACGCCTATGCGATCGCCAAGATCGCCGGGATTCTTCAGATTCAAGCGGTGCGTCGCCAGTACGGTTTGCCGTGGATTTCGGCGATGCCAACGAACCTGTACGGGCCCGGGGATAACTTCTCGCCGACCGGGTCTCATGTGCTGCCCGCGCTCATCCGTCGCTATGATGAAGCGGCCCAATCGGGAGCTGCCTCGGTCACGAACTGGGGCACCGGCACTCCCCGCCGTGAGTTCTTGCACGTGGACGACATGGCTGCGGCTTGCCTGCACCTCATGGAGCACTACGACGGGCCGGAACAGGTCAACGTGGGCACCGGGAGTGACGTGACGATCCGCGAGATCGCGGAGTCGATCGCTCGGGTTGTCGGATTCACCGGCGCGACCGAGTGGGATACCTCGAAGCCGGACGGGACGCCGCAGAAGCTGCTTGATGTGTCGAAGCTGGCTGACGCCGGGTGGACTGCGGGGATTGGGCTGGATGAGGGCATGGCGTCGACCGTGGCCTGGTACCGCGAGAACGTGGAATCGCTGCGGGAGTAGTTCGACGGTTTGGTGCCGGGGCACGTTCGAAAGGGTGGGTCGCCGGCACCTGAGACGCGACCGTGTTTTGCGAGCTAGCTAGTGAGGCAGAGTCGCGGCAGTGCGCGCTTGCGTGGATCTCGGCTATGGCCCACGAAACCCGCTGAGCCCGGCAACGGGTGTGGGCGGTCAGGAAATGGGCCATGGCCGGGGTGTCGGCGGCGGGGACACCCGCCGCTGCAAGTGTGCCAGTGAGTCGCTCAAGGTGAGAGGGCCGAGCTGCACGGGGCGCGGTCGTGGTCTGAATTCCAGGACGTTTTCTTGTGAAGGGAACACTGCTTCGGGCAGTGGCGTCGGTATCGCCAATTCCGGGTTATCGATGAGGCTGAAGGGATTGGGAGGATTGGGGTGGGTCCATTTGTCGGGTGGCCCGTGTGGGGCTTGCGGCCTGAAACTGAGTATTCGAGCCTCTGAGTCCCACCCGATCGTGCAGGTGAGCCTCACCGGTCGTGCCGAAGAGCGCCCGTGGTGCTGTGGCTCAGCACCGCTGGTCTTCCCCGTCACGGATTACGTGGGGCGGTTTGTTCCCTCGTTGCAGGTGCCAGGGTGGGCCCAGGTGGTGCTGTCGCTGATGCGGTCGCGGATGGCGTCGGAATGGACGCCGCCACGAGCCGATGGTGCGGTGCGCGCGAATGTGACTTGGGCTACTACCACCTCGTCAGAACCGCGCTACCAGACCTCTGGACTCGCGGAACAACAACATCAACGCGCCAGAGCAGCTTTTTAGGTGGGATTTATCCAGGCCGGTTGTGGGGCCGCACGGTACAAGTCGCTCAGCTGAACAGTAGGGCTAGCTCGCCCGACAGGTGCTGCGCATCGAGGCGAGTAATGATGAGACTTCGGAGGGGCGAGGGAGGGACCCGCAGGGAGCGCCTTGTCTAATCCTAAAACAACAGGCCTGACCGCTGGGCAGTATCCCGATCCTACTGAAAGTCATGAGCGTCTGGACCGCTGCCCCGGCACGGCAGCGGCCGTCCCCTTCGTGCATCATGGTCAGACCTAGGACTTGCGCAACAATCCCGTTACCCCCGCCAGCAGGAGCGCGGTCAATATCCAGGAGAAGCCCTTGATAGCGGCAAACAAGATGGCGATCCAAGCGTTCCCCGTGACCTGCCATGCGGCGCTCTGGCCGGTGGTGGCTGCTGGAAGACTTATATCCACGGCGAACAGGACAGGCTGAAAAGTGGGATAGTTGGGCGGGCTCGTCGTGGCGCCAGTAACCCGCAGTGCCTCTGAACGGCCGTTCATAGTTCTGGCCTCGATTGTCTGGGCGCCGGATGCGCTAGGCGTAAACGCTGAGGCGTTTACCGTGCTCACCGCAAAAACAGTGCACCACAACACTGCGATCCATATCAGGACGCGACCCGGTTTGTAGCCGTAGCCGACGAGTGCCCCGTACACCCAGCGGGCGATTTTTGACGCCCAAGGCATTGCCTGCGTAGTCGTCTTCGCCGCCTGGTAGCGCAACCAACGACCGTCTTCTGGCTGCCCGGTTTGATCGTACGTCCTAGCGAGCTCGTGCCAAGGTTGAGCGACAAACTCTTTCTTGTCACCGGCGAGGCCCGGTCCTTCGATGGTGCTCAGCCATTCAGCGGCACTTTTGCGATCGTTGCGGAGGAAGCCACTCACGGCTCCTATGCTCCAACCCTGAGCGGAAGAAAGCGGCGGAAGCCCCCCGTCGGGTTTGGTGTCCTCGACCACCAGAACTTTGATCGTCGTGTGCGCGAGATTGATGCGACCAACAAAAACACACCTATTGTCGAGCAAAAAAGCGCCAACAGTGGCCTCTTGCAGTGTCAGGGCGACCCCGCCGGCGTTGGATAAAGTCGTCTTGACCAGGACGAGCTGTCCGCCAACCGTAAGGCCAATGCCGCGGACTTGCCCTGTCGCGCTCAGCGCGCTCAGGACTGCATTCCCGTCAATCGTGGCCCTGTCCAGGCTCAAAGCGTGCCCGTTAGGGTTGGACAAAGTCGCCTCTTCAAGGGTAAAAAGCCCGCCAATGTGAACGCTCGGGGCTCGGACTTCCCCGGTCGCTGTCAGTTCGTCCAGATACGCACCCCCGTCGATCGTGGCCGTATCAAGGCTCAAAGCATTTCCGTCGGGATTGGACAGAGTCGCCTTGGTCAGGGTTAGCTGGCCGCGAATATGAATGCCGAGGGCTCGGACTTCCCCTGTCGACGTCAATTCCTGCAGGAACGCGCCCCCGTTGATCGTGGCCCTATCCAAACTCAGGGCCTTCCCAGCGGGATTGGACAAAGTCGCCTTGAGCAGGGCAAGCTGTCCGTCGATATGCATCCCTAGGCCGCGAACCTCTCCTGTTGCGGTAATTTCGTTTAGGTACGCATCCCCGTCGATCTTGGCCCCGTCCATGTTCAAAGCCGTCCCATCAGTGTGGAACAAATTCGCCTTGATAAGGCTGAGTTGCCCGCCGACGTGAAGGCCCAAGACCCGAACTCCCCCTGTTGCGGTCAGCTCGTTGAGAAACGCGCCGCCCGCGATATGGCCCGCATCTAGGCTAAGCGCGTCCCCATTAGGATTGGCCAAGGTTGCCTTTCTCAGCGTGAGCTGCCCACCAATCTGAATGCCGAGCGCTCGGACTTCGCCTCTTGCGGTCAGTTCGGAAAAGGACGCGCCGCCATTGATCTTGGCCCCGTCCAGGTTTAGGGCGTTCCCATCAGGGTTAGACAAGACCGCTTTTTTCAGGGAAAGCTGGCCGCTAACCTGAACGTCGAGAGCACGGACTTCTCCTATCGCAGCCAGCTCGTTCATGAACGCCCCTCCGTCGATCTTGGCCCCGTCCAAGCTCAGAGCATCTCCATCGGGGTCGGCTAGAACCGCCTTTGCCAGAGTGAAGTTTCCTTCAATATGAATCCCGTCGGCCTCAACGCTTCCTTCCGAACGCACGCCGGACATTTCGAGATCACCTTTTATTTGTGCGTCGGAAATTTGCATACCTGGAACCACACAATTCGCAAGGCTTAAACCGGGAATTACGGAATGTGTGAATTCGGGTATTTGCTCGAAACGGCATCGATCGAATATCAGGCGACAGACCAATTTTGCGTACTTCAAGTCAAGCGCTCCGATAATAAGCGCTCCACGGATCTGCAGGCCGCGTGGGTCGGCAACCAAGCCTGCTGTGACCAGCAATTCTCGGAGGATTTCGGCGGGAAGCTTGCGCTCTTCCAGCCATGAATCGGAGGCGAGGGCGGTAACATCATCGTCATCGATCCCTGGAGCAAGGTCCAGGAGCGACCCGGCTTCAACGGAGGATTTTAGCCGGTCATACCAAATACTTGCATCCGCGGTCATAATTATGTATATCAGCAGCCTTGCCAGGCCCGAGCGCGTCGTTGTCGAGTCGAGGTGCCGTGTTGCCGAGCGTGGACCTAAGCGATTGCGCTTCTCGGAGTCGCACGTTGTAAGTTGTCGTCGTGTCGTGTCGTGTCGTGTCGTGTCGTGTCGTGTCGTGTCGTGCCGTGCCGTGCCGTGCCGTGCCGCATTCGCTCAGAGCAAAGTCGTCGCCACGCTTGCAATGGCTCCACGGGATGCAATCGGGGATCGGAGTAGGGCCGTCGACCCGATGCTCGCCAAGGACCGGGTCGCCAAGAGTCGGCTGTTGGACTATCTGCGCAAGGCGGGGCACGAAGCAGATTTTGACCCGACTGAGACGAACGCACCCTTCCTAACTGGGCGGAGGCCGTTACTGCGCTTGTTTCGCTTCTCACATTCGCGACAGTGATCTTCGCACTTGTTCCGGTCATGTTTCTTAATCGGCAGATTCATCGTGAACTCGAGTCCTTGTATCTCGAACGCTATTGGGTTCTGATGGGCCGACGCCCGACAAAGTTCGCGCGCCAGGGCGTTCCTGGGCGCGCTGACAGAATGGTGATCCGCGCGTACCTACAACTCAGTGAAGACCAGCTTGGTTTACGGGCTGTCGGGAGGGTCACTGTCATTTGGAGCTTTTGGAAAAACGAAATTGCCCGACAATGTCGCGTGCGTGCTTACTCCAAAGAGTTAGATCGCGCGCCCTCAGGTGCATACCCGCAAGTCCGATGGATGCTCGCCAACGACTCAAACTACGACCCCCTCAACAGGTCTCGTCTGTGGAGGACGGTACGAGGGCTTTGACGTTCTCGTTCACGAAAGTCTTTCTCGGACTCTGATCAGGCTTGTCGAGGGCAAGCGGTCATCACGGATGACGCGGAAGCGCGTCGCCAGCACGGCACAGGCCCTGGCAACATCGCGTTGCCGATTCATTACAGTGCGGTCGAGCGGCGGCGGTGGTTCACGAGCAGCAGCCCACCGCCGAGCACGAGCAGCACCAGCGCTGCCAGGGCGCCGCCCGCTTCGAACCCGGTTGAGCTGAGCTCGTCGGGAGTCGCATCTGCGCTGGTGGCGTTGCCGACGCTACCGGGGGTCGAGGGAGTCGTGGGCGTGGCCACCTCGAACGGCGCCCAGCCCACCAGCTTGTTCTGCAGGTCGAAGACCGCGATCTTGTGGGAGCCCGGGGCGAAGGCCGAGACATCCACTGTGATGGCGCCGCCGGTGACCTGGCGCCAGCCGAGCGGTGTGGCCACCGAGAAGCCCTGGGCCGAGAGCCAGTCGTCTTCGCGTGCGCTCGAGCCCGTGAGATCGAGCGTGGCCCGGCCGTCGACGACCGCGACGGTCACGCCGCCGGCGTTGTCGTCGACGAGTTCGGCGTCGATGAGCGGCGACTGCGGCTGGGCGACGACCGGTTGCTGATCGATCGTCAAGGCGGGGGTCGTGGCCGTCGCCGAGCCATAGCCCGCGGCGGTGGACGTGACCCGCACCGACAGGGCCCGCGCGGCGTCGGCTGCGGTCACCAGATAGGTGTTCGTGTCAGCGTCGGCAATGACCTCGCCGTCGCGCAGCCACTGGTAGCGGGCGTTCGTCGCCATGTTCCAGACCGCCGGCGTGACGGTGAGGGTGGCGCCGAACGCTCCGACACCGCTGAGCACCGGGGCGGTCTGCAGCTCGAGGTCGCCCGTGCCCACGGTCACGGTATTCGACACGAAGACGGCGGGGGAGTAGCCAAACTGCGTGACCGTGGCCCGCACGCCCAGGGTCTGGGCGGCATCCGTCGCGGTCGGAGTATAGGTGGGCCCGGTCGCGCCGGAGATCTCGTCGTCGCCGCGCAGCCACTGCAGGCTGAGTTCGGCGCCGTCGGGCGTGGTCCAGCCCTGTTGCGCGGCGGTGAGGGTGGCGCCGACCTTCGGCGTGCCCGTCACCTCGACCTGCGCGTCAGCGAGGTCGAAGTCGCGCAGGGCCACCGTGATCTGCTGGCTGACCGTCTCGGCGCGCACCGTCACCCGCAGTTCGGCGGTGCCGTCGGCGACTGCCGTCACCGTGCCGGTCTCGGGGTCGGCGGCGACGATGGTGCCGGTGGGGGCATCCGCCGCCGTTCCGACGAAGACGCCCGCTCCGGCCCACTTGGTGGAGACCGGCCAGGCCGCCGGCACCGTGCGGTCGTCGTGGCCGGCGTCCTGGCCGAATTCGGCCGATATCTCGGCGGTATCGCCCACGATCAGGGTCTCGGGCGCGGTGAGCGCCAGGGTGCCCACGTCGATGCGGGGCTTGGTCTCGACCTCGAGCCAGGGCTCGGTGGCGCCGGCCCACGCGCCCTGGGCGGGGTCGATGCCGAGCATGGTCCAGCCGGTGAAGCCGCCGTTGTCAGGAGAGGAGGCCGGGCCCTTGCCCGAGTTGCCGTTGATCACATACGGCACGCCGTCGATGCTGGAGGCATGGAAGGCGCCGACGTGGCCGGCGATGTAGGCCGCCGACTTGCCGGACTCCGCACGGAAGTCCTGCAGCCAGGTGTCGATCATCGCGGCTTCGTTGCGGTCGGAGAGCTGGCTGCTCTTGGTGGCCAGCGGATCATTGGTGGGCATGTGCGAGACGAAGAGCACGCCGGTCACACTCGGGTCGGCGGCCGCCGCATCGAGCTGGTCGCGGGTCTCCTTCACCTGCGCGAAGTCGCTGCGCAGCAGGCCCGTCGCCGAGCTGGTCGTGATGAACCGGGTGCCTTGCACGTCGAAGACGTTGCTGGTGGCGCCGAACGCGGCCCGAAAGTTCTCGATCGAGGCGCCCATGATCTCGTGGTTGCCGGGAACGTAATACCAGGGGAACTCGACGCCGGCCAGTTCCTCGTCGAGGATCTCGCGGGCCAGTTCGAAGTCGGCCGCCGAGCCCTCGTCGACCAGGTCGCCGTTGATGAGCAGCACGTCGGGCTTTTCGGCCACGATCTCCTGCAGGGCCTTGCGGGCGCCCGTGACCTGATAGCTCTCGGGGTCGCGGGCGACGAACTGCGCGTCGGACATGACCGCGACCCGCAGGTCTTCATCGTCGGTGCCGCCGGTCTCGGTCACGATCGCGTCGGTCGGGCGTTCCACCTCGGGCGCCACGATGCCTTCGGGCGGCAGGTAGGCGTAGATCTTGGAGAATTCGAGCGCGCCGGTGTACTGCTTGGCGGCGACGGTCTCGAGGGCACGGATGCGCTCGAGCTTCAGCGGAAAGCTGAAAGTCTCCGGCACGCTGAATTCGACCCGCTTCCAGCCGGTCCAGGTGATGTGCCGTGCCTCCGATCCCTCGGGGCCGTCGATCCAGTTGCGCACCCCGTTGGCCTGCATCACCTGCAGCCGCAGCCACGACCCGTTGCCGTCGCCCTTGAGCCAGACCGACAGCTTCTGCGGACGGCCCGGAATGTCAATGCCGCCCGTGCCCCCGCTGACCGCGCCGGGTGCCACGGCGTAGCGCCCGCGGGTTCCGGTCGAATCGGTGAAGTCATAATTCAGACGGATGCTGCCGCTTCCCTCGTGTCCTTCCCCCGCTTCGATCGACCCCACCGGGGCCCGGTCCTGCGCGGTGGTCCACCCGGAGATGTCGCTGAAGTCGTCGATGACGCGCACCTCGAGCGGCACGGAGGCGGCCACCTCGACGCTCTGACCGCCGGCGGTGAACACGAGTGTGGCCGTGCCGTCGGTGGCGGTCGCCGAGACCAGAAAACTGCCGTCGGTCTGGGCCTCGACCGAGAACGCGGCCGGATTCGAGTTGCTGACGGTCACGTCGGCGGCCTCGAGCGGGGCGGTGAAACCCTGAGCGTCATGGCCGACCAGTTCCACGTCGGTGGTGGAACCCTGAGCTTCGAGGGTGAGGACCTGGGTGTCGGTGGTGATGCGCGAGATCGGTCCGAGCACGTCGACGGATGCCTCACCCGTCGCGGCCCCGCTGGTCGCCGTCACCACGGTCTGGCCCGACGTGACTCCCGTGAGGATGCCGTCGGCGGAGACGGTCGCGAGAGTGTCGGCATCCGTCGCCCAGTTCGTGCCGGTGGTGTCCACCGGCGCATTGGCCTCGTCGTGGCCGTCAGCGGTGAGGGTGCGGTGCAGCCCGGGGAAGACGCGCAGGGCGTGGTCGCCGGTGGTCTGCGCGGTGACGTTGAAGCCGGTGAGGGTGCCGGAGCTGGGCTGGGAGAGGAAGAAGCCGAGCCCGTTGCCGTCGCGGCGGGGAAAGCCATCGGAGGGGGTGTTCTGAATGGTGGAGAAGTCGTCGCCGGCTTCGCGCACGTTCATCTGGCTCGATCCGCCGCCGTCGGCGTTGGTCGCGTTGGCGGCGCCGAGCTCCTTCATGAACTGGCCCTGCTCGGTGAGGGTCATGCCGCGTGCGGTTGCGCTGCGGCCGCCCAGCACGGCGAAGTAGGCGGTGGCGCCGTCGGCGCTGAAACCGACCATCGTGCGGGGGTGCAGTTCGCTGTTGTTGATCTGCTCGACGACACCGTCGGTGAGGATGCGGTGCCAGGCTCCGGCGGCTTCGCACACCTCGAGGGCGCCCGCGTCGATTGCGTAGTCGATGAGCACGGTGTCACCGGCCTCGAGGGTGGCCATCTGGGTGGCGGCGGCGGTGCCGGCGTTCGCGACGAGCGCGATCACATCGTTTGGAAGCTGTCCGTCGCCGACGGTATCGGAGACGGAGACGACCGAGCCGTCGAGGGCCGAGACCTGAACCTCGATGCCGGCGCCGGCGGCGAGCACCCGGGTTCGGGAATAGCTACCCCACTGCGTGTTGAACAGGGTGAGGCCGTCGGTCGGCATCGAGAAGACGTTCACGCCGGTGATCGGCAGGGACTGGTCGCCGAAACCGGCGGTGCCCTGCAACAGCAGGTCGACGAGGGAGCCCATGCCGTTCTCGTCGATGACGATCGACGGGGCCGCGTCGGAGTTGCCCGATTTCAGAATTTCGCCGTCGCGCACACCCCAGCCGGCCGCGGCCGTGGAGTTGTTGATGTCGAAGCGGTCGAGATTGATTCCGGCCAGAGCGCCCACGCTGTCGGTCATCTCGGTGACCGTGCCGCCGGTGCCAGCGACGGTCGGTGGGGTCAGATAGCCCACCCGCACGGTTTCGGCGCTGAGCTCGGCCTTCAGAATGTTGACCTGCTGCCAGCCCTGGGCATCGAGCCGTTCGTACTTCACGTGCACCAGGCCGGGCGCGACCTGAGTGCGCTCGAGCTCGTTGACGATGGCGGTGCCGCCGGCGTCGAGGTTCATGCCATCGACGACCAGCGGGGTCGCGGTGGTCGTCGATGCGGATGTCGCGGCGAAGGCCATGCTTGCCGGCTCGGCCCAGAAGGTGCTGAACGCCACGGCGGCCGTGGCCACGAGGGCTACCGCACTCAGACTTCGTCGTCGCAGCGCGATCGGTCGACTACGTTCGTGCGCGATCAGTGCAGACATGATGATTCCCCCAAGAGACGGCGTGCGAGCGAGTACGCAGTGACATCCTGTGGGTTGCCCATGGCTCTGCTATGGACTGTTGATGAACAGGATCGGGCCGGGAGGTGGCATCCGTCACCGCCACGGGGTGAGCGGGTCTTGAGGCCGGCTTGCGGGGTTTCGACCGCTCCTTCGTCGTGGCTCAACCAGCGAAGGGGTTTCGTGCTGAAAGTTGCGGAGCGTCACTCGGGGCGGTGGAGCATCCGTCGTTCATGTCGTGCTAGTTGGGCGGCAGCGGAGGTAAGGCGTGGAGGTGGCGCGGGCGGTCGAGCTCCTCGGTGCGTATTCTCTTGAGGCCTCGACCGTTCGTTTCGTGTGGCTCGACGTGCGAAACCGTGAAGTGGGCCCAAGCGGAGGCGGAAGGCTCGACCCGCGGCGGCTCGGGCTCGGCGTTCAGCTTGTCGAGGGCGGCCGCGGCGCGCGCCTTCACGGCCTGGGCGGCCTTGGTGACGATGAGGCGCAGCACTTCGTTGCATCGGGGGTTGGGGCAGTCGAAGCGCACTTGGTTGCCGACCTGCGTCATGGTGCGGCGCTGGTGGCAGCGGTAGCAGTCTGGCTGCCCGTAGATGATGAGCAGGTCGGGGTGGACGAGTTCCTCGAAGGTGGGGCAGAAACGGTTGACGCAGAGGTCGTTGATGCAGGCCCATTCGAAGGTGTAGGAGTGGGTGACCTCTTCCATGGGCAGTTCGCAGTCGGCGCAGACGGGCGGCGCAGGGTTGGGCCGGGCAGATGCGACATCGGGGCCTCGGTTAGCGGTCATGGGCGTTACCGTAGCGGTTTGGTGGGTGGCTGGCGAGGGGGTGCCATCGCGGGAATCTTTTCGAGGAGGCTCTGCAACACGCGCGCACATCCCAGCAAGAACTCGGCCAGGCACTCAGGGTCACCCCGGGGCGCGTGACGTGACGGAGGATCGTCGTAATGGCGCCGTGCCAATGAATTCGATGACCACGGCGGCGCCGCCGTTGAGGGACACGACAGCGCAGCCGCCAACGACGGGTCGCGAGCCTAGTGAGCCACACCGACCTGCTCACGGTATAGCCGTAGCTGCTCGACGACGAAAGCGTGGTCCTCGAGCTGAGGCAGACCCGATACCCCGACCGCTCCGATCACGCCCGAATCGATCAGGCGAATCGGAAACACTCCGCCGTTGGCGGCGTATGACTCGGGGGAGAGCCGCGACTCCGCTTCAAAATTGCGACCGAGTTCGCGGAACTGCTCGCCCACACCCATCGAGCTACGCTCGAAATGCAACGCCGCCCGGGTCTTGCGCTCCAGCCAGACCTCGTTGTCGCGCGAGGCTCCCGGCAGCGCGGTCTGGAACACGCAGAGCCGACCGAGGGTGATTCCGATCACGAGAGGCAGGGATCGAGCATGCGCTGCGGCCCGCAACTGAGCGCCGAGCACCCACGCGTCTTCACGGGTGAAGGACACGAAGACCAGTTCAGCCTCTTCGCGCAAAATCTGTTCATGCAGACTCTCGTCGTGTGGGCCCGACATGTCGCTCATCAGGCGTTGCTCGATGCAGCCCAGATGTTCAGGCCGCCGTCTTGCGCTGACACGTTGATGCGGGCGAGTTCGTCGGCGGTGAACGTGGTGTTCTCGACGCCTCGAACCGAATCTTCCAGCTGGCTGGGGCGGCTGGCACCGACAAGCACAGAGGAGACGCGCTGATCCTTCAACAGCCAGGCGACCGCCATCTGGGCGAGGGTCTGCCCGCGTTCCGCAGCGATCACGTTGAGCTCACGCACGTGGTCGAGGTTGGTCGTGCTCAGCATGCCGTCCTTCATCGTCTTGCCCTGCGTGGCCCGGGAATCGGCGGGAATGCCGTTGAGGTATTTGTCGGTCAGTAGCCCCTGCGCCAGGGCTGAGAACGCAATGCACCCCACGCCCTCGTCGCCGAGCACCTGCAACAGGCTCGGTTCCCCCACTTCGACCCAGCGGTTGAGCAGCGAATACGACGGCTGGTGAATGACCAGCGGGGTTCCGAGGCTTCGCAGGGCTGTGATCATTTCGAGGCTCCGGGCCGCCGAGTAGGAGGAGATGCCCACGTAGCGCGCCTTGCCCTCCCGCACCGCGCTGTCCAAAGCGCCCGCCGTCTCTTCAATTGGAGTTTCGGGATCGAAACGGTGGCTGTAGAAAATGTCCACGTAGTCGAGCCCGAGGCTGGTCAGCGAGGTCTCGAGGCTGCCGAGCAGGTATTTGCGCGATCCGCCGCTGCCATACGGACCCGGGTAGAAGGGGTAGCCGGCCTTGGTGGAAATGATGAGTTCATTGCGCAGACCCGAGAAGTCTTCCTCGAGAAGACGGCCCACGTTGCGCTCGGATGCCCCCATCGGTGGTCCATAGCCGTTGGCGAGGTCAAAGTGCGTGATGCCCAGGTCGAAGGCGCGCTGCATGATGGCGCGCTGGTTGTTGATGGGCACATCGTCGCCGAAGTTGTGCCACATACCCAGTGACACGGCAGGTAGGCGCAGTCCGCTGGTGCCCACGCGCCGGTACTGCATCGTGTCGTAACGTTCACTGGCGGGGGCGTAGGCCGGGGTGATCCGTGCGGTCATGAGTGTTCTCTTTCTGAAATCGAGGGCAGGCGGGTTGTCATACGGGGCTCAACAGGAGTGACAGCAGATCAAGCTGGGCGCTGTCTTCCAGCGCCGATCCCACGGCGACGACGGATGCCCCCGCCGCCAGATACGCCGACGCGTTGCGTGCGTTCATTCCCCCGGTGGCCACAATCTTCAGCTGCGGAAATGGTCCCTGCATAGCGCGAAACCAGTCTTCACCGAGCGTGGCGGCGGGAAAAGCCTTCACCCAGGTGAGACCCAGATTCTGTGCCCGCTGGATGTCCGATGCCGTGGCGACTCCGGGCAGGTGAGCCATGCCGGCCGCGAGGCTGGCCGCGGCCACGACCTCGTCCAAACCCGGGGAAACGGTGAAGGCCGCGCCGACACCCGCCGCCTGGGCCACGTGCGTGGTGCTGGTTACCGTGCCGGCGCCAACGCTCAGACCGCGCTGGGCGCCGGCTGCAACGGTCAGGGCCAGCGCGTTGATCGCCTGTGCCGATTGAATCGGCACCTCGACGCAGCGGATGCCCAGATCCCACGCTCTTTCGGCCAGCTCCACCGTACGCTCGGGTGAAAACCCGCGCAGGATTGCCATGACCGGGGTGCCATCGAATTGCGTGTTGAACCAGTTCTCTAGGGACGCCATCCCAACTCCTTTGATATCGCTGCAGTGATTTCGGTCAGTCGAGGTAGAAGCATCCGCAGATCGTCGAGTCCGGCGCGGGCCTTCAAGGCTGTGATCGACACTGCGGCCATCACCTCACCGGTGAAATCCCGGATGGGCATAGCCACACAATTGATGAAGTCTTCGAACTCGGCATCGTCGATCGCAAAACCTTGCTCGCGGACGGTCTCAAGCTGCGCCGTGAACGCCTCGAGTGACGTGATGGTGTTGCTGGTCTTGCGCACGAAATCAGCCCCGGACAACACCTCGGCCACGATCGACGGGGGCTGGTAGGCCAGAATCGCCTTGCTGACTCCGGCGGTGTGCAGCGTGACCGCCTGCCCGATCTGCGAATACAGTCGCACCATTCCCGGTTGGTCGATCTTGTCGGCATAGACGATGGATCGACCGTCCAAGGCGGCCAGGTGGATGGTGTGCTGGCATTCCCCCGCCAGTTCCTCCAGGAAAGGACGGGCCACATGCGCGAGATCGAATTGTTCAAGGGCAAGCTGGGCCAGCCCGGCGAGGCGGTAGCCCGCACCGTAACGACCGTCGGCGTGTTTGCGGCTCAGGCCGGTTTCGACCAGGGAATCCAGGGTGCGCATGGCCGTCGAGCGGTGGATATCGAAGTGCACGGCGACCTCGCTCTGGGAGCGGGGTTGCACACACACGAATTCCAGAATCTCCACGGCGCGTTGAATGCCGTGCGACGCTTTATCCCCGGTCATACGGGAGCAAAATCGTTGAGGCTGCGCAGTGCTCGCGCCGCGAGGTCGTGCCCCTGGCTGAGTCGCTCTTCAACGGATGCGCCCGCCAGGTATCCCGCGAGATAGCCCGCCGCAAACGCGTCGCCGGCCCCGACGACCTCCAGAACCTCGACCGTGTGAGCGGGCACAAATGTTTCCGTGTCGGCCGTCACCTGGGTGGCGCCCACTGAACCGTTCTTGATGACCAGGGCCCCGGGCGCGTGGAGGTGACGGAAGAGGTGCTGCGGATCGTCGATGCCCCACAGCGCCTGGGCCTCGTCGAGACCGACGAACACGATGTCAGCGCGGCGGGCGAGGTCCAGAAGTGCGGGAGCGGCGGCCTCTGGCGACCAGAGACCAGGTCGGTAATTGACATCGAACGACACCGTGGTGGCGAATCCTGCTGCGGCGGTGAAGACGGCATCCAGCATGGCATGGCATTCCGGTGACAGGCCGGCGGTGATTCCCGAGACGTGCACCACTGGTGTCGCGGCCCAATCGATGCCTTCGAGCAGGTGGGGGGTCATCGTGGATGCTGCGGATCCGCTGCGGTAGTAGTAGACCGAAGTGGATGCCCGACCCGGGTCCTTGAAGTAGACGCCGGTCGGAGCATCCGGCAGTACCCGAACCCGTGACGTGATCACGTTGTGCTTGCTGAGTTCTGCCAGCAAACGCCGACCCAAGGGGTCGTCGCCCACCTGGCTGAGCCATTCTGCGGAGTGCCCCAGCTCGCTGAGATAGAGGGCGACTGTGGATTCGGCTCCCCCCAGAGACAGAGTGAACAGCTCGGCGTGTTCGAGGTCGTCGGCCGTGGTGGGGGCGACCAGGACCATGGTTTCGCCGATGCAGAGCACCGGTGCGCGACCGGTCACTGCGTGATCAGTGAGTGCGGGTATGGGCATGAGCACGAATCTTTCTGGCTATGAGGAGGGATCGAATCACCGGGACCGTAACTGCCAGAAGGCTCAGCAGGAGCAGGAAAACGGCGATCGGGCTGGTGTACAGGGCAGCTCCCTCGTCGATGAGGAGCGCGCGACGCAGGTTGCCTTCGGCGAGCGGACCCAGGATGAGTCCAAGAACCAAGGGACCGGCCGGAAAATTGAATCTTTTCATGACCAGAGCCAGCAGCCCGAAAGCGAACATGACGCCGACATCGAAAACACTGTTCTGAACGGCAAACGTGCCTACGAGACAGAACACGATGATCACGGCCCAGAGGTAGCGCTGGGGCAGGGTGAGAAGTTTCACGACGCCGCGCATTCGCACGAGGGCGAGGCCCAGGGCCAGAATCGTGGCGGCGATCATGATGGTCGCAAGGCTGAAAACGAGGTCGGGGTGGTTGACGAAGAGCCCTGGCCCGGGCTGCAGGCCCCAGACCACCATGGAGCCGATCATGACCGCCATCACGGAGTCGCCCGGAACGCCGAGGGCGAGGGTCGTCATGACCGAACCGCCCATCGTCGCCGTGCTGGCGCTGTCGGGAGCGGCCACGCCCTCCAAAGAGCCCGTGCCGAATTTTTCCGGAGTCTTGGACGCCCGTCGGGCTTGGTCCCAGCTGATGATGCCGGCGATGTCGCCGCCGACCGCGGGGACGACGCCGACGACCAGCCCGACGCCGACACCGATTGCCGTGGGCTTACGCAGTTCGCGTCGCTGGGCGCGGTTCGGCCACCATTCGCCCAGCTGGGTGATGGGCTTGGGCGACTTGCCCTTGCGGGACTCGATGATCTGATTGAACAGTTCGGCGATGCCGAATAGCCCGATGATGGCTGCGATGAAGGGGATGCCCGAGCTCAGCTCCGGAATTCCGAATGTGAACCGGGTGTCACCCGTGATCGGGTCGCGTCCCACGGCCCCGAACAGCAGGCCGACAGCGCCTGCGATCAGACCTTTGGTCACATTGCCGCCGGAGACGCCGACCATCATGGTCAGCCCGAACACCACGAGGGCGAACATCTCGGCCGGCCCGAATCGCAGCGCGAAGGCGGCTACGGGCTGCGCAGCGAAAATCAAGATGAGGATGCCGGCCAGCGCGCCGACGGCGGACACCAGTGCAGAACTGGTCAGCGCTATCCCGGCACGACCGGCCTTGGCCATGGGATAGCCGTCGAACGTCGTCGCGATCGATGCCGGGGTGCCGGGAGTGTTGATGAGAATCGCGGGAACACGGTCGCCGAACTGGGCGGCCACGTAGATGGAGAGCAGAACGGCGAGCCCCTGAAGCGGCTCAAGGGTCAGGGTGAACCCCGCTGCGAGGGCTACGGCCATCGTGGCGCTGATGCCGGGCACCGCACCCACCAGGGTTCCCAGTAGAACGCCGACGACCAGGCACAGCCCGATGGTCGGGTCGATGAGGGCGGCGAAGCCGGTGATTGCGTCGTTCATAGGGGTACCCGCAGCAGGAGTCCGAACAGCCCGTAGAGCACGGCCGTTGTGACTATCGGAAAGACGATCAGGGCCTTCGGCCCGCGAGCGCCGGTCACGAAGACCAGCGCCGCGAGGAACAAGACGGTCACCACGATGAAGTGCAGGTAGAGCCAGGCAACGCCGTATCCGACGATGAGGAGCAGAACGATAGCGAGCTGCATGAGCCCGTGTCGGCTGAGGGGGGCATTGCCGGATCGTTCCCGGTGGAAGAACGCCGCAACCGCCAGGGCTGCTCCTCCGACGATCAGCAGCATTCCCATCAGGGCGGGCCACCACGTGGGCCCGAAGGTCCCTTCGCTGCGTGACACGGTGATCGATTCCGACAGCACGATCACGCCAGCGCCAGCGGATGCCACGACGAGAGCTGCGAGAAAAGCGCTGCGCCGGGTAGGCACCACCATCAGCGCGGGAGTTTCGGGGTCGTGCTCGGGAGTGGTGTGCTCCATCGTGGTCGCCTCCTGTTCTACTGGGTCACCCGTGGTGTATGGGGTCATCAGGAACCGGCCAGGAGCGAGGCGAAACGCTCACTCTCCGTCTGCACAAACGCGGTGGTGTCCGCCGCGGAGCGGAAGAACGGGATGTTTCCACCGCTTTCAATGAACTCGACATAGGCAGGGGCGGCAATGGCGTTCTTCAGCGCTGCTTCCAGCGTGGCCACGACATCTGTGGGCACACCGGCAGGTGCCCCGATGGCGGCCCAGCTGCCGATCACCACGTCGAAACCCAACTCGGTTGCGGTCGGCACGTCCGGCAATGCCGGAACCCGGTCGTCGGTGAGCACGGCCAGAACGCGAAGTCGCCCGTCTTTCTGGGCGGGAGCTGTCTCACCGATTCCGGCGACGACAGCATTGACCTGTCCGCCGACCGCGGCAGTGACAGCCGGTGCGCCGCCATCGAAGGGAACGTGGGTGAATTCCACCCCGGCGGCGAGGCCGAGGTCGGTAGCGCCGAGATTCCAGATCGAGCCGGGACCAGCGTTGGAGATGGAGATGCTGCCCGGGTCGGCTTCCGCGGCCACGATGAGTTCGTCGAGAGTCTGGAAGGGGCTGTCGACGGGAACCGCGATGCTGCCGGGCTGCGAATTCGCCTGCGCGATGAAATCGAAGTCCGCCGGGTCGATGTCATAGCCCTGATGGCCGAGAAGGCTGACCTCGACCGGCAAGACGGCGATCGTGTAGCCGTCTGCCGCGGTTCCGGCCAGGTACTGGATGCCGACACTGCCCGCGCCGCCCGGACGATTCTCGACGACGACGGACACGCCGAATTCGTCTTCCAGCTCTTTGGCCAGCGTGCGGGCCGTGAGGTCGGTTGCGCCACCCGCAGAGGTCGGCGTGAGAAAGGTGATGGTCTTGCTGGGGAACACGTCGCCCGTGGCCGCGACATCGGAGCGGTTGGCGCAGGCGGTGAGGGCGAGGGCCACGGAAACGACGGCGACGGCACCGAGGGTGCGCGTCGTACGACTCTTGTGAGTTGACATCATTGTCTTTTCGTTTATGTTGCGTACGGCGCAACACCGTTGCACCTAATGCAACTATACGGGCTTTGCTCATCACGAGCAAGCATCGAAACCGACCCGGCCCCGCTCGGGGAGCGGAGTTCAGGGGCCACGCGCCCTCCCGCCGGCCGACCCGATGCACCCTTCCGCTGAGCGCGCCGGCACAACTCCTGCTGATCGTGGCGACCGGCCCGGAACTACGGGCACGCTTGCCACGCTGACGACAGCGAGCAGGAGTTATGACGAGAGGCAGTGTTGACACTCGGCAGTCTCAGCGTCGGGAAATCCCTCGCCGACTGCGCTGCTCTGGCCCGGCTCGAACCATCTCGGCACCAGATCATCTCCATGCCCGACCGCATCTTCTGGCACTCTGCACCGGGCTCAGGCATCATCAGCACCGAACCGGAGTTGCAGGTTGACGTGCGGCAGTGTTCAGGCCGCGCGCCAGCGGGCGCTCACCCGGTGCGCCATGATGAGGCCGGCCACGACCTGAACGCCGCAGGCGCACAGCAGCAGGGTCAGGAGGCCGATGGCCGGGCTCGTGCCGCCGTAGACGATGCCGGCGATGACCGGGCCGAACGCGGCGACGAGGTAGCCGACCGCCTGCACGAATCCGGAGAAGCGCGAGGTCTCTGAGCTGTCGGGTGACCAGCTTCCGATGACGGTCAGGGCCAGCGGAAACGCTCCGGCACCGATGCCGATGAAGATGACTCCGAGCAGCGCGAGGGACTGACCGTCGATGGCGAGGCAGACATAGCCGGCAAAATAAGACCCCGCGAGCACCAGAACAGCCGAGCGCGGCGAGGAGATCCGCGCGACCAGGGAGGGCACGATCAGGGAGATCGGCACGGCGATGATGAGCAATAGACCTACGAGTGCCCCCGCCGCCGAAGCCGACATGCCTTCGTCCTGAAAGAAGCGTGGCAGCCAGCTAATGGCGACATAGGACTGCAGGCCCTGGGTGCCGAAGTAGACGGCGGTCGCCCACGCGCCCGCGTTGCGGGAGAGGCGCATGGCCTGTGCGGGGGCGGCAGTCTTCTGGTGCCGAACGGCGCCCCGGCTACCGACCACAAGCTCCACGTCACGTCGGCCGCCGGCCGGCCGCACACCCAGCCACACCCCCACCGCCACGATCATCGGCAACGCCCAGACACCGAGGCCGGCTCGCCAGGCGTACTCGCTCACCTGCGCCAGGGGAACGGAGAAGGTGCTCGCGGCGGCCACGCCCACGGCGATGGCGGCCGAGTACAGCGCGGTCATCATTCCGACCCGGTGCGCAAATTGCCGCTGCACAATGGCGGGCAGTAGCACGTTGACGATGGCACAGCCCGCGTAGGCCATCAGGCTTGCCGCGAAGAAGGCGACGGCCTCGGCGGCCACGGGGCGCAGCAGAGTGCCGACGGCCATCATGATGAGTCCGACCGACGACACGGCGGCCAGTCCCCACCGCCGCTCCAGACGCGGGGCGAGCGGCCCGACGATCGCGAAGACCAGAACAGGAAGGGCCGTGAGCACACCCACGAGGCTGGGTGCGATCTGCAGGGCGTGCTGGATATCGGGCAGCAGTGCTCCGACGCTGCTCACCGCGGACCGAAGATTGATCGCCGTGAGCACGATGCTCACGCCCAGGAGCGCCGTCGTGCGCCCGGCCCGCGGACCGACAGGGAGTCGCATCAGCGTTGCCGTGCGGCCTCGATCTGTGCCAGCACCGCCACCTCATCGAAGATGCGATATTCCTGGCGCACCCGGCCGGCCTCGAGGTCATACTGCGAGACGCCCATGATTTCGACCGGCGAACCGGTCACGGGCCCGTAGAGCGGCAACCCGGAATAGGTGCCCTTCATTCGCCACAGAACGGATGCGCGCAGCCCCCGCGACGGCGACGCGTGCACGGCGATATCGCGTACCTCCACCGTGGCGTCGGGAAAGGGTGCCAGAAAGCCCAGAAGATCGGCGCGTACTCCCTCGAGGCGGGTGACGGTGCGGTTCCGGCTGGTGTGCACGATCGCGTCCCGGGAATAGAAGTTTGCCACGCGGTCGAACCGGCGGGCCTGGATCACGTCGCGCCAGAGCGCGACCAGAAATTCGGCCTCTTCGGTGTGGGCCTCGGGTCGCGGTCCCGAGTCACCACAGACGACGGGGTTCACGGGTGCGGGGCGGCCGAACAGCCCACCGGCACCGAGGGGCGACAGGTCGACGGGTGCGGCGGCGGCCACCGCGGCGGGGTCATGCCCGAGTCCGGCCACGACGGCCCACTCGTCACGCACCACCCATTCCTCGGTGACGAGCCCATCGACGACGAGACAGACGGGCAGATTGCGCGAGACGGCGGTCTCGCCGAGCGCCGGCCCGTAGCTGCAGACCTCGCTCTGCCCGCCGGAGTGCAGCACCCGGTGGTGGCTGACGAACGAGGAGTCACCGCGGGGTTCCCAAATGACGTCTTCGCCGACACCGACGCGGTCGATGAACGAGGCCTTCTTGGCGAGCGAGCCGCGCACGACGCCGGCCACTCCCGTCGCGACCCCGGCCGCCCCACGCACGACGATGTCGTCGTGATACATGCCGGGAATGGCACCGATACCGCCCGCAGCCCAGATGAGCTCGGTCCAGTCGAGAATGTACTGCTCGACGGTCTCAAAGGGTGCGTACGCCTGCGGACTCAACGTCATGAGTGAAAGACCTCCAGTGTGATCAATGCTGCAAACCTACCCCGTTTGCCGAAATAGTGCATACGTATGCGAAATTTTGAGGAATGTTTATCGGTGGCCCCGTCCGCACACACATCAACGGTTCAGACCAGGCGGCTACCGGTCGCCGATACGTCGATACAGCTCCGGGCGGCGATCGGTGAACACGTTGTTCGACGTGCCCAGGGCTTTCGACCGTCCGGCTGCGAGGTCGATCGTGGCCATCACCATGGTCTCGGCCTGCGGCGGCTCCGTCGAGAGCAGCCACCCCTCATGACCGATGACGCAACTGCCGCCGGCGAAGGCCACCCCGCGTTCGGCGTCGCCGCGGTCGGAGATGACGATCGGCACGCTCGACGCGCGTGCGGCCGCCATCGCCAGCATGATTTCCGGGATTCGCTCCCCGCGGGGGCGGCTGACGACCGGCCAGTTCACCGGTGCCACGATCACATCAGCGCCGGCCAGGGCGAGTGAGCGCGGAACCTCGGGAAACTCGAGGTCATAACAAATGGCCAGGCCGATGCGCCCCACCGCCGTCGACACCACCGGCGGCGCGGAGCTGCCTGCCGTGAAGAAACGCGGTTCGTCACCCCATAAATGCGTCTTGCGATAGGTGGCGATCACTCCCGCGCGCCCGAGCACGGCAGCGCTGGAGAACAGGCGGTCGCCCGAGACCTCAGCGAACCCGACGACGGCGATCGCGTCGCTCGGCAGGTGCCGGCCGAGCGCCCGCAGCCGGGGATCGTCGGCGCGAATCGACGAGGCCCGGGCCTCTTCGGGGCTGGCGAAGACATAGCCGCTCGTCGCCAGTTCCGGCAGCACGATGAGTCGCGCGCCGGCCGCTGCTGCAGCACGGATGTTCCCGCTCGCCTCGCGCAGATTGTCGTTCAGCCAGCCGATGCGCGGCCGCACCGACGGGGCCGCGACGATGACGGTATCGGCCAGCGGCACGGCATCCGCTTCACGGCCGATCATCATGCGAAGGAGACGGCTCCGGGCTCGCCCACCAGCTGGGCGATCACGTCGAACTCGTTGAACAGCGACCAGTCCTCAACGATGCGACCCTGCTGGAAGTAGAGCTGCGAGATGCCCCAGACGAAGGCGCGCCGGTTGGTGGGCGCGCCATAGAGGCCGAGCCCGCGGTGCGTGCCGGCGGCAGACCAGCGCACGGAGACGCTGTACCCGTCGTCGTCGTTGCCCATCCAGTAGACCTCGTCGACCGAGAGACCGAGGTCGGGGAAGGTGGCGAGCAGGTTGCGGGCCATGCCGCGCACCGCGGAACGGCCGCGGCCCTCGCGGTTGGAGGTGCCGTGCCAGCGCACCGACTGCGCGTAGAGGCGGTCGATGGCGCTGAAGTCGCGGCGGTTGTAGACGTCGTGGAACAACGCGCGCACGGCGTGCTCCACGTTGAAGGCCCCGGCCGGCGGCAATTCGTAGCGGGTGGGTTTGCGTCCCGCGAGCAGACGGTCAACCTCGCTGAGCTGGTGGTCGTCGAGGCGTGCTCCTCCCGCGATGGCGTACGTCTGGGCGGCCTCGGTCACGTTCACACCGAGCTGCAACAGGCGGGCCGCCGTGTTGTAGAGCACCCATTCCTCATAGAAGAGGTTCTCCTTGGAGACGCAGTTGGCGATGACCCAGATGCGAATCTCTTTGCCGGTCGGCTGGGGCGCCCATTTATAGGGGCCGGTCTGGTGGCCGATGTTGAGTGCCCGGTGCGAGGTGACGAAGCCCTGGTCTTCGTCTCCGGCCCAGATGACGTCGTCGGCGTAGTGCCGGGAGTCGGGGAAGGCGTTGATCGTGGCGATGGTTCCTTCGACGACGGCCTCGACGCCGTACTTCCAGCCGCGGTCGTCGTGGATGCGCACCCCATTGGCGTAGGTGTCATAGATGTAGCCCACGTCCTGGTCTTCCCAGATGCGGTCGGTGACGTCGATGCAGTAGTCCACGATGTCGGTGAACCGGTCTTCGTAACCGCGCATGGGCTGACGACGGCGGCCGGGCACCAGTCCGCGCTTGGGCTTGCCGGTGCCCGGGGCGATGGCGATGGCGAAGTCCCGCGGCATGGTGCGCGGCGGCGGGGTCGCTGAACCCTCGGGCGCCGTCGGCGCCGGCGCCTGGCTGGACCAGGTGGGTACGGATGCCTGCACCAGCGTGGTCGGTACGTCGGGCAGGCGGAACTCGGTGGCGGTGCGTGAGGCGGGGGAGTCCACCGTGGATTGGACCGGGGACTTCACGACGGGCTTGGTGTCGGTGTGCGTCGGAACGGGCAGTTGTGGAGCGGAACTCATGGCGGGATGACTACTTTCGGTTCAAGCGTGCGGTACCGGTGGACGCGATCAGAGGCTGTGCTCGAGCAGTGCCGCCTCCGGCAATTCATAGCGGGCCAGGCGCATCGTGGCGGTGGCGCTGTGGGCGCTCATTCCCTCGGAGTCACTGATGACCTGCACCGCAACGGCGAGTTCGGGGGTGGCCTCCTTCGAAATGCGCTGGTAGGTCAGGGGCTTCACGAACCGTGACGCCGACAAGCCGGCGCTGTGCTTGGCGCCGCCGGCCGTGGGCAGCGTGTGGTTCGTGCCCGCCATTCCCTTATCGGAGTATGCCACGGTGCTCCACGCACCGATGAAGAGGGAGCCGTAGTTGCGCAGCTTCTCGTGGTACCACTCGTCATCGCTCGTGATGATTTCGAGGTGCTCCGGCGCCAGGTCGTCCATCAGGGTGACCGCGGTCTCGCGGTCCTGGGCGACGGTGATGGAACCGAAGTCCCGCCACGCCGCCGTGAGGATCTCCTCGGTGGACAGGCCGGCGATCTGGCGCAGGATCGCGACGTTCACGGCCTCGGCGAGTTCCGGGGAGGTCGTCACGAGTGCGGCCGGCGAGTTGGGTCCGTGCTCGGCCTGTCCGAGCAGATCGGCGGCCACGATCTCGGGGTCGGCGGTCTCGTCGGCGAGCACCGCAACCTCGCTCGGCCCGGCGAGCAGGTCGATCGCGGCCGTGCCGAACAGCTGACGCTTGGCCTCGGCCACGAAAGCGTTTCCGGCGCCGACGAGCATGTCGACGGGCAGTTCACCGAGCAGGCCGAAGGCCATGGCGGCCAGCGCCTGCACGCCGCCGAGCACGAAGACGCGGTCGACGCCGCTCACGTAGGCGGCGTAGACGACGGCGTCGTTGGCGCCGCCATCGGGCTGCGGCGGGCTGCAGGCGAGAACGGTGTCGACGCCGGCGGCCTTGGCCACGCCGACGGTCATGAAGGCGCTCGCAGTGAGCGGAAAGCGTCCGGCCGGAAGGTAGGCGCCGACGCGGGTGACCGGAACGTACTTGACACCGGTCACCAGTCCGGGAATCGGCTCGGTCTCGAAGTCGACCAGGCGGTTGCGCTGTTCGAGGGCGAACGCCCGGGTGCGCTCGGAGCCGAGGTCGATCGCCGCACGCAGGTCGGGAGCGAGGCGTTCACCGCTCGTGCGGATGGTCTGGGCGTCGAGCTCGAAGGAACGGCCGTCCCAGCGGTCAAGCTTTTTCGCGTAGTCGCCGATGGCGTCCATGCCGCGCTTTTCGATGTCGAGCAGCATGCGGCTGACGGTCTCGGCCACCGCGGGATCGCGCTGGGCAGCAGGTGCGTTGACGGCCGGCGCTTTCACGGTGGTGAACGAACCGGCGAGGGACTGGAGGACTGAGGGTGTGAAGAGCATGGTTCGGAGTCTAGAAGCCGCCCAGACAAAGGACAATGCCAGATAAGACGTGACTCCCATAGCTTTTAGCTATGTATGTTTCCGTCACAATAACAACCGGGCGGATGCCTGGACCGGGGTCGGGCGCGCTGCGCGTACCTCTATATGCATCCGCTTTTTGATGGCCCGAGAACGCCCTCGAACGTGGGCTTTCTAAAAGTCGATTTGGTTTCAATGTGCCAAAAAACTCGACAAACGAAGGCTGGGGCGCGTATACGTATAACAAGCGAAAGTTCGATAACAAGGTCGTTGAGGAGTTTTTTTGATGTCACGTTTCACAGCCCCACAATCCACACCCAGAACGCGGCGAAATCTGCGCACGGTCCTGGCGCTCGGCACCGCTACGGCAGCTCTCGCCCTCACGGCGTGCGGGGCCGGCAGTGATATGGGTGGCGTCGGAGTCGCCTGCGACATTCCGATGCCCGAGTCGAACACCACCGTGAACGTGCTCTCCTACAACAGCCCGTCGACCGACCCCTTCACCAACGCGGTCGCCAGCGGATGCACCACCGGAACCCTCACCGTGAACGCGCCGGCCACCGACTTCGCCGGCCAGAACCAGCGGGCAACCCAGTCGATGTCGGGCACCAGCCCCAGCTACGACCTCATCGAGGTCTACGGCACCGTCTACCCGCTCTACGCGGAGCACGGCTGGATCGACTCGCTCGACGACCAGATCGCCGCGAACGGTGACGCCCTCGGCCTCGACGACGTCGACCCGGTGCTCATGGAGCAGCTTCAGTACGAGGGCGAGCAATTCGGCATCCCCACCTTCTGGGGAACCATCATCTTCGTCTACCGCCAGGACATCTTCGATGACCTGGGACTCGACGTGCCCACGACCTACGCCGAGATGATCGCGGCGGCCGAGGCCATCACCGCCGAGACCGGCATGGTCGACCCCCTCGCGCTGCCCTTCAACTCGGCCGGCGACATCTCGACCGCCTACAACCAGGCGCTCGGTTCGCTCGGCGGCAACTGGTTCGCCGACGGCGAAGCGACGCCCACCATCGACACCCCGGAATCGATCGCGGCGCTCGACACCCTGCGTTCCACCTACCTCGCCATGAACGAGCAGTCCACCTCGTGGTCGTCGCCCGAAGTGATCACCCAGCTGCAGACCGGCCAGGCCGCCATGTCGATGCTCTTCGCCGGCCGCGTCTCGGCCCTGCTCGACGCTGACCAGACCGACCTCTTCGCCGACTTCGGTTTCGCCGTTCCCCCGTCGGTCATCGCCGGCGGCACGCCGTCGACCAGCCTCTCGGTGGACGGCTTCTCCATCGCCAGCAACACCGAGGTCGACAAAGACCTGATGTTCGAACTGCTCGGCGTGGCAACCGGTGCTGACGCCGCCGCCGAAGCGGCCGGAGCCACCATCCCGGCCCGCAACACCCAGGCCCAGGCCGCCGACCTTCCGTTCGAACCGGCCGCTCGCGCGGTGCTCGAAAGCGAACGCCCGAACGGTCTGCCGCACCTCCCGTACATGTCCGATGTGTACGCGGGGATGGCACCCATCCTGACGCAGGTCGTCAACGGAACCATCTCGTCGACCGAGGGCGCGGCGCAGCTACAGGCCGCCGCCGTCACAGCAATCGCCGCCGCCGGTTACACGCCGTAACCCGCCGCCGACCGTGGGAGGCGCGCCAATGCGCGCCTCCCACGCAGGCAACCATCTCGATCCCCCTGGGCGTGCGCCTTCGACCGGAGACTTCTATGAAACTCAAACACTTCGTCGCCTTTTCGGCGCCCGCCCTGCTGTTGATGCTCGGTCTGCTCATGATTCCGCTGATCACAACCCTGGTCTGGAGCTTCCAGAACGTGCCCGTCGGCCAACCCGGCGTCTTCAACGGGCTGGCGAACTATGCCGAAATCTTCAGCAGTCCCCGCTTCGGCGCCGCCACCCAGTTCACCATCGGGTTCACGATCGTCGTCACCCTGGCCAAGATCATCTGCGGCTACGGGATCGCCCTCATGCTTAATCGCATCAAACGCGGTCGCATGATCATCCTGGGGCTGCTCATGGCGTCGTACGTCGTGCCCACCGTGATCGGTGCACTCAACTTCTCCTGGCTGTTCAACGACATCTTCGGCGGCGTCGTCAACCAGGGCCTCGCCCTGATCGGGTTGAACATCAACTGGCTCACCGAGGTGGGCCCCGCCCGCGTTCTCATCGGACTGCACGCGCTGTGGCACGAAACACCGTTCGTGATCATGGTGTTGCTGGCCGGCCTGGCCACCCTGCCCGAGGAACCGCTGGAAGCCGCGCAGCTCGACGGCGCGAACTGGTGGCAGCGCCAGCGCTACGTCGTGGTTCCCCTCCTCGGCCCGCTCTTCTCGTTCGTGCTGCTGATCAGCATCATGGACAGCCTCAAGGTCTTCGACTCCATTCGCATCATCACCCCCGCCGCGACCAGCCTCGGCACCGAGTCGCTGATGGCTTTCGTCTACCAGGTGGCGCTCGGCGAATCGTATCGACTGGGGATCGCCAGCGCCGTGAACGTGCTGACCATCATCCTCACCGTCGTTCTGCTCATCCCATTCCTGCGAATGACCTGGAAAGAGGCGCGCTCAGCATGACCACCACACTCGAATCCCCGACCACCAACATGTCAGCCGGACAGAGCGCGCCCCGCACCGCCGAACGTGAACGCACCCGCCGGGCGAAGAAGAACCGTGACCGCAACCTGAGCGTGACCCTCGGTCTGGTGCTCACCTTCGTGGTCGTCATGTCGCTCAGCCCCTTCGTCTGGGCCTTCCTCACGGCCGTGAAGCCGTTCCAGGCCGCATTCACCAACCCGCCCACCTGGGTCTTCGAGCCCCAGTTCGACGCGTTCGTCGAACTCTGGCGCGGAACCCAGTTCGCATCCGTTCTGGGAAACACTTTTCTGGTGGCGGTACTCACCGTGATCGTGGCACTCTGCGTGGGGGCCCCTGCGGCCTACGCCTTCGCCCGATATGCGGGCGTCATCGGCCCGATTCTGCTCATTCTCGCCGTCGTGCTGCGCACCATTCCGCGCTTCGCCATCGTGCTGCCGTTCTACGAGGCGTCGCAGATGCTCGGAATATACGACACGAACTTCGCGCTGGTCGCGGCTCTCGTGGCCGTGAACATGCCGTTCACCCTGCTGCTGCTGATCGGATTCTTTCGCGATATCCCCAAGGAACTCGACGAGGCTGCCATGATCGATGGGTGCAGCCACTTCGGTGCATTCCGCCGCGTGATCATTCCGCTCATGGGCCCCGGGCTCGTGACGGCCGGGGTGTTCACACTACTCGTGGCTTTTCAGGAGTATCTGGTGGCGCTGACCCTGACGCAGAACAGCGCGGTCACCATTCCCGTCTTCATCGCCGCACAGAAGGGAGCCGACGACGTGTCCACCTACCAGACACTCGCAGCCGCCAGCATCCTGTTGGTCATTCCCGTTGTGTTCATCGCTATCTTCGCTCGCAAGTATCTGGTGGCGGGGCTGGGCGGCGGAGCGGTCAAGGGGTGACCGTGTCGCGCATCACCAGCCACGATGTGGCCCGCGAGGCCCAGGTGTCGCAGGCCACCGTGTCCCGTGCGCTGCGCGGGGACCCGCAGATCTCGGCCGCGACGATCGAACGGGTGACGGCAGCCTCGGAACGCCTCGGCTATGTGCCCAGCAGCGTGGGACGCAGTCTCAGCCGGCGGGCGACCGGGCAGATCGCCGTCGTGACCGAGCTCGGCAACCTCACCTACCCCGACACGATCCCGGCCATGCACGACGAGCTGCACAACCGTGGCTATGGCATGCTGCTCATCTCCGAGCACCCGACGCGCGACAGCGACCACGCCATACTCTTCGACGGTTCGGTCGACGGCGTGATTCTCACGACCTCGCACCAGAATTCCGAGCTGCCCGCCCGGCTGCAGAAGCGCAACATCCCCTTCGTTTTTCTCAACCGCACCACTCGCGGCATTGAGGCCGACAGCGTGACGGCAGACAACGCCGGGGGAGCTCGTTCAATCGCCCAACTGTTGCTCGGCGACGGGCACACCAACATAGCCATGCTCGCCGGCCCGAGTGACCTGAGCAGCGCGGCCGATCGGGAGCGCGGATTCACCACCGCCCTGCGTAAGGACGGCATCGAAGCACTGATGCGCCCGGTCGTCCGCGGTGATCTCACCTATGAGGCCGGGCGCCTGGGCTGGGCGCAACTGGTCTCGATGCGCAACCGGCCCACCGCCGTGTTCTGCAGCGCCGACGCCGTGGCGATCGGCCTGCTCAACGCCATCGCCGAACAGGGCGAACGCGCCCACCGGCCCGCGGTCATCGGCTTCGACAACAGCCCCATCTCGGGCTGGCCGGTCTTCTCTCTCACCACCGTCGACACCCACCTCGCCGAGATGGCACGCTTGGCCAGCGCCCTGCTCGTGGAACGCATCGAGCAGCTCAGCCACGGCATCATCCCGCCGGTGCGTCGGCTGCTCGTGCCGACTACGGTCGTGCTGCGCACCTCCCACGTTCCGGCCTGACCCACCACCCACGCCACGGGCGTTTCACGAAACGCACGGCCCGCATCCGTTTGGAGAACCACCATGCGCCCTGACCCCCACACTTTTCTGGTCGACCCCGACTTGCTGGTCGACCCCGACTGGTGGCGAGACGCCGTGGTGTACCAGGTCTACCCGCGCGCGTTCGTCGATTCGACCGGGTCGGGCATCGGCGACCTGGAGGGAGTGCGCTCACGCATCGGGTACCTGCGCGATCTCGGCGTGGACGCGCTCTGGTTGAGCCCGTTCTACCCGTCGCGCCTGGTCGACGGCGGGTATGACGTGGACGACTACCGCGACGTGGATCCGTCACTCGGCTCTCTCGCGACCTTCGACGCCCTCGTTCGTGACGCGCACGCGGCCGGGCTGCGTGTGATCGTGGATATCGTGCCGAACCATTCCTCGAGCCGTCACGTGTGGTTTCGCGAGGCGCTGGCGTCGACTCCCGGGTCTGCAGCCCGGGCGCGGTACATCTTTCGGCCGGGTCTCGGTGAGGGATCCCGGTTGCCGCCGAACGGCTGGCAGTCGCTGTTCGGCGGCAGCGCCTGGCAGCCGGTGGGCGATGGTGACTGGTATCTGCACCTGTTCGCGGTGGAGCAGCCCGATTTCGACTGGAGCAACCGCGAGGTTCGCGACGAGTTTCTCACCACCCTGGCGTTCTGGGCCGATCGCGGAGTCGACGGCTTTCGAGTGGATGTCGCGCACGGGTTGGCCAAAGATCTCTCGCCCCGGGAATCGCTCGGAGCAGTGAGCATGGGGCCGGTCGGTGCCGTGGACGCTGCCGAACCGGCGCGACGCTCGGACGGCACCGATCCGCTCTTCGACCGCGACGACGTGCACGCGATCTTCGCCGAGTGGCGGCAGCTGTTCGACACCTACACGCCGCCGCGCAGCGCGGTCGCCGAAGCGTGGGTGGCGCCGCACCGGCGGGCTCTGTACGCGCGACCCAGCGAGCTGGGGCAGGCGTTCGAATTCGCGTTGCTCGAGGCACCGTGGTCGGCAGCAGCCTTTGAGACGGCCATTCGCGAGAATCTGGCGCTGTCGGCGTCGGTGGGGTCGTCATCCACCTGGGTTCTGTCGAACCACGACGTGGTGCGGCATGCCAGTCGCTACGGCCTGCCGAACGGGTCCGACCTGCCGGCCTGGCTGATGTCGAACGGGCTGACGCCGGTGGAGGACCTGGGGCTCGGTGTGCGGCGGGCGCGGGCCGCGACATTGCTGACGCTGGCGCTGCCCGGCTCGAGCTACCTGTACCAGGGCGAGGAGCTGGGGCTGCCCGAGGTTGCGGACCTGCCTGTTGCCGCGCTGCAGGATCCCATCTGGTCGCGTACGAATGGCGTGCGTAAGGGCCGGGACGGGTCCCGGGTTGCGCTGCCGTGGACACGGTCGGGGCCGTCGTTCGGTTTCGGGGTGACGCCGGCGGTGCTGCCGCAACCGGACTGGTTCGGATCGCTGAGCGTCGAGGCCCAGTCGGGCGTGCACGGATCGACGCTGTCGATGTACCGGGAGGCCCTGGCCCTGCGGCGCTCGATGCAGCGGGATGCGGTCGTGGACGTGCGCGCCGACGGGGAAGTGCTCTACATCACCCGGTCTGATGGGTTCACCTCGGTCACGAACTTCGGCGTCGTCGCGATCGCCCTGCCGGAGGGGCGCGTGTGCCTGGGGAGCGCATCCGCTTCGACGGTGCTCGAGCCGTCGACGACCGTCTGGTTACAGGTTGGCGGAATCGGAGAGCATCAGCCGGGCTAGCCGTGCCAGCTCGGCGGTCGCGGGGGAGAGCACGGTGTCCTCGCGCTGAACGAGGGCAACCGTCTCGAAGAACGGGTCGGCGAATGAGGTGAACCGGATTTCACTCGGACAGGTGCCGCTGTCGACGATGGTCTTGGAGATGAAGGTGTCGCCCGCGCCGGCCGCCACCAGGTCGAGGGCGGAACTTGTCTGTTCGACTTCGATGCGGGCCTCGAGGGTGACGCCCTCAATCTGGGCTCGGTCGGCGAGCTGGCGCCTGGTGGGGTCACGCCAGCCGTAGTGGGCGTCGTAGAGAATGAGGTTGCGTTCGGCCAGGTCGGTGATGGTGACGGGCCGAGCGACGTGCTCGGGGTTGGTGCTCGCGTAGAGCACCTCGTCGCGCCGCAGCGGCAGCACCGTGAGTTCGGTCGTGTCGACCGGGAGCACGACGAGGCCGGCTTCGAGCTCGCCGACCTGCACCATGTGGGCGACCTCAACCGAGTTCACGCCGACCACACGGATGCGCACGCTCGGGTGTGCCTCGTGAAACTGGGTCAACAGGGTGGAGAGCGCGTAATAGTTCGCATTGCGCAGGAGCCCGAACGACGCGACGCCCCCGGTGAGGGCGTTCACGGCGCGCAGGGCTCGATCGGCGGCGGACGCGCAGGCCACGGTCTGTTCGGCGAGCGGGAGGAGTTCGCGGCCGGCAGAGGTGAGAATGAGGCGGCGGCCGCCGCGCACGAACAGCCGGGTGCCGTAGGTCTCCTCGAGGCGCTTGACGAGCTCGGATACCGACGGTTGGGCCATCTCCAGCGCATCGGCCGCGGCGGTGAAAGACCCGAGGCGGGCCGCGGCCAGGAACACGCGGAGTTGGTTGAGCGTCATCCTTCAACCTTAGGGAAGCCGCGCAACGTCTCGGGCTGCGCCCACCCGGGCCAGAACGCGCCAGTGCTGGGCGGAGCTTGGCCGGGAGGAGGCGTGTTGCGCACCCCTTTTTGTCGATGAATGACAGCTGTGGGCGAGGAAGGCCCGTATAGCGGTCTTGCGCGCTCCCAGCTATCACGTATCGACAGAACAGGTTCGGGCCTGGGCACGGGTGGCGATCAGGGGGCAGTGAGACGGGACAACGCCGCACACGCGTCGACGCGAGTGCTCTCGATGTGATGACTGACAAGCGCAAACGCACCCTCGCTGTCTCGTTGCTCGACCAGCTCATACAGTTTTGGTGGTCGGCAAAGGAGTCCACCTTTCGCGCCGTGGCCGCGGGCACGTAGTAGAAGCGGACCCTCTTGCTCATCGAAGAGATCGTGGCCAGCAGCGTGCTGTTATGGGCTGCGGCAGCGAGGGACACGTGAAAGTCATAGTTGATCCGAGCCAGGATCTCCGGCGAGGTCGCTTTTTCCTGTTCCGCGAGAACTGTTCTCAGAGCCTGAAGGTCTTGCTCAGTGCGGCGCTCGGCCGCGAGGCTCACGGCGTGCGGTTCGATCAGCGACCGAGCTTCAAACAGATCGACGAGTTCGGTGAGCTCGCGCTTGCGCACGGATGCGCCCTGATGCGGGCGATGCACGACCCAGCCTTCGGCCTCCAACGCACGAAGCGCCTCGCGCACCGGGATGTGACTGGTCTGCATGCGCCGCGCCACGTCGTCTGCGTTCACTCGCGCCTATGCGGACTTCCTCTCTACCGTTGTCGTCGGCATCGTCGTCGCCGGCGCTGTCACGCTCGCGTTTCACGTCGGCTCACGCGCCACCCGCCCAGACTCCGCCCCTGCCCGCTCCACAACCGAAGGAACACCCCGCTCGTGACCAGCACCGTCGCATCCACTGTCGCCGCCAGCCCCTATCCCTGGCCCTATGGCGGCTCGATCGATCCCACTCGCACGGCCGTTCTCTGCGTCGACTGGCAGGTCGATTTCTGTGGCGAGGGAGGGTACGTGCACGCAATGGGCTACGACCTCGCTCTGACCCGGTCGGGCCTGGCGCCCACGGCCCGCCTGCTCACGCGCGTTCGCGAGCTGGGGATGCTCGTCATCCACACCCGCGAGGGACATCGACCCGACCTGTCCGACCTGCCGGCCAACAAACGATGGCGCTCCGAACGTGCCGGCGCGGAGATCGGCAGCGTGGGTCCGCGTGGCCGCATTCTCGTGCGCGAGGAACCGGGGTGGCAGATTGTGCCCGAGGTCGCTCCGCTGCCGGGAGAGCCGATCATCGACAAACCCGGCAAGGGCGCCTTCTACGCCACCGACCTCGACCTCGTGTTGCGTTCCAGAGGCATCGACCATCTCATCCTGAACGGAATCACCACCGATGTGTGCGTGTCCACCACGATGCGCGAAGCCAACGACCGCGGCTACGAATGCCTGATCCTCTCGGCCTGCACCGGGGCGACCGACCCCGGCCACCACGCCGCAGCCCTCAGCATGGTCACGATGCAGGGCGGCGTCTTCGGCGCCGTCGCGACGTCGAACGATGTGCTCGCTGCCCTCGAGGGACTGGGCGGCGACCGATGACGGCGCACCTCGTCACCGACCGGGTACGCGCGGCCTACGACGTCATCGACGCCGTCGATCGACCCGAAGTCTGGATCACCCTCGAGAATCGAGACGCGGTCTTCGCGCAGGCCGCCGTACTCGACGAGCGGATGCGACGGGGCTCGGCCACCGAGATTCCGCTCGCCGGATTGCTGGTCGCCGTCAAGGACAACATGGACGTCGCGGGGTTGCCGACGGCGGCGGCCCTGCCCTCCTTCGTCTTCAGCCCGACGGTGTCATCGCCGGCGGTCGCACGGCTGCAGGCCGCCGGCGCGATCGTGCTGGGTAAGACCAACATGGATCAATTCGCGACCGGTCTGGTCGGTACAAGAAGCCCGTACGGAGCCGTGCGACACGCGACCCGCCCGGAGTACATTTCCGGCGGCTCCAGCTCCGGCTCTGCCGTCGCGGTGGCGTTGGGGATAGTGGACATCGCCCTGGGCACGGACACCGCCGGTTCAGGGCGAGTGCCCGCGGCCCTGCACGGACTGGTGGGCATCAAACCGACCCTCGGACTCATCCCGACCATCGGCGTGGTTCCTGCCTGCCGTTCGTATGACAGCGTCACCGTATTTGCTCAGGATCTCGGCCTGGCCCAACGGGCCCTGGCCGTGATCGTCGGCCCGGATCGCGCCGACCCTTCTAGCAGGTCCTGGCCGTCGACCACCCGTCTGGCCCCGCGCGGGATCACGCGCATCGGGATCCCCGCACCGGCCGATCTGAAACTTCTTTCGGCCGACGCCCAGGCGGCCTTTACCGCCGCGGTCGACAGCGTCGTGCAGCGCGGCATGCAGACCGTGACCGTGGACCTGGCCCCGTTCCTGCGTGCCGCTGTGCTGCTGTACGACGGGGCTCTTGTCGCCGAACGGTATGAAGCGGCGGGCGCATCCGTTGCGGCAGGCGAACCCGGGCTGGACCCCGTGGTGGCGCAGATCGTGCGAGCCGCTGGCACGATTCCCGCCCATCGCCTGGTCGAAGACCGGGCACTGCTGGATACCCTGCGCACCCAGGCGCTGCGGGTTTTCGACGACTACCAGGGCGTGAAGAGCGGTATCGACGCGCTTGTGTTGCCGACGACCACCGAGCATCCGACCCTGGCCGCCGTCGCGGCCGACCCCGTGGCGATCAATGCGCGCATGGGCACCTTCACGAACTTCGTGAACCTGTTCGACCTGAGCGCCATCGCCGTGCCCGCCGGCACGGCAGACGGCTCGCCCTTTGGCGTCAGCTTCATCGCGCCGGCTTTTGCAGACCAGGTGATCATCGACATTGCGGCCAAATTTCTCGGCCAGGATTCGCGCCCGGCGCTTCTTCCGACCGACACCCTCGATTTGGTCGTCTTCGGCGCCCACCTGCGCGGGCAGCCACTGAACTGGCAGCTCACGGATCTCGGCGCACGGCTTGCCGGCGACGTCCGCACCGCGACGGCCTATCGCATGGTGCGCCTGCCCGGTGAACCGGCCCGACCGGGTGTGAGCCCGGTGGGCAGCGGCGGAACGGCGCTCGTGGGCGAGAGGTGGACACTGACCAAGAGTGCGCTCGCCGACTTTCTGACCTGTCTGCCCCCGGGAATGAGTATTGGGCCGATCCAGCTGGAGGATGGCGAGCAGGTTCTGGGGTTTCAATGCTCGAACTCCGATGGCGCTGAAGACATCAGCGCCTACGGCGGATGGGTTCGCTACCTCGCAGAGGGGGACCACACCGACCCCGCGGTGTGGCCTCCCGCGGGTTGAGCCTGCGCGCCGCCCCTCGGACCCGCTGGTTGACCCTGCGCGCAAAGCGCGCTGGTCGGAACCCGGTGGGCAGGCCCTCGGAGTCGGCCCACCGGGTCTCGAGACGCCGGCGAAGTGCGTGCCGGCTCCTCGACCAGCGGATGTCTCGCGCTGGTCGACGCGGTGACCCGGCCCTCGGAGTCGGCCCAACGGGTCTCGAGACGCCGGCGAAGTGCGTGCCGGCTCCTCGACCAGCGGATGTCTCGCGCTGGTCGAAACGCGGTGACCCGGCCTCGGAGTCGGCTCGGCGGTCTGCGCCGAATTCGGGGTCGTTCGGTAAAGCCTGACCGGCCGCATCTCAGCATCCGGATGCACCGGGATCGCTGCCGGCGCGTGTTGTGCGAATGCCGGAGGAGGGTCAGTCGTCGTCGGTGTCGCAGACAAGCTCTCTGGGCCTGCAGCTATTGTGGGGTCGACGCTTGACTCAGACAAGACCCGAAACGGCCTTCGGCTCAGGGCCTAGGTCGCCGCGTCTATGCGAACCCCTTGTCGATACGTGACAGCTGTGAGCGAGGAAGCCCCGTCTAGCGATGTGGCGCGCTGACAGCTAGCACTCATCGACAGGAATCTGCCGGTGGGCTGGGCTGACCGCGCGTCGGGGCGTTGTTGGTGGCGAATTCAGGCAAAACGTGGCCGGGCGGCATCCGTCGGCGCGGAACTGTGCCACGGTGTGCGTGGCGGGTACGCGATCTTCCTGAATCGGCCACGTCGGGGGGAGTTCGCGCGAATTGTGCAGAACGGGATGGACGCGGAGGGCGGCATCCGTCACCGTCGGTGGCTGCGCAAATCGGTGGGCGATCGCCCTGTCGGGAAGCACGTCGCGGCGGTTAGGCTCGATGGACACGAAAGCGCAGCCGGCGACGACGGGTCGCTTACACCGATTGCACCCAGGGATTCTCATGACCAAGCGCGCACTCATCACCGGCATCACCGGGCAGGACGGCTCCTATCTGGCGGAGCTGCTGCTGTCGAAGGGCTACGAGGTGCACGGGCTGATCCGCCGGGCGTCGACGTTCAACACCTCGCGCATCGATCACCTCTACGTGGACCCGCACGACCCCGCAGCGAGGCTGTTTCTGCACTACGGCGACCTGAGCGACGGGTCGCGCCTGACGACCCTGCTCGCCGAGATTCGGCCCGACGAGGTCTACAACCTCGCCGCGCAGTCGCACGTGCGGGTGTCCTTTGACGAACCCGAGCACACCGGCGACACCACGGGCATGGGCACCGTGCGTCTGCTCGAAGCGGTGCGGATGTCCGGCATCACCACGCGCTTCTATCAGGCGTCATCCTCGGAGATGTTCGGCGCAACGCCGCCTCCGCAGAACGAAGCCACCCCGTTCTACCCGCGCTCGCCGTATGGCGCCGCCAAGGTCTACAGCTACTAGATCACCAAGAATTACCGCGAGGCCTACGGCATGTTCGCGGTGAACGGCATCCTCTTCAATCATGAATCGCCGCGCCGCGGCGAGACGTTCGTCACGCGCAAAATCACCCGCGCGGTCGCGGCGATCAAGGCCGGCACGCAGAAGCACGTGTATCTGGGCAACCTCGACTCGATTCGAGACTGGGGGTATGCGGCGGAATACGTCGAAGGCATGTGGCGGATGCTCCAGGTCGACGAACCGGACGACTTCGTTCTCGCCACCGGCGGCAACTTCACGGTGCGGGATTTTGTGCAGACCTCGTTCGAGCACGCCGGGCTGGACTGGGAGGAGCACGTGCGGTTCGACGAGCGGTATCTGCGTCCGACCGAGGTCGACGCCCTGGTCGGGGATGCATCGCACGCTGCGGAGAAGCTCGGGTGGAAGGCGACCGTGGACACCGCCGAGCTCGCCCGGATCATGGTGGATGCCGACATCAAGCTGCTCGAGCATGCCGGACGGGACTGGATCGACACGGTCACGCTCGCCAGCTGGGGCACGAAGTGACGGTGGATGCTCGGGACCAGGTCGAGTTCACCCCGGCGGCGCTCGACCGGGATGGCCGGTTTTATGTGGCCGGACATCGAGGACTCGTAGGGTCGGCGATCTGGAGACGACTTCAGGGCGAGGGGTTTACGGATCTGGTGGGGCGGACATCCGCTGAATTGGATCTGAAAGATCGCGACGCGGTGTTCGCGTTCTTCGGCTCGGTTCGGCCGCGGTATGTGGTGTTGGCTGCGGCGAAGGTCGGCGGGATTTTGGCCAACAACACCTACCCGGTCGATTTTCTGAGCGACAATCTGCGTATCCAGGTGAACGTGCTCGACGCTGCGCTGAAGTACGGGGTTGAGCGTCTGCTGTTTCTGGGGTCGTCGTGCATCTACCCGCGGCTGGCTGATCAGCCGATCCGGGAGGATTCGCTGCTGACCGGGCATCTGGAGCCGACGAATGATGCCTACGCGATCGCGAAGATCGCGGGGATTCTGCAGATCCAGGCGGTGCGGCGGCAGTACGGGCTGCCGTGGATCTCGGCGATGCCGACCAACCTGTACGGTCCCGGGGATAATTTCTCGCCGACCGGGTCGCATGTGCTGCCCGCGCTGATTCGCCGGTATGACGAGGCGGCGCGGTCGGGGGCGGCATCGGTCACGAACTGGGGGACCGGAACGCCTCGGCGCGAGTTCTTGCACGTGGACGATATGGCGGATGCCTGCCTGCACCTCATGGAACACTATGACGGGCCGGAGCAGGTGAACGTGGGCACCGGCACGGATGTGACGATTCGGCAGATCGCGGAGTCGATCGCCCGGGTGGTCGGCTTCAGCGGTGTGACGGAGTGGGACACGTCGAAGCCCGACGGCACCCCGCAAAAGCTGCTCGACGTGTCGAAGCTGGCCGAGGCCGGGTGGACGGCTCAGATCGGGCTCGACGAGGGACTGGCCTCCACGGTCGACTGGTACCGAGCCCACGCCGACTCCCTCCGCGAGTAGCGCCAATCTCGCTGGTTGAGCCTGCGCGCAAAGCGCGCTGGTCAAAACCTCGCAGGCCGACCCTCAAGGTCGGCGCACCCGGTCTCGAGACGCCGGCGAAAGGCGTGCCGGCTCCTCGACCAGCGGGGGGTTAGCTTCCGCTGGTTGAGCCGGGAGCTTGCGACCGGTCGAAACCCCTCGAGCCGATCCTCGGACTGAGGAACGCTACCCGCGGCATTTCGAGATCCCTCAGGTACAAGCCTGCCTCGGGGCTGGACGCTAACGCACCCAACCCCTTGCCACGGATTCCGCTGCCGCGCTTGAACCCCCATGGCATTCCCCGCCCTAAGCCTCGATCCACCGGTCGAGTTGAGGTTGTAGCGGCGCGTTAAACCGAGAATGCCACTCGGATCAGGAAAAATAGAACTTACTTAGGGTTCATTT
>NZ_QZVS01000061.1 GCF_003602235.1 Cryobacterium melibiosiphilum
GGAACAACCCCCGCCAACCCAAAGCCGGAAAACTCCGCCCCCTGCGCCGACCCGGAAACTCTTAGCGTGTTATTTATTCCGTTTCGTGAGCTGACCCCACCCTGCATGCGATGGCGTTCAGGATCTGAGTCGGAAATGGCTGTCAGGACGGCTTTTTACGGAGCCTGTTCCAGAAGCCAAAAAGCCATATAGGCAGAAACGCGCCGCCCAGGCTGAAGATGAGGGCCATGAGGACGACTGGCGCTGTGTTGGGCAGGAGCAGCAAATATATTAACGCATAACTCAGGCCCTCTAGGGCTGCCGCGCCGACGACCGCGAGCTTGGTCCTGCGATTCATATTCGCTGTTCGCGTTTGACGCTTCGCTATGGTCTCGAATGTCGCCCAAGCTAAGACCGACATTGTCCAGCTTGCGGGGATGACGAGGATCACCCCGAATCCGAGCTGTGTACCCACACTGTTTGTGAGAAACATCTGGCCGGTGAGGCTTACCAATGCCCAGCCAGCACCATAGTAGATGCCAAGTTGTAGCGCGCGGGACGCGCCCCAGAGGATCACCCGCCCTACAACCTCGAGCCGAGGAGTTTCGACTTTGTGACCTCCCACGCGGTGTGAGCTCAGTTGATCCACGCCCACGAGCCGTCGCCGGGATATCCACCGGCGGTACCGATGTAATTCTCGACGAATTGGCCCCAGTTGGACTTTGCGCCGAACTGGTAAGCCGCTTGCGGAACCCCTGCAGGATTCGAGTTCATGATGGAACCATAGACCGTGAATCGCATTGTTTCGTTGTTCAGGGGGTCTTCGGCTCCAGTCCACCAATCGAAACTAATCATGGATCCGGCACCATCGACAGGGCTTGCGGCTGCGTCGAACCAGAAGCCAGCGGAGTGTAAGTGAGGGCGTAGCAATGGTGGCCGCAGATACGGAGTTGAGGGGTGGCGTGGCCTGCACAAGTGTGTTTGAGGGTGGCGGAACCAGAGCGTTTTGTCGCTCATACCGTGGCCTCGCGTTCGTCGGGGAACAGTCCTTCTGGGGGCGCGGTGTAGGGCAGCAGGACGCCCTTCTTGTCTGCGCTGGCCGGGTCCATCTTGACGCCAGCAAACGGGCCGTCAGGGCTGAACAACACGCCCATGTGATGGTCGGCGTGGTCGCGCCACCAGACACTCATGCCGGTGCTCGGGTCTTGCCGCAGCTTCTCCCACGCGCGCCACAGAGCATCGAGACGGATCACGGCTTCGTCGTACTCCCACCACTTGGCAGCCCACACCCGTTGTCCGGGTGACAGCGGGCGGCGGTATGCACCGATCAGGTATTCGCGCACGAATTCATCGACGGAGCCGTAGTACAGCGGCGGCTCCGTCTCATCCGGTTCGGGGTCGTCGTTGATCGCGGCGAGTTGCTGCTTGACTGCATCGGTCGCGGCTGTCTCGACGCGGATGCGCAGATCGTCCAACAGGTCTTCATCTAATGCGTCGGCGACGGCCTCCTCGACAGCGTGCGAGACCACGGCCGTTACCTGCTTGCGGATGGCCTTCTGGAAAGACGCCGCCACCAGATCAGCCGTCAGCTCCCGCAGGTCGACGCCGAACGCCGAGCCCGGTTCGCGCCGCTCGCGCGGGCGCTCGGGCTCGTCGCCGTCGACGTCGGCGCCGAACGGTTCAGCCTCGATACCCGGCTCGTCGTCTCCCCAGCCGCTCATCAGGCGTCCCTCGTCGCTTCGGCATGCTCCACGGCCACCAGCTCGGTCTCTGCCTGCTGGATCGTCTGCTGCGCCTGAGGATCGTGCGCCGCGATCGACGCCTTGACTTGTTCGGCGTGCGGCCCCGTCATCCACGGCTGCGTGCGGATCAGCGTCGGGCGGTTGCCCGACGACAGAACCACGGCGCGACCCTTCGGCATGGCCGCAAGGTCGTCGACGCCGAGAATACGTTCACGGTGGAGCTGCTGATTCACGCTGCGCCCGCCGCGGCCGGACGACACCGACGACGACTGTCGGTCGTAGTCACCGATCAGCTTGGAAAGCTGTTCAAGGAATGCATCCTCCGACACGCCACCTCCGTAGACCTTGATGTTGGACGCGCTCCACAACTTGCGCATCCCGGACTCGCCCCACACATCGACGCCCTGTGACCAGGACTGCAAGATCGTCATGAGCACGATCCCACGCGACCCGTAGTGGCTGTAGAGGTTTGGCAGCTCGCGCCACCGGCAGACGTTCGCAGCCTCGTCGAGAACGCCCAGGAGCGGCACCGCAAGGCGACCGCCGGCAGAGCCAGCGGCCAGCTCCTCCGCGGCCTCCACCACCGCGACAGTGAGGGCGGTGACCAGGGGGCCGGCGGTGCCTCGACCTTCCTTGGAGAGCGAGTAGAGCGTGCCGCCATCGCGCACGAACGCAACCGGGTCGAAGTGGGGCCGGCGGTCGTCGGCGGAGGTTTCCCAGGTCGGGTTCACCCAGGCTGCCACCTGGCGGTTGGTGAGGCACGACGCCATCTGCTGCGCCGTGCCGTAGATGCCGCCACGCTGCTTCTCGGGAGCGTTGACCACGCCGCGTACCTGATCGGCCGTGAGCGTGTATCCGTGCGAGCGCAGGATACCGACAGGTTCATCCTCTGTCGGCTGCGTCAGCCACGAGTATACGTCGGTGATCGGACGCTGGTCGAGGGCCGCGGCGAGTAGGAGCCCCGCAAGGAGGTCTTGCCCCGCCGGGTCAAAGTAGGCATCCGTCTTGGCTCCCGGATCGCGTGAGCCCGACGCGAAGTGATCGGCCAGCTTGGCGGCCTTCACTTCATCGGTCACGTAGCTCAGAGGGTTCCACCACCACGTAGGGTTTTCCAGCGAGATTCCCTGAGGGTCGAACACCCACACCGGACCGGCCGAGGCACGGACGTCGCGTGTGGCGTCTACGACGTCGCGCTTGTTCGACGTCACGAGCACGCTACCGGGTGCGGTGAGGATAGCCGGCACGGCACGACTGGTCGTCTTACCCGTGCGCGGCCCCCAAATATCGATGTGCATGTCCTCCCACGTCCCGAACAACGGGGCGTTGCCGAGCGTCTTACCGATCGGCACACCGAAGCTGTCACGGACGCCGAGGCGTTCAGCCTGTTTGATGGCGTTTTGCTTGCTCACTCCCTCGATGTCTTTCCCACGGCCCATGTATGGCGCTGCACGATCGACCCGGGTCCGGCGCTTCCGGTAGCGGGTGAAGGCGATGAGGATCAGCACGAACAGCGCGAGGACGAGGGCGCCGAGCCCGGCGACGATGAACGTCCCGGCCGCCGGCCAGGCGAGCTGGCCGCCGAAGGTCTGCATGATGACCACGAACGGGTCTCCCGGCACGGCAACGCCGTCCTCGTCGATCGCGTGGCCGAGGTGCTGCGCCACGTTCACGACGATCAGGGCGATGAACACGCCGCCAATCGCGAGCATTAGAAGCAGGGTCTCGGTGGTGAATCCGCCGGGATCGCGCCGCCGGTTGTTGGGCTGGCTCATGACACCCTCTCCTCTCGCTCTTCGATAATCTCATCGACCACTTCGAGGGCACGCTGACCGACCCGCGACTGGGCGTGCCACAGCTTGTTGGTGTCGTTGGTCGATTTCTCGGTCTCGGTGAGTTTCACGGAGAGCGGAATGCCGGGCCGCCCGCCCACTTTGATGAGGAACTTTCCTCGTCCCGGAGGTTCGGTCTCCTGGCTTGTGGCGGGGTCCCACGACGGCGGGGCAGACCACCCCATCAACAGGTCTTGTTCTGCTTTGGAGACCGGCACCGCCGCCGACAACAGAGGTATTTCGGCTTGCGGAAGACCACCAATGATGACCATCCCGGCGCGCTCTACAAAACCTCGCGCCTTCATTCGCTCCTCTTCCGTTGGCAGGGAGTCCAGGTCGCGCATCGTGTGTGTAATCATCGCCTGGCCGACGCCGTACGAACGGTTTAGACGGGTGAGAGAGTCGACGCGGTCGACCATGCCTGGACCCGAGCGGAGTGCCTGCCACAGCTCGTCCATGACGACGAAGTAGTGCCGTTGTGGTTCTAGACCCGCGGCCGCCAGAGTGTTTGCGACGTTGACGGTCGCGAACCCGTTTGACCAGCAAGCCAACAGGGTTGCGGCGCGCAGGTCGACGTCGGTCTCTTTCAGCCCTGAGATGTCGTAGACCACTGGACGGTCACGCTGCATCGGGTTGGTGGTGGGTCGAGAGAACGTCTCTCCGAGACGTCCGCCACGCGCAAGGCTGATGAGCGAGGCTTCCAGCGCGCGGGTGATTCGCTGATACTGCGTGAAGTCCCCGCGGTCCACGGCGACTTCACGCAGCTCAGTTGGTCCTTGCTGCACTACTTCGAGGAGGTCAGCCAGGATGGGCACCCGGTCCGTAATCGTGCGGTCGAGCACACGCAAGCCTTGGTCGATGATCGACTCTTCGACGTCTGTCGGCGGTTCCTTGCGCAGGATAGACAGCAGCGCCGAGACCATAGTCAGCCGCCGACCGTGGGCGTCCGCCTCAATTTCCTTGGCCTCCTGATCGAACCCGGCGGCGCGCAGCTTGGCGGCCGCCTCAGTTGATTCTCCGGGATCGAGCACGTTCAGATTCCCGCGGCCACGGCCCAGCCGAATGACTTGGCCCCCCAAGGCCTTGATCAGGTCAACATAGTCGGGTTTGAGGTCTCCGAGAACGAACGGGATCGACCCGAAGCCGGAGAGCCCAGTAGCCATTCGGCGGACGAGGGTCGATTTCCCGAGTGCCGGGAGACCCATTATGAACACGCTGGGGTTGTTGATCAGTTTGGCGCGCTGAAACCACGAAATCGGGTCCCCGCAGACGGTCGCTCCCGTGTGGATGTGACGCCCGAGGGGAACGCCCACCATCGGCGTGCCGGCACCGATCGAGTACGGCCACAGGCCGCAGACTTGAACGGTGGTGCCACGCCATTCTGTAGGAGCGTGCACAAGCGTTGAAGAACCGCCCCCGCGGCCGATCCAGCCGCGCGCCGTAGGGCGCTTCGGTCGCACGGAAAGCTCTGGCGGTTCGTCGGCCGAGACGTTCGCATCGCGCCGGCTACGAGCGGGCTGGCGCGGTTGCTTGCGGCCGCTGAGGATGATGACAGCGATGATGATAGCCATCAGGACGACCAGGCCGCCGAGGCCTAATAGGGCGATCTGATCGGGGGTCATTACAGCTTCTCTCTGAGAGTCGAGGGAACTTGCATGTGCTTGGTCAACACGAGACCGAGTGGCAGTGCCGCAGCGAACGCGGAATCCTGCGACCCGTATACGGGCCGCAGTCGGAGCCGGGCCGTGGCCGAGAGGTTGTCGACTGCCGCGCGGGCGTCCTGTTCCTTGTGGGGGTCGATCACCGTCGCGGTGACCAGGATGGCGAAGTTCACCAGGCCGGCCCCGCTGGCCTCTTCTGAGGCCGTCGCCGCGGCCGCCCGGACAGCGAGCGTGTCGCGTGCCTGAGGCTTGCGCGTGGACGATGCGCGGAACTCAGCCGCTCGCAGGTCGGTTTCGACCATCGCCGCAGCACGGGCCGCGTCGACGGGCTTGTAGAGCAGGGTGACGCGCTTGCGCGCAATGTCCCGGTGTGGGGCGAGCAGCCGAGCGAGGACGCCCGACTGCACGTTGCCACGCGGCGCTTGTGTCATCGCCCAGGTGATCGAACGGGCCGAGTCGTGCTTGTAGCCATCCCACGACGCCTGAGCGGCCGTTGGGCCGACGTCGGTCCACAGTAGCTCGGGCACTTCGCCGTCAGCGTGTGCATCGTCGATCAGCGTCGCGGCCGCCGGGTCGTAGGCCACGCGGATCACTTCGCACAGCTCTTGCGCCGACAACGGGTGCGCAGCGCCCGCTCCGGTCGCCTGCAAGGTGGCCGTCAAACCGGCCAAACGTGATGCGAGCTCGTGCGCCATTTCGTCGGCCTCGCGACCCTTCGCACCCTTTCGGGGCGCGGCCGTGAACGTGAGTACGACATATGCCTTCACCGTCGAGGAGCCCGCCGGATACGTGACGACGGTTTCCCCAAGCATCGCCTTGGCAAACTCCGGGGCATTCGGATCGATGTTGGACTCGACCTCACGGCGCAGACGATGGCCCGAGTCGGGCGCAGTCTCGACCGTGACTGATGCGGCTTCCAAGTTGGGCTCATCGGCCAGGTTAGCCAGCCAGTGCCCCCAGTCGGCCACCCACATGTCGATCTGCTCCTGATCGACCAGGGCCGCACCATCCGGCTCGGTCCCGATAACGACCGAATACGTCTTGGTCTGAGGCGTGTAGAGCAGCGCGAACGGACGCGCGTACGAGTCCAGGTGCTCCGTGAGGCGCGTGGGAGCTGCGATTCCGGGGAGCTGATATGTACCCCACTCCGTGCGGCCCAGCGGCCCCGAGCGATACAAGTTTGACCCCCGCGACTTCGAGACGAACCAGCCCGCACGGGTCGATGCGCGGCTAAGTACGCTCCGCCCATCGCCGTCGCGGGTGACCATCAGCGCGATCACTACCGCCATACCCAAACCAGTGAAGAACGCGCCGAGCAGGCCCGCCGGGCTCATCAGCACGATCAGAACGAGGAATAGGCCGACGAACAGACCCACCGTTCCGACCGTGCCGAGGCCCAGTAGGCCGGGCGACGTTGGACGTCGCCAATTGCCGTAGGTGCGCAGACCCCGCAATGATGTATTTGCAGCGCTCATTAGTTATCGCTCCCTTCTCCAGTTGCTTGGTTGCCGACGTCTTGTGCGGCCCCCTTTGCTGCATCGCCAGCGGTCTTAGCCGCTCCGATCGCTGCACCCGCAGCTATTCCGATCGGCCCGCCCGCTGCACCTGCAGCAGATCCACCACCGGCCGCAGCAGCAGCTCCACCGCCGGCCGCCGCGCCACCCGCAGCAGCTCCACCACCCGCGGACGCACCGCCTCCGGCACCGCCACCGGCCGCCGCAGCTCCCGCTCCCGTCCCAGCCGAAGTCGCGCCGGAGCTGCTTGCAGCACCAGATGATCCGCTGGCATCAGCCGAAGGCGTGGACGACTGCTGCGCGCCAGTGCTACCCGAGGGACTACCGCTGCCGCCGCCGCTGTCGTCACCATCACCTCCACCACCTCCGCCGCCTGACCCGGAGGACAGGCGACCAAGGGCCGCTGCGCCGGACGGCAGAGCAGCCAGCGCTCCCAGCGCGAGAGCACCGCCCGCGCCGGCCGCCATGCTACCTACGAGCGGCGTCACGAATCTCATGAGCGCCGGCATCGCGAACAACGCCAGCACCATCAGCATGAGGCCGGTGAGTACGGCCAGGAGACCGGTTCCGTCATCTTTGAAAACGTCGGTGCCGGTGAGTTGGAACGCGGTTGCGTAGACGATCGCGGCGGCCGGCTTGTAGAGGATGAAAGCGATGAGCCATCCGACGTTCTTGTTGAACCAGCTTTTTCCCATTTCGGTGTTCGTGGCCGCCGCCGACAGAGGGAGAATGCCCGTCAGGATGACGAGCATCCCGCCGCGGGCGACCATCAGCACGATCTGGAACGCCGCCGCGAGTATCGCGATCAGGCCCAGAATAATGATGAGCAAGGCACCGAGGCCGCCAGCTTGCGGATTCGTCGTGAGAGCCAGTAGTGCAGCGATGTTGCCGCCGAAGCACGCCCCATCACCAGCGACGTCACAGTCCAGCGACCCGTTGATGATCCAGATCGAGAATTGATCGAACGCGGAGACAAGCAGCCCCACGATTGTCACACCAGACCCTGCCACGACGATCAGCGTCAACAGACTCTTGATCGTCTCCCGGCCAGGCTCGGCCCGCTGTTCCCACACCATCTTGGCCCCGCCGATCACGATCGAGACCACCGCAGCCGCTCCCATGTACCACCAGAGCGAGGACTGCAAAAAGAACACCGCGCCGCCCGCGCCCTGTGGGCCGGAGGGCAGAAGACCGGATACAAAGCCCGTCGCGCCGCCCATGAGGATCACCGCGCCCAAGATCAGGCCGATACGGCCGACCGCTGCGACACCCTCGCCATTCCGGATGCGCGTCGCGATCATTGCCCCCAAGATCACGATCGACAACGCCGCAATCGTGAACGATATCCAGGTGACATAACCGAGGATCGTCACAATGCCCTCAGACCCCGGAGCGGAGCTGCCGGCGCTGATCGTCGAGGTTTCGCCTCCCGAACCCGTGAGATTCGGGGTGCCAACGTTCACCCAAAGGGTTCCGAGCGATCCCACCGCCGTACCGAAGGCCTCGAGAACGGCATTAGCCATGTTCTCGATCGCGTCACCTACGGCGCTGTTCACCCATTCATCGACTGCGCAGTCCAGCTCCAAGAATCCGCAGTCTGCCTCGTCCATTGCTACTCAGCGCCCCAAGGCGTGTAGCCCGCCAGATTGGGGATTTGCGCGATGCGCGCGGGCTCAGGGTTGTTGCCGTCGAGCTTCCAATCGCCTGCAATCCAAATCAGCTCGAAGACGACCGAGCCCGTCACCACCTGACCGGCAGTAGTTCCTGCGAATGCAATGTCGATCCGTGCGGTGTCGCCTTCGTACGCCAGGACACGGAACCCGGCTACCGAAGCTCGAATTTCTGAGTCCGTTTCGTTGCCGGCCGACGCGAGGAGATCATTTCGATAAGTTCCCTCCGATAGTGAATAGTCGAGCCAGACTGCGCGCAGATCAGGTGCGAGGGCAGTAACCATGCCGTTTGCGGCAGCGAATAGAGCCCCCGTGGGTGAGTGCTGAAAGCAGAAACGATAGCCCTCCGGGGCTGTCGCTGCTGGCCCGGCTGTTGAGGACACAGGGTAGGAGTACACGTCTTGGTACTGCCACTCCGCTTGTGGGGCCGTCGTGACGGTGCCGGTCAATTCCTCGCCGTCGAGTCCACATGCACTCGCACCGCCCGAGTCTGCCGTAGGTTCGGCGGACGGGGCGGCGGTAGAACTACTGGTCGGATTGGGCTGCGCGTCGCCGCCGTCCCTCGTGGCGACGTTCACGCCCACGATGACGCCGGCAACGACGAGGGCTGCCACGACGACCGCCGCGACGATGAAGTTCGGGCGGGAGAAAGGGCTCTGCTCGTTCTCTTCGTCAGCCATGATCTAGCTCCTTACGCCCCGGCGAGTGTCGTAATCCACGCAGCTCCGGCGCCGATGACGATCGCGCCGCCCATCGGCCATAGGATTTTCGGCAGGGCGTCCTGGCCCTCGCCGCGGCGGAAGCTGATCGCGATGAGCGTTCCACCGATGATGATCGCGCCGCCGACGACGACGTAACCGATCCACTTCAACCAGGAGAGGATCGTGGTAACGCCTTCCGTACCGGGAGGCTGGACCGGGTCAGGGTCGGGAATCTGTAGGGGCAGTGACGCCGCGAAGTCGTTCGCCGCGTGCAGGATTTCCAGAGCGCTCATCGTGCTTCCTTCCAATTGTTGGTGCCGGCAGCACCAAGTCCGAGAATCACGCGCAGCTCGTCGACGAGTCGACGAACCTCGCGCGGGGCGTCAGCGAGAACCAACGGCTCCCCCAATCGCCACGGTTCTACCCACGGGACGTTCCACGTCCGGGGTACTCCCCCGCTCACGACCTGCGCCAGGTCGCGGATGGGGCGAGGCAAACGGCCCGGAGCGTCAGCGACGACGACCAGACCAAGAACATCGACCGAGGGCACCTGGCCAGAGGCCCACTGCATGATCGCGGCCTGCGCTGCTTTCAGCCCTCGTGCGTTGGATCGCGCAACAATCACCACCCGATCAGACCCCGGTGCGGCGGTGCGCGGCCACCCGTGGTCGGCCTCCGGCCACTCCGGGACCAACCCGGCCAAGCTCGACTCGCCCGAGCCTCCGTGCACACCGAGCCACCATAGTTCCGCCGGCCTTGCCTGCTCGACTACGCGGAGTTGGTCGACCTGATCTGGCACGGGAACGCCGCGCTGCGGGCTTGTGGGGCCGGTCAGCCGCGGCAGTGAGATGTCAGTGGTAGCTGCGATGCTTGGCGGGGGTGTCGTAGGCCGAGACAACCACGGGTTGTTCTGCTCTGTCACTATGCGCCTTCTCCCTCAATAATTGAGTGTGTAGTCACCTGCACCTCCATTGTAGGTCGTAAACCCAATAGGGAGCAATAGCATGCATCAGAACGTAACAAAGATATATATATATCAACATGCCTCTATATCGCCTACACTGGCACCATGCGTACGAGACTACGGGTACATCCAGTGACCTCAGGACTTGACGCTCTCTTTGAGGGGCGAAGTCCGACTCTCACCGTTCCAGACGTAGCCGAGCTGCTGGGAATGACCAAGCCTGGCGTCTACAAGTGGCTGAAAGACGGCGTCATACCCGGATACAAGGTCGGCTCCACCTGGTTCATCCTCCGCGATGAGCTGAAGCAGACCTTGGAAGCGGGAGCCAACACCGGCCACTCGCACGGGCCGACTGTCATCCACGGAACGGGCGTAGAGACCAGTACAAGCGCCGGAGAGTGACCATGAGGAAGATCGGGACCGCGGCACTAGTCATCGTCGCCCTAGCAACACTGAGCGCCTGCACACCCAGCAGTGACGACGAGGCGACTCCCACGCCCGTCAGCACCAGCGGCCCGATCTTCCCATCGGTCGACCCGAGCACCCTCAACCCCCCGCCTACCGGCGTTGTCGACGCAGACACCGGGGAGCTCTACGCCCCGCAGATCGTGGCCGTGTGGGACGACGAATCACGGGCCGGCGTCATCGCAGCCGTCGAGACCGCGATGACCGCGTACGCGCGCCCCGATCTGCCGTTCGATCAGTGGTGGGCCGCCGTGCAGCCCCTCCTCGATCAAAAGGCATCGCAGGATTACGCCTACATGGACCCAGCCCGCATCGTCGCAACGCAGCTCACCGGCAAGGGCGTCATCGTCGACGACACCAGCGCCTACGTCGCAACCGTCGAGGTGCCGACGAACGCCGGCACCTACAGCCTCATCCTGAGCCGCGTCGACGGCAAGGCACCCTGGCTCGTCAGCCGCTTCACGCTGCCGGAGGGGGTGAACTAACCGTGGCCGACGACAAGCCCAAGGGGGGCATTCTCGTCACCGCCGCGGTGCCCCTGATCGTTATCGGGATGGTGTTCAGCATCATCCTTGTAGGCAGCAGCAGTAGCGCTGCGTGCGGAACCGTGGCGGGTGGGTCGGGTGTTTCCATCGACCCATCGAAGGTGCCGGACACGACGATTGCCGGTTACGACCACGAGCAGCTTGTGAACGCTGCGAACGTCATGCAAGCCGGAAAAGACCTCGGACTCAACGTCCGAGACCAGACCATCGGCATCATGACGGCGATGGGCGAGTCCAGCCTGCGCAACATCGACTATGGCGACTGGGAGACCGGCGGCATCACCAACCCGGACGGGTCGGCTACGACCTCAATCGGTCTCTTTCAGCAGCAGGACGGATGGGGTACCCGCGAGGACCGGCTGAACCTCCACAGCACGTCGATGAAGTTCTTTCAGGCGATGACGGCCAAGGTGCCCGAGCGTGAGAACTTAGAGCCGACCATCGTCGCTCACCGCACGCAAGCCAACGCCGATCCGTATCACTACACCCCGTTCTGGGAGCCGGCCGTTCAGATCATCGAAGGCCTGGCCGGCGCCGATACCGGGCTCAACCCCGGCAGCGGCGCACCCGGTGCAGGCTGCGACACTCTCGTGCCCGGCCAGGTCAACCCGAACGGCTGGGCCGCCCCCGGCGCGGGACCAATCACCGACCCCTACGGGATGCGCCAGCACCCGATCACGGGCGAGTACAAAATGCACACCGGGACCGACCTTGCAGCCGGCGGCTGCGACGGCCCGACCTGGGCCGCTCAGGCCGGCGTCGTCAGCTCACGCGGATTCGACAGCGCCGGAAACGGCACCATCACCGTCGACCACGGCGGCGGAGTGCAAACCAAATACCTGCACATGTTCGACTCCGGGATGCTCGTCAACGTCGGAGACAAAGTCACCGCCGGACAGCAGATCGCCAAGACCGGATCGAGCGGCCAATCCACCGGCTGCCACTTGCACTTCATGGTCATCGTCAACGGCGAGACCGTCGACCCGGCCGCCTACATGGCCGAAGTCGGAATCACACTCGGATAGCAGAGGGAGAACAACATGACGAACACAGAGACCGTACCCACTTGGCCGAAGATCGACGCCCTCACCCGTGAGGACGGCAGCGGTGAGGTCACCATTAACGGAACCTTGCACCCCATCGAGACCAGCAACGTCGACGAGGCGCGCAGCGCGATCCTCGCCCGCGTCACCGACACGGCCGCGAAGATGCAGCGGCCCGTGCGCGTCACCACGACCGGCCCCGATGGGGCGTGGCCCCTGATCGTCCACCCGGACGGAACCGTGGAGCCCGACCCCGAGACCGACCCGACGCCTGCACCCGAGGCCGGTGAGGCGGCCCCTGAGGAGCCCGTGGAGGCTCCCGCTGCGCGGGTCATTGACCAGGTGCCGACCCTTCCTGCAGAAACGCCACCGGCGCCCTCCGCGCCGGTCTACAACGGCCCGACTCAGCCCGGCAACGAGTGGGTGCGCTCAGCGCCCGTCCACGCCCCAGACGACCAGCCACAGCCCCGCAGGGCCGCTCGACAGTCGTTCCTCACCCAGGAACAGACCGAGGAGCCCGCGACGCAGGGCTGGCGCGGCCTGCTCACCCGTACCGGAATCCGCATGACGCCCAGCGAGGACGAGCGCGCCGAGCGCCGTGATGTGCAGGCCGTTAGCCAGCACTGGCCTGGACCTCGCACGATCGCGATCGTCAACGGCAAGGGCGGCGCGGGCAAGACCCCCACGACCGTCCTTCTCGCGGCCGTGTTCGCCCGCTACGGCGGTGCCGGCGTCCTCACCTGGGACAACAACCAGACGCGCGGCACGCTCGGCTGGCGCACCGAACAAGGGCCACACGAGGCAACCCTGCTCGAGCTGCTCCCCCAGGTCGACCGCCTTCTGAGCACGGGCGCGCAGTCGGCCGACCTCGCCCACTACGTGCACCACCAGACCCGTGACCGGTTCGACGTCTTGCGCAGCAAGCCGATGGCCCTCGCGCACGAACAGCGCGTGGAACCCAGCGACGTCGATGCCATCCATGCCGTCGCCGCGAAGTACTACCGGCTGATCTTCATCGACTCCGGCAACGACGAGTCCGACCCGATGTGGCTGCGCATGATCGACCAGACCGACCAGCTCGTGGTCGCCACAACCACCCGCGACGACCACGCCGAAGCCGGCGCGCTCCTCCTGGAAGCACTGGCCGAACGCGACGAGAAGTCCGCCCAGCTCGCCAAGCGAGCCGTTGTCGTCGTCAACCAGGCCGACCCCAAAGCGGTGTCCTCCGACCTCGCGAGGGTTGCAGACGGCTACAGCGGCCTTGCCCTTGCAGCCGCTACCGTGCCGCACGACCCCGCGATGGTCGACGGCATTCTCCGGTACGGCTCCCTCCGCCCGGCGACACAGCGAGCATGGCTCGCAGCCGGCGCGGCCGTCGCAAGCGGCCTGTGAACGAAACCCGGCCAGTACCCGGTCCCCAACGGGTCGCGGACTGGCCGAAGATAACCGCGAAGCTCAACCTCGACGGCTCCGGCACCATCACCGTCAACGGCTCCGAACGGCCCTGTGCCGCAGCATCCGTCGAAGAGCTGCGCACTGGCATCACCGCCCGATGCGTCGCGATCGCCACCGGTATACGCCGGCCCGTTCGCCTGACCGTCACCGAGCCCTCCGGAACATGGCAGCTCGCCGTCCGCCCCGAGGGCGTCGTGCAGCTGCTCGACGACGCCGGCATGATCCCGCCGGCAGACGGCCTCACCGTCGACGAGGGCCGATGCCGGCACTGCCGGCGACTCCAGTCCGTCACAGAGACGCGCTGCGCCCAATGCGGAATCGCAGAGCCCCACCGCGTGGAACTCGCTCCCCTGACCTGCGCCGGGCCCGCACCGTTAGGCATTGACTCGGAACCGGAGCAGAGCCCGCCGGCCGTCGACGATCTGGCCTTGACACGGCTGTGCCCGCCCGTGCCGGACCGTCCGACACTTCGCCTGCATTTCAACACTCAGGAGACCGTCGACGTCACAGGGAACGCGGCCATTGGCCGCAACCCCTCATCGATAGACGGCCGGCACCCGGTCTCCGTCGCAAGTCCCGGCCGGATGCTCTCGCGCACGCACGCACGCACGCACGCCCTCCTCGACCTCGACGAAGCCGGCCATATTGTCGTCACCGACCACCACTCTGGGAACGGCGTCGAGACACTGACCGATCCGCCGATGTGGCTCATTCCCTTCCAGCCGTACGTGATTCAGTCAGGCACGACGCTGCGCATGGGAGACGTTGAATGCACACCCGAAGTTGTGTGCGACACGCCCACCTGAGAATGCCACTGTAGATGTAGATAAACGCAGTATGGTTGAGCCATGTCAAATCAGTACCGGCGACCACGGGGGACTCCGAAGGTTGCACTCAACCTCTTCGTGGCTCCTGACGTTAAGGAACTGATAGACACCTATGCCAGCCAGGCGAACGCGCCCCTCTGGGCCATTGTCGAGGCCGCGATCCGCGCCGGCCAACCCGGCTCAACAGGTGTTCCGGAGGGTTGGAAACTCCCGGAGCAACCTCAGCTAGACATCGACGCCGGAGGTGAGCCCCTGAGAAGGAGCGCATAGAACGAGCGAACCCCCCGCCCTGTATGGGCGAGGGGTTCAAAGCTAAGGCCTGATCTGAAGAAAGTTTGGCGACCGAAACAGATCAAGCGGAGCAAGAAACCGGCCGAGGGCCGGGGCCTTGTTGTACCTACCAGGCGAACCGAGGAGGTGACCCTATCGTAACCCCTAGTTCAAGTACTACGCATCTGCCGCGCCCATATTTTTGGGGCATCACCCAGCAAATGAGTCCGCGGCCGACCGTGCGCGTCGCCGCTGTCGACGCTTACGGCGACATCCTGAACGAGTACACCGGGCACCGTCGTATCACCGGGGCCGAGCCCGACCGCCCGTGGGCGGTCTACCTCGCCGGACCCGATGGCCTGTTCCGGCTACTCTGCTTCGACCTCGATTCCAAGAGCCCTGGCGCGGCCGGCGCGGCCGCCCGCGACGCCGACGTGATCGCCGGCCTCCTCGTCGACGTCGGCTTAGAGCCCGTCGTCTGCGCCTCCGGTCCCTCTGGCGGCCGTCACGTCTGGACTGCCCTGGCCGAGGGCGTCGACGCCGAGACCGTCGCTACCCTGGCTCGCCTCGCCAAGCACCTATGCCCCACCCTCGACCTGTCGCCGCTTAGCAACGCCGCCACCGGCTGCGTACGCCCCCCAGGAGCGCCCCACCGAGCCGGAGGCCACTCCACGGTCCTCACCGGTGAACTGCGCGCCCTCACCGAGCCCACGGGCACCGCAGCGCTCGTTCGCGCCCTGACCGAGCGCCTGGCGCGCCTCGTCGACGACGCCGAGCCCGCCCACACGACCGACCCGCACAAGCCGCTCCCGCTCGACGATCACTCCCGACTATACTTGCCCGGCGCCCGCCGCGAGCTTGCGGCCGTGAGCGCCGCTGCGCTGCGCGAAGATGCCGCCTCTGGCGATGCCTCCGCGGTCCTCTGGCGGGTGCTGATCGGAGCCGCGGCCGCCAGGTGGCGGCACGCCGACGTCGCCGCCCTCGTCGACACCGCGCCAGGCCTCGAACACGTCCGCAGTGAACGCGTCCGCGCCGCCCGGCGCACACGCGGCCGCACAGAGGCCGCCCGGACGCTGCGCCGGCAGTGGGACAAGGCCGTGACGTTCGTGGCCACGACCGATCGCCAGATTGGCGACGATCCCACGTTCGACCCTCGCGCCGACGCGATCGCCGCCCACGTACGCGAGCTGCAGGCCCACGCCGACGCGGCCGCCGGCCGCTGGACTCGCGGAGGCGGCCCCGCAGACCGCCGCATCCTCGACGTCCTGTGCGTCGTCGCCCTACAGGCCCTCAGCGGCTCCGTAGAGGCCGACACCCGCCGGCTGGCCCTGTTGGCTGGCATTGGCCGGGAGACAGCACGCACGGCGCTCCTGCGCCTCTCCGAGGACGGATGGATCGCCCACACCCGCGCAGCCGATGGCCCGCACGGAGCCCACTGGACAATCGACCCCCAGGCAGTTCTCCACAGCACCAAGGGTAAAAGTCGGTCACAAGCGGACCCGCGCCCCGCAGGGGCCGGGGCCGCAGAACGATCCACCCTCCTCAGAACTCTTACCACCCGGATAACTGACGCCGCCCACGACCTCTTCACGCTGGGACGCCCCGCACTTGGACACCACGCCGGCAACACCTACGCACGCACCAGATCAGAACCTCAGACCATCGACGACCTCTCCCGCGCCACCGGAGCCAGCACGGCACGAACCGCCCTCACCCTCGACCGCCTCACGTCGGCGGGAGTACTCGTGCGCAGCCGCGACGGATGGCGTCGAACCGCCGTCGACCGCCGTCGAGCCGCGGCGGTGCGTGCCGGCATCGACGGCTGCCTGGTCGAGCGCACCGAGCGCTACGGTATCGAGCGCGAGCTATGGGCGTGGTGGCGAGCCGAAGAGGCGTGGATGCGTGCCCCTCGCCGCACCAGCTCGAATGGTCGACCCGGCCGCGGACAGCTCGCCCTCGTCCCTGACGACGGCACACACGCCTACGGCCGACACCCCCGCCGGGACGATGGACGGCTGGACTGGCGCGCAGCTCGCCGCGAAGTTGAAGATGAACGCGGCGGCGTGGCCCGCCGTCATTGGGCCGGTGAATCCGTCGACGCCGACGACCGAATGCTGTACGACACGCTCAGAGCCGACCGGATCGCCTGAACGAGTCGGAAGATGCTCCCGGTCAGCACGGGGGCATTGACCGGGAGCCATCGACAAGGGGGGACCTGTCGAGATTCAGCATAGCCAAGAGCATTCCCCACCCCCAAAGTGCACAGCCCCGCTATTGCAAGGCTGGCCTGCACACAGTGGGGACGGACGAGCTGCACTAGAAAAAGCTCGCGGCCGGCCATCGACCGGCGAACCCTGCGGCCCTGCGGGCCGTGCTTGACGTCCGCTGCGCAGCCGACCTCTGCCGCGCCTGCGGCGCTCGTTCTTTTACCGTGAAGCCTTCGGCAGCATACGTTCGGTCAACCGTCGCGCAATCGGCTGCGCCGACGTCTCCCCCGAGATTTTCGGCACGCGGTCGCTGCGCTCCCTTATCTCGCGCCGAAATTCTCTCCTCCACCGCCCCTTCGGGGTTGCGAGCCGGCCGCCCTCTCTAGCGGCGGTAAACCGCCTTCACGGCAAAAAAACGTGGAGGAGGGTCGGGATAGTGGCCCTAACAGTACTAATACCGTTGGAGGTAGCGAGATGGTCCGCAAAGTCAAGAACACCAAGAGCCCCGAAGAGCGTCGAGCCGAGGCTGAGGCGCTGCAAGCGACGATCGCGGAACAGGTCGAGGAGCTGCGCGAGTCCGAGACGTGGGCGCGATTCCTGACGTTCGCGCAGTCGTTCCACCGCTACAGCCTGGGAAACCTGCTGCTGATCTTCTCCCAGTGCCCCGAAGCGTCCCACGTCGCCGGTTACCGGACCTGGCAGAAGCTCAACCGCCAGGTCCGCAAGGGAGAGACCGGCATCCGCATCTTCAGCGGCCGCGACGTGTGCGAGACCGTCGAGAACGAAAAGACCGGCGAGGAGGAAGAACAGCGCCGCGTCCGATTCTTCCCGGTCTCCGTGTTCGAGCTGGGACAGACCGACGTCATCGACGAGGAGGAAGGCGACCCGGCCGAGCTCGCCCAACAGCTCACCGGAGAGGACCCCGCGGGCATCCTCGACGCCGTAACCGACTACCTCACCGGCAAGGGCTGGACCGTCGAGCGCGAGAAGATCGCCGGAGCCGCCAACGGCTACATGACGATGGACGGAACGCAGCGCGTCGTGATCGACGCCGACCTCTCCCCCGCCCAGGCAGCCAAGACCGCACTGCACGAAGCCGCCCACGTCCTGCTGCACGCAGACGACGAGCCCGGCGAGTACGTCGAGCACCGCGGCATCAAAGAGACCGAAGCCGAGAGCGTCGCCTACATCGTCGCGGGGACTCTCGGACTCGACACCAGCGATTACAGCGTGGGCTACGTCGCCGGGTGGAGCAACTGCGAGGCCGCGACCATCAAGGCCACCGCGGCCAACGTGCTGCGCGCCGCGTACGCCCTGGCCGACGCTCTCACCGAGACCGAAGAAGCCGCCTAGGCCAATAGTACTATTACCGTTGCAATCCCGCAGTGGTAATAGTACTATTAGGGGTAGGGAATCGAGGAAGAACATTGACGATCCGCACCGCTGGAACCGTGACCATCACCACCCGCGCTTGCATATTCTGTGGCAAGACGAGCGCCGTCGAACTCACGCGCGACCAGGCCGACGCTATCGCCGCCCGCACGCTGATTCAGGACGTGCTGCCCGACGTCGAGCCGGCCACGCGCGAGTTACTGATTTCCGGCACGCACCCGAGCTGCTGGGTCGAGGCGTTCGGATGACCGACACCGACCGAGGCGCAGCTAATAGTACTGATAGTACCAATAGAGCAGGAGCCCCGACCATGATCGACCTCGACTGCATCGGCATTGAGTCCACCAACTGGGCCGCCGAGCGCGTCCGCGAGCTGCACCCGCTCCCGGCCCGCTCACTCTCCGAAATGCCCTCGAAAGAATCCGACAAGTGGCTAGGCGAGCTGCACGAGCACATCGAGGGATGTCTCGGAGTCATCGGCGCGCTGCGCCGCCCTGGCCGGGCATGGGTCGACGTGCAGCTAGCCTCCGGCCGCTAGCCTCCGGCCGCTGGGTCGGGAAGTGGATCGAGGGATGCCCCAGTGAGGCCGCCGTGTCGTGCGCCTACTGGCACAGTGAACCCGTCATCGCCGCCGGGATCGGCCTCAAAGACTCCACCCAGGCCGCGGAGGCCCACCAGGCGCGTTTAGATTCCGGCGACCTCCTCGCCCTGCTGGGAGACGACTGGTGATCGGGCCGAGCTGCGCGCGGCCGCGAGGGGGCGACCCCCTCGCCCTCCCCCCAGGCTCAGGCGCGACGGAGCGCGCCCGAACTGATCGACAGCCGCTCCGCGGCCGGCCTTTGTCGCGCCTGCGGCGCTCGTTTTTTTGCCGTGAAGCCTTCGGCGGCTCGTTCGCTGCGCTCTCTCGTAGCCACCTACGGGTCTTCGTTCAAGTGGCTTCGTCACCGGCTCCCCCGAGATTTTCGGCACGCGGTCGCAAGCTCCCTTATTTCGGGCCGAAATTCTCTCCTCCACCGCCCTGCGGGTTGCACTACGCCCTCCGGTCGCTAAGGCGGAAAAACGCCTTCACGGCAAAAAACGTGGGGATGGGAGGATTTCAGAATGTTGACAGTCACCGTGTACACAACCGGCCCGAGCTGCATCCGCTGCAAGATGACCAAGGACGTGCTGACCAAGAAGGGCGTCGAGTTCGTCGAGGTCGATATCCGAGACAACCCCGCAGCGCACGAGTACGTCACCGAGGAGCTTGGATACACCGCGGCCCCCGTCGTCGTGGTCGAGGACGGCACAGGCGAGGATCACTGGTGCGAGTTCCGGCCCGACCAGATCGAGCGCGTCGCCAAGGCCAACCAGGCAGAGGCCTACGCGGTCCCTGTCGACCCGATGGACGAGCTGGGTTGCGAAAGCTGCCAGTAAGTTGACACCGTGCACCGGTAATAGTACTATTAGTACTAACAGAGTTGAGAGGAATCAACCATGACGAACTACGAACTGACCCCGTGCGACACTGGAGCACGCTTCGAACCCAAGACGTGGGTCGACGCCGAGGGAGTCTCCGGGGAAGAGACCCGCCGCCCGGCCACCGCCGACGACTACGGGCGCGTGGACTTCGACGAGTTCGACACGACCGCCGCCACTGTCTGGATGGAGCCGGACGGACTGGGCGGGTACGTGCTGCACATCACCGCGCACACCGAAGGAATCTCAATCGCCGTCGATGGTGAGTACATCACCCCTCACGCCAACTAACCCCGATAGTACTATTAGTACTGACCGAGAGGAAGAATCATGGCAACCATCATCGTGAAGCGACTGGCCGACTTGCAGGCAGGCGATAGCCTGCTAAGCCTCGACGGTTGCCCGTACAAGACCCCGCTGTGGGTCAGTGATCCACTGGGGCCGATCGCGGGAGGGATCGCCCGTGCAGGGCGTCCGCGTCGTGAACCCCAACCCGAACAGCGACGTGGAGTGGGTTTTCTACCCGTCCCAGGTCGACGGCCACACATTGGAGGTCGAGCGCTAGAAACCTTTTGTCATCTATTACCGCTAACAGTACTATTAGAGTTACCAACCGAATCCCAGGGAGGGAATCATGAGCTACATCACCCGCACCGGCAACTTCGCCGCAAAGCCCGAGCTGCGACAGGGGGAGCGTGGCCCGTACACCTACGCCCGCGTCCTCGTCAGCGACAGCATCCGCCAGGATGACGATACGTACACCGATGGCCCCACCGTGGCCTACGACGTGTCCTTGAGCGGATCGCAGGCAACGAACCTCGTCGAGGCCGCTGAGCGCAGCGGAAACATCCGCATCACGTTCACCGGCACCTACCGCGTCACCGAGTACAAGGGAGAGCAGGGAACGCGCCTACAGCACGAGGTCCGCGCCGATGACGTCGCCGTGAGTCTCCGCGGCCAGGCCGTCACCGTCGAGCGCAACGCCCGCAGCGAGAGCGACGACACCCCGTTTTGACCAGGTGGAGGACGGGCGGCCATTCGAGCGCCCTCCTCTTACCGGCAACAGTACTATTAGTTCTATTGGAGGTAACACCCGTGACAGCTCAAATTTTCGCCCTCTGCAACCAGAAGGGCGGCGTAGGCAAGAGCACAACCGCGTTCCAGTTCGCACGATCCGCAGTGCTCGCCGGACGCCGTGTGCTCGCCGTTGATCTTGACCCGCAAGGCAATCTCACCAGCAACGCAACAGCAGAGCCCGTCGAGGACGATCAGGCAGGCCTCGCCGACGCTCTCAGCTCCCGAGCAACCGAGACCATCCGCGATGTCATCGTGCCGGGCGTCTGGCCTGGCCTCGACGTCGTACCCACGAGTGGCGTCACGCTCGGCGCTGTACGCGACGAGCTAACGATCGCCGGGGCGGGCCGAGAGGTCCGTTTGCGCGAGGCGCTGGCCGCCGTGGCGGACGACTATGACCTGATCCTGATCGACTGCGCCCCATCACTCGACCAGCTCACGATCAACGCCCTGACGGCCGCTCAGGGAGTCGTCGTGGTCACTCACGCGAAGAAGTGGAGTCTTGACGGGCTGTCACAACTCCTCGACACCATCGACAGCGTGAAGAGCTACTACAACCAGGCATTGCGCGTCGCCGGGATCGTCGTCAACCAGTACGAAGAACGCACCGTGGGCGCTCAGCAGTGGCTTGCCGACCTCGAAGGCGTGGCCGAGACCCGCGGCCTGCCATTGCTTATCCCGCCCATTCCGAAGCGCGTCGTTATTTCCGACGCCACCGAGGCCTCACGAGGCCTCGACGAGTGGGGGAGCGCCGAGGCGGCCGCGCTCGGAGTCATCTACGCCGGCCACCTCGCCAGCATCGAAGGAGAGCCGTCATGAGCACCCGCCCCGCACCCCGCAAGTCCAGCCTGACTGGATCGAGCCCCATCGCACCGCCGCCCCCCGCAGCGGCAGAGCCGACCGCACCCGCGGTGGCCGAGGTCGAGCACCCGACACCCGCGCCGAAGGCCAAGAGCAGCCCGGCCGCGGAGCCGGCGACCACGGGTTCAGGCAAGAAATACCCGCACAAAGTGAGCTTCTACCAGGACGCTGCCGACACCGCTCGCATCCGCGGTGCGATCCTGCACACCCAGGTCAGTGAGGGATCGCGATCGCTTTCCCAATTCATCGACCATGCCGTGATGGAGAAGGTCGCAGCCCTCGAAGCGAAGTACAACGGCGGCGAGCCGTTCCCGGCCATTGGAGCGCGCGAGTTGCCCCAGGGGCGACCGATGGGGGAGTAATCCCATGAAGACGCGCATCACGGCTGTGGGGGCTCTGGTGGCCGTTATGGCGGGATGTGCGGCCACCCCGGCGCCCTCGTCCGCCATCGTCGACGTCGGAACCGGCCTCGAGTTCCGGGTGCACCTCGCGAGCACTCCCGACCAGCAGCGCGACGGCCTCAGCGGCCGCCACGAGCTGTCGGAGGGTACTGGGATGCTGTTCACGTTCGACGGCCCCGCGGAGCGTCAGGTGTGGATGGCCAGGATGGATATCTCGCTCGATGTCGCGTGGATCATCGACGGCAAGGTTCTCGCCGTCGAGACACTCAACCCCTGCACTAACGAAACTGAAGATGAGTGCCCGCGCTGGACGTCACCAGGCGATGCGGACACGCTTCTAGAAGTACCCGCCCGAGCCCTCGATGGGATCGAGCCGGGAACCGCTGTCACTATCCGAGAGGACACACCATGACCGTCAACGAACAGCACCGCCAAGTCGAAGTCGCACGCGACCTCTCAGCCCAGGCCCGCACGCTCGCTCACTCGACCAGAGACGTGCCCGCCCCATCTGACTCGTACACGCTTCTTGGAGAATTAGTTGGCACGGTCGACGACTTTGAACAGGTCTGCCGACAGCTCGGTGTCTGGCACTCAGCCGTCATCGACGGGCAGCATTACGCGGGCGAGGACAACCGAGGGGACGGTGCGACTGGGACCGTAACGGCGGCTGCCGAACTCGAACGGGCGGCGGTGGCCCTCTCAGCCGCGTCCGCAGCTCTCCGAGGTGCACACTCTGCGAACGGCGTCGTTCGATGGTTCGACCAGGTATGACCTACGCAAGCCACGGTCCGTCGTCAGCAGCGCGGAAAGGCGATCGGATATTGCGCGGCCCTCTGCCGACGACACAGCCTGTCAACGAGTACCTAGACGCCATGCGCGAGGACTGGGGGAACCTCACGGCTGCGGAGCGCGTCGAGACCACCCGCGCGGCGCTGCTGTTCATCGCTGACCCTGTGTCCGAGCTCGATGAGTACGATCACGACACCTTGGCCGATTACACGTTGGGCGAGCTGTACCACGCCCGCGTCGTGCTGCTGCGTCTTTTGCCGCACCTGATCGCCGCAGAGGCCGAACGCGGTTAGAGCTGGCCTACCATTCCCGGTATGTCGGCAGCCAATACTCGCATCAGTGCCTCGACGTCGACGGATGGATACCGAGCCTCATTCATGGCAAATGGGATCGCCTTAAGTGTTTCATCGAGAGTCGGCGGGGCCACACTGCGCTCCGCGCACTCAGCGCGCAAAGCGCTCACATAGGCTGCGCCGACTAGACCAACCAGAGAGTGGTCAATCAGCCACGTTTCACACAAGACCGTGCCGAGAAGGTCCCCTGGCCGGTCATACGACTTTCCGCCGGTCACGCGGAGTCCCGAAAGCATCCCTTGGTGCTGCGCTGCAACCTCCGCAAGGGTGACGTAATACGAACGTGGGACAGTTACGGTATCCATGCCGCCAGTTTCCCACAATCGATCGTTAGTGGGCGGCCGCTCACCGAGCTATGACTAAGGTCGCGAATTCTGAGACGATCAACAGATGGCCTCGCTAAGCTCCCACGCCCATCTCGCCGCCGGCCGTCGTCACTCCGTTGGTGTCACGGCTGATGGTTCAGTACTCACCGCGGGTCGGCTGAACTCAGAGGAGTGCCTTGTCGACGATTGGTTCGACGTCGTAAGCGTGGCGGTCGGCAGCGTGCATACCGCTTCGAACACCGGGCGTTCCCACACCGTCGGGCTGCGCAGAGACGGCACGATGCTCGCGACTGGATGGAACAACGAAGGCCAATGCGATGTCGACGACTGGTCCGACGTCGTTAGCATCGCGGCCGGCTGGCGTCGGACCCTCGCCATCCGCTTAGATGGGACAGCTCTTGCGGCTGGACGACGGAACGAGGGAGCAAACAACGTTGAAGAATGGAGTGGGCTGGTGGCCGCTGCGGCGGGAGACTGGCACTCCATCGGGCTCCGATCTGACGGTACGGCTGTTGCGGTGGGGAACAACCGTAGGGGGCAGTGCGCCGTAACCGAATGGCGTGATCTGCGCGCGGTCGCAGCGGGCTATCTACACACGGTCGGCCTCACCCGCAGCGGGCGGGTGCTCGCGACCGGGGACCGGACTGCTGGGATCGAGGACGTATCAGGATGGCGTGACGTCGCGAGGGTATCGGCAGGCAGCTATCACATCGTTGCGGCGCTCGACGGAGGACGAGTACTCGCAGCCGGCGACAATAGTCGCGGGCAGTGTGAGGTCGCAGCCTGGCGCGATGTGGTGGAAGTGGCCGCCGGCTCTACCCACACGCTCGGCCTCTGCTCCAATGGAACCGTTCTCGCGACAGGTAACGATAATGACGGCCAGTGCGACACGACGAAATGGAAGCTAGCTCTGATCGAATAACGATCGTTTCTGAGCTGCAGCACACTCAACACTTAAGGGCGGCTCACTAAAGTGTCAGAACTGCTGTGGGAATCTGCGCTCCGACGGTGGTGTCATCGAGGTCACGGTTTTGCCAAGCCCCATAAGTGAGCCCGGTGCTGTCTTCTACCCAAGAAGTGCGTCCGTTGGCGGAGCGGCCAGCAACGACGGCGGCTGCTGCAGATGGGCTAGCGAACACCTGGTTCTTCGTGAAGAGCGCCGGATCCGTAGTGGTGTCTATAGTGCCGTCTTTTTCGAGACGCTCCCGAAGGGCCACGTAGGATCCTCCGCCGACTTGTGTGCGTCGTGCGTGGGAGCCGCTGAGGATGGTGAACTCTCCATCCACCTCAGTGGCGGACGCCGTGAGTCCTTCACGAGGCTGCTCCATGGTGAACCGCGGTGCGGACACGGCGACCCGCGCTTGGCTCGCCGGCACTACATTGCTTGCGGCGATAGTTGTCACTCGAAGGACATTGACGCCAAGGACGGGTAGAGCGATCAGTGCCTGCGCAATGAAGTATTCCATGTCAGACACGTCGGCTTCCGGTAGTGCAATCAAAGGTGGAGCGGTGCCGTTAACAAGCTCTGAGCGTTGCGCGTCCCGAGCAATCTGAAGGAAGCGAGATTCAAGGTAACGGGCATGAGCTTTAGTGAGGTTGGCATCCTTGCTGGTGAGAAGAACTGCGCGTTCCCAGAAGTCTTTCTCACGGGCATGACTGGTTAACCTGGCGCTGATGTCGTCGCCCTCGCCGACATACACCTGAATACCGCCGACGCTATCGGGGGCGTCACCGAGGAGCAGGTACACGCCTGTCCGGCGGGCCTCTTCCCTCCGGAGTAGCGCTAGGAGATCTGACCTCGGGCCAGCAAGGAGATGACCAGTCCAGTTCATAATCTCTGCCGTCACCAGGCCGCCCGGCGTGCCGTCGACTAAGAACAACCGGACAGATTTACCCGACGCGGCCATAAAACTTCCCCCTTCGCTATTTCATCGCAGTTTAGGACACTCCTTACTGGAGCTTCGGCGAGGCCCAGTAGCTGGTGGCTGACAGTCCAGTGTCTCCGGCGTAAGGCAGAATGAAGTTGTGACTCTGGCCCCGCTCCACCCCGCCGATACGCCAGAACTCCGCAAAGCGCGCGGTGCCTTCTTCACCCCCCAGCCCATCGTCCGGTTCATCGCCGACTGGGCACTTCGAGACGCCGCAGACGCAGTCTTTGAGCCGTCCGCTGGTGACGCAGAATTCCTGGTTGAAGCCGTCCGCCGGCTTCGCGAACTCAGCGACAATCCGACGTTTAAACCGACCGTTCACGGCGTCGAGATCCATAAACACAGTGCACAGGTTGGCCGCAGCCGAGTCCGCGAAGCCGGTGGCCGCCCGCGGATCCAAGTGAACGACTTCTTCATGGTCAATTCCGAGAAGAAGTATGCAGCCGTGATCGGTAACCCGCCCTTTGTTCGCTACCAGGACTGGTCAGGCGTATCCCGTCTACGCTCCCGCGAGGCGGCGCTCCGGGCCGGGGTTTCCCTCACCGGGCTCGCTTCCAGCTGGGCCGCATTCGTCATTCAAGGCTCGTCGATCCTCCGCGACGGTGGCCGGCTTGGCCTGGTCTTGCCCGCCGAACTCCTGTCGGTGAACTATGCCGCTCCGGTCCGGCAGTTCCTTTTCGATCACTTCCGCAGCCTTGAGATCGTCCTCTTCGAGGAGCAGGTTTTTCCAGAGGCCGAAGCTGACGTGGTCTTACTGCTTGCGGACGGATACAACCAAGGCCCCACGGATCATGCAACCATCCGCCAAGCCAAGAACGCAGCTGGCCTCACCGTCCTCGAAAACGGAATGCAATGGGCCCCCATTGACCCTGCCGGAAAGTGGACTGGTGCAGGACTTGTGCCGCCCGCGGCGACGATGCCCTTGGCACGGTTGGTTGACGGGGAGTCGTTTGTCGATTTGGAGTCCTGGGGAGATACGACTCTCGGGATGGTTACCGGCAACAACCGGTATTTCGCGTTATCTCCCGCACGGATCAAAGAGCTGGGCATCCACCGCAACGAGCTGCTGCGACTTTCCCCGCCAGGTAGCTCACATCTGCGCGGCCTCGTTCTCTCCGATGACATGCTCACCAGGCTTGGACGGGACGGAAAAGCGACCCGTCTGTTCTATCCCGCTGCGATGCCGTCAGCAGCGGCGCAGTCCTACATCGACGCCGGGCACGCTGCCGGGGTTGACCAGGCGTATAAATGTCAGGTGCGTAAGACCTGGTACCGTGTGCCGCTCGTCGCGCCGGCTGACCTGTTGTTGACCTGCATGAATGCAGACACCCCGCGTCTGACGACGAACCTGGCCGGCGTTCGCCACCTGAACTCCATCCACGGGGTCTATCTCAAAAAGGATCTTCGGGACCTTGGCCGGGAACTCCTGCCGCTGGCCTCGCTGAACTCGATCACTCTGCTCAACGCAGAGATGGTCGGGCGCGCCTACGGGGGCGGGATTCTTAAACTCGAACCCAAGGAAGCTGACCAGTGGATGATGCCGGCACCCGAGCTGGTCAGGACCCGCGCCGCCGCGCTCCGCGCTATTCGGGACAGGGTCGCCAGGAAGCTTCAAGCCGGCCAACTTCTCGCGGCAGTGCGCCTTGTCGACCAAGCCCTTTTACTCGAGGCCGGACACTTGGCAGTTGAGGAGATCGAGCACGTTCGTGCCGCCCACGCCGAACTGACTCGTCGACGCACAACGAGAGGTAAACGTGGCTGAGCCCACCGCCAAGGACAAAGCCTGGGTCATCTTCGATCGCATCATTGCTGACGCCTCACCGCTGGGCATCCACACCAACCCGTGGCGCCTGGTGGATGACAAGCGGCAATATGTGCCGGATATCACCACGCTTGAACGGCTCCTTGGCGTCCCGCTGTATCTGAAGGCAACCGTGCGTTCGGGTGTGCGCGCCCTCGCACTAGACGTTTGGCTCGCATACGAACTACGCCGAGCCGGATTCGAACCCGATGCCGTCTGGCCCCGGCCGAGTCACCCACGCATCCTTCCCGTGCCGATCACAAAACTGCTGGAAGCCCTGCCGAAAGCGGAAAAAGCGATCCTCATCCAGCGATTGACCAAGAAGACGTCGATCAGCGGAGTGACCTCATCCAGCGCGTCGATCTTGGGAAAAAACTACCTCAAGCAAGTGGACGTGATCATGACGGACTGGGCAACCGGCCCGGAGATCCTGGTCTCTACGAAGCGTATGGACTCTTCCTACGGGAAGAACGCGGCGAATCGCATTGAAGAGTCGTACGGAGATGCCAAGAACCTGAGGCTTCGCCACCCCATGGCTGCTCTTGGATTCCTCATCGCACTGCGCTCGGACATCCTGGTCAAAGAACCGCTGATCTTCGACTGGCTCACCGACCTCGTCGGCAAGCTCGGCCAAGAAGACGACGCTTATCACGCCACTTCGCTGCTGCTCATGGACTACGGGGACGACCTGGCGATCGACGATGAGGACGACGACGAAGAACCAGAGAACCCGCTGACGCCTGCAGGACCGGAGCCAGAGCCCGACGAAAACGAAGACATCGAGGACGTTCCATCCGACGAAATCGACAGAGCGCTGCAGGAGCTTCCCCGCGTGACGATTCAGGAAGAACTCGTAGAGCCACATCTACGATCAGCCGCGTTCATTGCGAACATCGTCAACCGAGCCCTCGACGCAACCCCGATTACCCTGCACAGAAAGGCCCGCCTGCTGCGAAAGAACGCAGCAGGGTAACGACTACGCAATCACGATCGGGCCGGCAATCGCAGAATGAGAACCCAAGCCATCAGCGGACGTACGCCAGGGCGCCAGCGAGATTCGATTCGAATAGATTACTGAACTGCTAGGAGTGCATCCCCATGTCCACACTGTTGATCACCTACGATCTGAACAGCCCAGGCCAAAAATACGAAGCGCTCCACGAGGCGATCAAATCCCAAGGCAGCTGGTGGCACCACATGGAATCCACCTGGATCGTGGTTACGAGTCGGACGCCGCGGGAAGTGTTCTCCGCCCTCAATGCTCACATTGACGGGACAGACCGAGCAATTGTCATTGACATCAGCGGTAGGGAATATTCGGGGTGGCTGACCGAAGAAGCCTGGGAGTGGCTTCGGAAGTTCGTCGGACCGTCCTCGTGACAAAATTCCCAGTGCTAACGCGACTTGCCCGTAGCGCGGGTAGATACGTGTGACCTCTGCTTAGCGACATCGTGCATTGTCGGCGCAAGCTTGCGGCCCGCATCGTGAGGCCGCCAAAGATATCCCAGACCATCGTCACATTAGCCGAGTGCCTATCGTTTGCAATATGAAGAATGAATGACTAAATATGTGACAAATTCAGGCTGTGAATCGCAACAGTAAAAGATGGTGGTTCCGCAGCGCAATTTGTCCGTATTTCATGAGGTCGTTCGATTGTCATGCCCATGTGGGGTGTATCCCAGCCTGACATCAGATCCGGGCGCTGAATCCGCCTAGCTAGGATCAACTTTAGTTTTGTTGACATCGCTTGTCGCGGACTCATGGAGTTCAACCTGACAGAGCAGGCGGTCGGACCACATGACGAGTCAGTGATGCGGCTACGTGAGCGTGAGCATCCTCGATCAGAACACGGTCCGTCAACTTGACGGCGTCGACGTCGATCGGGTATTCGAGGTAAGGCATCGGGCAAGACCTGAACCGGCGCGAGCTGGAACGGGCGGAAATTTACTCGCACAGGGGATCTTCAGCCCCAGGTTCCCATTTCTGGCCTTCGGGGTTCCAGTGCATCTCGGACGCGAGCTGTCCGAGCATGATTGGTTCGAGGAACGCGATGATTTCGCGGAGCTGGTCGTTAAGTTGCGGAAGCGACTGTTCTTCGATGTCCGTCTTGCTTCGCCAGGCAGCCCATTTTCGTTCAGCGTCTGCGTCGTAACCGCGCACTGCGTCACTGATGGAAGTGAGTGGCACTTCGCGGTGGGTTGCGACTGCGGCGATCGCAGATGCGACATCGCCTGCTCGGTACGGGTAGCGTCTGGCGAGGTTGCGAAGGTCGACGTAGTCCCGCCACCGGGTATTGCTGGCACCGCGCTGCAGCATCGTGATTGTTTTCTCTGCAATCACCGTTGCGACCGGGTAGCCAACGATCATGAAGTCGTCGCCGAGCAGTCCCGGCAGCTCGACGAGTTGCGGTTCCGGCCAGATTGGGTCGCCCGTGCTCACATCCATGTGCACGAACAGTCTTGCCGTATGCAAATGTGCGGTGAGACGAATGCGCAGACCAGAGTACTCATCCTCATCTCTAATCGGGGTCACGCGAGCAGTCTCGGCGTCGAAGTCAACGCCGTCGTCTGCGTCGATGGCAGCGACGGCCTCAACGACTCTGCGTAGATAGGCCTCGTCGAGCGTGACGTCGAGGGCTTGCATGTCGATGTCTCTCGTGGGCCGGCGCAAGGCGAATGCCGCGAGCAGCACACCGCCTTTGAGGACGAGGTCATCTCGGTAGGGTGTGCGGGTGAGCCGTTCGAGGAACCGTTCGAGCACGTACAGTGTGTGCAGTTCGCTCGTTGCCCGGCCTTGGCGGCGAGCGAGTGTCTGCAACGAGTGATAGATGTGAACAGCGTCGGTCATGTCAGATACTCCAATGCGTTTTTCACCGGTCCAAGCGCGCGGGGGATGGTGCGCGCCATCTCGAGGAGTGCGGCCGGTCGCACGCCTTTTCGTTTCAGCCATTCCTTCAACGCCTCAATCCCCGTCTCGTACCCTTCGGTGCCTCGCAGCCGGAAGACATCGACTAAGGAGCGCTCCGCTGAGTACACACCGATGATTTCTTCACTACCTGTGATCGACATCTCCTCGCGTCCGATCGGGAATGTGTCGCGGTCGAAGCTGTGCCATTGAACTGCTGCCGTTGTCGTTGGCACGGATTGCCCTCGTGGAACTGCGATGTCGGTGCGCGGCGGAATCGCGTCGATGAGACCGTGGTGTGCGAGTGCGCTGGCCAGACACAGGGTGGCTTCAGGTCTGCGTTTCACGATTTCAAGCAGGTCGAGATCGGCAACGGGCGCTGTCGCGAGCTGGTAGAGCCCTCGGCTTACCTGTTCTATAAGGCCAGTGTCGCGAAGGCGGTAGAGCGTGCGGGAGTCGACCCCGACCTGGGCCGCTTCACTTTGGCTGAACGCCCTTAAGGGCAGTTTTTCGAGCGGTCGCATCGGCATACCATCCTTGCCTAGTATTCTATACAGATAACTTTATCTGTAGTCGGTACTAGGCGAAAAAATGCGCTGACTAATTACCAAGCGCGACTTCCGCCGTAAACGATCGTTACTGAGCCGAGCCGAAGTTGGCCATGGCGAGCCATGCCGGTCGACTTCGCCGGTCGGTGGCGGTGTTTTGTGATCGCTCTGTGTCGCTAGTTTCCGATCACGAGGATGCTTGCTGCGGCTTCGATGACGTCGTCGGGGAGACGTAGCCGGCAGTTGGAGGGTTGGAGTTCGCGAGTTCTGCTAGCGTCGCCGGTTCTGTGCGGGGCCCGCAACCGGAGACAACCTGGTGTCTTAGAAAGCTAAAGCTTTTCGAGACGCGCGAAGCCTCCCTCGAGCCGCAGGAAGAAGTGGCGGAATTCCGGGACGTGATTTGTCTTGGAAACGTGTCTCACCGCAAAGTGTCTTTGTTCCGACGCTTTTAGCAATTTTCAAGGCAGAATGGATTCGTGAGACATCTTGGATATACGCGGGTCAGCACTAGAAGCCAAGACGCGAAATTGCAGGTTGACGCTCTGGTTAAATCGGGCGTGCAAGAGCGGGACATTTTCACCGACGTCACCTCCGGCAGTCGGACCGCGATCTCACGCCCTGGGATGAAGAAGCTCCTCGAGTACGCCGAGCCTGGCGACACCGTCGTGGTGTGGCGGGTCGATCGCCTCGGACGATCCCTCATCGATGTGTTGAACACGGTAAAGCTGCTCCGAGAGCGTGACATACAGGTGAAGAGCATCTCGGATGGGATCGACCCGTCGACGACCTCGGGCCGGCTGATGCTGAACATGCTCGCAACCTTGGCCGAGTACGAACGCGAGCTGATCACAGAAAGAGTGAACGCAGGGATCACAGCCGCCCGAAATGGCGGCACCAAGTTTGGTCGGCCCCTGTCCGATCCCGTGGTCGTAGCCGACAAACTCAAACTCGTCTCCGAGGCCCGGGCGAAGGGCCGCACTGCGGAGGATGCGGCAAAGCTCGTCGGGTGGAGCCGAGCCACTCTGTACCGGCATCAGCAGGCCCTCGCGGCCCGCGAGAGCACCACCGTGTAGGTGACTCGTGGACGCGGCCGAGCGATGGCGTGTTCTTCGGCTGCATGTCGAAGACCAGATCCCGCTCGCCGTCCTCGCCCGGGAGACCGGGATCTCCGCTCGGACTCTGCAGCGCTGGCACCATCTCTACCGGGCAGGCGGCGTCGCCTCCCTTGACCCCCATGCGCGTATAGACAAAGGTATCCGCCGAACTTCGGTCCAGACGGTCGCGTTCATCGAACGACTGGCGCTCACTCGGCCGCGCCCGAGTCTCGCCACGCTGCATCGTCTCGCCGTCACTGATGCTCAGGCTCGTGAGCTGCCCGCTCCAAGCTATGCGACCGTGCGGCAGATCGTCCAGGCCCTCGATCCGGCTCTTGTCACCCTGGCGCTGGAGGGGCCGGTCTCGTACCGGGACAAGCACGAGCTCGTTTTCCGGCGCCGCGCGGAGTACCCGAACCAGATGTGGCAGTCCGACCACACTGAACTCGACATCCTTATCGTCGGCGCTGACGGGAAGCCTGACCGGCCGTGGCTGACGACCGTGATGGACGACTTTCCCGTGCGATCTGCGGATATATGGTCTTCAGCGGCGCCCCCTCAGCTATCAACACTGCCCTGGCTCTGCGGCAGGCGATCTGGCGGAAGACGGACCCGGCGTGGGCAATGTGCGGCATCCCCGACATCCTGCACGTGGACCACGGCTCCGACTTCATCAGCCACCACCTCGAGCGGACCGCTTTAGCCTGAATCCATCGGTCGACCTCTGAGCGGATCCTGATTTCGCTTCGGCGAGCTTTCGGAATTTCGGGCGTGGGTGTGGTCCGGGTCTCGCGGCCCGGGTGTTCCACTGGTGCTCCTGTTGATGCCGTCATTGGCTGGTTGGTCAGGTGGGGGCGGGTTGTCTCGGCCGGAAGTTCTGATTGAACAGGGCCGTCCAGGGTTTCTCCCAGGGCCAGTTTTCGGGCAGGTGCAGGGTGACGCGCCGTGCGGAGGATGAGATTCGTGCGGGGACGCTGACGAGTTTCCGGCGGATCGTTGCGGTGGTCGCTCGGGCGAGATCGTTGCCCGCGATTGTCGCAGCGGCGCGGGTGAGGTTAAACGCCATGACGGCCAGGACCAGCCAGGCCGCGTTGGCGGTGAACACCCCGGAGGGCAGGTGCGCCAGGGCGCTGCTTTTGAGGTCGGAATTCACGAGTTCTATCGCTGCGTGGGCGCGGTGGGTTTTGTCGGCGGTGACGGTGTTGAGGGTGCTGGTGGTGAAGAAGGCATGGAATCGGTGGGTGTCGAACAGGGTTGGCTGGTCGATGTTTTTCTTGTTCAGTTCCGGAATGCGTCGCACGGCCAAGCGCCCGGTGATGTGCTCGGCCTTCTTGCGAGACGTGAACGCGGTGAACGGGATCTCGGCGACTTCAGCGTTACTGATCCATGTTTTGCTGCCTTCGTCATAGATCGCGTTGGTGTATTCAATTGCGGTCCAGGCGTCGTCGGGGATCGTTCCGATTGCTCGTTTGATGGCCGGGTCCATCCGGGCAGTGACCGAAACATCGGCACCGGCGGTGAGGGCTGCGCTGATGGAGGCGTGCCCGTAGAAGGCGGAGTCGGCACGAAAGAGCACGCGCGCTGTGTCGGCTCCGCGGAGCCGTTTGATCGTGGCGAGGGCGTCACGGATCAGACGGGCGGCGCCGCGCGGCGATCCGCAAGCGCCGCGGCGGAGGCGCTGGCTGATGATGATCGGCGCTGAAAGGTCTGTCTTGACGGTGGCGAGGATCGCGTTGAGGCCGCGAACCCCGGAGTACCCGTAGCCGGAGCCTTCCTTCTGGTGGCCGTGAACTTCGATGATGGTGTCGTCGACGTCGAGGAACACATAACCGTCGGTGTCGTGCACGAGCAACGGGGTTTCCGCTGCCAAGCCACGCACGAAGCGGGAAGCGACGGCGTCGAGTTGCCGGACGTGACCGAACGTGAACGCGCGCAAAAACGGCCCCAGTGTTGACGGCGCGTAGCAGTTGCTGAAGATTTTCCGCATGCCGCCGTGACGAAGAACCGTGAGGTCGTCGATGGAGTCCGCGCCCGCGACCATGCCGCCGACCAGTGCGGTGACTTTCAGGCCGGCGTTGGCGCCTGTGTCAGTGGGGACGCTCAGCCACTGATCGGTCAGGGTCGCCAACCCCGCACGGGCGGCCAATTTCATGATCGGGACCAACCCCGCCGACGACACAAGATTCGGATCGGAGAATGATGCAGAAACGGCGCGGTTGGTGTGGGAAACTTGCATCTACGAGATGCTCCTCTGCTCGGTAATTGTGAACTCTAGACAAGTCCTATTTTACCTGATCAGATGGGCATTCTCGGTTTAACGCGCCGTGAGAATCTCGCGTCGATCGGTGGATTCAGGCTAAGGCATCTTCGAAGTCGCTCAGCTCTTTGAAAGCGGCGACGTGTCCCCAATAGGTCATCCCATATTGCGGGCTGTCATCCACTCGATAGCGGGGCCAGACAGCCAAGACTGCAAGCGAAACCGAGACGGTCGCCAGAAGAGCGCCGGCCCACCACACCACTTCACCTGCGTCCGAGAATTGGCCAGAGTCAAAGTTTCCTGCAAGCTGGCCGCCGAGTACCGCACCGAAGCCAATGCCAAGCGCCGCAAGAATGACAGACGCTTTCTGGTCGGCGCGCGAAGCGTCGTCGCGAGCCTCAGCTAGCATCTGCCGTACTGAGTCCTGAGTCTTCTTAGTCATTTGCGCCCCCGGACCAACGTAGCGGAATGGACTTAGGCCAAGCTGCTCGGCGAGTGGTTTCGCACGCCGGGAGCGGTCGCATCACCACTGCCGGACACGACCATAGGCTCGTCGACATCGGCGAGAGTGTCAGCGTCAGCCGATCTAAACAGCCAAAGGTAACGCTGTGTGACATTAGAACCATGTGGAAAGCCGATATATGGGCTCCGCATATGATTCGAGCTATGACCGAGAATAATGAAGTCCTTCGCGTGCCCGGCATACGAGACGTGAGCAGTTTCTACAGCGAGTTCGGCGGTGAAGATGTCGTAGTGCGACCGTCAAGTTCCGACCTCAACCCATTCAGGATCGAAGTCATGCTTGACAGCAATACGGCCATCTTTCCGCCCAAAGTGGTGGTTCACGAGGGTGACATTGTTGAACGCGCAGATCCGAGAGGCGGCGTCATTGAATATGTAATCTCTCGATACGAGTTTAACAAGGATCCCTTTGGAGACGACATGGATCATTGGCACGCCACCCTGGCGGAGAAAGGACATGCCAGGCGCACTTTCGCGCAGCCGAGGATCATCGTTCACGGAGGCACGAATCAAATCTCAGTTGGCAGCTCTAATCACATGCAGCAGACGAACCTAACGGCTGAAGCCTCCGAATTGATCTCTGCCCTCGATGCGATTCGACAGACCGTGCCTCTCGGAGATTTGGACGCCGACCAAGTTGAGGCACTCGAGGATGCGCTCTTGGCAACAAAGGAGACTGCTACCTCTGGCAAGAAGCCGAATGCTATCAAGCGATCGCTCTTCGGGCTCCGCGGAGTCGTCGACGAGATCGCAACCTCTGCCGGAGCAGGGGCCGTCGAGGCCGTCAAGGACTGGTCAGCGGCGGCGACAGCGGTGATAATCAAGCAACTCGCTGGCCTCTAGTTGTTACGGCAGGGGTCTGGTTCACTGAAACTTTCTGCGCCAAGTCGGGTGGACTGGCAGGCTAAACGGTCGTCCATGCGCCTGCGTAACTCGCAAGTGGAGTTCGTGGGGACCAGTGAAGGTCGGCGTGCCCATTGCACATGGACTTGGCTTTGTGCCGCTTGTCCATGTCACCCACTACAGAAAGGCCGAAGTCCTCGTCGCGGTCGCTGATCAGAGTGTCTTCAACGGCAAAACAGTAAAGATCCTCAACGTCTTCACGAGACACCCCAACCAAACGAAGTAGCTGCTGGCGTTCACGACCGCCACTTCATGGGCTTTCCATCGCCCGTCCCGTGAGAGGTTCCTCTAATGCAGGGTGCGCCGTCGCCGTGAGAGGCGTCGCGATCGCGTCGAATGAGTCATTCTCCGGGTGGACGAAGTCGTACATCGATCCCAGACTGTGTGCGGCGATCGTGGGCCGGCTCACCTTCAGTGGCACGATCGACTAGACCGGCACCGATTCGTACCGACTCGCCCGCGCCAGAAAGCAGCCGGAGATCGGACGGATCAAGTGAAGTTCGAGCCGTGCGACTGCGCACGACGGGCAGCGAGCCTGAATCAGCGGTTAAGGGCTGCTCGTGCGCGTCAGGTCGGATCGTCCACGCGCGGTTCTGCTCTCACGCTGCTGCGTCACGAGGGGGCCTTGGTGAAGGGGGAGGTCATGGCGCTGTGCAGCGCTGCGGCTGCGGCGGTGAGGTCGTAGCCCAGTGAGTGGGCGAGGGCCGCGTACTCTCTTGCAGCATCGCTCAGGACGGCGAGGCGATCGGGACTGGTCCCGCCTGGAGTGGTTCGTTTGTCTTGTGGGGCGATGGTGGTGCCCTGTTTGCCGTTGGTGGTGACGGTGCCTTCGCGTTCGAGTTCTTTGTAGGCCCGGGCGACGGACCCGTTGGAGAGTCCGAGGTGGCCGGCGAGTTGCCGGATGGGTGGCAGTTGCGTTCCGGGGGGCAGCGAACCGGTGAGGACGAAGCCGGTGATCTGGCTTCTGATCTGTTCGTAGTGCGGGGTGGGGCTTCGCGTGTCTACAGTGATCTCGATCATCAGTGGGAGCTGTTCCCGGTCGCCGCGGGAAGCGGGACCTCTGGGTGAGTGGTTTCGGCGTCTGAGTTCTCAGTCCGCCAATATCTGGTTGTTCGCTTTGGCTGTATCCAGACGGGCTGCAGCACGGCGTGCGCGCACGCTGCGATCCCGATGACGATGAGTGCGAGCCCCGAGATGGACGTGACGGCGGCGAGGTCTTCGTTGACTGAGTAGGAGGAGAGCCGCGCTACCTCGAGAGTTGTGATCTGAACAGCGGGCAGGAGAGTGCCGAGAAGCACTGCTTGGGCACCGACAGATGCCAAGGCTATGCGGCGGAAGCAGAGGGCGCGGATCATGCCGTCGATCTCCGGTGAGGTACCCGCTGCGGACTGCCTCCGCCCGACCACTGCCCAGCCGGCCACCGCGAGGAGGGTGAGAAGGGCGGACACGCTTGCCGTGATGATGAGAGAGCGCGTACTGATGTCGGGGAGCTCGAAGGGGTTCATGAGAGTCAGATACGTTGCCGTGTTCCCGGCACGATCCGTGAACACGGCGAGCATCGCCAGCGATAGGACCAGGGTGGTAGACGCCAGGCCGAGGGACAGCCGGAAGACCCGTCTTGTCCACAGTCCTGGGCTGGTGTTGGCGGGGGTGAGACTGGCGCGGCGTTGCTCGCTTCCCCCCAGGCGTGTGGCCGTCCCGACGATGACTGCGACCGCATAACCCACTATGGACAGGTAGAAGTCGACATCACTGATCACCCATGCGATCGCCAGCACGACGATCACGGCACCGCTGGTGACGTTGATGTGTTGCAGGGCGGCTCGCGACGCGATGACGGCCGACTCGGGTACGGCCGGATCTCGAGCTCGAAGCCACGAGGCAACGCGCGTTGTGGGCGGTGTGGCGATCAGGGGAACCGCTGCGAGGAGCACCGCTAGCGCGGCGACAAAGACGAGTATCTGCATAAAACCCTCCGTACCTATGTATCAAGACATAGGTACGTTAGCACGAAGGTGCTTGCGGCCCGCAATCGGGTGGAGTCAATCAAGCCGTCATCGTGAGCCACGTCTAGTTGACACAACCAGCGGAGAGCCCCGTAGAGGGTTCCCCAAGCGGAACGACAGCGACGGTCCACGTCGGCATGGATGAGATGTGTAAACGAGTACGGAAGACGACAGCAATACCCTGATTGGGTAACATTGTCGCTCAGTCTCACCGCAGGCTACGGAACACCGCGGAACCAACGCCAAAGGTCAGCGATACTAGACACCCTTGTCTGGCGCCAGCGTCACTGATCGAATTGGACGTATCGTCAATGCTCAGAGTCTCGTATCTGGCGTGTTCTTAGCGTCGGCAATGCTACGTAAAAGACTTGGAGGTCGCATGCGTGAGGCAGTTGCGGTTCGTGCTGGCAAAATCCAGGATGTTGTTGAACTCCGAGAATCCATTCTGGTGGCGCGGGCTCCTGGAACCGTTCGGCTGCGCATGCTTGCCTCTACGATCAATCCCTCCGATGTTGTGACCGTTGCAGGTGCTTACCCGTCGCGAACGACATTTCCCTTTATCGCCGGCTTTGAGGGCGTCGGGGAAGTGATTGACGCAGACCACGGTGCGGCGGTCAAGTTAGGAAGCCAAGTCATTCCGCTCCGCTCAGCCGGCTGCTGGGCAGAACTCCGGGACATTGCCGAAAATGATTGTGTAATAGTGCCGGATTCGCTCTCACCAGAACAAGCGTGTTTCGCCTTTATCAATCCGATGACTGCACTCGGACTCATCGAGAGGCACATCCGAAACTCGCGCCCCGTGGTAGTCACAGCGGCAGCGTCGGCGATTGCCGACCACATAGCGGCTGTGCTTCACAGTCGAGGAGTTCCTGTTATCGGAGTCGTGCGCGGTCCACGACCCGTAAGACGACCTCACTTATGGAACGCTGTCATCGACACAGGCCAAACGGCGTGGCGGAACGAATTGCAGTTAGCAACAAAGGACTGTGACATCATTTTCGATGCCATCGGCGGTCCGGCTGCAGTGGCAATTGCCAACGTAGTCGTGGCTCCCAATTTGGTGAGTTACGGGTTGCTCTCCGGATGGCCTATACAGAGCAAGCTCCTCCCATCCGCCACACTCCTCAACTATTTTCATTTGAGGGCCGACGTACACTCCAATTCAAAAAGTACCTTAGAAGGCCGATTTGAACGCGTGTTCGACCTGGTACAAGCTGGCGTGCTCACGACGCACGTCGCCAAAAGGTTCCCCTTTCGCGACATTAGAAAGGCTCTCGAGTGGAATGCAAATCACCCCGGTAAAGTGATGCTCGAAATGGGCTGAATAGAGTGCAGCTGACGTTCCACCGAAATCTGATCAGCCCCATCGCCCGACCTGTTTTCGGGGGCCAGGTACATTTCGTACGACGTTCGGTTGAATCCGCCGTTCCCTTGCGGGCCCAGTTCTGTGACTGGAGTAGCCATCGATGGCTAGTGGACCCTTTCCTCATTTCAGTATTGGATTGTGAACTCTCCAACGCGAGTTTCGCCATCGTTTTGATAGACGGGGACCGAAACGGTTTTCCCCGCCATTGAGTCTTGCCACGCGAGCGCTTGCTCCGGGGACGTGAAGGTCGCTGCTTGTTCGCTGCCGTTGGCGTGGGCAAGTTCCCCAGCGTGGACAAAGCCTCCGTTTCCATTGGTAGCGGTAACCGCAATCAGGTTAGGCTCACCGCTTTCGTTGAGCGCTCCATACGTTTCGCCGTTGGCGTTGATGGCCCACTCCGTGGTCCGCTCGCTCACGTACGTCGCTGCGATGGTCCAGCTGGATTCGGGTGCGGTTGTGATGGTGATGAACTGCTGTTCCGGCGAGAAATTCAGCGTGTAGCTGCCACCGCCAGTGGGTTGACCGACGTCGTCCATGTCGCAGCCGATGCTCGCGCCGTCGTCAAAGGAAAACGTTCCGGGAGTCAAACAGGTCAGTGAGACAAGGATGCCTGTTGCCCCGTCGGGGACAGCACCCAGCTGGACAGCGGCCGTTCCGGTAGCGGTTTCCACCACGGATACACCGAGTTCAGTGACCTCTTGTGCACCGGGCATGGTCAAGAGGCCAGCGGCAGCAGCTGCGCCTCCAATCAGGATGCTCGCTCCGGCAAAGATGCCCGCTCCGAGACGAAGGTGTCGGCGCCGTAACGAGATGCGCGCCGTCGGCGCGGTGACGCGTGCGTCCAGTTCGCTTCGAATTGCAGCCGAAAATACCGGGTCGAAATCGATCTGTTTCATGTCCGCGCCTCCGTCAGTTGTTGTCGCATTTTTCCTTTGGCCCGATGCAGGCGGGTGCGGGCTGCCCCGGCGGAGAGTCCCAGAAGAGTTGCAGCCTCGGTGACCGCATAGTCCTCCAGGACAACCAAGATGACGAGGGAAGCATCCACGGGCTTGAGCATCTTCATCGCGGCTTTCAGATAGCCGAGCGATTCGTCGTCCTCGAAGTGATCGACAGCAATCTGCTCGGCGTCAGCAGTGGCATCCGCGCGCTGCAGCGAATCAAAAAGTGCGCGGTACCGTCGAGTTCCGCGGCTGACATTGCGCGCGATGTTGCCGGCCGTTACCAACAGCCAGGGAAGGACCGAATCGCTGACGAGGATGACGCTGGCGCGACGGCGCCACAATTCAAAGAATGACGCCGACGTGACTTCTTCAGCATCATGGGCGTTGTCGACCAGACGGAGAACGTGGCGAAAGACCCGGTCACGATGAGTGTCGAACAGCGACGTGAACGCACGGCCATCATTGGCGCACGCACGCGTCCAGACCTCGACTTCGTTCACCACACCAGTATCCATACCCTGTAATGTCCGCCCATCTTCAAAACGTTACAGTTAGTGGCGAGTAGTTCGAGTTGGTACGGGTAGTCCACGTTGTTGGTACCGATGTTCCACAGAGTTGAAACTGCCGCTATCAAGACTGATCCCTTGGGGAGGACGGCAGCGCGATGCGGTGTTGCCGATTCCCAACGGAGGGGGCGTTGATAGCGAGATGCAAAGTCAGTGCAGCTTTGGTATTCGAGGGAAGCAGCTACGACGATTTCGCAGGATGCCCCTCCAGCCAGCGACCTCTTCTCAATCCTGGCCAACCGTGACCACCGATGGCTGGCCATCATCGTTAGCCAATCTGGGCACGTCTGATGGGTTCGAGCCCCTATCCGACCAGATAGCCGCGAGCTCTAACGTCAACCGGCTCGCGAGCCAAGCACGAACGCTCGACCACGGCGAGGTCGACAGGCGGTCGTCATCGCGGCGGTCTTCTTCACGAGCGAGATGTCCCGACGCGCTGGCTAGGGCTTTAGTGGTTCGAATTCGTCGGCGCGGAAGCGCGCAAACGCGATCGTGCCGTCAGCACCGACGCAGCCACGAAGCGAAGACCATGAAGGAGAACTCCAGGAACTGCCGAGGCTTCGTCGTGAGGGTCTGACTGGGATCGCCAGGTCGCCAGCCGCGGCCAGTTCCACCTCCCCGGAATGGCAGTACCAACAACGTGGACTACCAGTACCCAGTACGACTATCCGCCAGTTAGCCCCGGCCGACAGCTCTTTGCATCGGAGCGGCATGGCTGCAATCCGAAAATCGCACATCCACGCGGCCCACGGCCATTCAAGCGAACTCAAACTTTCAATTCCCGTAAGGGGTTCGGCGTGCGGGCGCGCCTGACGGTGACGGAAGCTGGACCGGGTCGCACAAGCCGAGTCTGGTCTGGCATTGTGGCAGACATGACGACTAGTGCTCTTCTCCCGACTGTGCTGCGAACTCGGTTGACCGCGTTCATCAGTGAACATCGGCGGTTAGCCCCGGGATTTCTCGACCGTGTCGTCGTCACGGGGTCCGCGACCGCCGGCGACTGGTGGGAGGGCACTAGCGACATCGATCTCGTACTGGTCATCCGACGTGCACCGAGTCAGGATGAATTGGTCGCGCTCGGAGAGCTGCATCGATCCACGATTTCGGAAGGTCCAGTCGACGGCGTCTACCTGACCGAGCAGCAGCTTGCTGAGGGGCCAGATACTGTCGGGGCGGCGCCCCAAGTCGTCGAGGGCGCGCTTGATACACAGGCGCGCGGCACACAGTTGACCTGGGTGACATGGCGTGAGGTTGAGTCTGGTGTTGAGGGTGTCGTCGACGCGGTCGGCGCAATAACCTGGATGCCTTCCGCGAGGCGTTTCCCCGGGGCGGAGGAAGGCGCGCGTGCGTTCTCACGACACAACCTCCGCGACTACTGGCAACCCCTCGGAATTCGAGCTCGGGCTCAACTCTTTTCACGTTGTGACAGTGATCCCGTTGATCCTGTGACTGTGCGATGGATCGCGCTCGGTCCAGCTCGCCTGGTGGCGACGATCGAAACCGGTGATGTCATATCGAAGTCTGCAAGCGGCGCATTCGCGGCAGAGCGCTGGCCAGCGCACGCCGAGTTTCTTTTACGAGCAGTCGCGTCCCGAACAGGGGAGGACATCCCCTTTACTGTCGCGGATGCGCGGCAAGCATTGGACCTGCTAGACCAATGCGTGGAAATCACCGGCGTCGACGGTCGCTAATGCAAGCCTTCGACCAAAGCGCCCGATAGCCGTTCGGCATACGGACATCTGATCTGCACTCATCGGCTTTCGAGGACGCGACTGACAATTTCGGCGACGGTTTCGTGAGGTCCGATGCGGCGTTCCTGGACAAAGCTGAGTGGCTGCCAGCCGTGATACCAGCTGACCATGTCCTGTGCGGTGAAGTCCACTGACTTTGAGCGAGTTTGGTGGCGAAGTACTGTTTCTTCAAGACTGAGGTCGAAAGCATAAAAGCGGGAGTCGTTCACGGACGATCTGATGCGGTTGAGCATCGGCGAGTAGCGGCCAGCGTTGAAAATTCCGTCAAGGATCACGTGCTGCCCCTTGGCGAGGCAGTGTTTTGCCGCAGCTTCGAGGAGATCCGCGTGAGCGTGACTGTCCTGCTCTTGGTCGTCATAAATCGTTCGACGAAAATAGTCCTGGCTGAGGACGGCGGCTGATCCCGGGAGCTCCGACTGAAGTCGGGCCGCGATGGTGCTCTTCCCGGAGCCGGAGTTCCCGCGAAGAACGATTAGCATCATTCGACAGTAATGGGCACGGTCAGGCCCTACGTTGTAATGATGGACCTTTCCGGAGCACCAATTAGAGTTCGTCCCGCGTATTTTAGTGATTTGGACGCACTGGTTCGGCTGGGACTCGGCATTCAACGTCTGCATGCCGATGGTCGCCCGGATCTGTTCGTTGAACCTTCCAGTGAAGCGCTTCAAGATTTTTTCCGCGCACGATTCTCTGACGGCAGCCACATGCTGATAGCCGAATCGAACTCGAACAGCCCAATCGGATATTTGCTAGCTGAACACGCGACGCGCGACGCCAACCCGTTCAAGACGGCTTCCTCGGTCCTGTACATTCACCATATTGCGGTTGAATCGAGTGCTCAATCCGGAGGTGTCGGTCGTGAGCTCATGAAGGGCGCAGTGACACTCGCCAGCGAACTGGGAGTGTCGACGCTCCGTCTCGACTCATGGCACTTCAACACCCAAGCTCATGGATTCTTCGAGACCGAAGGCTTTACGCCAGTCAACATCGTCTTCGAGAAACTTCTAATGTAGCTCTCGACCTAAGCAATCGAATACCGCTGAATTGACTCTCCGGACGCCCCACGCCAAGAGCACAGGCTGAGCGTCCCGTTTAGCGTTGGTGAACGAGTGCAACCGCAGCGACGTTAGGAGAGCCGTGAGTCGCAAGCTGGTCTTCGTCCACGGTTCTGGGCGAGTAGGTGCCGCTAATTGGCCGAACCAGGTTGAGCTCTTCGCTGATGCGGTTTTCCTGACGATGCCCGGTTATGGAGACGAGAGCCCCGCTGCCACGAACATGGACGAATGGGTGAGCCGAGTCCTAGACCTGGACGGTGAGATGGACGTAGTGGCTCATTCTTATGGAGGATTGCCGGCGATCTTCTCGGCTGCGCGAGCGCCTGAGCGTGTGCGGTCGCTGACTCTGTTTGAGCCCGCCGCCTATTCCTATGCCCGTGGGCGGCTGAACGCGGAGGCGATGATCGACCGGATGACGCCGATCGTCGATAAGGCCCCCATCATGAGCACCATCGAGTACCACCTCAGCTTCATCTCGGCTCTTACGGGTTCTGGACCGCCGCAGCCGCAACATGACTCCGAGCTCATCGCGGCTGAGAGAAACCGATTGCTCGCCGCTCCTTGGTCGTTCGACCTGCCGACCGACGTACTGTCGGCGGTGCCGACTCTGGTTCTCACCGGTGCTTGGAACGAAGAGTACGAAGAAATCGGCCAGACGATGGCCTATGCAGGGGGCGCCATGCTCAGCTCGCCGGCTTCGGTCACCGCGTTCAGGACCACCCTGATGCGAACTCCACGATTACCGGCTGGGTCTCATCGCACGCTTAGCCTCGATCCACCGGTCCGGCTTGAGTGAGCGTGCTCGCTGATTTCTGAGCGGTGTTGTGGTGGTGGGCGCGGCGAAGCTGTCGGCCTTGCTGCC
>NZ_QZVS01000066.1 GCF_003602235.1 Cryobacterium melibiosiphilum
TGGAACAACCCCCGCCAACCCAAAGCCGGAAAACTCCGCCCCCTGCGCCGACCCGGAAACTCTTAGCGTGTTATTTATTCCGTTTCGTGAGCTGACCCCCCATACCGCATAGGCTAAGTTTGTAGCTCCGAACTTGTAACTACGAATTAGGAGTTACGAACTCCGAATTACGAACTCGGCCCACAATCTGAAAGGTCATCACATGCGAATAGTCGCAGTAGCTCAGCAGAAGGGCGGGGACGGTAAGTCCACCGTGACAATCAACTTGGCAGCATCCTTGGCCGCATCCGGTTCACGTGTCCTAGTTGTGGACGTTGACCCGCAGCAGTCAAGCGCCTGGTGGTTCGACCACGGCCCCGAATTCGAGTTCGACCTAGCCGCCGATACAGAGGTGGGAAACCTGGCCCGGCTGCGTGAGCTGCCGTATGACGTGATCCTGGTGGATACGCCCGGTTCGCTGCACGACCTCCCTGTGCTGGATGCCGTTCTCGACGTGGCCGATTTCGTCATCCTCCCGTGCAAAGCCACGGCATTGTCGATTAAGCCCCTCACGCGAACGCTAAACGAACACGTCATAGCCCGTGGCGTGCCGTATCGGGTCCTGGCGAACCGCGTTAAGCCGCGGAGCATTGATGCAACGGGGGGTTTCAAAGACGCACGTGGCCTGTATGACCTGCTCGACGGCGCGGGATACCTGCACTTCCGCTCATTCCTGCGCGAGTACCAGGTATATGAAGACGCCACCGGAGAAGGCGTCTCGATCCTCCACTATGGCGGCCGCGACGCGACCAAGGCTCAAGCCGACCTCGCCGCGGTAACAACCGAATTGCTCACGGTTTGGGCGCACGAGACGACAGAGGCGGTTCACTAATGGCACGTAGGGATCTCGGTTCCATGCTGGGTGGCGACATTGCTGTAGCCGGCCCACCTGCTCCCCAGGTCGAAAAGCCCGCGCCGACCGCACCGACGGCAGACGTAGCGCCAACCGCGGCACGCGTGAGCGCCCCGGCTGCACAGCCCGAGGCAGAGCCCCAAGACGTTCGCAGCGTCCCGCGCTGGCTCACCTATGAGCGCAAAGAAACCCGCATCCGACCCGACCAGCTCGAATGGGTCGAAGCGCAGCGCAAGGAACTCAACCAACGCCGACAGGGCGCCGGTGAGCGACTGACAGACAACACCCTCATACGAGTAGCCCTCGACCTGCTCAAACAGCACCAGGGAGAGCTGCACGGCGTCACGGAGGACCAGCTGCGCAAATCACTCGGGCTCACCGACTAACGGCCCAACCATGATGACCGTCTACAGCAAGCCGAATTGCGTGCAGTGCACCGCTACCTATCGCGCGCTCGACGGGACGGGTATTGAGTACCAGGTCATAGACCTCACCAGCAGCGCGGCCGCGTTGGAGTATGTGATGGAAGAACTCGGGTATAGCCAAGCCCCGGTAGTTGTCGTGGACGAACACGACCACTGGTCAGGCTTCCGCCCCGACAAGATCGCCCAGCACGTGAGTGCTCAAGTGTGGAGTGTGCCCCAGATCACGAGAAGTGTCGCGTGAGCTGGGGGCGACGCGGGATGGAAAATCTCAGACTGGACTTTACTCGCGCAAGCGAGGTACTTTACTCGCGGTCCCGGCCTATCCAACCCTGAATAGCTCGAGCGGCACGTGTCACCGCCGGCCGGCGGTGCTGCGCTAAATGGCCCGGTAAACCGTGGCCCGGCCGACCGTGAGTAGTTCCGCGAATTCACTGATCGAGCGAGTACCGGACACGGCAATTCCACCAGGTACTTTTGCAGCGCGGGGGAGAGCTTGGGCTGAACCACCTGGCGGCCGAGTTTGCCGACGCTGTGTCGCAGAGGAACGGCGGATTCAAGTGGTCGTCGCAACGATTGGTTGAATTCGCCAAACGCTTGCGGAACGCTTCTGCGGCTGTGCCAATTCGGCGCTGTTCCGCTACGACTCGCTACTCCTTAGAACGCGTCCACGGACTCACGCTTACCAGCTGGACGTTGACGACGCTGGGGCCAGCGAGGAGAGTACCCGCAGCGTCCTGGTGGAGAATACTGTCGGACGAATCGACGCCGTTGAATTGTTGGACGCCGACTCGCCCAGAGTTTGTGGTGGAGAAGACGACCGGTTGTTCAGCGCCTGCATACAGGTAGGCGTTGAACCCGCCGGTTTCGGGCAGCGCCGGGAGCTCCGAAATGGGTGACACCGTGATAGACCAATCACCCGCACCTGGCCCGACCCTGATCGACGCCGCGGGATCACTCAGGGGATCCACGCCATAAGCCACGCTGGCGGAATCGCCCGGAAAATCGGCCCAGCCCTGAGACTGTCGGGTGCCGTCCTCGCCAATGATCTGAGCGCCGGAGCGCTCGTTGTCCCAGTGGTTAGGACCCCAAGAGATGGTGTAAAAACCAGACTTCGCGTCGTCAGGCAGGAGGACGTCACCGGCACCATTGCCGCTGGCGGTGAATGCCTTAAAGGCGCCAAAGGTTTCATCTGCCCAGGCCTGCGCAAATTCTCGCGAACTGGGTTCGTCTGTTTGGACAGGATCCGAAGAGGCTGAGGATTCGACAGGATCTGGAGAGGCTGAGGCTGATGAATCGGGTTCGATCGGCTGGTTCGCTTGGCACCCAGACAAAGCCACCATCGCTGCGGCTGCCAATGCAAGTGTGATCGGCATGCGTTTCATAGAATCCCCCTGGGGTACTTTCCTGCGCTCACCAACTTTGAGGTGGCGCCACCGGGGCTGCAAGATCGCAACCCCAGCGCTGAACCGAGCTTTTCACTGCACAAGTCCCAGGCAAAATTCGACAGCTGGCGTGGTGTGTGCACGGGGTGACGGCAGGTCTTGGCGAGGACTTGAGATTCTCAGCACCGCGCAAACCTACGCGACGATGCGCCAGCCATTGTGTCGTTGATGCCAAAATCATCCAGTTCATCCGCGCGGCCGTGTACAGCTCAAAGGAATTTAGGCGGTCCCGGACTCTGTTGAATTTCAGTCCTGTGATCGTTCCGTAAGCGGAACCCCTTGCGGGACGTTTCCTGTCGACTATGAGCGGGCAGTTGGTGGCCATCGCGGGCGTTTATATCGGCCGCCCACGCCCTGCCCGCTGACGGCCAAACGAAACGCACCCTTCAGCCGGCGGCTGCCCGCCGAATTCCGGGTCTGCGCCTGTCTCACTCGGTATCGGGTGCCGACTCGTCGGGGTTGCCGGTCCGCCGTCGGACCGATGCCAGCAATCGTCCCACATTTGCCCCAAGTGACCTGTGGCGGCAAGGAACAGCGCCAGATCCGGACGGGGGAGTTCAAAGGGATCCGCGTTCCCACAAGGATACAAACAGGGCGGGGAATCGGCCCGAGTAAACGTATCGGCCGGCGTCCAATTCGGGAACGAACTCCGACGAAGTGCCTGCCCACTGACGGCCATCGAATGTTGGCCGTATATGGGCTCGCCCGTGGCCGGGTATGAGCCGTTCTTCATGGCCGCTAACAATCGTTCACCACGCCGAGGTTCTCAGCCTCAAAGGCGCCAGCTATCGACTCAAAAGCCACCAGCCTGTCGCTGATACGGCATAGTAGAAACACAGATAGTGGTCCTGTTTTCAGACGGGGCGGTTTCAAGTGGCACTATTGGCCCTGTTTTGGCCCGACGTTAACACTTCGCCCGGAACGGACGAGACTCCCCCATCCGTTTGCCGATCTGATTGAGCGAGCCCGCGACACTCTCGACAGGGTCGTCCTCGAGCCCGATCTTGCTGAGCCAATCGCCGAATACGTGCTCACGGGTCAGGGCACCTGTGTTGCCGCAGAAAGCGCAGGCACGTCCGCCGGTCATTCCGAGGACTCCGAAGTATTCTGTGACACCAGACGCGAGCGGGACGACGAGCCGTGCCCGCGAGACGCCGCCGAACCGTGCGATCGCTCCAACCGCTGAGCACTGTCGGCAGCTCGCGGGCTCCCGAGATGAAGAATCATCCCTGACGAAAGTCCGCGATCGCTTGAATTGCGATACGGAGAGTATTGGGCAAGTCACCGAGATCGGCGTCTAAGACGGCCGTGCGATAGGTAAGGAGGTCTTTGCGTCGAAGAGCGCCACCGTTGGCCGTGAGCGCAGTCTGAAAGCTTCCCCACCCGGCAAGCTCATGTTCAATGTCGTCTTCCCAGACGATGTAGCCGTCAGCCACGACACTCGGAGCTTTGAACACATACGGCGTAGTGCCGTTCCTCGCGGGCGAGGCTCTGAGCCAGGACGTGACACCTTCGGTGGCCTTTTGATGGCTTGCGTGGGCACCGGCCTGCTTGATGGGATCGTTCGGGTATTTTCGGGCAGCCCCGAGTGCGTCACCGTCCGCGACGACATAGGCGGGAATCTCGAGCGCTGCGAACATAGCGTAGGGAATGCGGAGACCGCTTTTACCAGCCATATCGAGCACTGAGATTCCCCTCGAATCCAGTGACAGCCCCAGCTTTTCTGCGAGCGCCTCAATTACTGATTTGTCGGTATCTCCTTCGACGAGAACGACTGCGTCTCCAAAGAAACCTTCGGAGAACGACGTCGGAAGGCGCTTCTCAACGATCTTTGCGACTTGGTCCACGCTTCCGCTGATTGCCGTGGCGACCTCAAGGGCTGTGGTGTTTGCCACGGTCGACTTCCCAGCTACCAACGCAAGTCGACGGAGAGAGGCAAACTGCTCCGGCCGCACGAAGTAGGGGCTGTGGGTGGCGATCAGAACTTGAGCTTCCGGCTGGCTGCTGAGCTCAGTCAAGATTCGCGCGAACGTTCGCGCTCTGATGGGATGTTGATAGATTTCGGGTTCTTCGATGCAGATAATCAGAGCGGGCAGGCCTGCAAGTTCGTTGGTGAGCCGCGCAGCAGTTTCATCTTCGCTCTCACCATCGAGTGGTTTAAGTGTGCCTACTGCATGCGCCGCGTCAGGTACCAAGGACTGGAACATGGCGATCATGACCGCTCGCTGTACGCCGTGTCCCTGTCGAGATACGTCATTGACGATCCCGTCGACGACTACGTTTGTGGACACCGTGGCGTCGTTCTTCGGGTTCCATTCCGGGACAGTCGGTTTGAACTCGACTCGCGCATTCGGAATGAAACTGGAAAGCCGGGAATTGATCCGATCGGCCTGCAGCGCGGTCGCCGTTTCCACGCTTTCGCGGACAACTCGATTCAGCTCGCCGACCTCATCCGCGTAACGTACGAGCCAGTCCGCCCGGGCCACGGCTCCCGCCGTCGACATCAGAGTCCCGATTAATTCACTTAGGGCAGAGTCCTTCGATAGCCCGCCGACATCCTGGGCGATCGACGTAGATGCAGGAACCAGCACCAGTCGGACACAGTCACGGATGACGTTTGGGCCGTTGATGCCGAACATGTGGTTGGCATCTGCAGAATCGACCGCTATCAGCCGAGAGGTGTTTTCCGAGCGCCCTTCCCATGCCGCGAGCTGACCCACAACATCTTCCTTGGAAGGAGATTTGCCGAGATCCGGTAGCTCCGATAAATCGACACGAAGCTCGACATACTTCTTGCGAAAATCACCGACCAGTTTCATCGCCCGCAGCTCCGCGAATCCTGGTCCCTGAAGAGCGTTTCCGACTACCTTCGTCTTCGCCTCGCCCGGTATCCAAGATCGACTGAACACTGCGGCGTTTCCGCGGCCATATTCCCCGAGCCGCTCGCGATCGCGCAGGGTGAGTCCTCCGAAAGTCACCGTGACCTCAACGACTGTCCCCGCGTCGAGCGGGTTCCCCTCTTTGTGATCGCATACGTCCGAGAGATCGAGCTCGTGCCCACGGAAGAACCAGTCGAGTGCGTACAGGATCGATGACTTGCCCGAACCGTTGGCACCGACGAGGGCCGTATAGGAGTCAATTGATAGATCTATCTTCTTCAAACTCCGATAGTTCCGGACAGACACATGTGTGATCTTCATTCTTCCCCCAAAGCTAACGACTTGCCTGAGTATGACAGGGCGTGGACGCGAGCGCCCTCCAGCTGTCATCCGCTTCGAAAATCATCCCGACCGATGGAACGCATAGTGGTGACGATTTCGCAGATCGCCGCCGAGAGTATCCGATCGCATGCGAAGGTGACGGTCACCGAAGGCAGTCGAGGGTCAGAGGCCCGCAGCTTGAAGAGGCACAGGCAGGAGAACTCGCTCACGCCAAACGACAGAACTCATCATCTCGTTCACCGGCTTGATCGGCTCGATCAAACGCACCCGGCAGCACCCGAGGAACCCATCGTTCACTGCACCGTCAACGCTGACGCTAATCACCGCGTCGATCCCGTCTACCGCGAAAGACACGAGACCCGACTCCGTGAGGGCATCGATTGACTGCAGCGGCGCACGCAATCCGACACCCGATTGCTTCACCACTGCCTCCTTACGGCTCCACAACCAAGCCAGGTCGCCGAGACGCCTGAAGCGTTCGCGCAGCGCAAGTTCCGCGGGTGCCGCGATGCGTTCGAAGAGTGCGTCGTCGAAGGACACACGCGATTGCACATCAACACCAATCGGAACGGACGCGACGGCACAGACGCACGCCCGAGCGTCATGCGAGAGGTTGAACTCGAAGCCGGCGGCACCAACAAAACGTGGCTTGCCGTTCGCGGCGCGCTCGACGTGCGGCATCGGCCCTGCCCCGTGCCGCTCCTGCCAGAGCCACTGCAGCAGAGCGAACGTCAAGGCGCTCGCGTGCCGGTCGTGCTCGACGTAATACGCGTCGCAGCGCTCGCGCCGGTCTGCGGGCAGTCCGGCGCGCAGGCGCAGGAAGGTGGCGGCGTCGATGAGATCTGTGCGCGCAACCACAAGTTCGACGGGCATCACCATACTGAACCCCGACGAAGCAACGACCGTCGTCGCCGCACCGTGCGGCGCGTCTTCGAACGGACGGAACACCGCCTCAGGCCCCAGCTCTGTCGATGACGAGCGCCACGTTGTGGCCGCCGAATCCGAGCGAGAGCGATACCGCCCGGGTGATCGCCGCCTGTCGCACCGAACCACGGACGACGTCAACGCGCATCCCCTCGCTGAGTTCGATCGTGCCCGCGGTCGCCGGTACCGCACCGGCCGTGAGAGCGAGCGTGCAGGCAATCACTTCGGTCACACCAGCGGCACCGAGCAGGTGACCGGTCATCGATTTCGTCGAGGTCACGAGCGTCTCTTCGCCGAGCACTCGTTCGATGACTGCGGCCTCGATCCGGTCGTTCAAAATGGTTCCGGTTCCATGCGCGTTGACGTGCAGGGGCGCGTCACCAGTGGGCCCATTCGCGGCATCGGCTTCGGCGAGCGAATCGGTAATAGCTCGGGCGATCGCCTCACCGTTTTCGGCAGGCGCGGTGATATGCGAAGCATCACTGGTAATGCCGTAACCACTGACGATGCCGTAGATGCGGGCACCGCGAGCCCGAGCGTGCGACTCACGTTCGAGCACGATGGCCGCCCCACCCTCCCCCATGACGAAGCCGCTGCGCTCTCTGTCGAACGGAATGCTTGCGCGATCAGGATCGCTGGAGGTGCTCAGCGCCCTGAGGGACTGAAATCCGGACATCATCAGCCGCTGAGTGACGGCTTCAGCGCCGCCGCAGACCACCGCGTCTGCGTACCCGTGGCGGATGGCGCGCAGGCCGGCGCCGATACTCACAGCACTTGACGCGCAGGCGGCGTTGTGCGACACTGAGGCACCTCGAGCGCCGACGTCGATCGAGACGAGCCCGGCGATCATATTCGGGATCCACTTCGGTATGAGCATAGGCGACACCTTGCGTGGGCCACGATCCCGGAGCACGTCGTATTCACCAAGCGCCGTCTCGACGCCGCCGAGCCCGCTACACATGTTGACGCCGAGCCGGTAGGGATCGATCTCGCCGGCAAGGCCAGCCTGCGCGAAGGCCTCGCGAGCCGCAATCATGCCGAAGACGCTGTGCGGATCGAGGCGGCGGAGCTCTTGTGGCGCGAAGTGTTCCTCCACGGCGAGACCGCACACTGGGGCGTAGACCTTTACGGACATGCCTTCGGTGTCGAAGTGGTCGATCGGCACAATGCCGTGCCGTCCGGCGAAGAGGCTCGCCTCGAATTGGGCGAGTGTGGTGCCGATCGGGCTGACGACGCCCATACCGGTGATGACTACGCGTTCCATGGTGTGCAGAGAGGGGAACACTATGCAGACACGGCGTCGGCGGCGTCTTGCACCGCGTCGAAGAGGTCCTGGACGGTCCGGACTTCTCCGGTCACCTCAACGTCGCCGCCACCAGTCCGGTCCTCGAGCTTCATGAGGAACTCGAAGATGCCGACTGAATCGACGCCGATCTGCGCGAGACCGTCCGTCATGCTGATCTGGGCGGCCGGCTTCGAGGTGAATTCAGCTATTGCCTCGGTGAATTCCGCTGCATTCATGATGGACTCCTTGGTGTTCGGGTTGTGGTGGTGTTCGGGTTGTGGTGGATCGGCGTTTCGATTGCGGTTGACCGGGGCCGAGGCGTGCCGGGTCGCGTCGCGGCGGCACGACCCCTAGAAGTCGTGGTCGCGCAGCCAGGAGAGGAGCTCGTCCTCACGCCGGGAGGTGTCGGCCAGCTGCCAGGCGCCCAGGTCCCGCTCATCGACGAGGAGGCCGTCACGCAGGTAGACGACGCGGTCGGCGCGGGCAGCGCACGCGGGGTCATGGGTGACCATCATGATCGTGGTGCCGTCGCGATGCACGCCGGTGAGCGCGTCCATCACCTCGAGGGTCATGCTGCTGTTCAGAGCCCCGGTGGGCTCGTCGGCGAAGAGCACTGCGGGCTTGGTGGCTAGAGCCCGGCAGATCGACGCGCGTTGCAGCTGGCCGCCCGACACCTGGGTGATGCCGTGGTGGGCGACGTGCGAAATTCCGAATCGCTCGAGAAGCGCGTCGACGCGGGCTTCGACTTCGGCGCGGCCTTTGGGCTGTGCCTTGAGCGCGGGCAGCAGGATGTTGTCGCGCAGATTGAAGTTGGACAAGAAGTACGCCTGCTGGAAGATGAAGCCCATCTTCGTGAGCCGGGTGTGACTCATGTCGCGGTCGCTCAGTTCGGTGAGGTCGAGGTCGCCGAGGCGCACGGCGCCCGCGGTCGGCCGGTCCATACCGCTGATGCAGTACAGCAGCGTCGATTTTCCGGAGCCCGAGGCGCCCATGACGGCGAGGAATTCGCCCTGGCGGACGGTGAGATCGATGCCGTTGAGCACCCGGGTGGGCGGCTCTGTCGAGTAGTAGGACTTCTCGAGGGCGGTCGTGACCAGCGCGGTCCTGACGAGTACGGGAGCAGTCGAAGGGGCTTCGGAGAGCGTCATGGGTGATCCGTTCGGGGATTCGTGATTCGTGGGACGGGGTGTCTGGATCATGCGCGCAGCCACGCGCTCGTGTCGCCGCGACGCAGCCGCGACGCCACGGTGACGGCACTGATCGTGCCGACGACGATGAGCAGCAGCGGGTAGGCCACGTAGACGAGCAGCGGGTTCGGGATGAACGCCAGGCTCGAGATGCCGAGACCGGCGAGAGAGATCGCTGCGCCCACGAGAGCCTCGCCGAGGGTCGCGGCGACGGCGACGCCGAGTAGGGTGCCGATCACGACGGCGAGGATCGCCTTGAACCGCAGCTGCGCCGCGAGCTCCGAGCCGGAGAATCCAAGCGCGGAGAGGATGCCGGAGCGGCGCTTCTCGCGGGCGAGACGCAGGGTGAGGTTGAGGGTCGTGATGAGCGCGGCGACCCCGATCGCGAACACGACGGCGAGCACCGCCGCGTTGAAGAAAGCAATGGTGACGTAGCTGAGGGTCTGCGAGACGTACTCCCCCATCGGTACGACGGTCGCGGCCGAGAACCGGTCGCCGTAGTCGGAGGCGATCACGGTGGGGTCCTGCCCGGCGGTGGTGGTGGCGTAGTAGAGGTAGCCGGTGACGACGCCGGTCGCGCCGCCCGCCATCTTGGCGGTCTGGCCGCCGCTGGTGATATCCTGATAGACACCATTCACCGTCAGTGTCACCTCGCTGCCGTCACGGCGGACCGTGAACGCGTCGTCGACGTCGACACCGAATCGGTCGGCGTTGAGCACCGACAGCGCGATCTCACCGGCGGCGGGTGGCCCGCCTCGCAGGTACTGGATCGTGTCCCCCGAGTAGTCCCCGACCTCGACGCGCATCGACTCCCACCCCTCGTCCCCGCGCGTCTCCACGAGCTCGTTCGCAAACCTGCGCACCTGGACGAGACGGGAGTCGGCGGCGAGTGCCGCATCCGCGTCCTCCCGCACCTGCTCCAAATCGTCAGAGAATTGCAGGTCGATGCGCAGGTCGCTCTCGGGCGCACCCATGTAGGTGACGAACTTCGGGCTCTGGAACGTGGTGAGCAGGTTCGTCGGCAACGTGATCAGGACCACGGCGAGCAGGAAGACAAGCGGCAGCAGCACCCACTGGCCGGCCTCGGTTCGGAGGTCGACGAGCGAGATCCGGCGGCCCAGGTCGCCGCCGCCGTACGAGGCGAACGCTGAGCGGCGCACCCGGCGGGCGAGCCGCTTCGCGCGTCGGGCGGTCTGTCGCTCGTCGAGGGTCGAGCCGTGCACGAGGGCGCTGACGACCTCGACGCGATTTATGAGGCGCAGCACGTGGCGGCAGATTGCGATGACGATAAAGAACACCGTGGTGAGCGCGGCGATCGGGGCCAAAAAGGTCAGCGCTGTGACAGGGGCGGTGGCGTAGCTCGTCTGCATGCCGCTGGTGAGCGCTTGCGACGCGACGATCGCGAGCCCGCCGCCGATGATGCAGGCGATGAGCGTCATCGCGCTGTACTTCGATAGGTACAGACCGGAGATGGTCGAGTCCGGCAGGCCGATCGCTTTCATCGCGCCGATCTGATGAACCTCGTCCTGCAACGTGCCGCGGATGACGAAGCGGACGTTGAGGAGGGCGATGGAGATGAGCAGGAGGCTCACGAACATCAACGCGATAGCGACCAGGCCGTCGCTGATGGCGTTGATGATGCGGATCATGTCTCCGGTGACGGCCTGCCCGTTCTTCGGCAACGACTGATCCGACTCGTAGACGGCCTGGAAATCGTTCGCCTGTGCCGGGTCTGCGAGCCGGTACTCGACGATGATCTCGGGACTGCCGCCGCTTGTGAGCAGTCGCTCGAAATCGGCGTCGGAGACGAGGAACCGCGTCGCGGAGGACAGCGACGAGGCCATTTGCGAATCACGCACGAAGCCCGCTATGACGAACTCCTCGATGCCGACATCGGTGCGGATACGCAGTTCGTCACCGGTTTGCAGCCCGAAGCGCTGCTGGTAGGCGACCGGCACGAAGGTCTCGCCGTCGGCCGGCTGCGCGATGGCGCTGTCGGCGTCGAGGAGGAAGTCGAACTCGGTGTTCTGCGTGACGAAGAGGTTGTCGATGAGGCTCTCCGACAGGGTGCCGGACTCCGTCGTGCCCGGGCGGGCCCAGGCGATCGCGGCGCTGTCATAACCGACCATGTCCTCGATGAGCCAGGAGTCGATCTCCGGATGCTCGGTGGCGAAGGCATCCAGCGCCGCTTCGTCGTACGCACCCTTATGCATCTGCAAGAAGTGCGGCGGCTTGGCCTGATCGAACAAGGCGTTCACCGAGCCGAGCGTGCGCTCCATCACCATCGCACCACTCGCCATGAGGAAGGCACTGAGGGCGAGGACCACGAGCAGGGAGATGTTGACGCCGCGGTTCTTGCGCAGGTCGTTGAGCGTGTATTTGAAGTACATGTGCTGCGGTGCCTCCTACGACAAGACCCAGATACCGGGGATTTGGAGCGACATCCAGGTGAGTACCAAGTGGTACACGATGTCGAGGATGATGTTGAACAGTTCGACGCCGGCGACGTTCCGCGTCACCTTGCGCGCGCGCAGGATCTCCTGCGTGTGGGTCCACAATCCGCTGAGACCGTAGATGTAGAGGGTAACGAGGACCCCCACCCAGAAATTACCCTGGAACCAGATGGCCAGGACGCCCATGACGCCGAGGCCGAGCTGAGCGAAACCGTACTTCACTTGAAACGGTCCGCTCGGCCAGCCAAGCCTCGCGGCGGTGCGTTCTGGATAGAGGACATTGATGATGAATCCGAGCACAGCGATAAGGCCATGCGAGACGGCGAATTGATGCAGCAACAACACCCGCATCCATTCGACAAAGTCAGCCTGGAACCCGCCGATCGCGAGTTGGATAAGCGCAGTGACGATGCCTGCGCCGATGATTCCTACGATCCACATAGGTCAAGTCCGTTTCTGTGCGGAACGCGCGATGAGCGTGGCCTGCATCTCGCGCACACTCTTCATGAGAGGAAGCAGCAGCGCGATAACGGCGAGCAGCACGCCGACGATCATCAGCATGAGGCCGATGCCACGGGATTCGCCCGTGCCAATGAGGGCCCCGACGGTGTCGGCGAGGGCGCCGCCCTTGACGAGCAGGGGGTTGAAAACTAGGTCGGCGAGTGGACCTGAGACGCCGTAGGCGACGACGTAGCCGAATTGGGAGACAAGACCCATCAGTCCCCACACCCGCCCCTGGATCTCATTCGGGACCGATGCCCGCACGAGTACCTCGACGCTCGTGTTCAGCGGCGGCAAAGTCATGAAGAAGAGAAACGCGAAGACGCCGATAAGCGGCACCTCCGGCGTCGTCCCCATCAAAAACACGGTGACGCCGGCAGCGGCGAGCGCCAATGACAGGTAAGCACGGTGATTCGTACCCATGTTGAACACGCCGATGTGAAGGCTAGCTACCACCATGCCGATGGCAGCCAACGAACGAACGGCACCTAGTATCTTTTCATCCGACAGATCGAGCAGCATCGGCGTGAGCAGTGTCTGCAGGAAGCCCATGCAGAAGGTAATGAGGGTGATCAGCAGCATGAGCAGCAGCAAACCGCGGTTCTGAACAAAGTACGCGAAGCCGAAGCGCAGATCGGCCCAGAAGCCGCGTTCGGCGACAGGAGTGCGGCTCGGAATGGCGCGCCAGACGAGCAGCATGCTCACAATCGTGAACGCCATGGTGCTGATGTCGATCAGAACAACGAGTTGGACGCCGAACGAGGCTACGAGGATTCCCGCGATCGCCGGCGAGATCAAGTACTGCGAAGCGCTCGCCAGTTGTACGAGGCCACTCGCCCGGGCGTACTGTTTCGGGGTGAGGAGATCGGTGATTGTGGCGCGATATGCCGGGTCCATCACCGACGTAAACACCGAACTGAACGCCACGGCGACACAGATGAGCGCAACGTTATCCGTCCCAGTGTGGAAGAGACCGAGGAGCGCCACGAGGCCCACCGCCGAGGCGGTGTCGCCGAAGATCATCAGCAGGCGCCGGTCGAAGCGATCTGCCAGCACTCCGCCTAGTGGTGCGAGCAGGATGCCGGGCAGGAACGCCGCCACTGTGACAAGTGCGACCGAGGTACTGAGGCCCGTCTGCTGGTAGACGTGGACGCCGAGACCGAACGCGGTGAGCCCGTTGCCGACGCGAGCCACGAGTTGTGCTGCCCAGATCATGAGAAAAATCCGGAAGTTGTTTACCTCCGCGGCACTCTCCGACGGCTCGATTACCTCCCCGTGCTGCTCGAGCTGGTCTGTCGAGTCAAGGTCGGCGCGGGGTGCGCGTGTTTCGGAGTGGGAGTGTTCACGAGGCATTACTTCTACCTCCGCAGCGCATTGACCGGCGCCGGGGTGTGCGCGTCGCGCACATCGGCGAGGATCCGATCGAGCGGCTCGAGCGCGTGCCTCACGTACATGTGCCCCTCGCCGGCGAGTACGTGTGTGCGCAGCGGCAGCGCCAGGTGGCGCTGCCAAGCGTCGGCGGTGCCACTCGGGGTATATGGGTCGAGCTCACCAAGGATGAGGCGGGTGCGTACCTTTAGAGGTTCGACGGGTAGAGCACGGGCATCATCGAGCACGCTGCAGTCCGAACGGAAGGCGGGAAGGAACAGTCCGTGCAGCGATGGTTCCGCCGCGATCGACTCGGGGATCGCTTCGATATCGATCAGGCGCGCGAGCAACTCGGAGTCGTTTGAATGCGACCAGCGCTGGGCCGGCAGATTACTAGGCGCGGACACCGCCGAGAGCACGAGGTCAGCGGGCACGAGCTCGGGAGCGAGGCGACCCGAGCGGGCGAGCGCGCTGATCACGTGGTACGCAACGATGCCGCCCATGCTGTGGCCGAAGAAAATCGCGCCCGGCCGCAGCAGCCCCACGAACTCGTCGATGTAGCGGTCGACGAGTTCTGTGAGGCGATCTATCGGAGCCTCCCTGGACGGGCCATGTCCGGGAGGGTTAATGGTCCATACGTCCCAGCCGTCGCGAAGGCCGTGCACCAGTGGATTGAAGGAGGCGCCGAATCCGCCGAGGAAGGGAAAGAGGAGGAGCTGGCGGCCGGCAGCGTCGGGGCGCAGGTGCCAGAGAACGGTGTTACTGGTCATACAATCCCCTCGCGAACCGATTCGTCGGGTTCTGGCTCCGCTGACCTGGACACGGATGACACCGGTGAGACTCCCGTGAGCACGCCGGTTCGGGCGGCGTGCTCACGACTGCGGTCGCCCTTGCCTGCGATCGGGGCGCGCTTCGCGACCGTGTACTCGTGCTCCAGGTACTCCGGAAAGGAGAATGGGGCGTCGAGCTGACCACCCGACTGGCGCTTCAGGACGAACCGAAGCAGCATGACGAGTGCACTGAACAGGCCGAGCTGTACGAGCTGGGTGGGAGTGTTGAAATAGTAGAGGTCGAGCCAGCTGCCCGAAGCTGACACCCAGAATGGCAATAGGAAGAAGAGCACGTTCCCCTTGCCCTTGCTGATGAGCATGCTCATACCGATCGACAGCACACTGAGCTGGGCGACATAGATTGGCCACGCGGTCGCCAGCTCAAACGATGAGAACAAGTTGCCGGGGGCGACGAACACGCCGATACCGACGCCGGTCGCGATGCCCGACCAGATGTGGCTCTTGGTCACCCTGTGCATGAACGGCAGGAAGAAGCCGTACCAGCCGACCGTGATGGCGAGCATCCCGATCTCCATGATGAACATCGACAAGAACGTGAGCACCATGTCGACCGGCGCGAGCGGCTCAGGTGGCATTGGAATGCCGAAGAGCATTCCGACGTAGCGCACCGCGAAGATGTAGGCGACCATAATCGCCATGAGCGCCGCAAGCCACCGAAGGTCGGTGCGCCGGGGTACGAGAGTGCGGAAGAAGTTCGTGATGCCGCGCCAACCGTCGTAGAGAGCGAAGATGAGCAGAGCTGCGATCGCCGGGCTGTGCAGGATGATGATGACGACAGGGTTCGTCAGTTTGAGCTCACCGACGACGCTGACCGCGAGGTCGTAGTTGGCGAGGAAGAAGATGGCGAGTGCCCACACCGACCCGATGGAGAGCGCGAGAAAGAGGATCAGATACTTCGTGTATGGCGTGCCGCGATGATTCACCGCGGGAGTGGTCGTTGACGAATTTCTCATGGTCATCGTTTCTGTCGTCGTTCAGTAGATTTCATCGATCAGCTGCTTCGCCTCGGTGAGGGCCGCGCCCACACGGCTCTCGAAGAAGTCGAGATCACCGTCGGTGAGCTGCACGTTCGGATAAATGCGGGAGACACTCGAGATGAGGACGCCGTGTCGTTGCAGCGAGGTGGCGACGATGATGTCCTTACTCATCACCTCGAAGCCGTAGTCGCCGGGGGTACTGAGCGGTGTGTCGTTGCAATGGAAGGACGAGACGCCGGCCGGGCCCTGTACGACTAGCGGGAGTCCGACTCTCGTAGCCTCGCGCACGAGCGTGTCTTGCAGCTCGCTGATGCGGCGCTGCATCTGCAGCGTCGCCGACTCGTCGTCCCGCGAGAGAATATCGAAGGTCGCTTTCACTGCAGCTGTCCCGAGCGGATAACCGTTGTAGGTGCCGGCGTGGATAACCGTCTTGTCCTCAAGTAGGCGCATGATCTGGCGGGAACCGACCAGGGCCGATACGGGCACACCCCCACCGCCGATCGCCTTGCCGAAAGTGGCGAGATCGGGGGTGACGCCGAGACGCTTCTGGGCACCGCCGACGCCGAGGCGCATGCCGGTGATCATCTCGTCGAAGATGAGGACGACGCCGTGCTGCGTACTCAGCTCGCGCAACCGTTCGAGATAGCCCGGGGCGGCGTCAATCGAGCCTGCGTTCACCGCGACCGGCTCGGTGAGTACGCAGGCGAGGGTGTCGCCGTACTCCGCGAAGAACTCTTCCAGGCGTTCGAAATCGTTCCACGGGATCATGAACGATTGCTCGGCCATGATGTCGTTCGCACGGCCCGCAGTGCCTTTGTAATCGCCGCGGAAGTCGACTGGCGCAGGAATCCGCCGGTCAAGAACGCGACCGCCCATAACATTGTCGGCATTACCGTGGTAGTGGTTCTCGAACCGCAGGAATCGGTTTCGGCCGGTATAAGCGCGTGCCAGGCGCAGCGCAGTTTGCAATATCTCGGTGCCGGAGAGCCCAAAGCGGATCATCTCGGCGCTGGGGATGTGAGCGTTCATGCTCTCAAGAGCGTCGGCGTCAAAATCGCAGTGACTCACGCACAATACCCGCCGCATCGCCTCATTGAGAGCGTCGAGGTACTCCTCGTTCGCGTGTCCGAGGATCATCGCGCCGAAGCGGGCGTAGAGGTCGAGGTACTCCTTGCCGTCCATATCGACGAGGCGGCTTCCTTTGCCGTTCACGAAGTGCAGTGGCACCTCCTCCCATGGTATGTTGAAGTTATAGTGCACTCCGCCCGGCAGGATCTTCTTGACCCGGTCGTGGTAGGCGAGATTCGCCGATTGCGGGATTGTCATTTCAGAGGGCCTCTCCGATGGTTGTCGGTCTGGTCAGGTCCTTCGATGAGCCGAGGTACGGCTGCGAATGCGTAGGAAGTTTCGAGATCCTCGGCTTCCTCCGCCAGGTGCTCGGCGATGTCGTCGATGGTTTTGAACTCGAAGATCACGACGGGATTGATGTCCATCTCGATGCGCTTGCGGAGCCGATTGACCACTTTCAACGCCTGCACCGATGAAATGCCCAGGCGCATGAAGCTGGCCTGGTCGTCGATCTGGTCAGCCGGCATCGCGAGCTCGCTTGCAATCTCCTCGGCGAGAATCTGCTTGATCTCGTTCTTGTCCATTGCGATTTCCTTTCACGAATCGAGCCAGTAGGGCTCGCGTTCGAACGGGTAGGGAGGAAGTTCGTGGATCGTCCCGATTGAGTCGGGGAATACCCGCGTCCACGCGACGCGGGCGCCGTGCAGGTGCAGCTCGGCGGCGATCTCAAGGTCGGTGCGCGCGAGGTCGAGCTGCAGCGCGCGGGGCTCGTGGTCTAGGGACTCCACGCCCGCTTGCGCGGTGCGCGGAACGATGGCGAGCTCGCCAGGCTCAGTCTCCGCATCCGTCACCCGGACGCGACACGCGAGCAACGATCGGATGCGGTCCTCGAGCGCCGCCGACTCGGGCTCCCCCGGGGTCGGCAGTCGGAGGAGTGCGCGTTTCACCGGTCGTTCGACAAAGGCGATGCGCACCTCGGAGGGCGTGCTGCCGTCGGGTGCGAACGTCGCCACAGCACGCCAGGGGTGCGGGGAGCGGAAGCGGGCAAGGGTCATGGCGACGTTATACGGATCCGCGCCATCGACGATGGCGGCCTGGGCGTCGGCGAGGAGCCGATCAAGTGCTCGCGTGGTCTTCGCCGACACACAGAGCACGGGGGCTTCGAGCACGGTACCGGTACGGCACTCTTCACCTTCCTCGATGACGAAGTGCACATTGGTGCCCCCGAGACCAAGTGACGTGATTGCGCCCAGGCGCGGTTCGCCGTCACGGCGCCGCCAGGGGGTGCGCTCGGTAATGACCTCGAACGGGGTACTGTCGAGTTCGAGAAGCGGGTTGGCGATTTCGAAGTGCGGGTTCGGCACCATAGTGCCGTGCTGCATGCTGAGGAGCAGCTTAGCGAGACCAGCGCCGCCGGCGGCGCTGAGCAGGTGACCAATGTTCGACTTCACCGAGCCGATACCAACCTTCGTGTCGCCGAAATCAGCCTTGCGATACACCTGACCGAGAGCGTTGAGCTCGATCGGGTCACCGATGCGGGTGCCGGTGCCATGGGTCTCGATATAGCCGATAAGCGTGTGGTCGATGACGGGGCGAGCATCGGTGCCGACTGTCGACGGCTGCGTATAGCAATCGCGGATTACAGCGGCTTGCCCACGCGGATTCGGAGCCATGATATTCAGCGACGAGCCGTCGTTGTTGATCTCATAACCGCGGATTCTTCCGAGGATACGACGGTTTTTCTGGCGGGCGAGGTCAGCGCGCTCAAGAACGACGACAACGGCACCCTCGCCTATCAACGTGCCGTCGGCACGCTCGTCGAATACGCGCGTGAAAGGGTGCTTCGTGGTGATGCCACCGCAGTTGCAGAGCGCGTTCGTGAACGCCGAACTCAACAAATTCACTCCCGCAACGACAGCGCCATCGCAGCGCTGGTGACGGATCGAGTCGGCGGCGAGCGCCATCGCGGTGAGGAAGGACGAGCAAGCAGTGTCGACAGCCATCACCGGGCCGGTCAGGTCGTACTGGTGGGAGATGCGCGCCGCGAGCGCTCCGTTCATCGAGTTCATGATCGTGCGAGGGTGCACCGAGTGCTCGCCGCTGGTTGCGAGTCGCTGGCACACGAGCGGATAGTAGGCGTTCGTCGACATGGCCGAGAACACTGAGTACCGGCGCGCCTTGGTCTCGTTCACGTCGAGCATGCCCGCGTTGCCGAGTGCGTCGTGCGCGACCTCCATAGTGATGCGGTGCTGCGGATCCATGGTGACCGCCTCAGCGGCGTCGATACCGAAGAACTCGGCGTCGAACAACTCGATGCCGTCCACCTCGCCGATGGTGTCGCGCCACTCCGGGGCAAACGCGAGTTCACGCCGACGGTCGCTGACAGGGGCGGTACAGTCGACGCCCTGGGACAGGACACTCCAGAACTCATCGGGCGTATTCGCACCGGGCAGGCGCAGCGCCAAGCCGGTGATGACGATGTCCCAATCAAGCGCCGCCGCGGACTCGGCGTCGGCCTCCGTCGGTGTCGTCATTGGGCACTCACCGCCTCGTCGTGACTCCCGCCGCCGTGGATCTCGAGGTACACGTCGTCGTCGTCGTACCAGGCGTTCACCTGTGCGAACGCGATCGAGGCAGAAGAGGGGCCTGAGCCGGCGGCCTCGGGCAGGTCTTCCGGCGCGATAAACCCCTGGAAATTCAGGAGCACGAGTCGGAGCGGGCTGCCATTGTCGCCGTAGGCGGTCCGGAGCTCGCCAATAAGGCCTGTGTCTGCCCCATCAGCGCCCTCATCGGCGGTCCAGTTCGCGAGCGAGTGGATGTAGTGCACGCCCCGGTCGAGGGCGCTTGTGAGCCGGTTCGATACCGCTACGTAGTCAACACCACCACCGAGCAATACCGGCACGGCGTCGAGGAACTCACCCACGCAGCCGCCGTAGTCATCGCCACGCCAGCGTCGACAGTTGTTCACAAATCCGACTGCGACAGGGCCGGTACCGTCACCGGCGGCCAGCTCGGTGTGCACGGCGGCAAGCGCGGTCTCGAGCGGGTTTGCTCCGGCGTAAGGGATGCGGCGACGGAAACCGGCGGTCTCGGGTGCGGTCCGCAGCCGCTCTATTACATCGCGGTTCAAGTCCAGCCAGCCTCGGTAGTCGAACTCGTCGAGCTCGGTGCGCCAATCACGGGTTGGTTCGATTTGCTCGAGGAAGCCGCTGAACTGTGGGGCCTCCGGCAGGGTCTCGCCGCGCAGGAGCTGACGCACTTCGTCGCGGAGGATGGCCGAGCTGGAGCCGTCGAAGATGCTGTGGTGGAAGGCCCACACGAGCCGGAAGCTGTCGGCGCCATCGCGCAGCACGGCGCACCGCCACATCAGGCCCTCTCCGAAAGTCTCGCCCTGCATCGCATACGCAAGCCTGTCGGTGCACTGTTCGATCTGGGCTTTGTCGACGCGACGCAGATCCTGCGCTACGAGCAACGTGGCGATGCTCTGAACGGCATCAGCGGCCAGCACTTCGAGACGGTCGCCATGCATTCTCGCTCGAAACACCTCGTGGCGCCCGACGACGACCGCGATGACGTCGAGCAGAGTGTCGAGGTCGACGCCCGTCACTCGCTGCAGGAATCCGCCGGTGTCCGTATTGCTTGCTTGATGCAGGCGCGCTACCGAGCCTGCGTGGAACGAGTAGGCAGGCTCACCGAGTGCGAGCGCGCGGGCTGCGCCGTCACTGTCGGCACGGGCTCGTTCGACGATGAGGTCGAGTTGCGCAGCGGGCACCACTCTCCGGGGCAGCTCGGGTGCGAGCGAGCCTGAGACGGCGGTCTGCGGCTGGGGTGAGATCGCCGCGGAGAGCGCAAGGGCGTTCGGGTAGCGATATAGGTCGCTCACCTGCAGTTCCAGGCCAGCTGCCCGCAGTTGTTGGACAGCGGCAATCGCCTGAATCGACTGTGCGCCGGCACGGAAGAAGTCGTCAGCGGCTCCGAGAGAGGTGCCGGGGAGGACATCACGCAGGACACCGAGGATTTGCTCCGGAGTGGCAACTCCGATGAGCGGTGTGGGCCCAGCCGTCACCTCAGCCTTGACGCGGGCTGAGAGGCCTGCGCGGTCGATCTTGCCGTGGCGGGTGAGCGGCAGCTCGGGCAGGCGCACGAGAGCCTGAGGCACGAGATGGCGAGGCAGCCGGGCCAACAGAGCAGACCGTAGTCCGGAATCAGCCGGGGCCGACCCACCGCAGTAGAAGGCGGTGAGCCGGCTATTGCTGCCTTCGAGCGAATGCACTACGACCGCCTCAGTGACTCCCGCGACAGCCTTCAGCGCGATCTCAATCTCCGATAGCTCGATGCGGTGGCCGGCGTGCTTAATCTGCCGGTCGATTCGCCGTAGGTACACGATGTTGTCCTGATCGTCGAGCAAGACCAGGTCACCGGTCCGGTAGAGCCGCTCGCCTGTGCAGCACTCCGAGGCGACGGTCGCGGCTGCGACGAATCTTTCCAGAGTCAGGTCTGGGCGATGGTGGTATCCCAGCGACACACTCGGTCCGGCCACGCAGAGCTCGCCCGGCACCCCGCGGGGCACGTCGGTGCCATCCGCATGCAGGATGAACAGCTCTCGGTTGCCGGCGGGACGACCGATCGGTATCCGCTCGAAGCGAGGTTCCTCGTCGATTCGGAAGAACGTCGTGGTGCAGGACGCCTCGGTCGGGCCATAGAGGTTGTAGAGCTTGCCAGGCCCGAGCACGTCAAAGGCCCGCTGGGCGGCCCAGGGATGCATCGCCTCCCCACCGACGTAAACGGCGCTCATACCGGCGATCGCCTGCGGGTCCTCGGTCATCAAGAGATGGAACACTGCAGTGATGAGGACGCCCGCGTCGATGTGCTCGGCACGGATGAACTCCCCCATCAAGCGCATGTCCATGTTCATGTTCTGGCTGCCCATGACGACGGTGGCGCCAGCGAGCAGGGCGCTGTACACATCCAGCAGTGACGGGTCGAAGGTATTGCCAGTGAGGTGGCTGATCCTCATCCCGGGCCGGTAGTCTGTGTATCCGTTGTCGGCGCAGGTGCTCAGCATCCCGCGGTGGGTGACGATCGTTCCCTTCGGCGCTCCGGTGGTGCCGGATGTGTAGATGATGATAAGCGGGCTGTCGGGGCCGAGTCCCCTCGGCGACTCGTACATACCCTCGAGTCCGGCAGGAGCGGTAACGGTGACCCCGTCAGGCCACTCGTGAATGGCCGGGTCGTCCACGAGCACGAGTACCGCTTCGCTATCACTGAGCGTTTGTAGCATGCGCTCCGCCGGAGCGGCAGCATCTAACGGGACCTCGATGGCGCCGCACCTCATGAGCGCCAGCCTGGCGAACAGCTGCCACGGGCCGCGTTCGAGCAGCACCATCACGACGGCGCCGCGATTGACACCGGCAGCTTGCATGCCACCAGCGAGCATTCTGGTGAGACGTTCGACCTCCGCGTAGCTCCACTCCTGCCCGCGCCAGCGCAGGGCGGGCAAATCGGCGTGCTCAACGAACGACTCCTGCATTCGGTCCACGAGCGTCGCGTCGATAGCCGGGCCCAGTGTGGTCAGCACAGCGCGGCGGCGTTCCCGCTCATCGGTCGCCTCGAGCCGCAGGCTCACCATCGGATCGTCCGGGTGGCCCACCATGGCGAGCAACAGCTCGTCGATCTGGCTCGCCAAGCGCGATATCGTGGTGTCGTCGAACATCTCCGTGCGGTACTCGAGGTCGATCGAGAAGTCGCCGGAGCGCTCTGCGACGCTCAGCGACAGGGCGTATCGGCTCTTCAGTTCGCCAGGGGCCAGCGGTTCGAGGCGGGCGCCGTCAAGCTCCAACTCCTCCGTGCCGACGCTCACGAAATTCAGGAGTACATCGAATAGCGGATTTTTCTCACCGCCTGCGGGCAGCTCGAGCGCTGCGAGCACTGATTCGAAGGGAGCGTGCTGGTGGGTAAGGGCGGCAAGTGAGGTGTCACGGGCCGCAGCGACCGCCTCTCGAGGAGTCTGGGTCGAGTCGCTGGCGAGCCGCAAGGGAACCGTGTTGACGAAGATTCCGACGGTGGAACTCGTGGCCGGGGTGCGACCCGACATCGCGGCACCGATGACGAACTCGGACTGGCCGCTCCACAAACCGAGGACCCGGGCAAATGCCGCGACGAACACGGCGTACGGGGTGGCGCTGCTCGCGCGGGCCAGCTCGACGACGGCTGACTTTGCGACGCGGCATTCAAGGTGGTGCCGTGCGCCGGCGAAGGTAGCGTTGTCGGGAACGGTGCGGTCACCCGGCAGCTGCAGCGATGGCAAATCGTCGGCTAGCTGCGCAGTGAAGTACGCGACGTCGTCGGCGAAATCACCGGCGTGCTCGCGTTCGAGCACATCGGCCGCGTAGATGGTGTACGGCGCACCGAGAGCGGGCAGCGGGCGACCACTAAACGCAAGGGCGAGCTCTTCGGCGAGCACAGCGAGCGAGTGCTGGTCTCCGGCAATGTGATGCAAATCGAGTCGGAGATAGTGCAGCTGCGTGTCCACGCGCAACACCTCGGCGCGCAGCAGCGGGGCATTGCCGAGATCGAACGACTCGGGCTCACCGGCAAGGCGCGTCTCTGCGTCCTCCCGAGTCACGTCGGTCACCGTGACGACATCGGGCACACTGTCGTGGAGGCGCTGCACAAGCTCGCCGCGGTTGAGTTCGAAGCTCGTGCGCAACTGCTCGTGGCGCTCGACGAGAACGCCCAGCGCCATCCGGAATCGCTCGACGTCGAAGTCGCCGATCACGCGGTAGCTGAGAGCCAGGTTGTAGGCGGAGGTGTTCTGCTGCAGCAGGCAGGCCGCGTAAATGCGGCGCTGGGCCGGGGAAGCGGGAGTGCTGCGGCTGCCGTCACGGTGTGTCGGGGTACCGATGGCCCGGAACACAGGGTTGGACCCAGCGGCGCGGACGTACGTGCGGTCGGTCTTGCCGAGAGCCGCTGCCAATAGACCGGCGAAGCTCGTGTCGGCGAAAACCTCGCCGACGTTCAATAGGACTCCGGAGACCGCCTCGAGTCGCGAGCAGAAGTGTACTGCGGAAAGCGAGTCCCCTCCGCTCAGCAGGAAATCGGCATTGGCTTCGGGCGTGTCGCCGAGGACCTCAGCCCAAACCGCCCGCAGACAATCAACGATGTCGAGTTCGCCATTCGACGCTGCACTCTTGTGGGCCTCCGGCGATATTAATGCCGAATCCAACTGCGCGGCTTCGTATGGCGCGGATGCGAAGAGATCGTCGAGACGGATGTCAGCCAGGATGGCTCGCTGCTCGAAGGCATAGCCGGGCAGCGAAACGCGTCGTCCCGAAGCGGTGAATCGGGCTCGAGGCACGTCCGCGCCACGCACCCACGCCGAAGCGAGCAGCAAGCGAACGGCGCCGGCGTCGATTGCCCGATTGATGGGCGTCGTGGCGGTACCTCCGGTAGACGGAGCATCCGCGTCGGCGACGTCACCACGCGCGTCGAAGAAGTCGCCCGAACGCAGAACGGCCAGTGAATTCATCGGGCTCAGCTCGCCACGCAGCCGCGCGGCGGCAACACGCAGCAGCCGGTCCTGACCGGCAGGTGCGCGCATGCCAGCCATTCCCACGAGGCGCAGAAGGACGACACGGACTGTCAGCTGCGCGATCCGGTCTAGCGCGGCACCCGCGTCGCCGAGCCCAGGCTGCAACGCGGCGCCGCTCAGCGCAGCCTCCAACGCGGCGCGCAGCTGTTCGTCGAACGGCTGGAGTTCTGCCGCGAGGGCGGCTCGTATTTCGATATCGAGGTCCTCGGCCGCGCCATCCGCTGCCGCAAAGAGATGTGGCGCGACGCTGAGCCTGGTCGTGTCGGCGGCGTCGACAACTAGCGGGAGGTCGTCGGCATCCAACCAGACGAGCGGCACGCCCTCGTCAGCGACGGCTATGGCACGTACGTCGAACTCGGCGCGGCCGCGGGCGAGGGTGTGCGACACGTCGGAGAGCCGACATCCTTGCGGCAGGGATTCGACGAAGTCGTCGAGAGTGGCACGCATGCGATCGAGGGAAGAGCTAGTTCGAGCCGACAGGGGCAAGACGCTGGGTCCTGGCTGCCTGGAGTCGTCAGCCCAAGCAGTCTCATCGGCAGTGACGGCAACTGGCCCGGCCTCAAGGATCACGTGCACGTTGGTGCCGCCGATACCGAAGGAGCTGACTGCGGCGGCGAGCACACCACCCGCCGGCACGACACGCTCGGTGGGCACGGAGAATGCCGCGTCCTTATCGAACTGCTCGCTGAGAGCGGTGAAGTTCGCCATTGGTGGTACGGCGCCGGCGCTCAGCACGCCGACGGCGCTGATGAACCCGGCGACCCCGGCGGCAGCGTCGAGATGACCAATGTTTGCCTTCGCGGCGCCGAGGGCGGGGCGTGTCGCACCTCGACCGTAGACCGCTAAGAGTGCGGCTACCTCGACCGGATCGCCGAGCTTCGTGCCGGTTCCGTGGGTCTCGACGTAGCCGATGTCAGCAGGGTCAATACCGGCATCGGCGACAGCTGCGCGAATCACCTGCGTCTGTCCGCCAACACTCGGTGCCGTGTACCCGACCTTGTTCCGGCCGTCATTATTCATCGCCGTGCCGGCGATAACAGCACGGATTGGGTCGCCATCGGTCAGCGCCTGACGCAGCGGTTTGAGCAACACGACCCCGCACCCCTGGCCGGGAACTGTGCCGTTCGCATCCTCAGAGAACGGTCGGCACACACCGTCCTCGCTGAAAATCATCCCCTCGTGCCACTGATAGCCCTCGTTGCGCGGGAAGTTCAGCGCCACACCCCCGGCTAGGGCCATATCAGCCTCGCCGCGGCGCAGGCACTGCACGGCCTCATGGATCGCGACGAGCGAGGTCGAGCAGGCGGTCTGCACTGTGACGGCGGGGCCGGTGAGGTTGAGCTTGTAGGCAACACGGGTGGCGAGGAAGTCTTTTTCGTTCATCGTCAGAGCCTCGAAAACCCCGACGGCATCGTGGTGCCTACCAAGAAGCCCCGCCATCCAGGCGAAGTTTGTGCCGCTGCCGGCGAACAACCCGATGCGTCCGTCGCAATCGGCGGGAGAGTAGCCGCCGTCCTCAAGCGCGCGCCAGGCAATCTCGTGCAGAAGCCGCGCCTGCGGATCCATGGACTCTGCGTCGCGGGCTGAGTAGCCGAAAAAGTCGGCATCGAAAGTGCCGGCCGCGACATGACCGCGGGCGTTCACGTAGTGGCGGTGATCGATTGTCTTCGGGTCGATACCGGCGGCGAGCATCTCATCGCGAGTGAATCGGGTGATGCTCACGACACCGTCGAAACGGTTCTGTAGAAACTCGTCGACGCTGCCAGCGCCGGGAAAGACACCGGCCATTCCGATGACGGCGATGCGGTGGTCGTGACTGTTCGGGTTGGTACGACCGTCGGCGGAGGACCTTGTGGCGGGCGCTGGATCGGCCCATTCCGCCGTCCAGTCACCGAGGCCGTCGAGATCAACGAGGCTGATCGTCTCGGCGCCGACAGCGGCATCCGCGGCACCCGAACCTATGACCGGCTGCGCCGCACCTGCACGGGCGAGCTCAGCGGCAAGCCCAGCCGGCGTCGGGAACTCGAACAGCTTCACAAGCGGGATGTCGAGGTTGAGCGCCGCGGAGAGGCGATTGTTGACGAGCATCAGCTTGTACGAGTTGCCGCCGACCTCGAAGAAGTTGTCGTCGGGCTGAGCGGGACGTTCGAGCACATCTTGCCAGGCGTCGAGAATGACCCGCAGCGCGACCTCAAGCGTTGGCGCAGACGTCGCCCGGACGGTGTCCGCAGGCACTTCCGCACGAGCCTGCCGCGCTGCAGGGCCCGCACCGAGTTCGGCGAGAATCGCGTGCAGTGCTTTGCGGTCGACCTTCGTGTTCGCCAGCGTCGGCAATTCGCGCATCCGCTCGATGCGGGTCGGCACCATAGAAGCGGGAAGCGACTGGGAGAGCGTAAGGGCGAGCCCGGTCGGCAGATCGGCATCGCTCGAGGTGACGCAGCACAGCACCAGTTCATCGCGCACGATGTCGGCCACGGCATACTGGACGCCGTCGACTCGCATGGCGACCTTCTCGATTTCGCCAAGCTCGATGCGGTTGCCGTGGTGCTTCACCTGGTGGTCGAGGCGTCCGCGCAGCACGATCTGCCCGTCGGCGCAGCGCAGCCCCGAGTCACCAGTTCGGTAGGCGCGCACGCCCGGCAACTCGTGCAGTTCGATGAACGAATGTGCCTGTTGTTCAGGGCTATTCGTGTAGCCGGCGGCCAGGCCCTCGCCGATGATGACGAGTTCGCCTACGACGCCGGCCGGTTGGATCACGCCGTCCTCACTGACGATGAACACCTCGGCTCCGTCGATGGGCGTCCCGATGGTGACGTCGTCGCCCTGAACGAACTCTTTGACGGTTGCAGTCACAGTCGTCTCGGATGGGCCGTACATATTGAAAATGCGAGCGCTTGTCGAAGCCTGCAGCAGCTCGAGCAGGGTCTCGGCGAAGTGCTCGCCACCGCAGACCACTGTGCGCAGCTGGGGCAGCGCTCCACGGAAGCGGGAGTTGCCGCAGAGCGCCGCCATCTTGGAAACCGGAGCCTGGATATGGCTGACGCCGTGTTCGATGATGCGTCGGGCAATGGCGGCGGCATCCTTGACGTCCCTGGCCGGGCACATGTGCACCGTTGCGCCCGCCGCGAGCGGAAGAAGGCTTTCGAATACGACAATGTCAAAGGTCGGGTCTGCGAGGGCGATGATGGTGTCACCGGGGGCGAATACGCTGCGCCGGTCGTGGTCGCGCTGCAAGTTGGCGATACCGCCGTGTCGCACGGCAATGCCCTTCGGCGTGCCGGTCGAGCCTGAGGTGTAGACAACGTACGCGAGGTCGTCGGCACAGATGTCGGGCGCGGTGAACGTGGCGAGCTGTTCTGAACGGCACTCGGCGAGGTCAAACAGGGTCGCGATGCTGCGCGCCGACTCGAGGCCCCTCCGCGCGTATCCGAATCGGGGCGCCATATCGTCGAGGATGCGCTCGTGCCGTTCCCGGGGGTGAGTCGAATCGAGAGCGACGTAGACGCCGCCCGCTCTCAGGATGGCGAGCTGCGCTACCAGGAACGTCGCATCCCGTTCGGCGAACAGGGCCACGCGTTCACCGAGCTGTAGTCCTGCCGCGACGAGCCTGGCGGCCTGCGCGTTCGCCAGGGCGTTGAACTCCGCGTAGGTAATCCGCTGCCCGTCGACGTCGATCACAGCGATGTCATCCGGCGCGAGGCGCGCACGCCGTGCAATCTGCTCGTGGATCGCGGTGAACGTTCCGGATCCGATTCGGGGACGCACACGCACGTCGACCATGGGGAGCATACGGAGCACCGCCGTAGCTTCCATATCGCCGATCACGTGGGAGATGAGGACCTCGAAATGCTGCGCAAGTCGCTCGATTGTGGTGCGGTCGAAGAGGTCCGCTGCGTAATCGAGGTCGATGGCAAGCCCGTCAGGCGACTCAAGGCAGGTGACGACGAGGTCCATGCCGACTCCCAAGGGGGCGAGTTCGATTGGCCTTGAGACGATGCCGTCGATGGCAAAGTCGTAGTGATCGACGTTGTGATAGTCGATCGACACGTCGACGAGTGGATGGCGGCCCAGCACTCGATCGGTGTTGAGCGCTTCAACAATCTGCTCGAACGGGACATCCTGGTGTGTGAGCGCAGTGAGCACGGCGTCGCGGCAGCTGGCGAGGTAACTGGCGATGCTCGCATCGGGGACTGGACGAAGGCGTACCGGCATCATGTTCACGAACATGCCGACCATCTCGGTGGTCCCCGCGAGGGCGCGGCCAGCGACGGGCACGCCGACGAGGAGGTCGTCGCCGTTCGAGGAACGGGCGAGCACGGCGCCCCAGACGGCGAGAACGACCATGAACGGCGTAGCGTGATGCCGCTCAGCGCACTCAGCGAGCGCAGCTACTCGATCGACGCCGAGTCGCAGAGCTACGCGCTCCACCTGCGGCGCGCGTGCATGCCGGGGACGATCCAGAGCTAGCGTCTCGCCCGTGGGAGCGTCAGCGAGTGGCATCAACATGCTTGCTTCGGCCTCGCGCACGGCGCGGTCGGTCGTTTCGAGAGCGAGGTGGGCGCAGTAGTCGCGGTACTGCACTGGCAGAGGCGGCAACTCGCCCTCGTACAGGAGGCTGAAGTCTCGGGTGAGGATCTCGATCGACACCGCGTCAGCGATGATGTGGTGGATGTCGAAGAGCAGCACACTGCCGCCGTGGTCGTCGGCGACGAGCTCCATCCTAAAGAGCGGGCCGCGTCCGAGATCGAAGGGACGCACGAAGCGGGCCACGAGCTCATCGATGCGGGCCGATGCAGATCCGCCGATAGTCGAGAACCGCAGTGGTAGCTCGAAGCTCCGGGCGTCCAAGATGCGCTGACGGATCTCGTCCCCCCGGCGCACGAGCTCCGTACGGAGCGGCTCGTGGCGTTGCACGAGCCGCGCGAGTGCGACCCGGATGCGTCCGTGGTCGAGGGCACCCTCGAGCTGGGTCGCGGAGGGCATGTTGTAGATGAGCGCGCCTGGATTGAGGTGGGCTGCGAGGTACATCCGCACCTGGGCCGGGCTGATTGGGTGGTCAGCCGCGTCGGCTGCTCGTTCGAGCACGTTGGTGGATACTGCGGTGACGGCGGGGTTCTGAGCCGTCTCGGCAATTGCCCCGGCGAGCGAGAACTTCGCCGCTAGCGTCTTCGGGGTTGGTGCGGCAAACACGTCGGCGACGGTGATGGGGCCGCGCAGCAATGCCGCAAGTTGACTGACGAGCACGGTGGCCTTGAGTGAGTCGCCGCCGAGCGTGAAGAAATCGTCGTCGGGGTCGACGTCGGTATATCCGAGCACCGCGCGGAACGCGGCGCGAACGACCTCGAGGGTGTCAGCCGACTCGGCTGCCGTGGCCGCGATGAGGGGCGACGCAGGTGATGCCAAAACCAGCGGCGCCAGGCTGGGAAGATCGGCGGTGCGTGGCGCGGGTACCGCAGGGTGGTCGGCAGAGAGGGTGCGGACCGGCTGCTTGTCCATCACGGTACCGGGCAGTCTGATCCGGCGGCCCGTCGTGTGTTCCGTCCAATCGAGCTCGAGCCCGGAACTCCACAAGATGCCTAGAGCCGAGAGTAAGTGCGCATCGTCCGTGACCTCCTCGACGGGATGGCGTAATGCGTTGACGAAGATGTGCCGCTCGGTCTTCGTCGGTTCCTGCGAAGCGAAGCTCGTGAGGGAACGTCCGGGGCCGAGCTCGACGCCGTAGAGAGGGGCATTCAGAAGCCACTCGTCCGAGAGAAGAGTGCGCATACTCTCGGTAAAGCGCACGCGCCCGGTTATGTGGTCATGCCAGTAGCGGGGATCGGTCATCTCACCGGGTTCGATGAGGCGACCTGAGCGATTCGAGATGATGGGGATACTTGGGTCCTGAGCGCTGACCTCTGCGACCGCGCTCTCAAACGCGAGCCCGGCCTCAGCCATCAGCGGTGTGTGGAATGCCTGCCGCGTGTGCAACCGGCTGCCGTGGATTGCGGCTGCTTCAAGGCGGTCGATGACTGCAATGAGCGATGATTCGGCCATGCCGATCACGGAGCGCTGGACGGAGTTGTCGAGTGAAATCCACACCTGGTCAAGGCCGTCAATCACTTCTCGGATGCGCTCGGCGGACGCCGCGACGGCCAACATGATGCCCGGCTTCTGACGTTGCATGAGCACGCCCCGTTCGCGGACGAGGCGGACTGCGTCGTCGATGCGCCACACTCCCGCCAGCGCTGCCGCTGTCAGTTCGCCGATGCTGTGTCCGACGAGCACGTCTGGCCGCACCCCAAACGAATCGAGCACCTTGGCCGTCGCGAATTGGGTGCTGAACAGAGCAAATTGCGACCACTCGGTGCGGTCGATCCGGTGGTCCTCGTCGGTGCCGGCAATGATTTCGCGGTACTCGGCGGCGTCGTCAGCGCTGAGCATGTCGATGAGCTCGTCGGTCCAGTGCCGGAAGACGCGGCCGACCTCGTTTCGACTGCGGTACAGGCCACGACCCATATCGTGGTGCTGATTGCCCTGGCCAGAAAAGAGAAACGCTGTGCGGCCACCCTGCAGCGCCTTTGTGCGGCCAGCCTTAGTCTTGGCTGACCATGGACCGGCGTCGCGGGACCCGTCGGCCTTGACGACAACAGCGGTGCGGTGGGCGTGGACGGCGCGGCCATCACGGAGCGTACGGGCTACGTCGGCGATAGCAATACCGCCATCCGCGGCCACGTGCTGGAGTACCCGCTCGGCCGTGGCTATGACGCTGGCAGGACTCGACGCCGAGAACTGCAGCAGTTCATAAGTTGAGTCCGTGGCGGTGACGTCGCGGGAGTGGTCCGCACGGCTGCCGTCCGAGCCGGGCTCTGCGGGCGCGGTTTCGACAATCATGTGAACGTTTGTCCCGCCGACACCGAACGAATTGACGCCGGCCCGGAGCGGTCCGGCGGGTAGCGAGCGCCCCTGCGATGAGACGGCGAAAGGGGTAGTCGCGAAGTCGATGTTCGGGTTCGGCCTCGAGAAGTTGCGGGTGCCGGGCAGATAGCGGTTTTGGAGGCTCAATGCGACCTTCGCGAGGCCGACGGCGCCTGCAGCGGTGTCAGTGTGTCCGACATTCCCCTTGACAGAACCGAGTGCGATCGACTGTGGCGCCGCGTCGGCGAACACGCGCGAGAGTGAGGCGACTTCGATGGGGTCACCGAGCAGGGTGCCAGTCCCGTGAGCTTCGACAAACGACACGGTCGCGGGCTCAATGCCCGAGTTACGGTAGGCGGCGCATATGGTGTCGAACTGGCCGTCCTCGCTCGGCGCAGTGTAGGAGAGCTTGCGTCGGCCGTCGTTGCCTGTGGCCGAGCCCTTGATGACGGCATAGACGGGGTCACCGTCGCGCTGCGCGGCCGCGAGCGGCTTCAGCAGCAGCAGGGCTGCGCCGTTCGAGAACACGGTGCCATTCGCCTCGGCGTCGAAGGGACGGCAGTGGCCATCGGGCGAGAGCATCATGCCGTCGACAAAGTGGTAACCGCCCTCGTTGGGCAGCTCGAGCGTGACACCGCCTGCGACGGCGAGATCACACTCGCCGAGCCGCAGCGACTGGGTAGCGAGGTGCACCGTGAGCAGCGAGGTCGAGCAGCCCGCGAGCGCCGAGTAAGCGGGACCGGTGAGGTCGAAGCGGTAGGAGAGACGAGTGCTGAGAAAGTGGTTCGTCGCTAGCGTGAAATTCTGGTACGCGCTACCGAAGCCGTCGTTCTCGACCAGAGCCCGCCGGTACCACTCGAAGTCGTCGCTGCCGCCCGCGAAGACGCCCACCCGGCCAGGGAGACCGGTCGGGTCGTAGCCGGCGTCCTCGCACGCCTGCCAGAAGCATTCGTACAGCAGTCGCAGCTGCGGCGAGGTGACGTCGATCTCAGCCGGCGGCACACGGAAAAGCGCCGAGTCGAAGCCGTCTACACCGTCGAGCCTGCCGTACGCCTTCACGTAGAGGGGATCCTGGAGCTCATGCTCGGGAACGCCGAGAATGCGCAGTTCATCCTCGTCGTAAAAGGTGATCGTCTCATCGCCGGCGCGGAGGTGTTGCCAGAACTCGTGCACATCGGCGGAACCGGGTACTTGGACACCAATCCCGATGATCGCGATTTCAGCGGTACGCAGGTCGGAAGGGCTCTCCCCGATCGATAGTGCCGACTTGGCGGCGGGCGCTTGCGGCTCGGAGCGCGCCTCGGCGGAGGCCTCGGCGATGAGCTTCGCCTGCTCGCTGATGCTGGTGGCCCGCAGCAGATCGGTGATGGCGAATTCGTGACCAAGCTCATCACCGATCACGAACTGAAGACGCATCAGGTTCAGCGAGTTACCGCCGACATCGAAGAACGAGGCGTTGAGGTCTGCGGTCATGCTCTCGTCAATGGCGAGCACGTCCTGCCAGATTGCACGCAGGTGTACGACGATGGAGGCGTCTGCGCCGTCGATCGCGACAGATCCGCCCACAGCACTCGAATTCGTCTGCGCGGTTGTCTGCGCGTTGGGTGCCATTGCAGCGACATGCGGAGCGACGGAGACAGTGGCGGCCGTAGCCGACGCGGATAGCACGCCCTCTTCGGCGAGTAAGAGGAGCGAGCGACGGTCGAGTTTGCCTGCAGTGGACGTCGGAAGGGCGTGCAGCTGGGTGAACAGCGACGGGATCCGGTTCGGGAGCAGTGATGTCGTGAGCGCCTGGCGCAGCTCGGAGGAACTGATCGGCCGGTTCGCGGTGAAGAAGGCGACGAGTCGGGCGATGCCTGAAGAGCTGTCGTTGACGACGGCGGCTTCAATTACGCCTTCTAAGGCGTGCAGCGCGTGCTCGATCTCGCCGAGTTCGATACGCACGCCACCGATCTTCACCTGCCGGTCGATGCGGCGCAGGAATGCGAAACGGCCGTCCTCGCGCAGGTAGCCGAGGTCGCCGGTCCGGTACATTCGGCGCATGCGCTCGTGGTCGTTGGCCTCGTCGAAGAACGGATTCGCAATGAAATGACGGTCATTGAGCTCGTCGCGGTTAAGGTATCCGTCGGCGACACCGGCTCCAGCGATGCACAGCTCACCGGGCAGGCCAGTGCCCAGGAGTGCATCATCCGCGCCGAGCACGTAGATGCGGTAGTCATTGAGCGCACGCCCGATCGGGACGATCGAATCGAGGTCGGCCCGGTGCACAGTGCCGTGCGTCGCCCACATGGACGCCTCGGTGGGGCCGTAGACATTCTCGAGGGTGCAGGGCAGATCCAGTGCGAAGAATCGCCGCGTAATGTCGGGCGTGAGTGCCTCGCCTCCGCTGAAGATGTAGCGCAGCGAGTTGAGGTCGGACGTTCTTCCACCGCGCAGAACGGTATGCAGCAGCAACCGAAGCATTGTGGGCGAGACGTTGATGTGGGTTATGCCGAACTCACGAATCGCCACGGCGAGAGCGAGCGGGTCGGCTTCTGCACCGATCGGCAGGATCGCGAGTGTGCCCTCACCAAACAGCCAGCCATAGATTTCGGTGCCGAAGATGTCGAAGGTGAAGGCCGTCTTCAGTAGGAAGAAATCGTCGTCGTTCAAAGGAAACCGGCGTTCAAGGTCGAGCGAGGTGTTCTGAACGTTCCAGTGCCGAATCATTACGCCCTTCGGCTGCCCGGTGGAGCCGGAGGTGTACTCGATGTACAGCAGGGCGTCGGTGTCGAAGTCGACGTCGACGGGCTCCTCGCTGATCTCGACGCGCTCGTCGGTGCGGAGGGCGGTGAACTCGTCTCGGCAGTCCACATCGAGGCGCTGCACGCCTTCTGGAAGCGCAATGTTCGAATGGCTCGTCGTGATCACCACCTCGATGCCCGCATCGTTGAGAATCTGCTGCACGCGCTGCGCGGGCTCGTTCTCGGCGAGGGGCACGTAGTGGCAGCCAGCGAGCAACACGCCGTACACACTCGAGAGTAACTCAGCGCTGCGTGGGAGTTGGATAGCGATGGGCCGGTTCACTCCCCCGGTCATGTCGAGCAGACACCGTTGGACCCGCACCGCGGCGTCGTGCGCCCAAGCGTTCGAATAATCCCGGTCGGCGTCGCGCCAGGCGGTGCGCCCGGGTGCTGAACTCGTCTTGTCAAGAAAGAGACGACCGAGGTTGGCCGGCTCCCAGTCGAAGTAATGAGTGTCGGCGAGTTGGGCGTGCAGTTGAGCCAGCTCGGAGTCCGACACGATGGCAAGGTCACCGAGAGAGGCGTCGATTGCGGTCGGCAGCTGCTCGAGAAGGGCTAGGAACCGATCGCCGAAGCGACGCACTTCGCTCTCGGTGAGGGCGCCGGCCTTGTATTGGAAAACCAGTACAGCACAACCGTCGAGGTGCTCCACGAGCACGGTGAACCGACCAGGGAACGGTACTCGATCCGGACGCCGGAGGCGCTGAATGCCCTCGGGCAAAGCAGGGTAAGTGTCCTGGATGAACGTGATGTCGAAGACGCCGGCGAGTGCGGGATACTCGCTGAGCAGCTCGGCCACTGGGTATCCGATGTTGCGCCAAGCGCCCAGGACCTCGGCACTCGCGGACTCAAGCATGGCACGCACCGTCATGGCGCGGTCGGCATCGAGGTGCACCGGAACGGTCGTGAGGAAGCAACCGATCGAGTCGGCCTCTTCTATGCCCGGACGGTCGGTGAACGGCATTGCGACCGACACACTGTCAGCGTTCGCGTAGTGCGCGAGCAACAGGCCGAAGGCGGAGAGATAAACGGTATGCTCCGAAACCTCGGCGGACATGGCCAGCTCGCGGAGACGACCGTGCAGTGCAGCATCGACCGGAATACGCAGTTCGTGGCCCAGCGCCTCGCTGTCTGCGATGTCGGTTTCGGGCAGAATCCAGTGCGCGAGGTTTGGGGTGTCCTGTCGCGCCAACGCATCGCGCCAGTAGGCGTCTCGGCGGTCGTGCTGTTTCGGGGAGAGGGGGCGGCTTCGGCGCTGCTGATAGGCGGAGAATCCGCCATCCGCCGTAACAAGGGGGGTTTCGAGTTGGCAGTCAGTGCCGAAAGCGAGATCGACGAGACGTGCGGCGAAGGTGCTCAGGGACTGGCCATCAGCCACGAGATGGTGGCAGACAATGATCAGCCGATCAGCGTCGGCGAGGCGGCAGTGCGCGATGCGAATCAGTGGACCGGTTTTGAAATCAAAGGGCGCCTCGACGAGTGCGCTCGCGATATCGTCAGCGGCGGCCTCATCGTGATGCAGATCGTGCACGACGATGGGCGGCTCAAGGTGACCGGCGACCTTGTAGTAGACGCCGTTGCGCTCCACCGAAACGGTCGCGCGCAGCGCTGGCTGCTCGTCTAAAATACGAGCTACCGCGGCTCTCAGGCGTGATTCCGGAATGGCGTTCACCTGAAGATCGACCGAGACGGTGTATCCCGGATAATCCCGACGCAGGCATTCGAAGTAGATGCCTTGCTGCGTGGCGGTCATCGGCAACAGATTCGGGTTGTCGACTGCCTTTGATATCCGAGAGAAGGGCTGCGCCACCTCCTTTGGCCTCACGACCTCATCACGAACGCACACATGCGTACACCCCCCCAGGTAATTTAGTCACTTGACTAATTGGATTCTAACTGTTGCCGCTGGCGCCGGGGAACCCCCCCAGAACGGGCAACCCCGCGGGGCGGATGATGTCGAGGCGGCTTTGATCCACTCAGCGGCGCGCCGCTCGGGCCCACTGGTCGATCGTGGGCCAGCCTCCGGTTCGCGGTCGCACAAGCCGCAACACTCTCACTATGACAATTTCGCTGACGACACTCTCCGCGGAGACTCCCTTCATTGGAACGGATGCCAAGGTCGCGGACGCTTGGAGGCTCGTGCTCGGCGATCGCCGTACGAACAATGCCCGCAGGTACCCGGCCGAATTCCTCGTCGCGAAAGCGTTGGGCATCGAGGGTACCGGCCGAATCGAGTGGACGGATCACGACGTTCTCTGCGTGACGACGAAGCTCGAGGTGAAGTCCACCGGCACCGTCCAAGCTTTTCGGCCGGCTCGGCCGGGAGATCCGCACCGGTATTCTCAGACATGATGGGCAAGCTTCTGAACGACCGTGGAGCCTACGCCTCGGCAGCCTCTTTCAACGCGGACATCTAAGTGTTCGCCACCGAGACCGAGGACGATGAAGCCCTCTACGACCCTCCACTCCTGCGGCAATGGCGGCTCACGGTCCTACGGTGGCCGAGATAAAGAAGCTCGGTCGGAAGAGCGTCCGATTATCCGTTTTGAGACGGGACGACCGCCCCGAATGTCAATGGCACGAACTGGCCGACGTGATCGCTTTGGCTTCTGCGGGCAACGTGACCTCACACCAGTAAATCGACCCCTGGACCAGCTACATCTTCATGACCGGGACTGGCGAGTCCTTCAACGGTTTCCATTGGCTGCCACAGCGAGTGGGATGCGCTGTGCACGAATGGGTCTCATTCTCTGGATTCAATAGATTCCCCTAGTACGATCCCGCCGTCAGGCTCGATCGTCGCAACGTGCCAGATAGATGCACGAGACCCGGCGCCCGCCCGGGGTAGCAGCGTCATCGTGCCTCTCAGCGTGGTGATCGTGACGACCGGTGCCGCATTTGACACATTCGGCACATCGGAGGAAAACAAGTGAACCTCGATACTGATTGCCTTTCCCGTGGGATGGAACAACGCGACCTCCGGGCCACCATAGAAGCGGTCGCCTCCCAATTCGGCATGCGCGGACGTCAAATTCCCGTGGTAAACAAGATCGCCTGTTTCAGCCTCAATCAAATGGAGATCCAAGTCATGAACAGCGGTCATCCAGCGAAGGGCCACCGTCCCCCCGAGCAATTCTCTCTGGCCCTGTAATTCTGCTGCGGGGCCCGCGCGCCGCGCCCAAATTGTGTGGACTCCCTCGCTAGGGCCCGGTACGTAGACCTCCGCTTGTGGTCCTGGTTGCTGTTCAAATGGCGTGGGCAGTAGCGCAACGAGCCTGTCAGCGAACGTCTTCGTTGCTGACCGGCTTCCTGGACGGACCTGCGGATGAAGTGACACGCGCTTCCGGTCGGCGGGCGCGACCTTGTTTAGGGTCCTCTGACCGAGCGGGCCGTGGGCGACGATGAAAACTTCTGCGTCGCTCAAATTGTGTGCGTAGTCGTGAGCCGTGTCACCATGATTCTTGCTGTTGAGATACTGCTTTGCTTCGATGACACCAATAACCTTGTTCGGCGCTGCGCCGTTGATGAGCACATAATCCGGCTGGATATGGTTTACTCGTCCCTTTCCTTTAAGACCCGTCGCCTGAAACCTTTTCTCCGTCCACAACTCCACTGCGCCGTTCGCTGTGTCGATTCGCGCGAGCAACGTAGCTCGGAATGGAAAGGCCAACACGCCGTCGGTCACGTCAAAACTCAAACGACCAGGCACGAGCGCAGCGTCAATTGCCGCAGCAACCCACGCTGAGTACAGGTCGGGCCGTTTGCCCCAGTACGGCAACCTCAGAACGTCAGCGAGCTCTTCAATCCGTTGCTCCGCAGTGATCGTCGACGCGACCCAGAACCGTTCCAGCCAGCGCAGCTGCGCTTGCACTAGCTTCGCCGACTCATCAGCGGATAGTTCAGCAAATAGATCCGGGACGAGGCTCATGATTCCGATTTCTGTGAGCCACCAAAGGTCACCAGCCAGAATCCTCAGGTCGGGACTATCGTCGGTCTGATCGTGACTGGGGCGCATAGTGCCCACTGTTGGCCCAAGCTCGGAAAACTTGTCGAGCGCTGCAACTATGACTTGTCGAAGGCGCGTAACGAGGTGCACGAGCGATGGATTCTCGATCAGAGGCGCCGGGATTTCTGAAGCGAATGGCCATTCACTCGCGGCCGCGACCGATTCAAGGCCAAGGAGATTCACGGCGGCGTCATGTGCATGGTGGTGCAACTTGTCGGCACGTTCAGCAAGTGGGCTTTTCCACGCATACTCGTGATCGAACTGGAACGCGTCGATCCTGCGCAGGACAGTTTGAGTGCGCTGGACTCTTTCGCGGAACGGCGCGAGCTGATCGTCGATCGCATCGCCCGTCTCAAACTCGTATGAGATGTGCAGATTGTCTTTGTGCGTGCGAGTGGCGTCGATTCTTTCATAAAGCGCGAGCAGGTCGCTCAACATCCCACTGAACGAGGTAAGCACCGGCATCATCGTCCGGATGAGGTCGCGCGCGTCCCACTTCGCAATGTCCATTGCCCGGGGAAGGGCAGCGATGTCAAGGGACGAATCTCCAATCTCACGACGGACGAGGTCGGCGATATCGCTGTCATAGTCCTTTGGGCGGAGCAGGTTCGAATCCACCCATTCTGTCCATAGCTCCGCGGCAGTTGTGATCATGTTGCTCAATGTATCGGGGCTGGGGAATGGATGGTTCCCGTTCCAACTATTCCGGCTCGGGAAATGCCTCAGAGGGTAGTCCACCCACACCGATTATCACACGGTGTCCCACGCGGAGGCGAGATGCTCCCACTGTCAGACTTCGTCCACTCCATTTTTCAAAGACTGAGCGCTGTAACAGCTTCAAAACGAAATCGCGGGCCGCCACAATGGCGGACGGACGCCTCGCCGGGCTGGAAGAAGAGGGGTGGTGGATACCGGGGATGTAGTGCCCCAAAAAGTCGCTCGACGCTTGGCCGAGGAGGTGAAGAAGCTCGATCTTCCCCGAGCCGACAAGCGGCTACCGCCGTTCGTGAATATGCTGCGCGATGTCGACAAGGAGAACTTCTTGGAGATTGGGCATCACATCCTCTCCCAGCAGGTTCACGTCACGCACTCGTCCGTGACGTCCTTTGTTTCACCCGGCAAGGACAATTTCCAGACCAAATATGACCAGGACTACGGCTGCCAATGCCAGGCGGCCTACGTCGTGGCCGCATCCTGCATGTTCGTTCGCTGGGTGGTTGCCCGCCCAACGAACGACACCGCACTTTGCGCCCGATGGCCATGACATACCCCGGAGTCGGCCTTGGCCCGACCCCAGTCGAGTCCGCCGATAGTCTTCGACTACAGAGGTTCTATGACAGGGAGAACAGGTACGCCGGTGCGGCGATCTGGGTGACGGTGCTTGAGTCGGGGACAGCATTGGCAATGGCACCGTAAGTCATTTCTAATCCGGCACCGTCAATGATCCCCGAGAACGACGTGGGGAGGTCTACCGCAACGGAGCGTATTCCGAATGCGTCGTCGGTGTGGACGCGGTTCGCGGGCTGACCTTCAGCGGCGAGGTCAAAATCATCCCCGACACGTGTCAGGCCCACCGCAGTGATGGCGACATCGGCGTCCGTGGTTGCCGCCGTGGCCTGCACGCTAAACGCGGGCTGATAAAGGCGCGCTTCGCCGGTGAGCAACGCCTCGGCTGGGTACCGATTGACGACGATATCGAATCCGCCCCAGGAAGTCCCGTCAACTTCGGGATAGTGGTTTGTTCGGTCTTGGTGGCGAGTCTCGGTTGGTTCACCGAGGATTCCAGCGGCGGCGGCAACGGCGGCGTCGCCGTCCTCGGAATACGTCAGCGAGACGAGTACGTTTCCACTCACATCGACAATGTCCGTATTCTCGGCGCCAATGATGATGTCCGTCGGTGCGGATGCCGACGACGATGGGTCAATCGGGTCGGGTTCCGCGGGCAATGCGGTCGCACAAGCTGAGAGCATCAAGCCCAAGACGGCCATGGAAATTACTGCAGATGTCTTACGAATGAGAGCCCCCAGAGAAAATGCTGACGTGAACAAACCGTCCACCCCAGAATTCAACGGTATCGCTCCGAGCGACTGAACGCAGATATCAGCATCTTTTCACCCGATCACGCCCGACCGTACACCGCTCTTACTATCAGCGATAAGCCTCGTCAATATCAGCGCAGTCATACCTCTTGCCACATGAATCACACGGGAACACGCCAGCCTCGTAAACGGGGTCAGCTGCGGGAAGAAACTTTGCGGCACAGACCCCTGACCCTCGATCACCATGCTGATTTTTAGCCCACTCAGCAGCACAGTGTCAACGCTTCGGCGTCTCCCTCGGCCAGCGCCACAGTCAGCGCTTCGGTCAGTGCCGCAAGCGGAAGCTTACTTACCGGCAGCCTTCAGCCTGCTCCCGGCAGTAAGCCGGACACGGTGACCTGCAGCAATAGCGACCTCGTCACCCGTCCGCGGATTACGACCGATACGCGCCGCAGTTGCAGTGCGCTCAGCCCCGAGCCATCCCGGGATAGTGACCTTGGTATCATTCTTGACGGCCTCAGCAAGCGTCTCAAAAAACGTATTCAAAATGCCATCAACTACAGCCTGACTCTGTCCCGAATCAGCTGCAACCTTCGCAACGAGCTCAGTCTTGTTCAACGAATTATCAGTCATTGAGTGTCCTCCTCGGACCATTGCCGGTAAAAACCAGGCCTTCACATAAAACGGGCGATACTTCCAGAAACTGAGTCTGGTCGCCGGTGGAACCGATTTGAATCTAACAGAGTGTGGCATTCAGCTTCATGGCACGGTTTCTTCCACGCAACAGAGCAGCATTCATGATTGATCCGTTGACACCGGAACGTCCCACAACAAGAACACCAATCCGCTCAAGGTCGCAGCGCGGCGTGTTAGAGGACGGTTTCACATGATGAAAGCAATACGGGATTCTCTCATCACTACCGCCATCAAAATCTGACGGCCTTACCTGTCGGTTATCGCTGCTTGACTATCACTATGAACGCCGCACTATTTCATCCTTCTGGATACAACACCGACTTCCTTGACGTTCCTCTACCACTGCCGGCGCCGGCTGCGGGAACCCTGATGCGTGAACTGGCTTACACACATTTCACCGTGCTCTTAGACCCTGCGCGGCGCCTCGCGATCTCGACCGGCGTCAACATCGACGGGGACCAGCTCGTTACCGTTGACCGAGGCGACAACTGGCACCTCGACTCGCGTATCCCGGTCTACGAACAGGCCGGGGAGGCCCTTTATGCCAGAAACGATCTCGACCGCGGACACCTCGTCCGGCGTCAAGACCCGGTCTGGGGCAACAAAACAATAGCCCAGCAAGCGAATTACGATACCTTCGCTTACACCAACGCCGCCCCTCAAGCCGCAGCCTTCAACCAATCGAAACAACTTTGGCTCGGCCTCGAGGACCACGTCCTCACCTATGCCCGCAGCAACGGTAACCGCATCAGTGTCTTCACTGCCCCCGTGCTCTCCGCCCAGGATCCGATATACCGCGGTGTGAAGATCCCACACTCGTTCTGGAAAATCGCGGCATGGACCACGACCACGGACGACTCCACCGCTCTTTACGCTGCCGGATTCGTCCTCGACCAAAGCCCACAATTAGAAGACCTCGACCTTGACCTTGACATGGTCCGCGCTCAAGCTCGCACCGATGGCACTCCTCCGCCGCTTGGACCGTACCGCACCTACCAAGTACCCATCGTCGACATCGTCGACCTCACCGGGCTTGACCTGACTGCCCTGTCCCAGGCAGACGTCTACGCCCCGGCCCCAGCTATCAGGGAAGGCACCGACCGCCGAGCGCGCTGGGTCGAACTGGGCGACACCACGAGCATCCAGCTATAACTGAGTATTAGAGCCTGTGAGCCCCACCCGATCGTGCGGTTGAGCCCCACTGATCGTGCGGAAGAGCACCAGTGGTGGTGTGGCTCAGCCCCACTGGTGCTCCCCGTCACGGATTACGCGGTCACGAGGGCGGCTTGTTCCCTCATGTTGTAGGTACCGGTGTCGACCCAGGTGGTGTTGTGGATGATGCGGTCCATGATGGCGTCGGCGTGAACGCCGGCGCCGAGGCGTTGGTGCCAGTCCTTCTGTTGATACTGGGTGCAGAACACCGTTGAGGCCTCGCCGTAACGGCGCTCCATCAGCTCTAGCAGCATCGTCCGCATCGATTCCGTCGGCTTATCCAGCAGCCACTCATCGATGACCAGCAGCGTGAACGCAGCATACTTCCGCAGGAATTTGCCGGCACCGCCGGTGGCATCCTGGGCGGCGACCCAAGCTTCCTCAAGGTCGGGCATTCGGACGTAGTGGGCGCGGATGCGATGCTCGCAAGCGCGTTTGGCGAGAGCGCATCCCAGATACGACTTCCCCGACCCGGTGAAGCCTTGGAAGACGACGTTCTGTTGCCGGGTGACGAACGAGCAGGTCCCGAGCTGGGTCAGCACCTGCCGGTTGAGGCCGCGCTCGTCGAGGAGGTCGATGCGCCGCAAATCCGCGTTCGGGTAACGCAGTCCCGCCCGCCGGATCAGCCCGTCAACCTTGGAATGCATGAACGTCGAGTAGGCGTCGTCAACGACGAGCCGGACCCGTTCCTCGAAAGTCAGGCTGATGGAGAGGATCTCGTCCTGGAGGTCGATGGCTTGCAGCAGCTCGCCGGCGTTCATCTCGCGGAGCTTGCGTTTGGTCTCCCCATCCAGAGCGCTCAACGGTTCCCTCCGGCGTAGTAAGCGCTGCCACGAACATAACCGCCATGGTCCGGTTCCGGTTCCGGAACTTGTCCGGTTTTGTCTTGCCCGGTGTCGAGGATCGGCCGCAAATGCGCATAGCGCGGGGAGCGGACCGGGCCCCGCAGCGCGAGTGCGCAGGCGGCCTCGACCCGGGCTGAGGGGAACCGGCGCGAGAGTTTCAGTACGGCCAGCGCGGCGTCGAAGCCGGCCTCGTCGATGAAGACGGTCTCGAAGATCTTGGCCGTCACGGTGACGGTTGCCGGCCCGATCCGTGCGGCCCATTCCTCGATCCGGGGTCGGTCCCAGGCCTGGAAGCGGCGCCCCTCGGGCAAGTCCGCATCGTTGGTCCGATACTGGTTCGTCGTACTGGCCGGCAGCAGCAAATGACTGGCCAGACGCTCATCGCGCCGATAAACCTCCAGCATCGTCTCGGTGATGCGAAGGTCCACCAGCGCACCGATGTGGCTGAAGGGGACGGAGTAGAAATTCTTGGCCCAGACTACGTGGGCGTTGGCGTTGACCTTTCGTTTATAGGACCACGTGCTGATCTCAAACGGCGCCACCGGCAGTGCCTGTAACAACGGCTTCTCCTCGGTGGTGAACACGCTGAGGCGGGACCCGACTCGTTTCTGGAAGGGCTCCCGGTTGTAGGCATCCATCTGTTCCCGAATTCGCAGGCGCAGCTGCGCCAGCGAGGTGAACGTCTCCTTCCTCAAACCGGCGATGATCCAGGTCGCGACGTGGGCGACCGTGTTCTCAGTGCTGCTCTTGTCGCGCGGGTGCCGCACTCTGCCGGGGAGCACCGCGGCCGAGTAGTGCGCCGCCATCTCCCGGTAAGCATCATTCAACACGACCTCCCCTTCCTTCGGGTGGGAGATCACACCGGTCTTTAGGTTGTCGGGCACCAGCCGTGGGACGCTGCCGCCGAAGAACGTAAACATTGCCGTGTGCGCGCGTAGCCACGCCTCCTGCCGCATATCCAGGGTCGCTTCCACGAACGCGTAGCGGCTAAACGGCAGGCAGGCGACGAACAGATATACTTTCGACCTCTCGCCCGTCGTCGGGTCGAGTAGCTGCATTGTGGGCCCGGACCAGTCGACCTCGATACTGCGGCCTGCCTTGTGGCCGACCCGGGACGTCGCCCCCGAGACAGCGGCATGTTCGGCATAGAGTCGGCAGAAGCGGTCGTAGCTCATCGTCGCCTGCACCATAGATGAGGCGTCGACATACTCCTGGTGCAACAGCTTCAGCGTCACGCCGACCCGCGCGAGCTCGGTGTGGACCCGGCCCCAGTCCGGCTGCGCGAAGACGGACTCGTGGACGCCGCGGCCGGGGAACAACGTCGAATACACCGCGGCCTCCGACAACTCGGCGACGTCATCCCAGCCGAGCCCGAGCCGCTCCGCGGCATCGAGCACCGCTCGAATGCTGTGGCGGGACATCCCTTGGGCGGACTCTATCGCCCGTCGCGACAAGCCCTGATTACGAAGCTGCAGGATCTGCTTCGCTTTGATCTTCCGCACCATTACCGGTACTCCTTCCACCAGGTGGCGCTCACATGGTGGAAGGAGCTTTTCAGGTGGGGCTCAACCACGCCGGTAGTGGGGCTGAACGATGCAAGTCACGTGTCTGAACAGTGGGGCTCAACCGCACCATAGATGGTGCCCATCGAAGCCAATATTCAATAACCACACCGAAGCCTCTACAGCCAGCTCAGTCCCCGGCGCGGAGGTAGACGTAAACGGTTTCCCGGCTGATCCCAAACTCACGAGCAAGCACAGACTTCGGCACACCCGCGGCAGCCTTCTCACGCAGCTCAGCCGCACGGGCCATGTCGAGTGACGGGGTACGACCGCGGTAGACGCCACGCTTCTTCGCCAGGGTAATTCCCTCGCGCTGGCGTTCACGGATCAAAGACCGCTCAAACTCAGCAAACGCCCCCATAACGTTCAAAAGCAGATTCGCCATCGCGTTGTCATCGCCCGTGAACGTGAGCTGCTCTTTCACGAACTCAACCCGGACCTTCTTCGCCGTGAGCCGGCGCACGATCAAGCGAAGGTCATCGAGGTTGCGGGCCAACCGGTCCATGGAGTGCACGAGAACGGTATCGCCGTCCCGAACGAACTTGATCATCTCCTCCAGCTGGGGCCGGTTCTGATCCTTCCCTGACGCCTTATCCTCAAACACCCGGTCGACGTCGACGCCAGCAAGCTGACGGATGGTGTTCTGATCGAGAGTGCTGACTCGCACATATCCAACTCGCTGACCCGTCACGGGGCTCTCCTACCTGTTTTGTCAGATTGAAGTCATAGACCCCGTCAGAAGGGGTGTCTACCAATCAGAATCTGATCCTATCCTGACAATTTTTGATCAAGACGCCTGACGCCTAGTTGGGGTACACCCCAACTTGGCGCCGGATTCGCTGACACATTGGCGTTCGGCATAGACAAATCTTTCACTTCGCCAGGCGAATCGTCTCAATTGAGGGACTTAATGTCGTGCGTGCCAGCGCGGAGAGGCCTCAACCGCGGTGCACACCGAGATACTTAGGGATATGAACCCTCTTTCGACGAACGCCCGCTCGTTGCTAAACGCATGGGATGCCGCGACCAGCGCTTTCGGAGCATCATGCCTTGCGAAGCTCTCTGGCCCCGGAGACAGAGAGGCTGCCATTCGTGCACCGCTAGAGGGTTTGATTCAGCAAGCTGGGGTCCTGACAGGGCACCCTGCTGTCCTACATGACGAGGTCCGAGACGTTGAGCGCCGGGTGCGCCCTGACTACGGCGTTTCTGTCGGAAAGGTGATGCGCGGCTATATCGAAGTCAAAGCCCCGGGAAGGAAGATCGATCCTGACCAAATGACGGGCCATGACCTCGAGCAGTGGGAGAGACAGCGAGATCTGCCGAATCTGATTTACACAAACGGCACAAGGTGGCGTTTGTACCGCGACGGCGAATTCATCGACGAGGCGCTTCTGACCGAACTCGAACTAACCGAAATCGGTGCGGGGCTCCGGTCAAACCCGAAATTCGAGGGTATTCTCCGCGCCTTTCTCGCATGGAAGCCTGACCCCATCGTGTCGGTCAATGCCCTAGTGCGCGCGATCGCGCCGCTCACGCGCCTGCTACGCGGCGAGGTCCTTGACCAACTCGTCGGGGAACGGAAGGCCGTAAGCGCGGGGGCAAAAGAAGAAGATCAGCCCTTCATTGGACTTGCCCGGGATTGGCGGCGCTTGTTGTTCCCACAGGCAGACGACAAGAAGTTTGCGGATGGGTATGCACAGGCCGTCACCTTCGCTCTACTGCTCGCCCGAACCTCTGGGATTGAATTCGAGGGTCGCAGCCTCCACGACGTCGGCAAAGACCTCGGCGTGCAGCATTCACTTATGGGAAGGGCGTTGCAGCTGCTCATCGATGACGTAGCGGCCGACTTTAAAGTCGCCCTCGATCTGCTTGTCACAGTGATCGGATCCGTTCGTTGGGAACGAATCCGGAAGACTCGTCGCGATGTATACCTCTATTTGTACGAGTCATTTCTCCAGGAATACGACGATGAGCTGCGACAAGCCTCAGGCACCTATTACACACCTCGCGAACTCGTTACTGAGATGGTTCGGCTCACGCAAGACGTACTCGTACAGAACGTTGGCATAGAGGAAGGTTTCTCTTCCCCCGGTGTGTTCACGATTGACCCGGCGATGGGCACCGGAACCTTTCTCCACTCCGTAGTCGAGACCGTGCGTAAACACGTTGAGGACGAGCAAGGTCCGGGCGCGGTTCCCGGGGCCATGACTGAACTCGCAGGCCGCCTCGCCGGCTTTGAGATTCAAATGGGTCCATACGCAGTTGCTGAGCTCAGGGTGGCAGAGCTTTTTGCCGACGCAGGGGCGACGCTACCTAAGGATGGTCTGAAGCTATACGTAACAGACACCCTCGATGATCCCACCGCGGACGAAACGCAGATCGCCTCCGGACTTCACACCATTGCGAACTCACGGAAGAGGGCGAACGCGATCAAGCGGAACCAAAAGGTGAACGTCATCATTGGGAATCCCCCCTACCGTGAGCTAGCTGCTGGGCAAGGCGGCTGGGTAGAGCAAGGCACCCCGTCTCAACACGGCCCCTCAACGGCCATACTTGGCGACTTCTTAGATGGCGTGCCCGGTCGCCTGGCGGCGAAGGTCAAGAATCTCTACGTCTACTTCTGGCGATGGGCCACTTGGAAAGTGTGGGAGTCTACGCCAGCCGACGAAAGCGGTGTTGTCTGTTTCGTTACAACCTCTGGCTACGTCACGGGAACGGCATTCACCGGAATGAGGCGACATATCCGACAGCATGCCAGTGAGGGTTGGATCATCGATCTCACCCCGGAAGGACACACACCCGATGTAGCCACCCGAATGTTTCCTGGGGTGCGCCAGCCACTTGCAATCGGAATCTTCGTGCGCCGCCCAGGGACGTCAAGAGAAGTTCCCGCTGATTTGCACTACATCTCAGTACGCGGCCGCCGTGCCGACAAATTCACTGAGTTACAGGGACTTACTCTCGACGCCGCCGAGTGGCGTCCAGTCAGAAAAGGTTGGACAGATCCTTTCACCGCAGCCGCCACTTCGGCGTGGGACGAATGGCCAGCGGTGGACCAGCTCATGCCGTGGTACTCGCCAGGAGTATTTCCGACTCGAACCTGGGTCTACTCCCCATCTGCGTCCTGCCTAGAAGAACGCTGGACTCAACTAGTTGGCGAACCTGAGTTAGAACGCCGCCGAGTCCTCATGAAGGACACGACGGGAGCGATCAATGTGCAGTTCAAGGACATCCCAGGTCACCCGCACGCAGCTCGTCTCAATTCCATCGCATCATTACCTGTGGATAACGCGATGGAGAAGGTCGTAACTATCGGCTTCCGTGCATTCGACCGGCAGAAGCTCATAGCCGACCCTCGCCTCATACATCGTGCCCGAGACGGCCTCTGGGCAGCCGCCGCTGTTCCCAACCAGGTATACGTGGTCGAACAGCACAGTGTGTCGATATCAGACGGACCAGCACTGCTCTTCTCGGCGCATATGCCCGACTTCCACCACTTCAATAACCGTGGAGGCCGGACCCTGCCTTTCCTCAATCCTGATGGAACCCCGAACTTTGCCCCCGGCCTATCGACAGCGCTCACGGGAAAACTCAACGCCCGAGTCGAGGCCGAAGACATCCTCGCCTATTTGGCAGCAGTGACAGCCCATCCCGCATTTACTCAGACTTTTGCCGTCGAGCTGGAAACCCCCGGTATCCGAATCCCGATCACGGCCGACGAGGTTATCTGGACCAAAGCAGTGTCTATTGGTCGGCAAGTCCTCTGGGCCCAGACATTTGCCCAAGCTTTCGTGGACCATCCGAATGGTAGGCCCGCGCACAAGCTCGCATACGAAAGAGGGGATTCACGGCGAGTGAGCTGTCTGGCGCCTGTATCGGAACTGCCGGATGGAATGGTTTACGACGAAGAAGAGCAGGAAATTGTTCTCGGAAATGGTCGATTTGGGCCAGTCCCGCGCGCGGTGGTCGAATACGAGGTAGGAGGACGGAACGTGCTGCGATCCTGGGTCGCCTACCGGACAAAGGAACCCGCTGGCAAACGTACTTCCCCGCTGGATGACGTAAATCCAGGCTCATGGTGTTGTCCGTCGCGTTATTTGACGGTGGCGGCGTCATCGTCGGTGACGATGTCCGGGTCTGGAAAAGCCCCGCCGGATGATTCCGGCGGGGCTTTC
>NZ_QZVS01000072.1 GCF_003602235.1 Cryobacterium melibiosiphilum
CCCTGTTCCCGTCCGCCCCAAAACCAAAGCCCAACTCAACGCCGAAGAACAAGCACTCGAACCCCGCCACCTCACCTGGGACGAACTCATGGCCCTCCCGATACCCACGGACGAGATCCTGCCCTTCTGAACCCTTCTGAACCCTTCTGAACCCTTCTGAACCCGTCTGACCCCTTCTGAACCCTTGTGCGGCATCCGCCGGGCGGCGTAGTTTGACGGTCAACACGGTGCCCAAGGCGGTGCACCCAAGAGCCACTTTTTTCTCATCGGATTTTTTGCATCGGCTTTTTCTTGTCGGGAGTTTTTCTCATCGGGAGGGTGTTATGCACGCCACACAGGGAGATCGAATCGTCATCCGCGGCAGGTCGGTCGGCAGCCCCGACCGGCACGGCGAGATCATCGACGTGCGCGGCGCAGACGGAGGGCCGCCCTACGAGGTGCGCTTCCAGGACGGCCACCGCAGTGTCGTGTTTCCCGGGTCTGACTTCATCGTCGAGCACGCTTCCGCAGACGAGACCGTGTAGGTCGAGCCCGTGTAGGTCTGCTCCCTGCAGTTCGTGCCCTCCCACGCCGCTAAAGTTGGAGGGTCCGCAATAAACAGGGAGTTATACACGTGGCTGACGGCTTTGCGCTTTTCACCGACCGGTCTGTTGTCGCCATGCGCGTCAACGGCGAGCTGAAAGATCTCGCGGCTACCGTCGAGACCACGGATGTCGTGGAGCCGGTCACGATTGATTCTCCCGACGGCCTGAACATTCTGCGACACTCCGCCACTCACGTGCTGGCACAGGCGGTGCAGACGGTCAACCCGGCCGCGCGCCTCGGCATCGGGCCGTTCGTCACGGACGGCTTCTACTATGATTTCGACGTCGCCGATCCGTTCACCCCCGAGGACATCAAGTCGCTCGAGAAGGCGATGGACCGCATCATCCGCCAGGGCCAGCGTTTCGTGCGCCGCGTCGTCACCCACGACGAGGCCCGCGCCGAACTCGCCGCCGAGCCGTACAAGCTCGAACTGATCGGCATCAAGGGCGGCCCCGGCGGTGGCGGCACCGACGCGGCCACTGAAGAAGCCACTGAGGAAGCCAACAACAGCGCGACCGCCGAAGAAGAGTCCGTTGAGGTCGGCGGCGCCGAACTGACCATCTACGACAACGTCGACCCGAAGACGGGGGAGACTGTCTGGAAGGACCTCTGCCGCGGCCCTCACCTGCCCAACACCCGCATGATCGGCAACGGCTTTTCGCTCACCCGCCTGGCCGCCGCCTACTGGCGCGGCTCCGAGAAGAACCCGCAGCTGCAGCGCATCTACGGCACCGCCTGGCCCACCAAGGACGCCCTGCGCGCCTACCAAGCGCGCCAAGAGGAGGCGGCCAAGCGCGACCACCGCAAGCTCGGCGCCGAACTCGACCTGTTTAGCTTCCCCGAAGAAATCGGCTCCGGCCTGCCCGTCTTCCACCCCAAGGGCGGCATCATCCGCCAGGAGATGGAAAACTACTCCCGCCAGCGCCACACCGAAGCCGGCTACGACTTCGTCTATACCCCGCACATCACCAAGTCGACCCTGTTCGAGACCTCCGGCCACCTCGACTGGTACGCCGACGGCATGTTCCCGCCCATGCACCTCGATGAGGAGCGCGACGACTCCGGCCACGTGACCCGCCAGGGCGTCGACTATTACCTCAAGCCGATGAACTGCCCGTTCCACAACCTCATCTTCAAGTCCCGCGGCCGCAGCTACCGCGAGCTTCCGCTGCGCCTGTTCGAGTTCGGCTCGGTCTACCGCTACGAGAAGTCCGGCGTGGTTCACGGCCTTACCCGGGTGCGCGGCATGACCCAGGACGACGCCCACATCTACACGACCAAGGAAGGCATGAAGGAGGAGCTCACGAGCACCCTCAACTTCGTGCTCGACCTACTCGCCGACTACGGCCTGAACGACTACTACCTCGAGCTCTCCACCAAGGACCCGAAAAAGTTCGTCGGCAGCGACGAGGCCTGGGAGGAAGCCACCCAGACCCTGTCTGAGGTCGCCACCGCCTCCGGCCTCGAACTGGTCGCCGACCCGGGCGGAGCCGCGTTCTACGGCCCCAAGATCTCCGTGCAGGCCCGCGACGCCCTCGGCCGCACCTGGCAGATGTCGACCATCCAGCTCGACTTCAACCTGCCCGAGCGTTTCGAGCTCGAATACACCGCCAATGACGGCACCCGCCAGCGCCCGGTCATGATCCACCGCGCGCTGTTCGGGTCCGTCGAGCGGTTCTTCGCCGTGCTCACCGAGCACTATGCCGGGGCGTTCCCGGTCTGGCTGTCCCCGGTTCAGGTCGTCGGCATCCCCGTCTCGGAGCAGTACGGCCCGTTCCTCGACGACATCATCATGCGGCTCAAGAAGGTCGGCGTGCGCGCTGAGGTCGACCACTCCGACGACCGCATGCAGAAGAAGATCCGCACCCACACCAAGGCGAAGGTGCCCTTCCAGCTCATCGTCGGCGAAGAAGACCAGGCCAACAACGCGGTCAGCTTCCGGTTCCGCGACGGCACGCAGGACAACGGCGTGCCGGTGGAGGAGGCCATCCGTCGCATCGTGGAGGCCATCGAGACCCGGGCGCAGGTCGTGACCTCGCCGACCCCGGTCGTCGAGGCTGCCCCGACGGATGCTGCAGCGCCGACGGACGCCGCCGTCGCGCAGGCCGCGCACTAACGTGGTCGACTATCCCACTGACCGGCTGCGCGGTCCCGGCCCCGACGCGGACGGCCTCGTCGTTGACGGCTCGAGCGAGTACGCGGCCGTGCCCGATGCCTTCCAGCGTCTCTGGACCCCGCACCGGATGGCTTACATCCAGGACGGCCAGCAGCCCCACGCCGATGACTGCCCGTTTTGCGTTGCCCCGGCGATGACCGACGAGAAGGCGCTCATTGTGGCGCGGGGCGAGCACGCCTACGTGCTGCTCAACCTGTTCCCGTACAACAGCGGCCACCTGCTCGTCTGCCCCTACCGTCACGTGGCGACGTATGACCAGGCCACGCCCGCGGAGGTCGCCGAAATCGGCGAACTGACGCAGATCGCGATGCGCGTGCTCACCGCGGTCTCCCGCTGTGACGGCTTCAACATCGGCATGAACCAGGGCCGCATCGCTGGCGCCGGCATCGCCGAGCACCTGCACCAGCACATCGTGCCGCGCTGGGCACTCGACTCGAATTTCTTCCCCATCATCGCCGGTACCAAGGCGATTCCGCGGCTGCTCGGCGACGTGCGCGACGATGTCGCCAACGGCTGGCCGTCACGCTGAGCGCAGTAGCTCCTGAACTCCGGGCGCGCCCACCGGCCTCCCGTATCAATACAAAGCAAGGAATAGGATCAAGCATGACTGAAATCACTTCCCCCGAGCAGTTCGGCTCGAGCCGCGTCAAGCGTGGACTCGCCGAAATGCTCAAGGGCGGCGTCATCATGGACGTCGTCACCGCAGCCCAGGCCCGCATTGCCGAAGATGCCGGCGCGGTCGCCGTCATGGCGCTCGAGCGAGTCCCGGCCGACATCCGCTCGCAGGGCGGCGTGGCACGCATGAGCGACCCCGACCTGATCGACAGCATCCGCGCCGAGGTCAACATCCCGGTCATGGCGAAGGCCCGCATCGGTCACTTCGTCGAGGCGCAGATCCTGCAGGCACTCGAGGTGGACTACATCGACGAGTCCGAGGTGCTGAGCCCCGCCGACTACGTCAACCACATCGACAAGTGGAACTTCACCATCCCCTTCGTATGCGGCGCAACCAACCTGGGTGAGGCGCTGCGTCGCATCGTCGAGGGCGCGGCCATGATCCGATCCAAGGGTGAGGCCGGCACCGGCGACGTCTCCGAGGCGACCAAGCACATCCGCACGATCAAGGGTGAGATCGCCCGCCTCTCCTCCCTGGGCAAGGACGAACTCTACGTCGCCGCCAAGGAGCTGCAGGCCCCGTACGAGCTGGTCGCCGAGATCGCCGCAACCGGCAAGCTCCCCGTCGTACTCTTCACCGCCGGGGGAGTGGCCACCCCGGCCGACGCCGCGATGATGATGCAGCTCGGTGCCGACGGAGTCTTCGTCGGATCCGGCATCTTCAAATCGGGCAACCCGGAGCAGCGCGCCGCCGCCATCGTCAAGGCCGTCACTTTCTACGACGACGCCAAGATCATCGCGGATGTCTCGCGGGGCCTCGGCGAAGCGATGGTCGGCATCAACGTGACCGACATCCCGGCACCGCACCGCCTCGCCACCCGCGGCTGGTAGCGCACCCCTCGATGCCTGAGGCCACGCTCGTCGACATGCCCGCGCCCGCTCGTCTGGCAGGGGAGGCCCCCATCGGGGTTCTCGCCCTGCAGGGTGACTTTCGCGAGCATGCCGACGTGTTGCGGGCCCTGGGCGCCGAGGTCGTTCTGGTTCGTCGCCCCGAGGAACTCGCCCTCGTGGGCGGACTCGTCATTCCGGGCGGCGAGTCCAGCGTGATGGACAAGCTGGCGCGCATGTTCGGGCTGTTCGAGCCGCTGAGTGACGCGGTGGCTGCGGGACTGCCGGTCTACGGCACGTGTGCGGGCCTCATCATGCTCGCCGACACGGTTCTCGATGGCATCACCGGGCAGCAGAGCATCGGCGGCCTTGACATCGTCGTGCGTCGTAATGCCTTCGGCTCGCAGGCAGCCAGTTTCGAAACCGAGCTTGACGTGTCCGGGCTGGCCGGCGGCCCGATGCACGCCGCGTTCATTCGTGCCCCGGTCGTCGAGACGGTCGGGCCGGCCGCCACGGCGCTGGCCCGCCTGGCCGATGGCCGCTGTGTTGCCGTCGAGCAGGGCAGTCTGCTCGGCACCTCGTTTCACCCCGAAATCACCGGGGACTACCGGTTTCACGAGTACTTTTTACGCAGGGTGGCTGCCGCCGCCTTTCGTCGCTAACGCCCGGTCCAGCATCCGTCACGTCGTGACCGGATGATGCCGGGCGGTTATGGAAAGAGTCAACGATGACACGCTATATCGCCCTTCTTCGCGGCATCAACGTCAATGGCATCACGATCACCATGACGGACCTGGCCGATACTTTTACCGACCTCGGCTACACCGACGTGAAGACCGTCCTCGCCAGCGGCAACGTGATCTTCAGCATCGACAAGCCCCTCGCCGACCACGACGAGCTCGCCGCGCTCAAGGCGCGCATCGAGGCGGCCCTCACCGCCCGCTTCGACTACGAGGCCTGGATCGTGCTGATCGACCACGAGACCCTCGACCGGGTCGTGCGCGCGTATCCCTTCGATGAGAAGCATGCCGCCTGGCACCCCTACGTGATGTTCTCCTCCGAGCCCGGGCATCTGTCCGAGCTCGCCGGACACGCCCGGGAACTCGACGCCGCCGATGAGCGCGTCGAGCTCGGCCACGGCGTTCTGTACTGGGAGGTCAAGAAGGCCGTCGGCGTCAAGAGCGCCTTCAGCAAGAAGAGCGGCAAGGTCAAATACCGCGCCACCACGACGACCCGCAACCTGCACACGCTGCATACCTTGCTCGAGTGAGCCCCGGGATAGACTTCAACCACTAGAACGACAGCCGTAACAGGCACTGTTCACAGCAGTACGAACGAACACCAGTACGAACGAACACCAGTACCAGCGAGCAGACAACGGGAGAATTATGTCCGGGCATTCCAAATGGGCCACCACGAAGCACCAGAAGGCGGTCACCGACTCTCGGCGCGCCAAGGCCTTCGCCAAGCTCATCAAGAACATCGAAGTTGCCGCCCGCATGGGCGGCGCCGACCTGTCGGGCAACCCGACCCTGGTCGACGCCATCCAGAAGGCGAAGAAGACCTCGGTGCCCAACGACAACATCGACCGTGCCGTCAAGCGCGGCGCCGGGCTGTCAGGCGAGCAGGTCGACTACACGACCATCATGTACGAAGGCTATGCCGCCCACGGCGTGGCCATCATGGTCGAGTGCCTCACCGACAACAAGAACCGCGCGGCGGCCGAAGTGCGCACCACCATGGCCCGCAACGGCGGCACCATGGCCGATCCCGGCAGCGTCGCCTACAACTTCCACCGCAAGGGCGTTGTTGTCGTGGGACAGAGCGGCGGCCTCACGGAGGACGACATCATGCTGGCCGTTCTCGACGCTGGTGCCGAAGAGGTCATCACGGACGACGACACCTTCGAGGTGCACTCCGACGCGGCCGACCTCGTCGCGACCCGAACCGCCCTGCAGGCCGCCGGAATCGACTACAACTCCGCCGATATCGCCTTCATCCCCTCCCTCAAGGTCGAGGTCGACGCCGAGACCGCCCGCAAGGTGTTCCGACTCATCGACGCCCTCGAAGACCTCGACGACGTGCAGAACATCTATAGCAACTACGACGTGACCCCCGAGGTGCAGGCCGAACTCGAAGCCGACTCCGAGTAGGCGGTATGGTTCCGGCAGGCATGGTTCCGGCAGGCGCCGTCCGGTCCGGCGCTGTGCGGGCCGGTGCCGTCCGGGTGCTCGGTATCGACCCGGGCCTCACCCGCTGCGGAGTCGGCGTCGTCGACGTGGCTGGTAATCGCTCAGCCACCCTCGTCGACGTGGCCACCCTGAAAAGTGCGCCCGATCTCCCCCTCGAGGAGCGCCTGCTGCTGCTCAGCCGCGGCATTGAGGACATGCTCGACCGGCACCAGCCGCAATTCGTGGCCATCGAGCGGGTCTTCGCCCAGCACAACGTGCGCACCGTCATGGGCACCGCGCAGATCAGCGGGGTCGCCCTGCTGCTGGCCGCACAGCGCGGCCTGACCGTGACCCTGCACACCCCGAGCGAGGTGAAGGCCGCCATCACCGGCTACGGCGCCGCCGACAAGAAACAGGTCGGCACGATGGTCGCCCGCATCCTCGGCCTGACCGAGATTCCGAAACCGGCTGACTCGGCGGATGCCCTCGCTCTCGCCATCTGCCACGCCTGGCGCACCGGGGCCGCCGGCGGAACCCTGCCCACGAAGGCGTCGATTGCGGCGTCCGGGCCGGCTCCTGCCCTCACCCCGGCCCAGAAAGCCTGGCGCGCGGCTGAGCGGGGAACAGCAGTGTCGGTGGCTCCGCGTAGTCTTAAGCGGTGATTTCTTCCATACGTGGCCCCGTCCTGTCCGCCCTGGGTTCTGTTGTCGTCGTCGAGGTCGGCGGCATCGGATTCTCGGTTCAGGTCACCCCGGCGACGGCGCTCGGCTGCCGTATCGGCGATGAGGTTCGCCTGACGACGACCCTGATCGTGCGCGAGGACTCGCTCACCCTCTACGGCTTCCCCAGCCCGGAAGAACTGCACGTCTTTGAGTTGCTCGTCGGCGTGACCGGTGTCGGCCCCAAATCGGCGCTCGGTGTGCTCGCCGTTTTGGTTCCGCAGCAGATCGCGCAGGCCGTCGCCGATGACGACGACGCGGTCTTTCGCAAGGTCAGCGGCATCGGCCCGAAGACCGCCAAACTGATCGTGCTGTCCCTCGCCGGCAAACTCGCCGTGACGGCGCCCGCCGCGACCGCCCGCACGGCGCCGAACCGTTCGGTCGCTTCGACCGTGCAGGCTGCCCTGATCGGGCTCGGCTGGACGGAGCGGGTCGCCTCGGAGACTGTGGAGGAGACGCTCGCCGACCTCGCGGACGGCGAGCCGGCATCCGTCGCCGCAGTGCTGCGCCTCGCCCTCGGCCGCTTGGGCCCGGCACAGCACGTTTCCAGTCCGCACCAGTCAAGCCCGGGACGCCCCGAATGACTGATCCGGGTGTTGAAATCACAAACCCGAGCCTCGAGAGCGAGGGTGAGCTCGCGTTCGAGGGGGCGCTGCGCCCCCGCAGCCTGGCCGAATTCGTCGGCCAGCAGAAGGTGCGGGGCCAGCTGCAGTTGCTCCTCACTGCGGCCACGATGCAGAACCGCACGCCCGATCACATCCTGCTCGCCGGCCCGCCCGGCCTCGGCAAGACCACCCTGGCCATGATCATCGCCTATGAGGGCGACCGGCCCCTGCGCATGGCGAGCGGTCCGGCCATCCAGCACGCCGGCGACCTGGCCGCCGTGCTGTCCTCTCTCGTTCCGGGTGAGGTGCTCTTCATCGACGAAATCCACCGCATGGCCCGCTCCGCGGAGGAGATGCTGTATCTCGCCATGGAGGACTTCCGCATCGACATCATGGTGGGCAAGGGCGCCGGAGCGACATCCGTACCCCTTGATCTGGCACCGTTCACGCTGGTCGGGGCCACGACGCGCTCCGGAATGCTGCCCAACCCGCTCAGAGACCGCTTCGGCTTTACCGCCAACCTCGAGTTTTACGCCGAGAACGAACTCGAACTCGTGCTGAAGCGCGCCGCCGTGCTCATCGGCCTGCCGATCGGCCAGCGGGCCCTCGCCGAAATAGCCGGGCGGTGCCGCGGCACACCGCGCATCGCGAACCGGCTGCTGCGGCGGGTGCGTGACTACGCCCTGGTGCACGGCGGTGAGGCTGACATCGCGGCCGTACATGCCGCCCTCGAGCTCTACGACGTGGATGAGATCGGGCTGGACCGTCTCGACCGAGAGGTGATGCGCATCGTGCTGACCCGGTTCGGGGGAGGTCCGGTCGGCTTGAATACCCTGGCCGTGTCCGTCGGTGAGGAGTCCGAGACCATCGAAGCGGTCGTCGAACCCTTCCTGGTGCGGATAGGCTTCCTCACACGCACGCCCCGCGGGCGGGTCGCAACCCCCGCAGCGTGGCGGCATTTCGGACTCAGTTCAACGGGGGGTATGACCACTCAGGGTGGGCTGCCCCTCGATGACCTATAATTCAAGCTGGTTCGTACCGAATGCGGGTTCAGACAGAGCCCGCAACACAGGCTTCGGCGCTGCGTTTGTGAAGCATCGCCGCAATGGGAAGGTTTTTTAGTTTTATGGATCCGTTGACTCTCGTCATGCTTGCCGTTCTGGCGATGCTGGTGTTCTTCATGTTCCGCAACGGCCGCAAGCGCAAGAAGGACCAGGAGGCCCTGCAGGCCACCATGGTGCCCGGCGCCGACGTCATGACCAACTTCGGTCTCTACGGCACGATCGTGTCGATTGACGAAGAGGCCAACAAGGTCGCCCTGCAGATCGCGCCCGGCACGATCGTGGAGATCCACCGCCAGACGATCGCACGCGTAGTCGACCCGATCGTGGAGACCGACGACGACGTCGAGGCCGAGGGCGTCGAGACGCTCGTCGTGCCCGAGCCGGCCGACTTCGGCAGCGAGCCGGAGTTCGGTCAGCGCCGCGATGGTGACGACGAGAAACCCAAAAAGAGCGACGCGTAACCTCGTACTGCTATAAACGTACGAACGATAGACAAACGTACGCGCCGTCGGTATCAACGACCGTCGGCTAAGCGGGTCTGCGCCGATTGGCGCGGACCCTGGCCTGTGTGAACGGGCCGGCATGCACTGAATAGAAAGCTGAGTTCATAGGTGGCTAAGTCGTCCCCGGGCAGAAAAGCCTGGCGTTCCCTGACCTGGCTCGGTGTCATCATCGTCGCCCTCATTGGATTCAACGCCGTCGGCGTGGCTACCGGTGGCGGATCGTGGACACCAGCGTTGGCCCTCGACCTCGAAGGTGGCACCCAGATCATTCTGGAGCCGCTCGTCGAAGAGGGCGACACCGTATCGAGCGAACAGCTCAGCCAGGCCGTGTCGATCATCCGCCAGCGGATCGACTCGTCCGGCGTCTCCGAATCCGAGATCACCACCCAGGGCGGACAGAACATCGTCGTGTCGATCCCGGGAACCCCGGACGACGAGACGATCAACCGCATCGAGTCCTCCGCCAAGCTTGAATTCCGGCCGGTCCTCGTTGCCTCAGCGCCGTCGAGCGCGACCGTCGGTGAAGACGGCGTGTCCACGCCCGCACCGACAAGCGTCGACCCGAACCTGTCGACGACACCCGAGGTCGAACCCACCGACGCCAGCGACCTGAACTACATCACTCCCGCTCTGGCCGCCCAGTTCGAAGCCTTCGACTGCGACGCCATCGACTCCAGCAACGTCGCTCCGGCCGACGACCCACTCATCACGTGCGAGGCCGACGGTTCGATCAAATACATCCTCGGACCGGTCGAAGTCAGCGGCGAGACCATCACCGACGCCACCAACGGCACCGGAACCACACAGAGTGGTGCCAGCACGGGCGAGTGGCTCGTCAACATTGAATTCAGCAGCCAGGGCGGCGAGGAATTCCAGGCCATCTCCAGCCGGCTGATTGCGCTCACGTCTCCGCAGAACCAGTTCGCGGTCGTGCTCGACGGTCAGGTCATCACGGCTCCCGCGGTTCAGGGCGTCACCAACAAGCCCCAGATCAGCGGAAACTTCACCCAGGAATCGTCGAAGACGCTCGCCGACCAGCTCAAGTTCGGCGCTCTTCCGATCAGCTTCACCGTGCAGAGCCAGGACACGATCTCGGCCACGCTCGGTGAGACGCAGCTTCGGAACGGACTGATCGCCGGTCTCATCGGACTCGCGCTCGTCGTGCTCTACTCCCTGGCGCAGTACCGTCTGCTGGGGCTGGTCACCGTTGCGTCCCTCGTGGTCGCCGGCGTCATCACCTACTTCCTGATCACGCTCTTGTCGTGGCGGGAGGGCTACCGACTCTCCCTCGCCGGGGTGGCGGGCCTGATCGTGGCGATCGGTATCACCGCCGACTCCTTCATCGTCTACTTCGAACGGGTTCGGGACGAACTGCGCGACGGGCGCGGACTCGAGTCTGCCGTCGAGGCGGGCTGGAGACGTGCCCTCCGCACCATCATCGCCTCCGACGTCGTCAACTTCCTCGCCGCTGCGGTGCTCTTCGTGCTCGCCGTCGGCAACGTTCGCGGTTTCGCGCTCACCCTGGGCCTCACGACGGTCGTCGACCTGCTCGTGGTGAGCCTGTTCACCCACCCGATGCTGCAGCTCGTCGCCAAGACGAAGTACTTCCGGGAAGGTCATTCCCTCAGCGGCCTCGACCCGCGCGCCCTGGGCGCCGTATACCGGGGGCGCGCGAAATTCGTGCCCTCGGCATCCGTCGCACCGAGCAAAGCGGCCTCGTCGAGCAAGGAAGCCGCGAAACGGCAGACCATCGCCGAGCGCAAGGCCGCCGAACTCGTGGGTAGCAGCAGCGGCACGGGAACCACAGCGACCAACACCACGGATCGATCGAACGACGGGAAGGATTCCTGATGGCCAGCTTCTCGCAGTTCGGAAATGACCTCTACACGGGCAAGCGCTCGATCAACATCGTCAACCGGCGCAAGCTCTGGTATCTCATCGCCGGGGCCATGATCCTCATAGCCGTGCTCGGGCCGTTCGCCCGCGGTGGGTTCGTCTTCGGCATCGAGTTCACCGGTGGCAGCGAGTTCGTCGTCACCGAGGTTGCGGACTCGAACCAGGACGCCGCAGCCGCGGCGGTTGAGAGCATCGTTCCGGAGTCGGTGCCCAAGATTTCGTCCGTCGGCGAGAGCGAAATCCGGATCCAGACCGACCAGCTGACCAGCGACGACACCCGCGCGGTGCGCAACGCCCTCGCCGCGGCCTACGACGTTCCGCAGTCCGAAGTCGCGGCCTCGTTCATCGGGCCGTCGTGGGGTGCTGACATCACCGGCCAGGCGATCCGCGCCCTGATCGTGTTCCTCGTACTCGCCGGAATCGTCATGGCCGTCTACTTCCGCACCTGGAAGATGAGCGCCGCGGCCATGGTCGCGTTGCTGCACGACCTCGTCATCACCGCCGGGTTCTATGGCATCACCGGTTTCGAGATCACTCCGGCGGCCGTGATCGGCTTCCTGACGATCCTCGGCTATTCGCTCTACGACACGGTGGTGGTCTTCGACAAGATCCGTGAAAATACGATGGAGGACGGCTCCGAATCGCGGCGTACGTTCGCCGAGTCCGTCAACCTGGCGGTCAACCAGACCCTGGTGCGTTCGATCAACACCTCGGTCGTGGCCGCCCTGCCGGTGGCATCGATCCTGGTCATCGGCGCCTTCGTCCTGGGTGCGGGAACGCTGCGGGACATTTCGCTCGCCCTGCTGATCGGTATCCTCGTCGGCACCTACTCGACGATCTTCATCGCGGCGCCGTTCTACTCGCAGCTGCGCACCCGTGAGCCCGAAATCCAGAGGCGCGACAAGCGGGCCACTGCGGCCCGTGAGCAGGCCGAAGCGGTCACGGCCAAGGCCGACAAGGCCAGCGCCAATGTGACGGCCTGAACCGCCCTGCACCGGCGGCGTGCGAGAAACAGGCATAATGAGGGAACGGCAGTACCTGCCACACGGTTCCTGTCACACAGCACATGCCACGGAACGCGGGCCCGCCAGGGGAATGAGGTGAAGCGATGACGGACACGACGACACCATCATCTGCCTCGCTGCGCCGGCTCGTGCCCCGCATCTTCTCGCGCGCACAGCCGGCCGGTGCCGTCGACACCCTCATCAAGACGGTGCGATTGCACCACCCGAAGGTGGACCTGTCGATCATCGAGCGGGCCTACGCGGTCGCGGAACGCGCCCATGAGGGGCAGATGCGCCGCAGCGGCGAACCGTACATCACGCATCCGGTCGCCGTGGCCCAGATCCTGGCAGACCTCGGCATCGGCACCAAGACCGTGTCGGCAGCACTGCTGCACGACACGGTCGAGGACACCGACTACACCCTGGATCAGTTGCGGGCCGATTTCGGCGATGAGATCGCCATGCTCGTCGACGGCGTCACCAAGCTCGACAAGGTCAAGTACGGCGATTCAACGCAGGCCGAGACCGTGCGCAAGATGATCGTCGCGATGTCGAAGGACATCCGGGTTCTGATCATCAAGCTCGCCGACCGACTGCACAACGCGCGCACCTGGGGCTTCGTGCCCAACGAATCGGCCGTGCGCAAGGCTACCGAGACCCTCGAGATCTACGCGCCACTCGCGCACCGCCTCGGCATCCAGACCATCAAGTGGGAACTCGAAGACCTCTCCTTCGCGGTGCTCTACCCCAAGCTGTACGCTGAAATCGAAAGCCTCGTCAAGCAGCGCACCCCTCAGCGCGAAGAATTCGTGCAGAACATCATTGACACCATCAATGAAGATCTGAAGGCGTCGCGCATCCGGGGCAAGGTGGCCGGTCGGCCCAAGCAGTACTACTCGATCTACCAGAAGATGGTTGTACGCGGCCGCGAGTTCGACGAGATCTACGACCTCGTCGGCATCCGCGTGCTGGTCAACTCGGTGCGCGACTGCTACGCCGTACTCGGGTCCATCCATGCCCGCTGGACGCCGCTTCCGGGCCGGTTCAAGGACTACATCGCCACCCCCAAGTTCAACCTGTACCAGTCCCTGCACACGACCGTGATGGGCCCCAAGGGGCGCCCGGTCGAAATTCAGATTCGCACCCAGGAGATGCACCAGCGCGCCGAATTCGGTGTCGCCGCGCACTGGAAGTACAAGGAACAGGTCAACGGCAAGAGCGCCGGCGGCCCCGGCCCGCAGAGCGACACGGATATGGCGTGGCTGGCCCACATCAGTGACTGGCAGGCCGAGACGGCCGATCCGGGGGAGTTCCTCGACTCGCTGCGCTACGAGATCGGCGCCAAAGAGGTCTACGTCTTCACCCCCAAGGGCCGTGTCATCGGGCTGCCGACCGGGGCGACCCCGGTGGACTTCGCCTATGCGGTGCACACCGAGGTCGGGCACCGCACCATGGGATCCAAGGTCAACGGTCGGCTCGTGCCCCTGGAGAGCACCCTCACCACCGGTGACGTCGTCGAGGTCTTCACCTCGAAGAATCCGGATTCCGGGCCCAGCAAGGACTGGCTCAACTTCGTGCGGAGCCCCCGGGCACGCAACAAGATTCGCCAGTGGTTCACCAAGGAACGCCGCGACGAGGCCATCGAGCAGGGCCGGGATGCGATCGCTCGCGCCATGCGCAAGCAGAACCTCCCGCTTCAGAAGCTCATGAACCAGGACTCCTTCGCCGAGGTCGCCGCGCTGCTGCGCTACGAGGACGTCTCGGCGCTCTATGCCGCCGTCGGCGAAGGCCACGTATCGACGCAGTCGGTGCTGGAGAAGGTCGTCGCGTCGCTGCAGAGCATCGAGGAGAGCGACAGCACCGACCTGCCCGTCGCGCCGCGCGGCCACAACCAGACCCTGCGGCACAGTGACTCCGGCGTGCTCGTGCGCGGCGCACCCGATATCCTCGTCAAGCTCGCACGCTGTTGCACTCCCGTACCCGGGGACAAGATCGTGGGGTTCATCACCCGCGGCTCCGGAGTGTCGGTGCACCAGGCGTCCTGCCACAACGTGGCATCGCTGCTCAAGGAACCCGAACGCATGATCGACGTCGAATGGGCGCCCACCTCGAAGAGCCTCTTTCTGGTGCACATCCAGATTGAGGCGCTCGACCGGTCCGGGCTGCTGTCCGACGTGACGCGCGTGCTCTCCGAACACCACGTCAACATCCTCTCCGCCACGGTCAATACGTCCAGCGACCGGCTGGCGCTCAGCCGCTTCGTCTTCGAGATGGGCGACGCGACGCACCTCGACCGCATCCTCAACGCCGTGCGGCGCATCGACACCGTCTACGACGTCTACCGCGTCAGCGACGGCTAGGCTGGGCGGCCTCGAGGAGGCCGAACCGGCACTGGGGTAGCAACAGGTCAGGGTGCCCGGTCGAGGAGCTGCTGCACGGCTGCAAACCGTGCGGCAGCTCGCTCACCGACGGGTGAGTGGGCAGGCACGCAGCGGGCGATAGCCGCATGGGTGTCGCCGTATCCGCTGTAGCGCAGGAGATCCGCCAGCAGTGCGACGAGGCCGAGCTCGTGTCGCCCGTCGACGAGGTCACCGCGGCTGAGGGCCAGGTCGACCGCGGTGCGCAACGGAGTCGTCACCGGCACTCCGCCGATGTCGACAGTGTCGGCGAAAGGGTCGCGTACTTCGCGGACCCGCACGCGGACGGACGGCTGGACGTGTTTGCGGGCACGGCTGTCGAGGCGCAACTCGTGTCTGGCCGGTTCGGGAGTGAGACCGTAGATCCAGGCCGCGGTCGCGCGCTCAGCCGCGACTGCGACCGAGACGAGCATGCTCGTGGCACGTGCTCGTGTGATGGGGCCGTCATTCTCGTCGACGAGGCACCAGAAGTCGCCGAGCGGGTATACTTCGCCGTCGAGGCGCGCACCGCACAGCGCGGCGATGGGCAGGTCCGTAGCCGACAAAATGGACGGGAGCCGGGTGTTCGCGGGTGGGGGAGTCATGCGCACACCTTGGCACCGCGTCAACAACACGAGGTCATTCTCGGAAATCTGTGGACAGATGCCGAGAATGACCTCGTGGGGATAACTGCTGTGTTTTGTCTCGCTACAGGCCGATGGCCTTGAGCCACGCCTTACGAGCCTCGAGGGCCTCGGTGGCTTCCGTGATGGCTGCCGGGTCGTTGCCTGACTGCGCGACGGCCAGTTCGGCTTCGAGCTTTTCGATGGCCTCATAGAGCTGGCCGGCGAGGCCCTCGGTGCGTGCCTTGGTCTCGGGGTTGTTGCGAATCCAGTGGTCGTCGTCGAGCTTACGCACGGCGGCTTCGACCTTGCGCAGGCGCTCGTCGACGGTCTTGACCTGGTCACGCGGCACCTTGCCGATGGCGTCCCACTTGCGCTGGATGACCGTGAGCGTGTCGCGGGCCTTGGTGCGGTCGGTCGCCGTGAGCAGTGTCTCGGCCTCCGTCAGGAGTTCGAGCTTGAGCACCAGGTTGCCGGCGTACTCCTCGTCGTCAACGGCGTCGACTTCGGACTTGGCGGAGTAGAGAACGTCGCCGGCGGCCTTGAACTTGGCCCACATCGCGTCGTCCTGCTTCTTGCCGCTGCGGCCCGCGAGCTTCCATTCCTCGAGCAGGTTGCGGTAGACGGGAATGCCGTCGGCGCCCTTGGCCGCGAGGTTCTCGGCCTGCTCGATGAGGTGCTGCTTGCGGGTGCGCACATCCTTGTGGGCGCTGTCCAGCTCGGCGAAGAACGCCTTGCGGTTCTGCTCGATGATGGTGCGTGCGGCCCGGAATCGCTTCCACAGGTCGTTCGCCTCGCCCTTGGGGATGCGCGGGGCGTCGTGCTGGTGTGCCTGCCATTTGGCGAAGAGCGCGTCGAGCGCGGCGCTGGTCTGCTTCCACTGCGTCTTGGCGGGGTCTTCGGCGGCGAGGCGTTCGGCCTCTTCGACGATCGCGGCGCGTTCGGCGACGGCAGCGGACGCCGCGGCCTTCGCTTCGATGCCCTGCTGCTCGGTAAGCTCGCTCACGGCACCACCGAGGGCGCCGAGACGGGTGACGAGTGCGGCGAGGTTGCCGACGGCGTTGGCCGTCGCGACCGTCGCGCTAAGATTGGCGACCGCCTTGGCGACGTCGGCGGCGGGGGCGCCGCCCTTGGCGCGCTGTTCGAGCAGGGTGACCTGGCCGTTCAACTCGTTGTACTTACGCTCGAAGTAGGCCAGTGCTTCTTCCGGAGTTGCGTCCGGATACTGTCCAACGGCGCGTTCGCCCGACGCCTCGCGCACGAATACCGTGCCGGTTTCGTCTACGCGACCCCATGGTTGCTGATCTGTCGTAGTCAAGAGCCTCACCTTGCTGTTCTCGTTTGTGTGCCCCTGAGAGGGCTAATACCCGCTCAAGCCTATTGCAAGCCTGCGCGCGGATTATCGGTTTTCGTGGATTTTCGAGCGGCGCCGATTGTTGAAGAGCGCTGCGGTAAGGCTACTGGACGGAAAAAGCCGTGATGGTCGTCTCGACGGCGGGTGTGGAAGATCCGTCGACGGTGCCCGCATCGATGATCCCCGCCTTCAGCTCATCGAGGCCACTCGTCACGCGTCCCATCACCGTGTACGCACCGGCGTCGTCGGATTGGATCGTGGTGTCTTCATAGACGATGAAGAACTGGCTGCCCATGCTGGCGCCATCGCCGCCGACTCGGGCCATGGCGAGTGTGCCCGCGGGATAGAAGTTGTCTGCGGGGCCATTTTCAATCGGCCCGTAGGCGTAGCCGGGGCCGCCCTCTCCCGTGCCGTCGGGGTCACCGCACTGGAGCACGAAGATGCCCTCCGTCGTGAGACGGTGACAGATGATCCCGTCGTAGAAGCCGTCCTGGGCCAGGGTGATCGTCGAGGCGACCGCCTGCGGGGCACGCGCGCCGTCGAGTTCGAGACCGAGGGGGATGTCGTTCAGGGTCAGCGTGCCGGTCCAGGTGCGGTTCTCGGCCACGTCGGGCGAGGGCAGCGTGCGGGCCTCGTCGGTGGCGGCATCCGTCGGCGTGTCACTCGCGGTATCGGTGGTTGCAGGGGTGCCCGGGCCGCCGGAGAAGTAGAACACCTGGGCACTGACGAGCAGCACGAGAACGACGACGAGGCCGGCGCCGGCCACCAGGTTGTCCCGCTTGCGGCGTTTCACCTGGGTGTCATGCACGGCGCGACGCGCCTGGTAGCCGCGTACCCGCCCGCGTTCCTCGCGTGCTTCACGCTCCGGCTTGTAGTTCTGTGCCAACTTGAATCCTCCTGGGCCACGCGGACCGGCCACATGCCGCGACCTCGTTGAACTCTACGCACAAAGTACGCTGGGGGAATGTCGGATGCTCAACCGGGTCTGCGCACGGGCGCAACCCCCCTCGCCGTGCGGATGCGCCCCACCACCCTCGATGAGGTCGCCGGCCAACGGCACCTGCTCACGCCCGGTTCACCCCTGGTCAGCCTCGCGAGTGACAAGACGGGGGAGCGCGGTTCGGTCTCGGTCATCCTCTGGGGGCCGCCCGGCACCGGTAAGACAACGCTCGCCCAGGCGATCGCGCACAGCTCCGGGCGTCGTTTCGTCGAGCTGTCCGCCGTGTCCGCCGGCGTGCGCGACGTGCGACAGGTCATGGAAGAGGCACGCACCAGCCGCGACCTCTACGGCCTGTCCACAGTTCTCTTTCTCGATGAGATTCACCGCTTCTCGAAGGCGCAGCAGGATGCCCTTCTGCCCGGGGTCGAAAACGGGGTCATTATTCTTGTGGCAGCGACGACGGAGAACCCGTCGTTCTCGGTGATCTCCCCGCTGTTGTCCCGCTCCTTGCTGCTGACCCTCGAAACCTTGAGTGACGACGACCTCGGCGTGGTCGTCGACCGTGCCGTGACGGATGCTCGCGGGCTCGATGACAAATTCGACCTCGACCCGGAGGCCCGCTCGGCGATCATTCGGCTGGCGTCGGGGGATGCCCGGCGGGCCCTGACCGCGCTGGAGGCGGCATCCGTCTCCGCGGCGACGACCATCGCGCCGGGGGAGACGGGCAAGCCCCTCATCACCACTGAGATCGTGGCCCTCGCGGTGGACCGGGCCCTGCTGCGCTACGACCGCAACGGCGACGAGCACTACGACGTGATCAGCGCCTTCATCAAATCGGTGCGCGGCTCCGACGTTGACGCGGCCCTGCACTATCTGGCGCGCATGATCGAGGCCGGCGAGGACCCGCGTTTCATCTGTCGTCGTATCATCGTGCTCGCCTCGGAGGACATCGGCATGGCCGACCCGCAGTCGCTCGTGATCGCGATGGCCGCCGCCGATGCCGTGCAGATGATCGGCATGCCCGAGGGGCGCATACCGATGGCGCAGGCCGTCGTGCACCTCGCGACGGCGCCGAAGTCCAACGCGGCGTATATGGCGCTCGACGCGGCGATCGCGGACGTCAGGGCGGGTAAGGCTGGGCGGGTGCCCAAGCACCTGCGTGACGCCCACTATCCCGGGGCCAAGCGTCTCGGCCACGGCAAGGGCTACCAGTACCCGCACAACGATCCGATCGGCGTCGTGACGCAGCAGTACCCGCCGGACGAGATCAAGTCCGTGCGGTACTACGTGCCCACCGAGCACGGGTATGAGCGTGAAGTGTCGGCGCGGCTGGCCAAGATCATGCGGATCGTGCGCGGCCGCGATTAGTCGGATGCGACGAGGCGGTCCCGGCGGCTGTCCCGGTGGCTGTCCTGTGTTAGTCTGATCCTCGCCTACAACTGGTTTCGGCATGCGGCTGCGTCCGTCACCAGCTTGGAGGGGAAAAGCCCTGTAGCCGGGCGTCCCGTGGCACCCAATCCTCTGATCTCCCATGACGTACAGCCTGCGCACTGCACATCAGTGACCTGCGCGGCACACGCCCTGGTATCCCTGTTTGAGTCCCATTGAAAGGAAACCGTGTCTACAAAGTCACGTACCCGCAGTAAAACTCGTCTGTCCCGTGCTCTGGGCATTGCCCTGACCCCGAAGGCAGCTCGCTTCCTCGAGAAGCGCCCCTACGCACCGGGCGAGCACGGTCGCACCAAGCGCAAGACCGACTCGGACTATGCCGTTCGTCTTCGCGAGAAGCAGCGCTTACGCGCCCAGTACGGCATCCGCGAAGCTCAGCTCAAGATTGCCTTCGAGCAGGCTCGTCGTCGTCAGGGACTGACCGGTGAAAACCTCGTTGAGATCCTCGAGACCCGTCTCGATGCTCTCCTCGTTCGTTCCGCGATCGCCCGCACCACCGCCCAGGCGCGTCAGATGGTGACCCACCGTCACATCCTCGTTGACGGAGAACTCGTCGACCGCCCGTCCTACCGCCTCAAGCCGGGCCAGCTCATTCACGTGAAGGCTCGCAGTGAGGGCATGGAGCCGTTCCAGGTTGCCGCCGCCGGCGGACACGTGGACCTGCTCCCGAAGCTTCCCCCGTACCTCGAGGTTGAGCTCGACAAGCTTCAGGCGCGCCTCGTGCGCTCCCCGAAGCGCATCGAGATCCCCGTGACGTGTGAAGTTCAGCTCGTCGTTGAGTACTACGCAGCTCGCTAGAACGCAGCACTGAAGTACAGTAAGGGCGGATTACCTTCGGGTGATCCGCCCTTTTTGCTTCCCAACGTCGAAGGAATGGTCAGTCATGTCAGGTGGAGATATTGCCGGCCTCATCGCTGCCGGAGTGTTCGCGGTGCTCGTTGCGATCCTCGCCGTGCCCCTCGTCAAGCTGGGCCGGGTGTTCGATGAGACGACCCACGCCATCCGCGACCTGAGTGAGAACGTCACGCCGCTCATCGCTGAGTCGACGACGACGCTGAAGCAGACCAACGAGCAGATCGCACGGCTCGACACGATCACGAGCAATGTCGCGGATGTCACGGGGAACGTGTCCGCGCTGGTGGCCCTGTTCTCCGCAACGGTGGGCGGACCCCTCATCAAGCTCGCCGGTTTCTCGGCCGGAGTTCGAGCCGCATTCCGCACTGTTGTTCCGGCCGCCGAGCCGTCCGCAGAGCGCACCCCCCGGCGGCGTCGTCGCTAGACCGATACGCTGGTCGTGTACCAATTACCTCTGGGAGCATTGAAATGAAGAAGTTCGTCTGGCTGGTTGTTGGCGTTGCCGTGGGATTTGTCGTCGCCCACGAGGTCAATCAGACCAAGCAGGGCAAGCAGTTCTTCAGCGACCTCGACGTCAAGGCCCGCGAATTCGGTGAAGCCATCTCCGACGGCTATCGCCAGCGCGAGGCCGAGCTGCGCGATGCGATCGCCGAAGACGCGCCGGACCGGTGAGCTTCGCCGACCGCTAGCGGCATCCTCCCGCCACCCCGTTCGAGCTCGGCTCGACGGCGCCGCGGGGGCACAATTTTTCATGCACCTTTCACGTATCACCGAATAAACGGACCCCATGCAGACTGCTGATATTCGCGGGCGTTGGCTCGACTTTTTCGCCGAACGCGGCCACACCGTCGTTCCCTCGGCCTCGCTCGTCAGCGATGACCCCACTTTGTTGTTCACGGTCGCCGGCATGGTCCCGTTCGTCCCGTACCTGACCGGCCTGGTTCCGGCACCGTACAAGCGCGCCACGAGCGTGCAGAAGTGCATCCGTACCAACGACATCGAAGAGGTCGGCAAGACGCCGCGGCACGGCACGTTCTTCCAGATGAACGGCAACTTCTCCTTCGGGGACTACTTCAAGCAGGAGGCCATCGGCTTCGCCTGGGAACTGTTGACGACCCCCGAAAACCAGGGTGGGTACGGATTCCGCGAGAGTGACCTGTGGGTCACCATCTACCTCGATGACGACGAAGCATTCCGCTACTGGCGCGCGATCGGCGTTCCCGAGAACCGCATCCAGCGCCTCGGCATGGAGAGCAACTACTGGTCCACCGGCCAGCCCGGCCCGGCCGGTCCCTGCTCGGAGATCTTCTTCGACCGTGGCCCCGCCTATGGCGCCGACGGCGGCCCCGCCACCGACGACGACCGCTACGTCGAAATCTGGAACCTCGTCTTCATGCAGTACCTGCGCGGTGAGAGCACCGGCAAGAGCGATTTCAAGATTCTTGGCGACCTGCCGAGCAAGAACATCGATACCGGCATGGGCCTGGAACGCGTCGCCTTCCTGAAGCAGGGCGTCGAGAACATGTATGAGATCGACCAGGTGCGACCCGTGCTTGACCGCGCAGCCGCTCTGTCCGGCCGTCGCTACGGCGCCGACCATGACGACGACGTGCGGATGCGCATCGTCGCCGACCATGTGCGTTCCTCGCTCATGCTGATGAGCGACGGCGTCATGCCGTCCAATGAGGGCCGCGGCTACATCCTGCGGCGTCTGCTGCGCCGCTCGGTGCGGGCCATGCGCCTGCTCGGCGTCGACGCGGCCACCCTGCCGGAGCTCCTGCCGGCCAGCCGCGACGCCATGGCAGCCTCGTACCCCGAGGTCGCCGCCGACTACGGTCGCATCAGCCAGGCCGCGTACGCGGAGGAAGAGACCTTCCTGCGCACCCTCGCGAGCGGCAGCAGCGTGCTCGACCTCGCGGTCGCGAAGACCAAGTCCGAGCAGAAAACCGAACTGCCCGGCAATACCGCATTCCTTCTGCACGACACCTACGGGTTCCCGATCGAGATCACGCTGGAAATGGCCGAAGAGGCCGGTCTCAGCGTGAACCGCGAGGCCTTCGACACCCTGATGAGCAAACAGCGCGCCATGGCCAAGGCCGACGCGAAGTCCAAGAAGACCCTGCTGGCCGACCTGTCGGTGTACGCCGCGTTCCGGGCCGCCGGCGAGACGGTCTTCACGGGATATGAGCAGTTGAACTCCGAGTCGGCCATCCTCGGCCTCATCGTGGACGGTGTGTCGGTCAACCGAGCGGTGGCCGGCGATATCGCCGAGGTCATCCTCGCGGAAACGTCCCTCTACGCCGAGTCCGGCGGCCAGGAAGCCGACGCGGGCCTGATCGTCGGCGCCGGCTACGAACTCGAAGTGCTCGATGTGCAGAAGCCCGTCAAGGGACTCATCAGCCACAAGGTGCAGGTGCGCAGCGGCGAGGTCGGCGTGGGGGAGCGTGCCACGAGCGTCGTTGATCCCGACTGGCGGCGCGGTGCCCGCCAGGCGCATTCCGGAACCCACATCCTGCACGCGGCCCTGCGTCAGGTACTCGGACCGAACGCCCACCAGTCCGGCTCCTACAACAAGGCCGGATTCTTTCGCCTCGACTTCTCGTGGAACCAGGCGCTGTCGCCGGCCACCCGCAGCGAGATCGAAGAGATCTCCAACAACGCCATCCGCGATAACCTGCAGGTCACCACGCGCGAACTGCCCCTGGCCGAGGCGAAGTCCCTCGGGGCGATGGCGCTGTTCGGCGAGAAGTACGGCGACGTCGTTCGGGTCGTCGACATCGGCGGCCCCTGGTCCCGCGAACTCTGTGCGGGCACCCACGTCGCCTCGAGCGCCGAGATCGGCATGATCAACCTGGTGAGTGAAGCATCCGTCGGCTCCGCCAACCGCCGAGTCGAATCCCTCGTGGGCCTCGAAGCCTTCCGCGACCTCGCCGTCGAGCGTGCGATCGTGTCCCAGCTGACCGCGAATCTGAAGACCCCGCGCGAACAGCTGCCGGAACGAATCGGCGACCTGCTCGCCAACCTGAAGGCCGCCGAGAAGAAGATCGCCGCCTTCGAGGCCCGCGCCCTGACCGATCGTGTTCCCGCACTCCTCGCCACCGTGCAGCGCGCCGGGGAAGTCGCGGTTGTCGCCGTCGACCTCGGCGTCATCGCCAGCGCTGACGACGTGCGCATGCTCGTCACCGCGACCCGCGAACGCCTCGGCAGCGAGCCCTCGATTGTCGCCCTGGCCGCAACTGTCGCCGACAAGCCCGTCGTCATCGTGGCGACGAACGCCGCGGCCCGTGCCGCGGGCCACCGCGCCGGAGCCCTGGCGAAGGAACTGTCGGGCATCCTCGGCGGCGGCGGCGGCGGCAAGGACGACCTCGCGCAGGGCGGCGGCACCGACGTGGCCGCCATCCCCACGGCGCTGCAGGCCGTTATCGCGGCCGTCAGCCGCTAGGCGTGGCCTCCGAGACGAGCCCGTCCGACGACGCCGGCCGCGGCCTGCGGTCCGGCGTGCGCGTGGGGGTCGACGTGGGCACCGTGCGCATCGGCGTCGCCCGCAGCGACAACCACGCCATGCTCGCGACGCCCGTGGAGACCGTACCCCGCGACAAGGGCGGCACGGCCGACCTGGCCCGCCTGGGCGCGATCGTCACGGAGCTCGGCGCGATGGAGGTCATTGTGGGACTCCCGCTGGCCCTGTCGGGCAATCACACGGCGTCGACGGATGACGCGGTGCACTTTGCCGAGGCCCTCGCGCTCACCGTGGCCGTGCCGGTGCGCCTCGTCGATGAGCGCCTGTCCACGGTGTCGGCCCAGGCCGCCCTGCGCTCCTCGGGCCGGTCGACGCGAACGCAACGTCCAGTGGTCGATCAGGTGGCCGCAACTATAATTTTGCAACACGCGCTCGACTCTGAGCGTGCCACGGGCAAGCCAGCCGGCTCGCCCGTGCACCCGACCGAGAGGCCGTAGACGTGTCCGACCCCGACCAGCCACTGCCGTCTCGTCGAAGTCTGCGCGCCGCCGCCGAGGCCGCCGCCCTGGCCGAAGCACGCGCCCTGGCAGAAGCACATGACCCGGCGGAGGTCGGGCCCGGTGCTGCAGTGCCCGTCCCGGCCGGCGCCGCCGAGCCGGTTCCGGCCGCCCCGGCCGTCGAGGCTCACCCGGCGGATGCTGTGGCTGCGATGTTCGCCGCCGACGCCGACGCCGATTCCCGAGCATCCGCGTCGGCCGTGCAGGGCGGAAACATCGCGGGCAGCACGCGGTCGAAGCGCCGCCAGCGGCTTGTCGACGAGCCACCCCGGGAGAAGAAGTCCCGCCGCGGAGCCTGGGGCTGCCTCAGCGTTGTCGTGGTGCTGGTCGGACTGCTGGCCGTCGGAGCTTTTGCCCTGCAGGGGCCGCTCACCCAACTCATCAGCGCAACCCAGGGTCCCGAAGACTACACGCCCGAAGAAGCCGCCGGGGGTGAACCGATCGTCGCGATGATCTACGAGGGCGATTCCGGTGCCGACATCGCGCGCACCCTCCTCGAGGAGGACGTGGTGAAGAGCTTCGACGCGTTCTACGACGCCCTGCTGGCGATGAGCCCCGAACCCATTTTTCAGCCCGGTGCCTATCAGATGGCGACCAAGTTGAGCGGCACAGCGGCCCTCTCGGCGATTCTGGATGAGGCGAACAAGCTCGAACTGACCATCGTCGTGCCCGAGGGCACCGCGGCCGTCGATGTGTTGCAGATCATCTCTGAGGGCACCGAGATTCCCCTCACGGACCTGCAGGCCGCTGCGGCCGATCTGTCGCCGTACGGCCTCCCTGCTGAAGCGACGACCCTCGAAGGTTTCCTCTTTCCCGCGACGTACACCTTTGACCCGGGGATCACTGCGGTCGACGCCATCACTACCTTGGTCAATCGGCAGTTCCAGGCCCTGGATTCCGCGGGAGTGGCCATTGAAGACCGTTGGTCCACCATCGTGCTCGCGTCTTTGATTCAGCGTGAGGCCGGCCTGCGGGACGACTACTACAAGGTCTCCCGGGTGTTCCTCAACCGTCTCGATCGCACCCTCTGGGACAGCGGGCTGCTGCAGTCCGACGCGACGGTCGCCTACGGCACCGGCAACACCCACCTCGTGACGACGACGGACGCGGAACGTGCCGACGCCGGCAACCTGTACAACACCTATGTGCACCCCGGCATGGTCGTGGGCCCCATCTCGAATCCGGGGGATCTCGCGATCGATGCCGCCCTGCATCCGGCCGACGGAAGCTGGTTGTTCTTTGTGACGGTCAACCTTGATACCGGTGAAACGGTCTTCTCGAACACCGTCGACGAACATGACGCTGCCGTGGTCGTGTGGCAGGACTGGATGAGGGAGAACCGCCCCGTTGAATAATGTCCCCCGCCTGGCCGTGCTGGGCTCGCCTATCGGCCACTCCCAGTCGCCCGCCCTGCACCGCGCTGCCTACCGGGAGCTCGGCCTCGACTGGCAGTATGACGCCGCTGACGTGGGCGAGGGGGCGCTTGCGGCGTTCCTGACCGGGCTTGGTGCCGAGTGGCGTGGGCTCTCGCTCACCATGCCGCTGAAGCGCGAGGTGCTGCCCCTCCTGGACGATGTCGACCGGATCGCGCAGCTCACTAACGCCGTCAACACCGTTCTCATCGGGGCCAACCACGGGCGACGCACCCTGTCGGGCTTCAATACGGATGTCCCGGGCCTCGTGCGCGCGCTGGGCGAGAATGGTGTTGCCTACGCCACCCACGTGACCATTCTCGGAGCCGGAGCCACCGCTGCGTCGGCCATGGCCGCCGCAGCCGAACTCGGCGCGGAAACGGTCGATGTGGTCGTTCGCACCCCGGCGAAGGCGACCACCCTCGTCGAACTCGGTCACCTCCTCGGCCTGGTCGTCACCGTGTCCACCTTGCGGAGCATCGACGCACCGGGGCGAACGAGTGATCTCGTGATCAGCACGTTGCCCGGCGGCACGGTGCTCGACGTGCAGTTCCCCAGCACGCTCAGGGCCAGTGCGTTGCTCTTCGATGTGGCGTATTCGCCGTGGCCGAGCGCCCTCGCCGAATCGTGGGCGAACGCCGACGGCACGGTCGCCTCTGGCCTGGGGCTCTTGCTGCACCAGGCGCTGATCCAGGTGCGCATCTTCGTGGCCGGCGACCCGTTCGCGCCGCTGCCGCGGGAAGAGGCCGTGCTCTCAGCCATGCGCGCCGCGCTCTGAGCGGGCAGCGGGAAGACGCAGTGCGTGAAAGAAGCTGCGAGCCTGTGGAAGAATAGGTCCATGCTTCGTTGGCTCACTGCCGGAGAATCCCACGGCCCCGAACTCATCGCCATTGTCGAGGGTTTGCCCGCTGGAATCCCGGTTTCCCTGTCTGGTATCCGTCTCGATCTTGCGCGCCGAAAGCTCGGCTACGGCCGCGGCGCGCGCATGAAATTCGAGGAAGACGACCTCACGATCTCCGGCGGTGTGCGCCACGGCCTCACCCTCGGCGGTCCGATCGCGCTGCGTATCGGCAACACCGAGTGGCCCAAATGGGTCGACGTGATGGGGGCGGACGCCCCCGAGGCCGGACTCGAAGCATCCACGCGCGGCCGCGGCGCGCCGCTGACGCGCCCACGCCCCGGGCACGCCGACCTGGTCGGCATGCAAAAGTACGACTTCGACGAGGCCCGGCCCGTGCTCGAGCGTGCCAGCGCCCGCGAAACCGCCGCGCGGGTCGCTCTGGGCGCGGTCGCCCGTGCCTTTCTGGCCGAGCTCGGCATCACCCTCGTCAGCCACACCCTGGCGATCGGCCCGGTGCGGGTGCCCGACGACGCCCCCCTGCCGACCCCGGACGACGTCGGCACCCTCGACGCCGACCCGCTGCGCTGTTTCGACCCCGCGACCTCCGTTCTGATGGTCGCCGAGGTTGATGCCGCGCACGCCGACGGTGACACCCTCGGGGGCGTCGTCGAAGTGCTCGCTTACAACCTTCCCCCCGGCCTCGGCTCGTTCGTGCACTGGGACCGCCGGCTCGATTCGCAACTCGCCGCTGCCCTCATGGGCATCCAGGCGATCAAGGGTGTCGAGGTCGGCGACGGCTTCCTCACCACCACTCGACGCGGCTCTGACGCGCACGATGAACTCGTCATGAGCGACGGGGCCATCCAGCGTTCCAGCGACAAGGCCGGCGGCACCGAGGGTGGCATGAGCACCGGAACGGTTCTGCGGGTGCGTGCCGGTATGAAGCCGATCGCGACCATCCCGCGGGCGCTCCGCACGGTGGATGTCGCCACGAGCGAGGCCGCTCCGGCCCACCACCAGCGTTCCGACGTGTGTGCCGTGCCCGCCGCGGGCGTCGTCGCCGAGGCGATGGTTGCCCTCGTGCTGGCCAATTCGGTGCTCGAGAAATTCGGTGGCGACTCGATCGGGGAGACCCGCCGCAACCTGGAGTCGTATCTCGCGCACATTCCGGCCAACCTCAAGACGGGGGCCTCGAGCGACGCGACGCTGTAGCCGCGCCGGTCACCGCACCCAGCATGAACCGCTCCGCGAAGACGCGGCGAGGAACCTTCGATGAATGTGACACACAATGAGTGAAACCGAGACAACCTCGACCGATGCCCTGTTGCCGGTCGCTTTCCTTCCCCTCGTGTTCATCGGACCGATGGCGGCGGGTAAATCCAAGATCGGTAAGCGGGTCGCCCGCGCGCTCGGGCTGTCCTTTCTCGACACGGACAAGATCATCGTCGCCGCGCACGGCCCGATTCCGGAGATCTTCGAACGCGAGGGTGAGGCCTACTTTCGCCAGATCGAGCGTGAAGCCGTGATCGAGGCACTGAAGGGGGGAGCCGTGGTCTCTCTGGGCGGGGGAGCCGTGCTCGACGCGGCGACCCGCACCGACCTGTCGCAGGCGACGGTCGTGTTCCTAAGCGTGCGTGCCGCCGTCGTGGAGGCCCGACTCGGCGGCTCCCGCCGACCCCTGCTGAGCGCCGGCCCGGCCGGCGGCCTCGGCGATTGGCAACGCATTTACGACGAACGCCGGCCGATCTACGAAGAGCTCGCGAGCATCCGCTTTGACACATCAAATCGACCCATCGACGGCATCGTCGATGAAATCGTGACCTGGGTAAGAGAGAAATCATGACCGAAACTGCAGACAGCACGACCGAGGCGACCACCGTCATCACGGTGAGCGGCACCGACAGCTACGACGTTCTCGTGGGGCGGGGCCTCGTCGGCTCCCTCGCTGACCAGCTCGGCACCGGCGTCGCGAAGGTGCTGATCGTGCACACCTCGACGCTCGGCGCCCGTGCCGTGGCCCTGCGCGAGAGCCTGATGGAGCACTACGAAGTGCTCATCGCCGAGGTGCCCGACGCCGAGCCCGCCAAGCGGGTCGAGGTCGCCGCGTTCTGCTGGCAGGTCATGGGCCAGGCCGACTTCAGCCGCACCGACGCCGTGATCGGCCTCGGCGGCGGCGCCGTCACCGACCTGGCCGGCTTCGTCGCCGCGACCTGGCTGCGCGGCGTGAAGCTCGTGCAGGTTCCCACGAGCGTGCTCGGCATGGTCGACGCGGCCGTCGGCGGCAAGAACGGCATCAACACCGCCGAGGGCAAGAACCTCGTGGGCACGTTCTACGCGCCGAGCGCCGTGATCTGCGACCTCGACCTGCTCGAATACCTGCCGAAGAACGAGATCCTCGCCGGTTTCGCCGAGATCGCGAAGGCTGGATTCATCCAGGTTCCCGAGATTCTCGACATTATCGAAGCGGATGTCGCCCTCGCCACCGACCCGACCACCCCCCAGTTTCGCCGCCTGATCGAACTCTCCATCGCGATGAAGGCCCGGATAGTGGGTGAGGACTTCAAGGAGTCCGGCCTGCGCGAAATCCTCAACTACGGGCATACCCTCGGCCACGCGGTCGAGCACGCCGAACGCTACGGCTGGCGCCACGGGGCCGCGGTCGCCGTCGGCATGATGTTCGCCGCCGAGCTGGCAGCCCTGAGCGGCCGGCTATCGGTCGAGAACGTGGACCGGCACCGGCGCATCCTGGACTCCCTGACACTGCCGATCAGCTACCCGGTGGGCCGGTGGAGCACCCTGCTGGCGTCCATGCAGCGGGACAAGAAGACCCGCAGCGGCATGCTGCGGTTCGTCGTTCTCGACGACATCGGCAAGCCCACGATGCTCGAAGGGCCCGACGCGTCGCTGCTGTTCTCGGCGTACCAGGCGATCGGCTCTTAAGCCGGTACGGTCGCAGCCTCGGGGGGAAGCTCCGCGGGTTCGGCCGGTGCGGCGAAGGGCTCGGCGGTCTCCATCAGGCGGGACCGGATGAGGAAGCGCACGCCGCGGGGGGCTTCGGCGCTGAAGCCGCTGCCGCGGCCCGGAACCACGTCGACCGTGAGGAAGGTGTGGCTCCAGTAGGCGAACTGTTCGGTCGACATCCAGAAGTCGAGGGGTTGCTCCGGCTGGCCCGCTGCGGCGAGGTCGAACTGGCCGAGGCGCACGTCCTGCTCGGAGGTGATGAATTCCCCGGCCATGAACAGCATCGGGGAGCTCCCGTCGCAGCATCCGCCGGACTGGTGGAACATGAGCGGTCCGTGCTCCTGCCACAGGCTGCGCAGCAGGTCCACGGCGACCGGGGCGAGCTCCACCCGGGGAAGGGATTCGCCGGGAATCGTGACCGACGCGGTGATGGTTGGTGTCGACATTGACGTGCCTCCTGGCTGACTGCGTGTGACGTGCGGGTAAAACCCACAGGGGCTGCCTACGACGTTACGTCGTGGACAGCCCCCTGGCTAGGTGTGATGCGGAGTTGACGGTTTCCTAGAAGAAACCGAGCGCGTTTTCGGAGTAGGACACCAGGAGGTTCTTGGTCTGCTGGTAGTGCCCGAGGGCGAGCTTGTTGTTCTCCCGGCCGATGCCCGAGCTCTTGTAGCCACCGAACGCGGCACCGGCGGGGTAGGCGTGGTAGTTGTTGACCCAGACCCGTCCGGCCTGGATGTCCCGGCCGGCGCGGTAGGCGACGTTACCGTTGCGGGACCAGACACCGGCGCCCAGGCCGTAGAGCGTGTCGTTGGCGATCGAGATGGCGTCGTCGTAGTCGGTGAAGCTCGTGACGGCGAGCACCGGTCCGAAGATCTCCTCCTGGAACAGGCGCATCTTGTTGTGCCCCTCGAAGATGGTCGGCTGCACGTAGTAGCCGCCGGTGAGGTCTCCGCCGAGGTCGGCGCGTTCCCCGCCGAGGGCCAGCTTCGCGCCCTCTTTCTTGCCGATGTCGATGTAGGACAGGATCTTCTCGAGCTGGTCATTGCTGGCCTGGGCACCGACCTGGGTAGACGTGTCGAGGGGGTTTCCCTGGATGGCCAGTTTGGTTCGTGCGATGGCGTCGCTGAGGAAGCTGTCGTAGATGGGCTTCTGCAGCAGTGCCCGGCTCGGGGCGGTGCAGACTTCGCCCTGGTTGAATGCGAAGAGCACGAAGCCTTCCTGGGCCTTGTCGTAGAAGGCATCCTTCTCTTGCGCCACGTCGCTGAAGAAGATGTTCGGGCTCTTGCCGCCGAGTTCGACCGTGGAGGGGATGATGTTCGCCGAGGCGTACTGCAGGATCAGGCGGCCGGTGGAGGTCTCTCCGGTGAAGGCGATCTTGCGGATACGGTTGCTCGAGGCAAGCGGCTTGCCGGCTTCCAGCCCGAAGCCGTTGACGATGTTCACGACGCCCGGGGGGAGCACGTTGCCAAGAAGTTCGATGAGCACGAGGATCGAGGCAGGAGTCTGCTCGGCGGGCTTCAGCACGACGGTGTTGCCGGCGGCGAGGGCGGGCGCGAGCTTCCAGACGGCCATCAGAATGGGGAAGTTCCACGGGATGATCTGGCCGACGACGCCGAGCGGCTCGTGGAACTGGTAGGAGACGGTGTCTCCGTCGAGCTGGGCGTGGTCGCCGTCCTGGGCCCGGATCGCGGAGGCGAAGTAGCGGAAGTGGTCGGCGGCGAGCGGGATGTCGGCGTTGAGAGTCTCGCGGATCGCCTTGCCGTTGTCCCAGGTCTCGGCCACGGCCAGGAGTTCGAGGTTTGCGTCGATGATGTCGGCGATCTTGTTCAGCACCGCGGCACGCTCGGTGGCGCTCGTCTTGCCCCAGGCCGGCGCGGCCTTGTGCGCGGCGTCGAGGGCGAGGTCGATGTCTTCGGCGGTGCCACGAGCGACCTCGGTGAACGGCTTGCCATTGACGGGGGAGATATCTTCGAAGTACTGGCCCTTGACGGGAGCGACCCACTCGCCGCCGATCCAGTTCTCATAACGCGGCTTGAAGGTTACCTTCGAGTCGGGGGATCCGGGGGTTGCATAAACAGTCATGGCACTCCTCTGTCGACGACGATGTCGGCGGCTGCACTTGCGGCCGTGAGAAGAGGCTAGGGCATCGAACGTTGCGAAAGGTTGCGGTGGGTTCCGGTCTCGCGCAATTCGAGGTCGGCGTCCATGCGGCTGAGTTCGCTCTCGATGCGGGTCAACCGGGCGACGACCGTCGCGCGCTTCGGGGACCGTGGCGGCAGCAGTTCGAGACAAGCCCGCCAGACTTCGGTGTCGTAGGTGGCCTCCTCACTGCGGGCGTAATCGAGGAGCAGGTCGGGGGAGGCGTCGCTGAGCATCGATTCCCGCAATCGGGCGCTCACCTCGGCACGCAGTTCGACTATTCCGGGGGCCAGCGAGTTGGGGAGCACCGCGCCGCGGTAGGCGCCGAGGGCCACCCGGTGCGCGCCGCGTTCGAGGAACGCGAGCACACGCTGGGCGTCCAGTTCCAGGGGCGACTCGAGGCGGTACGGGCGTGAGCTGATCACGATCCGCGGGCTCAGGGTGTCGAGCACCTTGCGCACGCGCACCATCTCGGCGCGGACGGTGTCGACACCGTTGGCCTGGTCGCTGAGCATGAGGGCGAGCCGGTCGGCCGAGAGCCCCTGTCGGTGCCAAGCGAGCAGGGTGAGGATCTCGGCGTGGCGGGGGCTGATCTCCACGGTCTTGCCGCCGACGGTCAGCTGGCCATTGTCGCTGCCGAGAATGGTCAATCCCGCCGGTGCCTCGCGGCGCCGCGGCGTGGGGGTGAGCGCCAGGCCGACCCGGGCGGCGCCCTGCTCGTCGGCGCCGAGGCCGAGCCGCTGGATGCGCAGTTCCGCCTCGATTGCGGCGACGGCGGCCTCGACCAACGGCAGGGTCTGGGGAGCCACGGCATCCGCCCCGCCCGTAATGTCGATGACGCCGAGCACGACGCCGGACTCCGGATCGTGAATGGGCACCGCGGTGCAGCTCCAGGGGTGCGCCATGCGGTTGAAGTGTTCGGCGCGCTGGATCTGGATTCCGTGGTTGAGGGCGAGGGCAGTGCCCGGTGCGCTCGTGCCCACGCGACGCTCCGACCAGTCGGCGCCCTCGACGAACATCATTTCCTCGGCCTTGCGGCGCAGCACCCGGTCGCCGTCGATCCAGAGCAGTCGACCGGATTCGTCGCCGACGGCGACGATCAATCCCGCGTCGAAGGCGTGGCGAATGAGCAGGTTGTGCACGACCGGTAACACCGATGACAGCGGATGCCGACTGCGCAGGTCCCGCAGCTCGTTGGCGCTGAGTTCGTGCTCGGGGGCAACGGTGGACGGGTCGAGCCGGAGTGACAGGGATCGAACCCAGGATTCCTGCACGAGTCGCCGCACTCCGCTGCGCATGACTTTGTCCGACACGGCGGACTCGTGGTCCTTCTCGAGCTGGGCGAACGTCGCGCGTTCGGAATCCTCGGGGGAGAAAGCGGTCCAGGGACTGATCATCAACCTTCGATCCTCACGGGTCTGCGCGGCATGGGCGACGTTGCCCGGCCGGGACTTCCAGCATAAGTGCCCCAGGCACTGGGGCGACGGACTTTTCGAAAGTCCGCCGCCCGAGGTGAGCTTCGCTGCTGCTTAGAAGAAGCCCAGCGCGTTCTCGGAGTAGGAGACCAGGGTGTTCTTGGTCTGCTGGTAGTGGCCGAGGGCGAGCTTGTTGTTCTCGCGGCCGATGCCGGAGTTCTTGTACCCGCCGAACGCGGCGCCCGCCGGGTAGGTGTGGTAATTGTTGACCCACACGCGGCCGGCTTCGAGGTCTCGGCTCGCGCGGTACGCGACGTTGCCGTTGCGGGACCAGACCCCGGCCGCGAGGCCGAACTCCGAGTCGTTGGCGATCTCGATGGCGTCGGCGTAGTCCTCGAAGCTGGTGACGGCGAGCACCGGGCCGAAGATCTCCTCCTGGAAGATGCGCATCGAGTTGTCCCCCTCGAAGATCGTCGGCTGAATGTAGAAGCCGCCGCTGAGTTCGCCGCCGAGGTCGACGCCCTCGCCACCGAGCAGCAGCTTCGCGCCCTCCTGCTTGCCGATCTCGATGTAGGAGAGCACCTTGTCGTACTGCGCCTTGCTGGCCTGCGCGCCCATCTGGGTCTCGGTGTCGAGCGGGTTTCCCTGCTTGATGAGCTTGGTGCGGGCGACGGCGTCGGTGACGAAGGTGTCGTAGATCGACTTCTGCACCAGCGCGCGGGTCGGCGCGGCGCAAATCTCGCCCTGGTTGAGGGCGAAGAGCACGAAGCCCTCCTGGGCCTTGTTGTAGAAGGCGTCGTCTTCCTGGGCGACGTCGGCGAAGAACAGGTTCGGGCTCTTGCCGCCGAGTTCGACGGTGGAGGGGATGATGTTCTCGCTGGCAGCCTTCAAGATGGTGCGGCCGACCGGGGTGGAGCCGGTGAAGGCGATCTTGCGGATGCGCGGCGACGAGGCCAGGTGGGCGCCGGCATCCGAGCCGTAGCCGTTGACGATGTTGAGCACGCCGGCCGGCAGGATATCGCCGATGAGCTCGATCAGCACGAGGATCGATACGGGGGTCTGCGACGCGGGCTTCAGCACGATCGCATTGCCGGCGGCGAGGGCCGGGGCGAGCTTCCAGGAGGCCATCAGGATGGGGAAGTTCCAGGGGATGATCTGCCCGACGACGCCGAGCGGCTCGTGGAACTGGTAGGAGACGTTGTCGCCATCGAGTTCGGCGTGGTCGCCGTCCTGGGCGCGGATGGCGGCGGCGAAGTACCGGAAGTGGTCGGCGGCCAGGGGGATGTCGGCGGCGAGGTTCTCGCGCACGGGCTTGCCGTTGTCCCAGGTCTCCGTGACGGAGAGCAGTTCGCGGTTGGCGTCGATGACGTCGGCGATCCTGTTCAGCACGGCGGCGCGCTCGGCGGAGCTGGTCTTGCCCCAGGCCGGCGCGGCAGCGTGGGCGGCGTCGAGGGCGAGTTCGATGTCGGCGGGCGTTCCGAGGGCGACCTCCGTGAACTGCTTGCCGTTCACGGGGGAGATGTCCCCGAAGTACTCGCCGTTCACGGGCGGAGTCCACTGCCCGTTGATCCAGTTCTCGTAGCGGGGCTTGAAGGTGATCAGTGCGTCCGGGGTTCCGGGAGCGGAGTAGATGGTCATAAGTGTTCCTCAGTCGACGGCATCGTCGGTTGTCTCGCAGAATGGCTGTACCGGCCGTCTCACGGCCGTTGTCTGACGCTAAAGGCGCAGGGGTTGCCCGAACGTTGCCTGACCTTGCCTGCCCCCGGTCTGGGCCTTAACGAGCGGATACCGCGGCGCCCGAAGGCACCGCGGCATCCGTTGTCGAGAGGGTTAGAAGAGGCCCAGGGCGTCTTCGCTGTACGAGACCAGCAGGGTCTTGGTCTGCTGGTAGTGGCCGAGAGCCAGCTTGTTGTTCTCGCGGCCGATGCCGGAGTTCTTGTAGCCGCCGAAACCGGCGCCCGCGGGGTAGGTGTGGTAGTTGTTGATCCACACCCGGCCGGCCTGGATCTCCCGGCCGGCGCGGTAGGTGATGTTGCCATTGCGCGACCAGACGCCGGCGCCGAGGCCGAACTCGGTGTCGTTGGCGATGGTCATCGCGTCGTCGAAGTCGTCGAAGCTCGTGACCGACAGCACCGGTCCGAAGATCTCCTCCTGGAAGATGCGCATGTCGTTGGTGCCCTCGAAGATGGTCGGCTCCACGTAGAAGCCACCCGAGAGGTCGCCGCCGAGGTCGGCACGCTTGCCGCCGAGCAGCAGCTTCGCGCCCTCGGCCTTGCCGATTTCGATGTAGTCCATGATGCGCTCGAGCTGCTTGAGGCTGACCTGCGCGCCGACCTGAGTGGCGGTGTCGAGCGGGTTGCCCTGGATCGCCTTGGTCGTGCGTTCCACTCCCTCGGCCACGAAGGTGTCGTAGATCGACTTCTGCACGAGGGCGCGGGTCGGCGCGGTGCAGACCTCGCCCTGGTTGAAGGCGAAGAGCGAGAAGCCCTCCTGCGCCTTGTCGTAGAACGCGTCACGCTTCTGCGCAATGTCCTCGAAGAAGATGTTGGGGCTCTTGCCGCCGAGCTCGACGGTGGAGGGGATCAGGTTCGCGCTGGCGGCCTTCAGAATCGAACGGCCGGTCGGGGTGGAGCCGGTGAAACCGATCTTGCGGATGCGGGTGGAGCTCGCGAGCGCGGCTCCGGCTTCGGCACCGAAGCCATTGACGATGTTGATGACACCGGCCGGCACGATGTCGCCGAGCAGTTCCATCAGCACGAGGATCGACGCGGGTGTCTGCTCGGCGGGCTTCATGACGATGGCGTTACCTGCGGCGATCGCGGGAGCAAGCTTCCAGGAGGCCATCAGAATGGGGAAGTTCCAGGGAATGATCTGGCCGACGACGCCGAGCGGCTCGTGGAACTGGTACGCGACGTTGTCGGTGTCGAGTTCGGCGTGGTCGCCGTCCTGCGAGCGGATCGCGGCCGCGAAGTAGCGGAAGTGGTCGGCCGCGAGCGGGATGTCGGCGGCGAGGGTCTCGCGGATCGGCTTGCCGTTGTCCCAGGTCTCGGCGACGGCGAGGTATTCGAGGTTGGCGTCGATCTTGTCGGCGATCCTGTTCAGCACGGCGGCGCGTTCGGCGGGGCTGGTCTTGCCCCAGGCCGGTGCGGCGGCGTGGGCGGCGTCGAGGGCGAGTTCGATGTCCTCGGCGGTTCCCCGGGCGGCTTCGGTGAAGACCTTGCCGTTGATGGGGGAGACGTTGTCGAAATATTCGCCCTTGACGGGCTTGGTCCACTGGCCGCCGATCCAGTTCTCATAGCGCGGCTTGAAGGTGATTTTCGCATCCGGGGTTCCGGGGGCGGCAAAGATAGTCATAAAGCTCCTCAGGTGACGCACACCCCGGGGGTTTCCCGGCGTCCGCGCCTGGCCGCTTGGCGGCCTCACTCTCAAAGCTAGATCGGTCGGAGTTGCCGACCCCTTGCCTAACGTTGCCGGGCTATTGTTGTGCGATCTCGGCCTGGATGCTCGCGAGGCGGGCGACGATGCTCGCCCGCTTCGGGGAGTGGGTCGGCAGCAATTCGAGGCAGGCACGCCAGACCTCTGCGTCGTAGCGGGCCTCGTCGGTGCGCGCATAGGTCAGCAGCAGGTCGACGGAGGCGTCGCTCAGGAGGGATTCCCGCAGCCGGGCGCTGACCTCGGTGCGAATTTCGACGATGCCGGGGGCGATGGAGCGGGGCAGCAGCGGCCCGCGGTAGGCGGCGAGGGCGACGCGGTGCGCGCCGCGCTCGAGCAGTGTCAGCACCCGCTGGGCGTCGAGCTCCACCACGGATTCGAGCCGGTACGGCTGCGAGCTGATCACGATGCGGGGGCTGAGCCGGTCGAGCGCCTTGCGCAGGCGCACCATCTCGGAGCGCAGGGTGTCGAGCGAACTTGACTGCTCGTGCAGCAGGGAGGCGAGGCGCTCGGTGGACAGCCCGCCGGGGTACCAGGCCAGCAGGGTCAGGATTTCGGCGTGCCGCGGACGAATCTCGATCGACCGGTCGCCGCTGTCGAGGCGGCCGTGATCGGTGCCGAGAACGCTGAGCGCGACCGGGCCGGCCTTGCGCAGCGGCACGGAGACCGCGGGGGCCGGGGCTGCACTCGACGAGAGGCGGATGACGGCCGGCCGGGTCTTGTGGGGTACCGTGCCGCGTGAGGCCGGGCCGGCGGGGGGCGCCAGGGTCAGGGCGTTGATGCGCAGTTCGGCCTCCATCGCGGCGACCGACGCCTGCACGAGGGGCAGGGTCTGGGGGGCGACGGCATCCGTGCCCCCGGTGATGTCCACGACGCCGACGACGCGGCCGTCGGGGGCGTGCACGGGCACGGCGGTGCAGCTCCAGGCCAGGGCGAGCCGGTTGAAGTGTTCGGGGCCGCGAATCTGCACGGCCCGGTTCACCGCGAGGGCGAGACCGGGGGCATTGGTGCCGGCGTGGGCTTCGGACCAGTCCGCGCCCTCGACGAAGTTCATGGCCTCGACCTGACGGCGCAGCACGCGGTCGCCGTCGAGCCAGAGCAGTCGACCGAATTCGTCGCTGACGGCCACGACGAGACCGGCGTCGACGGCGTGGCGAATGAGCAGGCTGTGCACGACCGGCAAGACGGCGGCGAGCGGATGGTCGTTGCGCAGCTCGCGCAGCTGGCCGAACGTCAGGCTGGGCTCGGGAACGAGTGAGTCCCGGTCGAGTTCGAGTGAGCGGGATCGCTCCCAGCTCGCCTGCACGAGCTCACCCTGGGCCAGTTGCGCCGGTACGAGGTGAATCGGGCTCGCGGGGTGGCTGAACCAGCTGCGAGTCTTATCAAGGGCGCTGGGCATCGACATCCGTTCGGCGGGCCATCGGCGACGAGTGCGGGTGTGCCGGGCCGGGCACTCCAGTCTATGCGGGAGCATGCATTACAGGCTGGGAGTTGTGCCGGTACAAAACGCGAGAAAAACCGTCAGGTTCTTGAAATAGCCCTGTGGAAAACTCCGCGTGACGCTCAAACCGCAGCAGGGTGTGCGCATGACTCCCCACGAGATGCTCGAAGATGCCGCTCCGGTGACAACCGTCGCCGAAGCCCAGGACCGCGTGGCCGACCTGGTCGGCCCGGCGATTGTGCGCAAGATCTGGTTCATGATGTGTGACCGGCACGGCCTGCAGATGCCGATCCTCATGCCCATCGAGGATATTCCCCTGGTGCCCGAACCGGGGGAGCTGGCATCCTTCGCCGCCGGCCTCGGCACGCTCTTGCGCGATCTCGCCCCCGGGGGCAGCGTGATCCTGACCCTGGAACGCCCCGGGGCAGCGACCCTGACCGCGCCGGACCGGGCCTGGGGAACTGAACTGCGGGCATCCTTCGGCGCGGTGACCCGGGTGCTCGGGGTGTTCCTGGCCCACGATGACGGAGTGGTGGTGCTGAAGGGGTAGGGCAGCCGCAGTTCGTCGCCCCACCGGAGCCGGGAGCGCCTCGCCCAGCCGTACAGTTCAGCCGTGCAGTCCAATGGATTATGGTCGATGGATGACTACAATCCTCGTTCTGAACGGTCCGAACCTGGGGCGCCTCGGCAGCCGGGAACCGGATGTCTACGGCGCGGCGAACCTCGACGACCTGCGGGTGATGCTGGTCGCCGCCGCCCCCGCCGGGGTGAGCGTCGACCTGCGCCAGACCGATGATGAGGCAGAACTCATCCACTGGATCTACGAGGCCGTCGACGAGGGCATGCCCGTGATCCTCAACCCGGCGGCGTTCACGCACTACAGCTACGCGCTGCGGGATGCGGCTGCCCTCGTCACCAAGGCGGGGCTGCCGCTCATCGAGGTGCACATCTCTAACCCGCACGCGCGCGAGACGTTCCGCCACACGAGCGTTGTCAGTGCCGTCGCGACCGGCGTGATCGCCGGTCTCGGCTTCGATTCGTATCGCCTGGCCCTCGACTTCGTCACCCGCCGGCCGGCGTAGCGCGCCGGCCCGGGGTGAATCGGGGCTTTGGCGCTGGGGTGCCGGGGGAACTACACTCGTTTGAGGCCGATTGGGCCGCGCACCTTCCTAAGTGAACGAATTGAACGGAACCTCCCCCTCATGGCCTCTACCGCCGATATCAAGAATGGCGTCGTCCTCAAGATCGATGGCAACCTTTGGGCCGTCATTGAATTTCAGCACGTCAAGCCGGGCAAGGGTGGCGCGTTCGTGCGCACCAAGCTCAAGAACGTCGTGAGCGGCAAGACCGTCGACCGCACGTTCAACGCCGGCGCCAAGATCGAGACCGAGAACGTCGACCGTCGCGACTTCACCTACCTCTACGCCGATGGCGAGTCGTACGTGTTCATGGACGTCGCCGACTACGACCAGCTCTATGTCTCCGCCGCCGTCGTCGGCGACGCGAGCAACTTCATGCTCGAGAGCCAGGCCGTGACCGTGGCCCTGCACGACGGAAACCCGCTCTATGTCGAGCTGCCGGCATCCGTCGTTCTCGAAATCACGTACACCGAGCCCGGCCTGCAGGGCGACCGCTCGACCGGCGGCACCAAGCCTGCCACCGTCGAGACCGGCTACCAGATCCAGGTTCCACTGTTCCTCGAGCAGGGCACCAAGGTCAAGGTCGACACCCGCACCGGCGACTACCTCGGCCGCGTCAACTAGTGAGCGCTCGCACCAAAGCGCGCAAGCGCGCCCTCGACATCCTCTACGCCGCCGACGTGCGGCAGACGACGATCCCGGAGTCCCTCGCCCGCGAGGCCGAGCGTGCCGTCAGCGAACCGGACCGGATGGCCTCCTGGCTGTACGCCCGCGAGATCGTCGACGGGGTCGTCGACAACAAGGTCGAGATCGACGAACTGATCGAGACGTATTCGCAGGGCTGGACCCTGGCGCGGATGCCGACCATCGACCGCGCGATCCTGCGCATCGGAATCTGGGAGATTCTCTATAACGACGCCGTGCCGGTCGCCGTGGCGATCGACGAGGCGGTGGAGTCTGCCAAGGTGTTATCAACGGATGATTCTGCCGGCTTCGTCAACGGACTGCTCGGCAAGATCGCTCAAACCGCACCATCCGCGTAGCGCTACTCGTTCTGACAGGTAGCGGCTGACGGGCAACAGGGGGAACACGATGACCGGCAACGCACCCAGCACACCGCAGCAGATTTCGCCGCCGCCGGGAAGCCCGACCGGGCACGGCTATGCCGTGGCGCCGAAGACCAACACGCTCGCGATCGTGTCGTTCGTCTCCTCGTTCTTCGTCGGACTCGTGGCCATCATCACCGGCCATATCGCACTCGGGCAGATTCGTGCGCGTGGCGAGGCCGGTCGAGGGTTTGCCCTGGCCGGCCTGATCATCGGGTACGTCGCCGTGGCCGCGACCGCCGTCTCGGTCATCGTGGCGGTCTTCTTCGCGGCGGCCTTCGCGGCCTTCTTCGCCACGACCGGCCCGGGCGCGGGCGGCGTGACCTCCTCCAGCGAGGCGCCCGCTGACTCCCTCGGCACGGTTCCGGAGGGTCAGCTGGGCGCCGCGAACTTCGACGAGGGCTACCTCGAGCTCGGCACCGGCCCGGTCGTCATCGATGAGTTCTTCGACCCGATGTGCCCCTACTGCAAGGTCTTCGACGACACCAACGGACCCCAGCTTGCCCTCGCCGTGGAGAACAATGCGATCACCCTGCGCCTGCACTCGCTGAATTTTCTGGACCGCTACTCCGAGGGCACCGAATACTCCACCCGTGCCGGCGCGGCATTGACCTGCGAGGCCGCAATCAACCCCGACACCACCCTCGACTACCTCGCCGCACTGTATGCGAACCAGCCCGCGGAGAACACGTCCGGGCTGACGGACTCCGAACTGGTCGCCCTGTCCACCGGCAGTTCCAGCATCGAGTCGTGCGTGAGCGGTGGCGAGTACCAGCTCTGGAATCAGATCAACAACGATGCTGCCTTCGCTGGGGCCTATGCCGGCCTGCCGGCCATCTCGAGCTCTCCGACGGTCTTCGTCGATGGGGAGCAATATGTCGGGGCGCCCAACGACGCGGTGGGATTCTCCACCTTCGTCTCCGGCTTCTTCCAGCCCTAACGCCGGGCCGGTTGCCGCGTGTGGGTGAGGTGAGCGTCGACATCCGCTTGCCCGCTGAGGCCGCGGCGGCCGCGCTGATTCGTGCCTATTTCACGGACATCGTGGGTCGTTATCACTCGCGGGCAGCGGATGCCGCGGAGGTCGACGCCGCCATGGCTGACGCTCCGAGCGACGATCTGCAGGGGATGACCGGGGTGTTCGTCGTCGCCGAGCGGTCGGGTGCGCCGGTGGGGTGCGGCGGCATGCGGATCGTCGATGCGACGACCGGTGAGCTCGCGCGTATCTACGTCGATGCTGCGGCGCGGGGACAGGGGATCGGCGCGCTCATCGTGCGCCGCCTCGAAGAACTCGCCGTCGAGGCGGGGCTCACGCGGCTGCGGCTTGACACTCGGTCTGACCTGGTCGAGGCCCGGCGCCTCTATGCCCGCCTCGGCTACGTCGAGGGCTCCCGGCACAATGATGACCCGTACGCCGAGCACTGGTTCGCCAAGGAGCTGGGTTCGGGGCAACGGTAGGGGCGCACAAACGACGTGCGCAGCGACGGATGTCGCGGTGCGGTTGTCGAGGTTGTCGCACCCCCTCCCGCAGCGGCGCAGTACCCGCGTAGCTCTTCCGGCCAGGCGGGCGTCAGGCGGTGATGAAGGGGCCGCGGCCGGCGTCGTCGGGGGCCGGTGCGTGGGGCGTGAGTGCGCGCATCCGCTGCCCGAGCAGCACGTTTCCCGCCGCGTAGCCGAGCAGTACGAGCGGCAGCGCGACGACATCGAAGACCACGATCGCCGGCGACCCGAGCAGCGGCGTCGGACCGGTGACGAAGATCGCCGCGACGAGCACGAGCAGTGTGAACGTGGGCCAGACATACCCGAGCAGTACGGTCGGTGCACCGACGCCCACAGCGGATGCCCGGGCCCGCGACATCGTGACGGCCGTCGCCGCGATCAGCAGGCCGAGCCAGCCGAACAGAAACCAGCCGAACAGGAACGCCGCCAGGAGGGCGAGCACGAGCAGAGTCGCGACGATGCCGGCGACCGCGTCGAAAGCCCCGGTGACCTGCACGTTGAGGCTGAGCAACACGATGCCCGAGGCGGCGATCGCGGCGGAGATGAGCACGATGGCCGTGACGTAGGCGCCCTGGGTCCAGGAGGCGATGAGATTGTCCTGGGCGAAGGGAAGGGAGACCGCAGCGGCGGTCCAGAGAACGGCAGCCACGAAGGCGAAGAAGCTCGCCTCCCGGCTGAAGATGGTGTGCATGGCATGTCCTTTCGCGGGAACAGAATTGATGAGGGACGCGATCAGGTCGGGGTCGCCAAAGCGGCTGAGCGATCGACGTTCGGCGGAGTCGCTGTCGACACCGCTCGCACGCAGGCGTTCCACGGCTTCGATGAGATGGTCGGCTAGTTCGTCGAGCAGATCCTGGGCATCCGTGCGGTGACGGATGACCGGATCCACGGCGAGGAGATACCGCCGAATGAGCGGGTACTCGGCGTTGGTGAGATTCAGGGGGTACTCGGCCACGGCTTCCTCCGCAGAACGGTGTTGACACTCGCGGAGAACAGTTGCCAGCTGGCGCGCTGCTGCTCCAGGCGGGCCGAGCCGGCCCGGGTGAGCCGGTAGGACCGGCGACGACGGCCGCCGACCTCGCCCCACTCGCTGCTGAGGTGCCCGGCGACCTCGAGGCGGTGCAGCACCGGGTACACGGTGCCCTCGGCCAGGTCGAAGACCTCTCCGCTGCGCGTGCGGAGTTCGTCGATCACGGCGTACCCGTGCAGGGGACCGTCGGCCAGGACCGAGAGGATGAGCAGGTCGAGGTGGCCCTTGAGCGCTTCTCGATTCATCCGTGCCTCCTGTCATGCGTGCCTCGTGGATAGCCAGACGGGTTGATACCTCGACAGGCTACGCCTCGTAACGCTAGGTGTAAAGAGTGAGCGTCCACTAGGCTGGTCGAAACATACGTCCTTTAACAGCCGTCCAGTGAGACGGGGAAGGAGGTTGGTTTGACGAAGCACACCGTGCTCACCCAGGCCGACATCACACGCGCACTGACCCGCATCTCCCACGAGATCCTGGAGTCCAACCACGGCCCGGCGAATCTCGTGATTCTCGGCATCCCGACCCGAGGCGTGATCCTCGCGCGGCGCATCGCCGAGACCATCCGCCGCATCGAACCGGGCGCGACCGACGTGCGCGTCGGCTCCCTCGACGTGACACTGTACCGCGACGATCTCGCCCACGGTCGCACCCGCACCCCGGCACCCACGCTCGTGCCCGGCAGCATCGACGGTGCGACCGTCGTGCTCGTCGACGACGTGCTGTACTCGGGCCGCACCATTCGCGCCGCCCTCGACGCGCTCGGCGACCACGGCCGCCCGCGCATCGTGCGCCTCGCGGTGCTCGTCGACCGCGGCCACCGTGAACTGCCCATTCGCGCCGACTTTGTAGGCAAGAACCTGCCGAGTAGCGCCGACGAGCGCATCAACCTGCACCTGACCGAGACCGACGGCGACGAGTTCGTCGCCATCGAAGGAGGACGCGCCGTATGAGTACCAGCCAGAAACAGAGCACCAGCATGAGACACCTGTTGAGTACCAAGGACCTGTCCCGGGACGCGGCCATCCGACTGCTCGATGTGGCCGAAGACATGTCGGATGTCGCCACCCGCGAGGTCAAGAAGCTCCCGACCCTGCGCGGCAAGACCGTCGTCAACCTGTTCTTCGAGGACTCCACCCGCACCCGGATCTCGTTCGAGGCCGCCGCGAAGCGGCTGAGCGCCGACGTCATCAACTTCAGCGCCAAGGGCTCGAGCGTCTCGAAGGGCGAAAGCCTCAAGGACACCGCGCAGACCCTCGCCGAGATCGGCGCGGACGGCGTCGTGATTCGCCACCCCGCATCCGGTGCCCCCGCTGTGCTTGCCTCGAGCGGCTGGATCGACGCCGGCATCATCAACGCCGGCGACGGCACCCACGAGCACCCCACCCAGGCCCTGCTCGACGCGTTCACCATCCGGCGCCGCCTGCATGGCAGCGCGTCGCGCGGCAAGAGCCTCGACGGCGTCAGGGTCGCGATCGTCGGCGACATCCTGCACTCCCGCGTCGCCCGCTCCAACCTGTGGCTGCTCAACACCCTCGGCGCCGAGGTCACCTTCGTCTCCCCGCCGACCCTGGTGCCGGCGGATGTCTCGGGCTGGCCGGCGACCTTCGGCTTCGACCTCGACGCCGCCATCGACACGCAGCCCGACGTGGTCATGATGCTGCGCATCCAGGCCGAACGGATGAGCGCCGCATTTTTCCCCAACAGCCGGGAGTATTCCCGCGCCTGGGGCCTGACCGACGCGCGCTTCGACCGGCTCGGCCCGGTTAGCATTGTTATGCACCCGGGCCCGATGAATCGTGGCCTGGAGATTTCGTCCGCGGCGGCCGACTCGGCCCGTTCGACCGTGCGTGAGCAGGTCGCCAACGGTGTCTCGGTGCGCATGGCCGCGCTGTACCTGCTGTTGTCCGGAGATCGGGAGAATGCTTAATGTCGAATCAGTCTGACCTCACGTCGAGGGCCGTGCCCTACCTGATCCGCGGCGCGACCCTGCCCGACGGCACCCGCAGCGATGTGCTGCTGGCCGGCGGCCGGATCAGCGAACTCGGCATCGGCCTCAGCCACGCCGGCGCCACGGTCATCGACGCCGACGGGCTGCAGGCCCTGCCGGGCCTCGTCGACCTGCACACTCATCTGCGGGAGCCCGGCGCCGAGCAGAGCGAAACAGTGCTGACCGGCAGCCAGGCCGCGGCCCGCGGCGGTTTCACGAGCGTGTTCGCCATGGCGAACACCTCCCCGACCCAGGACACCGCCGGCGTCGTCGAGCAGGTGCTCGCCCTCGGTGAACGCGCCGGCTACGTCACCGTGCAGCCGATCGGCGCCGTCACCAAAGGCCTCGGCGGCACCCAGCTCGCCGAACTCGGCGCGATGGCGACGAGCCGCGCCCGGGTGCGGGTCTTCAGCGACGACGGCCTGTGCGTTTCTGACCCGCTGCTGATGCGCCGTGCCCTCGAATACGTCAAGGCCTTCGACGGGGTCATCGCCCAGCACTCCCAGGAACCGCGCCTGACCGAGAAAGCCCAGATGAACGAGGGCGCCCTCTCGGGCGAACTCGGCCTCGTGGGCTGGCCGGCCGTGGCGGAGGAAGCGATCATCGCCCGCGATGTGCTGCTCGCCGAACACGTCGGTTCCCGGCTGCACGTCTGCCACATCTCCACCGCCGGCAGTGTCGACGTGATCCGCTGGGCGAAGGCCCGCGGCATCAACGTGACCGCCGAGGTCACGCCGCACCATCTGCTGCTGACCGAAGACCTCGTGGTGGGCTACGACGCCCGGTTCAAGGTGAACCCGCCGCTGCGGCGCCGGGAAGACGTCGAGGCACTGCGCGCGGCCCTCGCCGACGGCACGATCGACATCGTGGCGACCGACCATGCCCCGCACCCGATCGAATCGAAGGACTGCGAGTGGGATGCCGCCGCCAACGGCATGGTGGGCCTCGAATCCGCGCTCTCGGTGGTGCAGGCATCCGTCGTCGACACCGGCCAGCTGAGCTGGGCCGACGTCGCCCGGGTACTCTCCGCGACGCCCGCACGCATCGGACGCATCGACGGCCAGGGCCAGCCCATCGCCGTCGGCGCCCCGGCCGAACTCACCCTCGTCGACCCGGCCGCTCGCCGTGTGTTCGGCCGAGCGGACCTGTCCGGGCTGAGCGCCAACTCGCCCTACCTCGACATGGCCCTGCCGGGCAGGGTGCTCGCGACCTTCCACCGCGGCGCCGCGACCGTGCTGGATGGAGTGCTGCGGCCCGCGGCCGAGGTCGCGCACCTGAACGGAGTGTTCCATGGATAGGACCCTGCCCGCGATCATCACCGGCCTCGTCGTGATCGCCCTGTTCGCGCTGATGTGGCGCAGTTGGCGGGCCCGCAAGCGCCGCGACTCCGGGCTCGACGCCGGCTACCCGGCGCCGGCGACCGACTCGGCGCCCCTCGTCAGCGTGTCCTGCCTCTACGTCGCCACGACCCCGCGCGACCGGCCGCTCGAACGCCTCGCGATCCCCGGACTCGGCTTTCGTGCCCGCGCTGACATCGCGGTGACGGATGCCGGCGTCTGGCTCTCTCCGCGCGGCGAAACTCCGGTCTACATTCCGGCGGAGGCCATCACCCTGCTCGGCCCGGCGACCGTCGCCATCGACCGCGTCGTCGAGAAAGACGGCCTGCTGCGCCTCGGCTGGCACCTCGTCGGCTCGGCCACGCCCGTCAACAGCTACTTCCGAATCACCGACGTCGGCGATCGCCGAAGGTTGACGGCAGCGATCCGCTCGCTGTCGGCCGCCACCATAACTTCCACCACTCCCGACCACGAAAGCGAGGCCTAAACCGTGGGCTACACGAATACAGAACCATCGGCCGTGCTCGTGCTGGAAGACGGCTCACGCTATGTGGGCCGCGCCTACGGCAGCGAAGGCCAGACCCTCGGCGAGATCGTCTTCGCCACCGGCATGACCGGCTATCAGGAAACCCTGACCGACCCGTCGTACGCCGGCCAGATCGTGCTCATGACCGCGCCGCACATCGGCAACACCGGCGCCAACGACGAGGACATGGAATCCCGCCAGATCTGGGTCTCCGGCTTCGTCGTGCGCGAACCGGCCCGGGTCGCGTCGAACCACCGCTCCACGCGAACCCTCGACGCCGATCTCGAGTCCGGCGGCATCGTGGGCATCAGCGGCATCGACACCCGCGCGATCACCCGCCGCATCCGCTCGGCCGGCGCGATGCGCTCCGGCATCTTCTCCGGCGACACCTTCGGGCTCTCCGATGGTGAACAGCTCGAGCGGGTGCGCGCCGGCGCGTCCATGCGCGGCCGCAACCTGAGCGACGACGTCTCGACCGTCGAACCGTTCTCCATTCCGCCCGTCGGCGAACGCATCGGCTCCGTCGCGGTGCTCGATCTCGGCGTGAAGACCAGCACGCTCAACTTTCTCGCCGAGCGCGGCTTCGAGGTTCTCGTACTGCCGCAGTCGGTGACCGCCGAGCACGTCTTGTCGCTGAAGCCGTCTGCGCTGTTCTTCTCGAACGGCCCCGGTGACCCCGCCGCGAGCGACAAGCACGTCACCCTGCTGCAGGAGGTACTGCGCGCCGGGGTGCCGTACTTCGGCATCTGCTTCGGCAACCAGCTGCTCGGCCGGGCGCTCGGGTTTCGCACCTACAAGCTGCCCTTCGGCCACCGAGGCATCAACCAGCCGGTGCTCGACAAGACCACCGGCCGGGTCGAGATCACCTCGCAGAACCACGGCTTCGCCGTGGACATGCCGATCGAGGGCGTGCACGAGTCCAAGACCGGGTTCGGCCAGGTCGAGGTGAGCCACTACAGCCTCAACGACCAGGTCGTGGAAGGCATCCGCTGCCTTGATATCGACGCGTTCTCGGTGCAGTACCACCCGGAGGCGGCCGCCGGCCCGCACGATGCCAACTACCTTTTTGACCGATTCCGGGACGTGGTGGTTGCCCGCAACCAAGCCAACGCCGACGCAGCCGCCGCTGCAGCAGGAGAGACCAAATAATGCCCAAGCGCGACGATATCAACAGCGTCCTTGTCATCGGCAGCGGCCCGATCGTGATCGGCCAGGCCTGCGAGTTCGACTACTCCGGCACCCAGGCCTGCCGCGTGCTGCGCGAAGAGGGCGTGCGCGTCATCCTCGTCAACTCCAACCCGGCGACGATCATGACCGACCCCGACTTCGCGGATGCGACGTACATCGAGCCGATCACCCCCGAAATCCTCGAGACCATCATCGCCAAGGAACGCCCCGACGCTATTTTGCCGACCCTCGGCGGCCAGACGGCGCTGAACGCGGCCATCGCGCTGCACGAGCGCGGCATCCTGGAAAAATACGACGTGGAACTGATCGGCGCGAGCTTCGACGCCATCAACAAGGGTGAAGACCGCCAGATCTTCAAGCAGCTCGTGCTCGACGCCGGCGCCGATGTGGCCCGGTCACACATCGCCCGCACCGTGGAGGAGGCCGTGGGCTTCGCCGACGACCTCGGCTACCCGCTCGTCGTGCGCCCCTCGTTCACGATGGGCGGCCTCGGCTCCGGCTTCGCCTACACCGAGGTCGAACTGCGCCGCATCGTCGGCGACGGACTGCACCACAGCCCGACCACCGAGGTGCTGCTCGAAGAGTCGATCCTGGGCTGGAAGGAGTTCGAGCTCGAAATGATGCGCGACCGCGCCGACAACACCGTCGTGGTCTGCTCGATCGAGAACGTCGACCCGGTCGGCGTGCACACCGGCGACTCGATCACCGTCGCCCCCGCCCTGACCCTGACCGACCGTGAGTTCCAGCACCTGCGTGACATCTCGATCGACATCATCCGCGCCGTCGGCGTCGACACCGGCGGCTGCAACATCCAGTTCGCCATCAACCCCGCCGACGGCCGCATCATCGTGATCGAGATGAACCCGCGGGTGTCCCGCTCCTCCGCCCTTGCGAGCAAGGCCACCGGCTTTCCGATCGCGAAGATCGCCGCGAAGCTCGCCATCGGTTACCGCCTCGACGAGATCCCCAACGACATCACCGGCGTCACCCCGGCAAGCTTCGAGCCGACCCTCGACTACGTCGTCGTCAAGGTGCCGCGGTTCGCGTTCGAGAAGTTCCCGGCCGCCGACCCGCGCCTCACCACGACCATGAAGTCGGTCGGTGAGGCGATGGCGATCGGCCGCAACTACGCCTCCGCGCTGCAGAAGGCGCTGCGCTCGCTCGAAAAGCGCGGCTCGTCCTTCCACTGGGGCGCCGAGACCCGTACCCTCGACGAGCTGCTGATCGAGTGCGAGATCCCGACCGACGGCCGCATCGTCACGGTGCAGCAGGCCTTCCGCAAGGGCGCCACCATCGAGCAGCTCTTCGAGGCGACCAAGATCGACCCGTGGTTCCTCGACCAGATCGTGCTGATCAACGAGGTCGCCGCCGCGGTCGCCGCGGCCGAACGCCTCGACATCGATATCCTCCGTCACGCCAAGGACCACGGCTTCTCCGACGCCCAGATCGGTGAGCTGCGCGGCTTCGGCGAAGCGGATGTCCGCGCCGTGCGTCACATTCTCGGCCTCCGCCCGGTCTTCAAGACCGTCGACACCTGTGCGGGGGAGTTCCCGGCCCTCACGCCGTACCACTACTCCAGCTACGACCAGGAGACCGAGGTCGTGCCGAGCGACCGCCGTAAGGTCGTCATCCTGGGCTCCGGCCCGAACCGCATCGGCCAGGGCGTCGAGTTCGACTACTCCTGCGTGCACGCCTCCTTCGCCCTCTCCGAGGCCGGCTACGAGACGATCATGATCAACTGCAACCCCGAGACGGTCTCCACCGACTACGACACGAGCGACCGGCTCTACTTCGAGCCGCTCACCCTGGAGGACGTGCTCGAGGTCATCCACGCCGAGAGCCAGAGCGGCGAACTCGTCGGCGTCGTCGTGCAGCTCGGCGGCCAGACCGCCCTGGGTCTCGCCCGCGGCCTCGAGGCGGCCGGCATCCCGATCCTCGGGACCACGCCCGATGCGATCGACCTCGCCGAAGAGCGCGGACTGTTCTCCGACATCCTCGACGCCGCCGGCCTGCTCGCCCCCCGCAACGGTGTCGCCACCGACTACGCCGGCGCCGTCGTCGCGGCGGAGGAGATCGGCTACCCCGTGCTCGTGCGCCCGAGCTACGTGCTCGGCGGCCGCGGCATGGAGATCATCTACGACTCACCATCACTCGCGGATTACTTCACCCGCATGAAGGGGCAGGGCATCATCGGCCCGTCGCATCCGCTGCTCGTCGACCGTTTTCTCGACGACGCGATCGAGATCGACGTCGACGCGATCTTCGACGGCACCGACCTCTACATCGGCGGCGTCATGGAGCACATCGAGGAGGCGGGCATCCACTCCGGCGACTCGAGCTGCACCCTGCCGCCCGTCACCCTGGGACGGGCCGAAATCGACCGCGTACGCGAGGCCACCCTCGGCATCGCTCGCGGCATCGGCGTCAAGGGCCTGCTCAACGTGCAGTTCGCGATCGGCGCCGGAGTGCTCTACGTGCTCGAGGCGAACCCGCGGGCCAGCCGCACGGTGCCCTTCGTCGCGAAGGCACTCGGCATCACCCTCGCCAAGGCCGCGGCGCTGATCATGGTCGGCAAGACCATCAAGGAACTGAAAGCCGAAGGCAAACTGCCCGAGATCGACGGCTCGCGCGTGCCGATGGAGGCCCCCGTCGCCGTCAAGGAGGCCGTCTTGCCCTTCAACCGGTTCCGCACCCCCGAGGGACTCGTCGTCGACTCCGTTCTCGGCCCGGAGATGCGCTCCACCGGCGAGGTCATGGGCATCGACCGCGACTTCCCCCGCGCCTTCGCGAAGAGCCAGCTCGCCGCGTACGGCGGAATCCCGCTCTCCGGCACGGTCTTCGTGTCGGTCTCCGACCGGGACAAGCGTGCGATCATCCTGCCTATGCTGCGCCTGCAGCAGCTCGGCTACGAGATCGCCGCGACCATCGGAACCGCCGAAATCCTGCAGCGCAACGGCATCCGGGCTCGCGTCGTCACGAAATTCAGCGACAAGGCCGACGAGGACGACGTGTCGATCGTCGAGCTGATTCGCCGCGAAGAGATCCAGATCGTGATCAACACCCCCGGCGGCCGCACGGCCCGGGCCGACGGCTACGAGATCCGCGCGGCCGCCGTCGCCGGCGACCTGCCGCTCTTCACGACGATCGCCGAGCTCAGCGCGGCCGTCGCCTCGATCGACGCCATTCGCGACGGCTTCGAGGTGACCAGCCTGCAGGAGTACGCCACCGCCCGGACGGCCCTCCTGTGATGAGCCAGGCTGCGGCGTCGCACACGACGACGGATGCCGCGGCGTCACCCTTCGGGGATCGCCTCGCCCGCGTGTTCGCCGAGCAGGGACGCCTCTGCGTGGGCATCGACCCGCACGCGTTTCTCCTGGCTGACTGGGACCTGCCCGACACGGCGGCCGGGGCCGAGTCCTTCGGCCGCACGGTCGTCGCGGCCGCGGCCGGTTCGGTTGGCATCATCAAACCGCAGGTCGCCTTCTACGAGCGTTTCGGCTCGCAGGGCTACGTCGCCCTCGAACGGGTACTGCAGGACGCCCGCGATGCCGGGCTGCTGGTCATCGCCGATGTGAAGCGCGGCGACCTCGGCACGAGCGTCGACGCCTACGGCGCCGGCTGGCTCGGTGCGGGTTCACCGCTCGAGGTGGATGCCATCACGGTCAGCGCCTACATGGGCCTCGGCTCGCTCGACGGCCTCATCGACCTCGCCGCCGCGCGCGGCAAGGGCCTCTTCGTGCTCGCGGCGACCTCCAACCCGGAGGCCGCCGAGATCCAGCAGGCGATCGTCGCGGGCGGCCCGCACGCCGGGAAGTCCGTGGCCCGCACCATTCTGGAACAGGTGGCCGAGCGCAATGCGCGCGCGGCGGCATCCGCTTCGAACCGTTCACAGATCGGATCGATCGGTGTGGTGCTCGGCGCCACGCTCGACCTGCACGACTTCGGCATCGATACGACGGATGTCGCGTCCCGCGGCCTGACCCCGGTGCTCGCGCCGGGCTTCGGTCACCAGGGCGGAAATATTTCCAACCTGGTCGGGCTATATGGGGGATACTCGAAGAGCGTTATCGTGAGTGAATCGCGAAGTGTGCTTGCGGCCGGCCCCGCTCGGCTGGCCGAGTCGATCGTTCGTCGAGTCGCCGAGGTAGGAGCAATCCGTGGCTGAAGTTTCTTCAAGGAATCGCCCCACACCACCGGAGGTTGACCGGGTCGCGGCCTCCCGCGCCGCCGTCGCCGCCCGGCGCGCCCGAGCCGCCGTGAAGGCACAGATCGCCGGGGGAGAGCGCACCGCACTCGACGTGCTGTCCGCCGCGCTCGGCGACCCCACCGGCGTCGAGGGGCGCCTGCGCGTCACCGAACTTCTCATCAGTATTCCCGCGATCGGCGTCACGAAAATGCAGCGCATTATGCACCGGCTTGAAATTTCTCCCTCGAAGCGCCTCGGCGGTCTCGGCACCCATCAGCGCGACCGGCTGCGTGACTTTCTCAGCGAGCGGCCCTCGCTGCGGCACGGTTCACCCGATTCCCGCCTCGTCGTGCTCGCCGGCCCGACCGCCGTCGGCAAGGGAACCGTCGCCGCCTATATTCGCGAGAACTACCCCAACGTGCACCTGTCGGTCTCGGCGACGACGCGCACGCCCCGCCCCGGCGAGGTCGAGGGCGTCAGCTACTTCTTCGTCACCGACGAGCAGTTCGACCAGATGATCGAAGCGAACGAACTGCTCGAGTACGCCACCGTGCACAACGCGTACCGTTACGGAACCCCGCGCGGCCCGGTTGATGCGGCCATCGCCGCGGGAAACAGCGTGCTGCTCGAGATCGACCTGCAGGGTGCCCGCGCCGTGCGCCGCGCCATGCCCGAGGCTCGCCTGGTGTTTCTGCTGCCGCCCACCTGGGACGAACTCGTGCGTCGCCTGATCGGCCGCGGCACCGAGGATTCCGCCGAACAGGCCCGCCGGCTGCAGACCGCGAAGCTCGAATTGGCCGCCCAGGGCGAGTTCGACTACCGCGTTGTGAACCACGATGTGGGAGAAGCGGCCCGCGAGGTCGTAGACTTGATGCAGATTCGCGAGGCGACCACTTCATAGCGCCCGCTTGCAAGCTTTTGTTCGTTGATTGTGTTCTAAAACTCTAAAGGAGTGCGTCAGTATGACCACCAAGCTCACCGGCATCATTGATCCGCCCATCGACGACCTGCTCTCCAAGGTCGACTCGAAGTACGCCCTCGTGATCTTCGCGTCGAAGCGCGCGCGTCAGATCAACGATTACTACGCCGACCTGCACGAAGGCAGCCTGTTCGACAACGTCGGACCGCTCGTCGACTCGACCGTCGACGACAAGCCCCTCTCCGTCGCCCTGCGCGAGATCAACGAGGACAAGCTCACCTCACGCCCGATCGTCGAGCCGTAACTCTCGTCATCCGTCAGGACACGGCACCAGCGCGCACGATGGTGACAGCCCGCACGATTGTCGTCGGTATTACCGGTGGGATCGCAGCGTATAAGGCCGTCAGTGTCGTGCGCGCTTGTGTGTTGCACGGCGATGACGTGCACGTCATCGCAACCGAGGCCGCCCTGCGGTTCATCGGCAAACCGACCCTCGAAGCCATCAGCCGAAACCCCGTGCACACTGACCTCTACGAGGGTGTCGCCGCGGTGCGGCACGTGTCGATCGGACAGTCCGCCGACGTCATCGTCATCGTTCCCGCGACCGCGAACACCCTCGCGAAGATCACGGCAGGCCTTGCCGACGACCTGCTCGGCAACACGATCCTCGCCAGCACCGCCCCGCTCATCGTGGCGCCGGCGATGCACACCGAGATGTGGAACAATCCCGCGACCGTCGCCAACGTGGCGACCCTGCGAGCACGCGGCGTCACCTTTGTCGGGCCGGCAATCGGTCAGCTCACCGGAACGGATGTCGGCGCCGGCCGCCTCGAAGAGCCCGAGACCATTGTCGCCGCGGTCTATGCCGTGCTGGATGCGACGTCGACCCGGCAGGATCTGTCCGGAAAACACGTTCTGATCAGTGCCGGCGGAACCCGGGAGCCCCTCGACCCGGTGCGCTTTCTCGGAAACCGTTCCAGCGGCAAGCAGGGCGTCGCGCTGGCCGAAGCGGCCGTAGCGCGCGGGGCATCCGTCACCCTCGTCGCCGCGCACCTCGAAGTGAGCCCGCCGGGCGGTGTCACCCTCGTCAGCGTCAGTACCGCGCTCGAGATGCACGAGCGCCTGCGCGTGCTCGCCGATACGGCCGACGTCGTGATCATGGCTGCCGCCGTGGCCGATTACCGGCCGCGAGAGGTGCAGCAGGGAAAGATCAAGAAGGATGAGGTCGGCGACACGCTGACCCTCGAACTCGTTAAAAACCCCGACATCCTGGCCGGCCTGACCGCCGCCCGGCGCCCGGGACAGGTCATCGTCGGCTTTGCAGCCGAGACTGAAAGCGACCCCGACGCGCTGCTCGCGCTCGCCCGCACCAAGCTCGCCCGTAAGGGCTGCGATTTCCTGGTCGTGAACCGGGTCGGCTGGTCCGAGGGCTTCGCCACAGACGGTAGTGCGATCACGGTGCTCGATCGCTCCGGAGCTATAGTGACAGAGGCCTCCGGAACGAAAATGTCGGTGGCCACTTCTATTCTTGACGCACTCGGTTCCTAGCTGTCGTCACTGCTAGGCCGAGGCAGTCCACCTTTTTTCTACAGCCGCCGAATTTGCTAATAGTTCAGCGCAGACGGGCCAGATGAGCGAGCTTCGCCTCTTCACTTCCGAATCAGTCACCGAGGGTCACCCCGATAAGATCTGCGACCAGATCTCGGACAGCATCCTTGACGCACTCCTCACGGAGGACCCGCACAGCCGGGTCGCCGTGGAGACCCTCGTCACCACGGGCCTCGTGCACGTCGCCGGAGAGGTCTCGACCGAGGGCTACGTGGAGATCCCGTCGATCGTGCGCAAGTGCATCACCGACATCGGCTACGACTCCTCCGACGTCTGGTTCGATGGCCGCTCCTGCGGCGTCGAGATCTCCATCGGTGGCCAGTCACCCGACATCGCGCAGGGCGTCGACGACGCCTTCGAGAGCCGCGAGCAATCCAGCGACGACGTCTTCGACCGTCAGGGCGCCGGCGACCAGGGCATCATGTTCGGCTACGCGACCCGGGAGACCCCCGAGCTGATGCCGATCCCGATCTGGATCGCGCACCGCCTCGCCGAGCAGCTCGCCGCCGTGCGCAAGAGCGGCGAACTGGACTACCTGCGCCCCGACGGTAAAACCCAGGTCACCATCGGCTACGACGGCATCGTGCCGCGCACCGTCGAAACCGTCGTGCTGTCCACCCAGCACGCGCCATCCGTCACGACGGCCCGGCTGCGCGCCGAGGTCGAAGAGCTCGTCATTCGCCCGGTGCTCGCCCGCGTCGACCTCGATTCGTCAAAGCTGAACACCCTGATCAACCCGACAGGCCGGTTCGAGATCGGTGGCCCGCAGGGCGACGCCGGCCTGACCGGCCGCAAGATCATCATCGACACCTACGGCGGATCCAGCCGGCACGGCGGCGGCGCCTTCAGCGGCAAGGACCCGTCGAAAGTCGACCGCTCGGCCGCCTACGCCATGCGCTGGGTCGCCAAGAACGCCGTCGCCGCCGGGCTCGCCGAACGGCTCGAAATCCAGGTCGCCTACGCGATCGGCAAGGCTGCCCCGGTCGGCCTCTACGTGGAGACCTTTGGCACCGGCACCTTGCCCGACCATGTCATCACCGCCGCGATCCGGGAGGTCTTCGACCTGCGGCCGGCCGCGATCATCCATGATCTCGACCTGCTCCGCCCGATCTACGCGCAGACCGCGACCTACGGCCACTTCGGGCGCGAGCTGCCCGACTTCACCTGGGAGCGCCTCGACCGGGTCGACGACCTGCGTAGCGCCGCCAAGCTGTAGGGCGTCGTGCCGCACACCGGGCTCGTTGCACGGGTGCTCATCGATTCTCCGCTGCCCCAGCTCGACCACCTCTTCGACTATGGCATTCCCGCTGAGATGGTCGACCTTGTGACACCGGGGGTGCGGGTGCGAGTGCCGTTCCGCTCCGGCGGACGCATCGTCGACGGCTACGTCATCGAGGTGTTCGACCGGGCCGTGGTGGCCGCCGAGGCCCAGGCCGCGGCGCGGTCGGCGACCACGTCGGCACTGGCCGCCCCCGAGGCACCGTTCCTCGGCGCGCTCAGCCCGCTCGACGGTGTCGTCTCGACCGCGGCGGTGCTGCGCCCCGAGGTGTACCGGCTGGCCCGCAGCGTGGCCGACCGGGCCGCCGGGAACGCGAGTGACGTTATTCGTCTGGGCGTGCCGCCGCGTGCGGTGCGGGTGGAGAAGGCCTGGCTGGCCGCGCGGGCCGCCTCGGCCGAGGCTCAGCAGACGGATGCCGCGGTGCCGGCGGCCGCGGACGTACTCGCCGAGCCCGCCCGCGCGCTGGTCGCACCGTTTTTCTCCGGGTACCCCACCGGGCGGCTCGACACCGGCGTAATGAACCGGGAACGGCTCGCGGTCGCCGCGATCCCAGAGGTCATCACCCTCGCCAGCGGTCGCACGGTGGGCCGCTGGGCCGTGACCCTCGCCGAACTGGGACTGGCGACCCTCGGCACCGGGCATAGCGCGATTCTCTGCGTGCCGGACTTTCGCGACCAGGACCAACTGCAGGCCGCGCTCGACGACCTCGCGCCGACGCTCGTCGCCGACTCCGGCGTCACTCGGGTGGATGCCCGGCAGGCGAACCCTGCGCGCTACAAGGCGTTTCTCGGACTGCTCGACGACCGGCCGCGCATCATCATCGGCAACCGCTCGGCCGTCTACGCGCCGGCATTCCGCCTCGGCCTGATCGCCCTCTGGGACGACGGCGATCCGCTCTACTCCGAACCGCTCAGCCCCTACGTGCACGCGCGCGATGCCGCCCTGGTGCGCCGCGAACAGGCCGACTGCGCCCTCGTGCTGCTCAGCCACTCCCGCAGCGTCGAAGCCGAACGCCTCGTCGAGATCGGCTGGCTCGCGGCGGTGCACCCGGCGAAGAACCGGCATCCGCGGGTGATTCCCACCGATTTTCAGAGTGAGCCCGACCCGCAGGCCCGGGCCGCCCGCATCCCGTCGGCGGCGTGGCAGGCGGCGCGAGCAGCGCTTGCGCAGGGGCCCGTGCTCGTGCAGGTCGCGAGCCCCGGATACGCGCCGATGCTCGCCTGCCAGAGTTGCAAGAAGGCCGCCCGCTGCACCACCTGTCAGGGCCCGCTCGGCCTCGCCTCCCGCAGCGCGGTGCCGGCCTGCCGCTGGTGCGGCGCCCTCGCCGCCGGCTGGGCCTGCGTGCACTGCGAAGCCACGAACCTGCGGGTGACGTCGATGGGCACGGGACGCACGGCCGAGGAGCTCGGGCGGGCGTTCCCGGGCGCCCGCGTGATCGTCGCCGACGGCGACCACACCATTCAGGAGCTCGGCCCCGAACCGGCCCTCGTGATCGCGACCCGCGGCGCCGAACCGATCCCGACCGGCGGCTACCGGGCCATCCTGCTGCTCGACGGGGAGCGGATGCTCGCCCGCGAATCCCTGCGGGTGGGGGAGGACTGCCTGCGCTGGTGGTCGAACGCGGCGGCGCTGGCCGCGCCCGGCGCATCCGTGCTGCTCGCCGGCGTCGGTGGCGCCCTCGCGAGCGCGTTGAACGCCTGGCAGCCCGAGGTCTTCGCCGCGAGCGAGCTGAGCGACCGGCGTCAGCTGCGGTTTCCGCCGGCCGTGCGGGTCGCCTCGGTCACCGGCACCCCAAACGATGTGGCGGCGGCCCTCGCCGACCTCACCGGCCAGGTCAACGCGGGGGCGCTGCCCGGCCTCGACGTGCTCGGACCGGTCCCGGCCGAGAACGAGCAGAACCAGGTGCGGGCCGTGGTGCGCTTCGGCTACGCGAGCGGCGCCGGCGTCGCGCACAGCCTGAAGGCATCCGTCGTGCGCAATGCGGCCCGCAGACGGCGACCGAAGTCGGGCTCGTTCGTGCCGACGCCTACACTTAAGGTTCGATTCGACGATCCCGAGCTGCTCTGATTCCAGCTCGTGTAAAGGCTGCACATGAAACTGATCTTTGCCGGAACCCCCGCGGTGGCCGTGCCCAGCCTGCTCGCCCTCGCCGCGACCGACCACTCGATTGCCACCGTGATCACCCGAGCGGATGCCCCCCTCGGTCGCAAACGCACTCTCACGCCGTCCCCGGTCGCCGCCGCAGCGGAGTCGCTCGGATTCCCGGTACTCAAGACCAACCGCCTCGACGACGCCGCGACGGAGCAGATCGCCGCCCTGCGGCCCGACCTCGGCGTGATCGTCGCGTACGGCGGTATCGTGCGTGAGCCGCTCTTGTCGGTGCCGCGTCTCGGCTGGATCAACCTGCATTTCTCGCTGCTTCCGCGCTGGCGCGGCGCCAGCCCGGTGCAGCGCGCGGTGATCGCCGGCGATGAGCTGTCGGGCGCTGCGGTGTTCCAGCTCGTGCGTGAACTCGACGCCGGCGCGGTCTTCGGGCAGACCCGCGAGCCGATCGGTGCGCACACAACCTCGGGGCAGCTTCTCGAGAGCCTCAGTGTGAGCGGCGCGGAGCTGCTCGTGCGCGTCGTCGCGGCGCTGGCCGACGGCACCGCGGAGTCCGTCGAGCAGGCCGGCGAGGTCACCCTCGCCCCGAAACTGACGATCGACGACGCCCGGGTGGACTGGACCCAGCCGGCCGACGTCGTCTACAACCGCGTGCGCGGCGTCACGCCGGAGCCCGGCGCGTTTACCACCGTCGACGGTGCACGGTTTAAGCTTCACGAGGTCGCTCCCGTTTATGACACGGCGGCCCTGCCCGCAGGCATGATCTGCGAGCGAGACAAGAAAGTGCTGGTTGGCACGGGATCGGAGCCGCTTGAGCTTCTCTCGGTGCAACCCGCCGGAAAGACGGTTATGACAGCAGCAGACTGGTGGCGCGGAATTTCGGTCTCCGAGGTGATGGCGTCATGAGCGCTGACCAGGGTGGCCGGCAGCGCCAGCCGCGCGTGAGCCAGCCCCGCGACGGCCAGCCGCGCCGCCCGGCGTCCGCGCGCCGGG